>CAYRYD010000009.1:50371-133071 GCA_964428345.1 uncultured Saprospiraceae bacterium | reverse complement strand
ATCTCGCTTGGTTCTTTTTAAATTTGCCTAATTTCAGAGGTATTTAGAGGTGCCCATAAGTTATTGATAATCTATATTTTAGTCACAACACAGCCAAACCATCTCCTTGTCGTGAAGGAAGAAGGAAACCTCCATTTATGGTGTGTAGCGGTTTTACAAAAAACAAACGACAGCAACCAGGTCGTGAAAGGATACCGGTCTCCGATGGTCAGGCCTGCAATACCAGTAAAGGGATCTGCAGGTGAAAGAGTTTTTCCTTGACCTTGCTCCGATGGAAAATATTGATCATCCACCCCCGGTCACGATGCACCATGCAAAGCAGATCGACGGAATGTTCGGTGCAAAACTGATTCAGGGTATCTGAGATATTATCCAGAATCGGAATGGAATGAAAAACATACTCCGAGTGATCCAGAAACTGGTCTAGATTGTGCAGATAATCGATCGGAGGTTCTTCCGGTTTTCGAACATGGACGATATGCAAGGTTGTCAGGCAGGTTTTTGTAAGTTCAACCAATGGCTTCAATACTTTGGTATCGTCAAAAAGCTGATCGTCAATTGCCAATACCATATCGGAAATCGATCGAAATTCATATCCTTTTGGAATCACCATGATGGGCGTATCCATGTTGAAAATCAGATCTTCGGTAAAACTACCGACCGTCAGATCACGTACTGCCGTCAAACCTTTGGTACCGACTACGATAAAATCATGTTTCATCTGCCGGATATAAGCCGGTATGACATCCAAAGGATGGCCCTTAAACAGACTGGATCCCAATTTGACCTTACTGCCGGCATAGGCTTCTTCCAGTTCGTGTAACCGTGCCTTGATGGCACCTTCTGCATCCTGATCGGCTTCCAAACGGTGTCGCAGATCCGTCTCATCGGTGAAACAATGTGAAATTTCAACCAGAGAAGCATTAGCAGATTCTCCAAATTTAACTGCATATTCCAGGGCATTCAATGATGCCTCCGAAAAATCAATCGGACAAAATATTTTCATAGTGATCTATTTGTTCATTGGGTTCTTAACGATTTTGGCTTTCCCCATCCATCCTTTCGCGTACCGGTCTAACGAAATAACTTTATTTGCTCTTCATGCAGCACCAACATCGGCACTTCACTGTAAACTGCCATTTTTCGGGTCATGCTGCTATGAAACAATTCTTTCCAGAATCCCCGGTCCTTCCGTTCCATCACCAGTAAATCAATTTCATGTCTGTTTAGATATTTTTGGATACTCCCGGGAAAATCATCGTCAAAAAGAATCACTTCTGTAACGGACCGGTCCTTCCCGGCGTGCTTCAATTCAGCATCTTTCTGCATAAACTCGCTCCCTTCTTCAAAAACGTGGACCACATCAATTTCAGCATCCGGACTGGCACTGTAATAACGTATTGCAGCAATGGCATCATCATAGATACCAAAATGATCGCTGGCAAACAGAATCTTTCTGAAGCTTACGTCGTGGATATCCGGGGGAATCAGGAGAATCGGACATGGAGCATTTTTGACCACCCAAAGCGAGACCGATCCAAGAATTTCCTTGATTTTTTGTCCGGTACCGGAAGTACTCATTACCAACATGGATCCGGGGTTATCTTTCACTACATCCTGCAATTCGCTGGTGACCATACCGGTGCGGAAAATGCGATCAATGCGGATGGAATTACGGTCAGTTTCGGTAAGGGACTTTTCCAACTCATCGGTAAAATGATTAAAACGAGCCTCGACATCCTTTTGCAGTTCGGGATCAATATAAAGTACTCCTTCTGCCGGCACGACCACCGGAGCATACACGTGTACCACTGCCAGACCGGCATTTAGTTTACGGGCAATTTTATAACCCTGATAAAAGGAATTGCGGGAATAATCGGAAAAATCCACCGGCACCAATACCTGATTGATTAAATTACTCGATTTGTTCATGGCTTCTTTGATTACTTTTTTGACAAAATTGTTTATTTCATCATCTTCTGAAAAAATCAATAACAGGCTATTTATCCGTACGCTGGGTACCTGGGTAATTCCCTCCTGCACAAAAATCGCCGGATCGTTTATCTCCAACAAATTCAATTTCAATCCCTTCCTGATGATTTCTTTCTCAAGATTGTATTTTAGACTGGCGGTAATGGAATTTTTCTTTCCATAAATGATGATTGTCTTCGACATATTTTCTCTCATGATGCCTGCTGATTTCAGGTTAGATTTTTGCCTCACCTACCCAAATTGACAGGGTTGGGTTCATAGTAAACAAATTTATGCGCACTGGTTTTGACCAGATGATCCAGAATGCGAAATCCCATTTTATCCACGGCATTGGCGCTGTTGGATAAAATCACTATTGCGATGTTGCGGTCCCGGTTAAATGCGATAAAAGACCGGAAACCTCCCGTGCCTCCATTGATCCAGGTGACTGGCAGATTGGTTTCTTCCGATAAAATACTTACAAACCATCCGTAACCGCCCATGGTTTCTCTTCCGGTCTTATGTTTGGGCACATCGATCCGGGGTTGCTGTACCTGTGCAAAAGCCTGGCTCAAATCGTCTTCTCCGACCTCCAGATTGGCATGCAGGAATCGCAGCAGATCACCGACCGTTGAGCGCAGTCCGGCTGCGGGAGCCAATGCATCAAAATGCCAGTGCTCGGTCACTTTCCCCCTCCGGTTATGTCCGGTGGCAAACCGGGTCGATTCGCCGGGGGTAATTTCGATATCGGTATCATACATCTGCAACGGGTCAAGAATCCTGTCTTTCAACAAGTCACGGTACGATACTTTATTGTAATCAGCGATGATGTTACCCAGCAACGCCAGTCCTGCGTCTGAATATTGGAAAAAGGATCCCGGTGGTACCGTCAATACATACCGGTAAAGGTTATCGTATAGTTGTTCCCGGGTAAAATTGTAGTAGGGATCTTTGGTTTTCATACCCGTCCATCTGAGGGGATTCCACGAATACAACCCCTTCGGGGTATTGGGAAGTCCCGATGTATGGGAAGCCAGATCACAAAATGAAACACTCACCGGCAACTGCATCGGATCCGGCTCACAGATCATCCGTATCTGTTCATGCCCGTTCGCCGTCAATCTTTGCCGGTCGTCAATATGGCATACAAACGGCTGAAAAGCCGGCATGGAGATATCGGAAGGGAGATAGTCATTGATGGGGTTGTCCAGACGAAACGAACCTTTTTGAGTCTCCAGCATCATCAGGGTGGTGGTTAAAACTCCGGTAACCGAACCAATCTCAAATATCGTATGTTCGTCTGGTGCAAAGTCCTGGGTAGCACTCAGATGCCCATAACCTTTGATTCCCATGTCCTCACCGCTGATTATGCCGATGACCAGACCACGGTTCCGGGCTTTTCTGGCATATTTTCGCGCAATTTGATCAATCTCTGCGTCGAAAACCGGCTGTGCCGGCAAAGAATCCAAAAATATCAGCATCAACAGCACCAAATACAACATCCTTGAAATCATCATCACTGTAAATTTAGATCATAAATTAAACGGCTTGCTCCCGCAAAAAGGCTGAGAACTGTTAGGTACTTCTATGATCTTAGTCAACCAGTGCCCCTCCTGTCCATCATAGATAACCTGTATACCGGAAAGCCATTCATCCGGCCTCAAATGGCATTGATCTCCAGTGAATCCACCAATCCTGGTTTTCGCTCAGTAAACCGATTTTCTTCCTATTTAGGATTCACACCTGATAAATATAACGATTCATTCGATAGCTCCGGTCTTAACCATCTGAAGCCCGCCGGGAATTCCCTGGGTTGACGTAATGTCACTTTTATCAACCCTTTGGTTCGGTTTCATCCCTGAAAAAGGCCAGGTCTTTGATACAACTTTTTTTTTCATCTTTGTCTCCTTGAGAGCCAGATCCGCTTTCAGGAGCGAGATGAAAATCAACGCAGGACTTGATTTTCCTCAGAATTAAGTCCTTGTTAAAGATGGATATTTGGAAATGACACCTTAAAAATCACCACATAATTTAAACTTAGCACAGTTATGATCATTCAGGATTCAAAAAGTATCAAAGACATTCAGGGCGAATTCCATCAATTGTTCCCTGGATTGAAAATCGTATTTTATCAGGTGAGACATGATGACCATGAGGGGTCAGAAAAGGGTATGGAATACATCAATGACAATAAACTGGCCAACATCCGCCAACGACATACCGAAGGGATGATTGAAATTACCCACGACATGACCGTGCAGCAACTCGAACAGGCCTTTGAAGAACTGTTTGGGCTGCATATTCAGGTTTTTCGAAAATCAGGACCGGTTTGGTTACAAACCATCCACACGGATGACTGGACCCTGGCAAAACAAAACGAAAAAGGATTGGAGACCATCCACCAGTAATCGGGATAGAACAGGTCAGATGATGAATTTGAATAGCACCGGTTAGTTGGTTGCATACTGAAAAGGCTGAGTCCAGGCCATTTCATAATCCAATTGTTCCACCGGATTTGGATGGAGCCGGTCTGAGACCACTTTGACCCGTACGTACAGCAAATCACTATTCATCTTAAAATCCGCCCGGGTACCAGTGACCTCCTTTAGGATCTTAACCCCGTTTTCACCCTTGAGGTAACCAATAAAACTGATCTGATATCGGGTGTCCGGAAGTGCCTCAACTTCAACCTCGACTCTATTCCCGGTGTGTTCCAGCCGTGACAATGTCACACCGGTCGAGGCGTAAAAATCTCCGGCCTCCATCGCTTCGATCAGGGCTTCCGGTGATAAGGAATCTGCCTGTACCATAATCCAGCCCCGGCCGGCATTGCTCCATTGCCTTCCGGACCGGTGATAATTATGACTATCGTCCGTTGCCAGGCCGAATATCAGTGGTTTACCTTTTTGCAGGTAAGCCAGATTGACCTGATCCCACATGTCTTCCGTACCGATATGAGCAGAGTCTCCCTGATTATGTACCTGGTGATGTCCGTTAAACACCTCAAAAAACCGCTCTCCCTCCAGCGCGATCATATCTTCCAGCGAAATGGAATAGTGAAAATTCGGGTGATTGATATGGACAATGCTGGGCTGTCCGGTTTCTTCTCGCCGGCGACGCACCGCATCAATGTTGTTCTGTAGAACCTCGACCACACTGGAACCACCCTGAGGCTTAATCAGCTCCTCAATATTGGTGGCGTTCATGTGCAGATGTTTATTTTCGAAACGGTCCGTAATCTCCTGCGACTGGATGACGAGGAATTTTTCTTTTTCTTCAAACAGCGGGCGGTACTCTTCAAAAGTCTTAAGTTTAATACTTAATCGTCCGGAATCTTCCTTATAGTCGATCCAGTCTTCGCCATACTTTTGCAGATAACGGTTGAAAGCATTGCGATACATGGTATCTGCGGCCATATTGACCCATTTCTCTCCCTGCGCCAGGATGTTGTGATCCGACAACGCTACAAAATGATAGCCTCTGGTTTTATACCATTCCATGATCATTTCGGGGAAATCATCTCCGTCACTCCAGAATGAATGCGTATGCAGGTTGCCCTTGTACCATTTTTTCGCCGGTTGTTCCGCAGTTCTGCAGGCAGTTGCCAGAGCCAGCAGAGCGAAAAGGTAAACCATCTGGCGCAGGGGTGCCTGGGAAAACAATCCGGAATTCTTCATAGTACGATGATTGAATCTGATCTCTTAAGTCGGACACATGATACTAAATAAATCAGTGATTCAGTAAAGATTTGTCTTGATAACTTTGAGCCTGCACCCGTTATTTGACGACCGCGACGATCTGGCATTGACCATTACCTACCCTGAGCGGACAATTCCAAAAATTCACAGAGTTTGGCAATATGCTGGTTGAATAGAGCACTGGAAATCCGGTCTTCGATCCGGTATTCTCCATTCCACCGTTCACCACTCACTTCTTTCCGGAAACGATCATTCCTGACAATCCAACGACCCTGGTCGTCCTGGCTTTCAATGATCGCTTTTACCTCGATCGTCAATTCCTTCAACCGGTCTTCCGGTTCGGAAATGCCCGGCATAGCATCGTCACTCTCCCGGTCAAGGCTGTTAAAACGGTTTTCCGCCAGGGTTAAGGCGGATGTCAGATCCACTTCGTAAGCGTAACCGGTTTTTCTTTCCAGTGACAGTTCATCGAGGGATGACTTCCGGATCCGGTCACGATCATAATACAGGGGCTTATTGGTCCCGAGTTCGAGGAATCGACCCCATTTCCCATTGGGTAGCCTTGAATCCTTTAACCACCGGATTGCATCCGGAATCGGTTCCAGATATTTCCGGTCTTTATTGAACAGATATAAATCCATGAGGGTGTTGAGATTATGAACAGTGACCAGCGGGCAAACCGAAGGCGGTTCGAAGGATCGGGCCCAGGCTGGCTGAAGATATTCATTGTACTGCTGGGCCCATCCCGGCTGCGGGGGTGGGAGCTGGGAGATCAGGATAAAGCGTCCGACCCGGTCCAGGCTTTGTCTGTATTCATCGCGATCATAATGCTTAACGGCTTCCAGCATAACCCGGACACAATCATTGATACCCCGGTCGTTGAAGGTGGCGTAATCGTGATAATTGCCCTGAGGAGGGTACTGGTGAGGCCAGGCTCCGCTTGCCAGCTGAGTCTTGAGCATCATGTCCATTGCCCGCTCGATCGCACCGGTCAAATCCTGCTGATCGATATACTGATCCAGCATGATCAGAAAACTGATGGCACTCTGGGTCTGGTTGTCATCAAAGCTCACCCGTGGCTCATTTGGCCGGTTAAAATAGATCTTATGTGACCAGCCACCATAGGCATTCTGACCTTTGATCAGCGCGTTTCCGGCTTCTCTGGCGGCTTCCAGAAAACCGGGATTCCCGGTGACCTGGTAAGCCCTCAAAAAACTGCTCCCAACGGCGGGAGTACCCGGAGGTTGTACCTCGATGGTAAAATCATCGGTTTTACCTTCTCCCCATTTTTCTTTTAAATCCAGGGTATAATGATAAACATACCCACCCTCGATCGCCAGTGACCGGAAAAAGGAAATTCCCCTATTGAGAGATTCCACCGCTTCTTCGGTCAAAGCAAAATAATTGATGGCGGATTGATCATGGGTACTGCCAGGTAACCACGAACAGAAAATCAAACCGTAGATCAGGATATTTTTCAAAGGAAAATCATTTAAAATAAATCCGGAATACAAATAGTACCAGGGCAAGGGTAAAAAAGGCACGAAATTTTCCCGTAATTAAGATACGATGTTTCTGGGTTACCTCTTATCCGAAATATTAATTTAGTGCCTTATATGAACATTCTGCCCAAATCTCTGCCGGCCTGTGCGTTGGTGCTCCTACCAATTTTATTCGCTCTGTTCCCGGGAACCCTTGATGCCCAGTATGACTCAACTTTTGTCCGGCAAACCCTGGAGACCCGTCACCAATCACTTGGACTATCGCCAGGCGATATTCGGGAATTCACCATCAAAGACCAGCATACCTCGCAGCCCAGCGGTATCACCCATATTTATGTACAACAACAACACCTGGGTATTGATGTCTACAACGCCCTGATCAGTATCCATCTTCGCAACGGGGAAATTATCAATGTCAACAACCGCTTTCATCCTCACATTGATCAGGGTACACCTTCGCATCAACCTTCCATCGATGCCATAGGAAGTGTCCAGGCAGCCGCCGGGCATCTGGGTAAAAAGGTATTGGCATTATCCCGGAAATCGGCGGTGCCCAACCGGCTGGGTCAGCTGATCCATCAGACGTTTAATCCGGCCGGACTTTCCCGCGAAGATATCCGGGTTGACCTGCTCTGGCTTTCGTCGGAAGGGAAAAGACTGAAGCTGGTCTGGCAGGTGGCAGTACATGAAATCGACCAGGACAACTACTGGCACATTTTTGTCGATGCCCATCAGGGTACTGTCTTAAAAAAGGAAAACCAGATTATCCATTGCCATTTTGAACCCCCGGAGCCTGGTGATCATCGATACCGGCGGACGGAATCCGTTTCGGAGGCGTTGATGTCCGACTCGAGTTACCGGGTATTCCCCATGCCGGTCGAATCTCCCGCTCATGGCAACCGGGCTTTGGTGCTGAGCCCCTGGGATCTGGCAGGACCAGGCAATCCGGCAACCACCCTGGGCTGGCATGACAACGGCTCGACTTCCTACACGATTACCCGGGGAAACAATGTGTATGCCTATGAAGACCGGGATGGTAACAATGTTCCGGGATTCAGTCCGGCCAGTCTCACCCTCACTTTTGATTTCACGTTCGACCCGCTGGCCAGTGTTACAGACAATGAATCGGCTGCCATTACCAATTTATTCTTCTGGAATAATCTCATCCATGATGTGATGTACCAATACGGATTTGATGAGGCCGCCGGAAATTTTCAGGCCAATAACCTGATGCGGGGTGGCCTGGGTAATGATTGGGTACGGGCTGAAGCCCAGGATGGAGGCGGCACCAGTAATGCCAATTTTTTTACACCTTCCGATGGTCTGCCTCCCCAGATGCAGATGTTTCTCTGGTCGGCGGTGCCATTAAGTAGTCCAATCAACATCAATGAACCACCTTCGCTGGACTCGGTCCATTTTTTTGTCGTGGAATCCGAGTTCAGCTCCAACAATAAAATAGTGGACGTAGGGCCCGTTACTGCCGATCTGGTCCTGGTGCAGGATCAAAACAGCGGAACCCACCTTGCTTGTTCGGCCAATCCGGTCAGCAATGGAGCCAGTCTGACTGGTAAAATCGCCCTGATCGACCGGGGTACGTGCGATTTTACCGAAAAGGTCATGAATGTTCAGGATCTGGGAGCGGTGGCGGCCCTGGTAGTCAATAATTTGCCTGGTGATCCTGTGACCATGGGCGGTGGACCGGATCAATCCATTGTAATCCCCGCCTTCATGATCCGGTTGTCAGATGGTGCCGTACTCAAAGAGGCCCTGCTCAACGGCACTGTCAATATCACCCTGGCTGCTGTTCCGACCTTCACCCCCGATGGTGATTTTGACAATGGCATCATTACCCATGAATACGGCCATGGCATTTCCATCCGGCTCACCGGAGGCCCCTCCAATGTCGGTTGTCTCGACAATGCAGAACAAATGGGTGAAGGGTGGAGTGACTATTTTGGGTTGATGCTCACCACCGACTGGACGACTGCCCAGCCGGAAGATTCCCGGGGTATCGGCACCTATGTCCTCGGTTCAGCCACCGATGGTACCGGCATACGCACCTATCCTTATAGCACATCGTTGGAAATCAACCCATTTACCTATGATGATGTTAAGGATGCTGTGATTGATGGTCAGGTCAGTCCACACTTTGTAGGCTCGGTCTGGGCCACCATGCTGTGGGAGATGACCTGGAAAATCATGGAAATGGAAGGGGCCGACCCGGACATCTATCATGGTAGCGGAGGAAACAACATCGCCCTCCGACTGGTCATGGAAGGTCTGAAACTACAACCCTGCAATCCCGGTTTTGTGGACGGAAGAGACGCCATCCTGCTGGCTGATGAACTCTTGTATGACGGTAGTCATCGATGCGCCATCTGGGAGGCCTTTGCCAAACGCGGACTGGGACGGAGCGCCCAACAGAATGATCCATATGATCATACCGATGGCATAGAGGCTTTTAATGTTCCACCGGGAGTCAGAATCATTGTTTCGAACACACCCGATATCGCCTCGGAAGGTACCCGGACGGATTTTAACATTCGGGCCATCTGCCAATGTGATCAGGAATCGGAATTAGACTTCAGGGAAGTCATCCCGGCAGGTCTGACGCACATTGAATCAGAGGAGGGAGAGCTGACCGGCGACAGCCTCGTATTTGCAATACCCGTCCTTTCGACCGGTGATACCAGCAAGTTTGCTTTCTCGGGCGTGATCCAACCTTGCGTCAGCGGTCAAACGATGGTATTGAGCACCGACAATGCAGAAGGTCCGGATCAATACACTTCGATAAAACTGCATGGTTCCGGAACCAAGGCCTGGACAAAATCGGGATCCACCTACCACAGCGCCTCCAATGCCTGGTACGCTCAGGATTATAACTCCACAGCTGATTTTGCACTGACGTTGAATGAACCCATTGCAACGGAGGACATCATCCGGATCCATTTCCATCACCGGTACCAGACCGAAGACACCTATGATGGAGGGGTGGTGGAATATTCCATCGACGGTGGTATGACATGGAGAGATTCAGGACCTTACTTCACCCAAAACGGGTATCCAAAAAGCATTACCACGGTGAATACGGACAGTCGTATTTCCGGAAGACCGGCTTTCACCGGTTTCAGCAATACCCAATTTGGTACTTCGGATTTTATCGAAAGCGCTATCGAACTCTGTCTGCCCGAAGCAGCCTCACTGGGCCTCCGGTTTCGTTTTGTATGCGACGGTGGTGTGGGGGGCTCCGGTCTAAACGGCTGGTTTGTAGATGATATCAGCATCGAACATATCTCCGGCATCACGCTCGCAGGCTATCTGACTACCAACGGCTCGACCATCGACAGTCTGATCCATTGTGTGGAAGTGATGCCCTTCGCGGGTTCGAAAATTTATGTCGACCAGAGTGCAACCGGCAGTGGAGGGGGTCTTGACTGGCCGAATGCCATGAATGACCTGGTTCCGGCACTGGCCATGGCGGGATGCCGGGAAGCCGACAGCATTCTGATCGCTGCAGGGATCTATTATCCTACGGAAAGTACCGATCAGGCTGCATCATTTTATGTTCCTGACAGCACCCTGCTGTTTGGAGGATTTCCGGCCGGGGGCGGAACTTTCGAAAATCGCGACCCCGAAATCCAGTTAAGTATAATGTCGGGAGATATTGGTAATCTAAACCTTGCTGCCGACAACAGCTATATAGTTTTAAAGATACTGCCAGGTCAGCAAGGGATCATGTTGGATGGTATGACCATCCGGGATTCCAATCCGGAAAGCGGTGTCATGGGGGTTCCAGGCGCACCAGTGGTCAGCGAAGGCGAACTGACCCTCATCCACAGTGCCATAGTTAATCCTTAGTAAAAGAGACTTCCAAAAAGCTTTCTGTTTTTCCTTATGAAAAACTGGGAGTCTTTTTTCGGGAAAACCCGAAATTTATATCCCGGTAATGCCCTGTAGATAACCATGCACGAGATTCTGGAGACCTACTTTAGCCGACAATTTCCACTTTCATCAGATGATGTCGATCTGATCCGGTCGATTTTCAGGCCCAGGCAGATGCGAAAAGGCGACTTTTTGCAAAAAGGCGGAGACATACCACGGTATGGTGCTTTCGTCTGCAAAGGACTTTTACGCAGCTACGTGATCGATCCGAAAGGCAAAGAGCACATCGTTCAATTTGCTCCGGAAGAGTGGTGGATCAGCGATAAGGGTGGGGCCGGTGCACCGGGCCCATCTTCCCTCTTCATAGATGCCATTGAAGATTCGGAAGTACTGCTCCTGGACCGCAACGGACATTTAACCATGCTGGAACGTGTGCCGGCTTACAAAGACTCGTTCCAATCGGGTATCCAAAAACGCAGTGCTGCCAAGGAGATCAGAATTGTGCAGTCGCTATCAGCATCTGCTGAAGAACGTTATCAGGATTTTCTGAAAACATACCCTTCCTTGTCGCAGCGAGTCCCCCAATATATGCTGGCCTCCTATCTGGGTATCACCCCGGAAACCCTCAGCCGGGTTCGCAGCAAAGCTCTGCGAAAAAAAAATTAACCGGGTTTTCTTTTCTTGATTTAGGTCAATGACCGGGTCCCTCTGCTGCCGGTAGTTTTGCTTTCAAAAAAGTCATGAAAAGTAAAACAAAAATTATTCTGAAGGGAGTGCCTTCTGCACTGATCACTTTAATCATCGTTTCCGGTGCCATCATGAAACTGACGGGAGCTGCTCCGGTAGCAGATTTATTTGAAAAAATGAATCTATTACCCTACATGAAATTTTTAGGTCCCGCAGAATGCATATTTCTGATACTCTTTCACTGGCATCCTTCCCATAGAATCGGCCTGTTACTACTAACCGGTTACTATGGTGGAGCGATGGCCGTGGAATTAACCCAGGGGATGATCTTTTATCAGCCAGCGATGATTCTAAGCCTTATCTGGCTAGCTGCTTACCTGCGTGATCCGTCTTGTTTTTTTCAGTTTGATCAGGAAAAAATCGTCCGGCATCCGTTAAGGAAATCCATGCCCTCACCAATGGCCGAATCCCATTAATTGAACCAATAAAAAATTCGCCCTATGGAAAAAACAGCTGCAACCAGCAAAGACTGGTATCGGTATTGGTTTAATTCATCCTTTTACCACAAACTGTATTCGGGACGCGATGAAGAAGAAGCCTCCCGATTTGTAGACAGGCTGATCACCGCATTGAAACCCACACCGGGCAGCAGGATGCTCGATCTTGGCTGTGGAACCGGACGGCATAGCCGGCAGTTGGCCTCCAGAGGATTCCGGGTAACCGGCCTGGATCTTTCACCAGCCAGTATCAGACAGGCCAGAAAATACCAGAGAACCAATCTCCAATTTAATATCCAGGACATGAGATTGCCTTTTGGAGAAAACTGCTTTCATTACATTTTCAATTTCTTTACCAGTTTTGGTTATTTCGAAAATGAAATGGAAAACGACACCATTATCGGTAACATATCGAAAGCATTGAAATCCAATGGTCTGTTGGTTATGGATTATATCAACAGTCTATATTCGGAGAAAAATTTAATTTCTTTCGAAAACCGGGAAATTGACGGAATTCAATACCGGATCGAACGCTGGACCGACGCAAGACATTTCTATAAAAAAATAACCGTTGACTACAAGCATTCATTGCCGGAGGTCTTTGTGGAAAAAGTATCGAAATTCAGTGTCGGGGATTTTGAAAGAATGGTTTCGCGACATCAATTAAAAATTGAGGAAATCTATGGAGATTATGACCTGGGTGAATATTCAGTGAATAATTCACCAAGATTGATCCTTCTGGCACGAAAAACAAGCTGAAAGTCTTTAACACTAAATAACGGATCGAAAAACATTGGTATTTCATTCATCCGGTTCGACGTGAATCAGCACATTGGAAACATCCGGTATTTCCTTCTGGATCAGATTTTTCAGGTCGTGAGCAATAGCGTGCCCCTGGCGCACCGACAGATCACCTTTGACCACCAGATGAAGATCGATGTGGAAGGAGATACCGGCTTTTCGCACCAGACATTTCTCGGTATCCACGACACCTTCGACCTGTTTTGCCAATGTCCGGATCTCCCCGACCAGATCGTCATAAAGATGTTCATCCATAATTTCACTCAGAGCCGGCCGGAATATCAGGTAGGCATTGTAGATAATAAATCCGGAAGCGAGTAATGCCGCCCAGTCATCCGCCGATTCAAAACCTTCACCCATGGCGACGGCAATCGAAATGCCAACAAATGCCAACAGTGAGGTGATCGCATCGCTGCGGTGGTGCCAGGCATCGGCCTTTAATGAGGTACTCCCGGTTTGTTCTCCCCGGCGGGCAACATAGCGGTAAAAAAGTTCTTTGATGATCACGATTGCGACCAGGACCACCAGGGTATATTTTTCCGGACCCGGGTGCGGTGTCGAGATGTTCCGGATGCTGTCGTATGCAATCACAGTTGCCGAGATCACCAGAAACCCGACTACGGCAAAGGTAATCAACGGTTCCGCTTTTCCATGTCCATAAGGATGATTGGCATCAGGCGGACGAGCCGCGTATTTCAAGCCAATCAGTACCAGGATGGAAGAAAAGACATCGGTCGTCGATTCAATCGCGTCGGCAATCAGGGCATAGGAATTACCAAAAAACCCGGTAACCCCCTTACCGAGCGCCAGCAGAAAATTTCCACCGATGCTGAGGTAAATGGTGTTAATGGCCTTTTGCTGGTTCGATTTCATTCCATCACAAGGTAATTAATTCTAAAAGCCGTCAGGTGGACACGGCAAATCTCTCCAGGCAGGCAGATTGGCTGCTAGACTACTATTTACTTTCCTCAAAACTGCTCTCCTGATCCGGATCACCGCCAAGGTACCGGGTGGTTGACGGGTACGGAAAAACCGGCCGGGACATGATGACCTCTCCATCTTTCGATTTGGTAACCACCACCTTATGGGGAGCATTGCCATTTTCGACCCAATCACGGACGATTTCCAGCCAATCGGCATGCCCGGGGCCGGGTCCCCCTCCGCAATGCAGTACACCGGGTAGCAGGAACAACCGCATAAAATCGTCCAGCTTACCAAGCTTTCTCCGGACCGATTCATAATGCTGGATGGTCGTGAAGGCCGACAATGCCGGATCATTCCAACCATGGGTGAAGATGATCTTCCCTCCCCTGTCCCGAAAACCGGTATAATCCAACGAAGTGGCATCCAGATATGCGGCAGCATAACGGGTATCTCGCTCAAAGTTGGTAAAATCGTAATCAGCATAGTTCCAGTCCGGGTCGTTCAAGATGAGGTATTTGAACAATTCGGTCCCAAAGGCAAAATGCAGGGATGGAAATCCGTATTGCTGGATTCCTGGTTCCGGCCCAACAATCCAGTTTTTCCAGGCACCGGGTTCATTCTCACATCCTACCGGAAATCCCGGGTAGATCTGGAGTCTGCCATCAGAGGCTCCCGCATAGATCGTTTGAATGGCCCGAATCTGTTCCGGGGAAAAGCAGGGACTGCTATCGGTTTCCGATGTACATCGGGGCAATCTGGTATAATCAAAACGGCAGTCGCGTGGATCATTGATGATCCGGTCAGAGACACCGTCCAGCCTGTCACATTGATCGAGGACCGCCTCCTGCAGGAGTGCAAGATGATCATCAGAAATCACTGCTTTATTCAACTGCTGCGGATCCGGATACAGGGCCTGAATGTTTTGAATGAATTCCGCTCCTGTTGCCGTGAAGCTGATCACCGGAGCGGCCGCGACAATCCCGTCAAAATCATCGGGATAGCGCTGCGCTTCGTGCATGGCCTGCCCCCCTCCCCGGGAACAACCAATGAAATAACTGTACTCCGGATCTTTACAATAGTAAAGGCGAATCAGGGTTTTGGCGACTTCAGCGGTGCGATGCACGGCCAGGTAACCATAATTGAGCTGGCGCTCCATATTATTATATGCCCAATCAGCTTTTATACCCGGACCTTTGTGGCCGGTATCGGTACCTACGGTGGCATAGCCTTCGTGTACCTTACCCCGGGCGACATTCTGGATGCTGCCGACAAATCCTCCACCCCCACCCATGACAAACCGTTCATTCCACTGGTGAGGGAGGAGCAATTCAAAATTGATTTCCCGGCTAATGGTACCGGTCAGCTTACAATAGACCGAACCCTCATTGACCGTATCAGACTGTAGATTAAACACATCGGGAAGCTCTACCTTTTGCAATTCTTCGCAACTCGTACAGGGGGCTGGTGACTGCTGAGATTGGGCTGTTGTCCATATCATGAAAACCAACACAGTCACCAGAAGGCGGATAAAATTTTTCATAACTGATCGATCTGATGCGTTTAAAGTTACCTATTTGGTACCAGACCACCGCCCAAAAGCAAGATTTTAAATACGGTCCGCGGTTCTTCAGTAGCCAAATTCAGATACACTGAAAATAACCTGGTCCTGGCGGTGATCACCAATGGTCTTGCAACCTTGTAAGATCTTCCGGCGGCAAATCACCTTCGATAATGACCAGGCGGTAACGAAGGGTAGTTGGATTCTTTTCCGAAACAGGGACCGGATGACGGCCGGGATAGACCGGATTCTGCATACTGTTCTTCCGGCGGAGGATCCAGGGTTCCGGATAGGTGGGATTATCCGGATGGCATATTATGAGTATACCTGTTTTCTGGTGGTCCGAAACCATGGCTCCAGACAACTTCATCCAGTTACCGGCATGGATCGCTTCATTGACGGGCTCGACAGCCCCTGAGGCAGACGTAAACTTTACATCATCCGGCAGTTTAACCCGAACCGAAAATCCACCATATCCCTTCTCGTCATCAGAACCCCCGATTTTCAGACCGGGTACCAGCGCCAACAGAGTAATCTCAAAATCGACCACCCGGTAATTCCGGTTTCCCGGATGAATGGTAATGGTGGCTTGTTCGGACAACATTGGTACACGCCGGCCGGTCGTAGCGGTCCAACGCGGAGATTGCCAAAGGGTCCGGGTCTTCAGCGCCAGGGCACCTCCATGCTCCGGATGATCCGTGACGGATTGCACTGTCCATTCAAAGTCTTTACAGGACCAGGCATCTCCGATGGCTGAATCGCCGATCATCACCTGATGCCAGGTCCAGAAAACACCGCGGTGGTGCAGATGGTCTTCCGGAAAATCCTCGGTCAGTTCCTCCCCTCCAAGACTGTAGATCGGGTGGACGTAGTTGGCCCTGGGATAATTACCCTGGTGGGATTTGTTTTTCTGTTGATAGAAAAGGACTTTATGATCACGCTCCCGGATCAGCACACCTTCGTCCGTATATTCGGCTGTCAGCTGAGCCCGAGCCTGGAATGGTAACAGAGCCAATAAAAGTAAGCTGAGGATACAGATGAATCGGCGTCGCTTCATACTCATTGAAAAATTATCGGGTATCTAACGATCCGGACCGTTGATAGTATGCAACGTTCCGGCCCCAATTTACATTAAAAGTTTATATTCATAAATTCAGTGCAAAGTCGAAAAAGGACGGCATTTTGATCATTGTTTTGTTTTGACGGACCCTCAAACATTCTTGATTGTAGAGGCTTCTTTTTTATCTTGCAGGATCAGCAGCTTCAAATTTAAAATCACCTATGCAATCGAAATATCACTACTTACTTTCCGTGTTGGGAATGCTGATTGTTTTTCGCGCAGCTGCTCAATCCGAATACCAATCTAAAGAAATTGTTAACCAGGCTCTTCAGGTGAAAATTTACCTGCCGGATGCAGAAAAGGGATTTTACCGGAGCACCCGTTTTGACTGGTCGGGGGTGATTGGCAGCCTCCGCTACCGGGGGCATGAATATTTCGATCCCTGGCTTGAAACTCATGACCCCCTGGTGCATGAGGCCATTACCGGACCGGTAGAAGCTTTTGCTCCCATCGGATTTGAACAGACCAAACCCGGTGCATCCTTTCTGGTGATCGGCGTCGGTTATCTCGAGAAACCAGATGACAATCCGTACCGTTTTGCAACGACCTACCGTATCGTAAACCCCGGTTCCTGGAAAGTACGGCATAAAAAGGACAGGATGAAATTCAAGCATACGCTGGTGGACGGTAACGGTATATCATACCAATATCGAAAGACCGTAAGACTGGTGAAAGATCAGCCGAAATTGGTTCTCCAACACTCGCTCAGAAACACCGGTACCAAACCTATTGAGACCACGGTATACAATCATAATTTCTTTGTGATCGATCAGGAACCTACCGGCCCCGGCATCGTGACGAAATTTGCCCGGCCGGTTCAAGCTGAGGGAAGAGGATTTGGTGAGATGATCACAACCCGGGAAAATACGCTCACCTTCTTGCGCAACCTGCAAAAGGGCGAATCGGTCTATACGGCCGGAGTCACCAATACGGAAGGGTCATCTCCCGGCTACGACATCAGAATCGAAAACCAAAGGTCGGGAGCTGGTGTCCGGATCACCGCCGACCGGCCGCTGCAAAGACTGGCTTACTGGGCTTGTCACAGTACCGCCTGTCCGGAACCCTTTATCGCCCTTAACATTAATCCCGGAGAAACGCAGACCTGGGAAATCACTTATGAGTTTTATGAATTTCAACCCAAATGACCAGCCGACGCATCTTCAGTACGATTTGGCTCAACGAATGCGCCAACATCATTTAATAAAACGAAATGACCAAGTCGGTGGTTATGTTCATATCGATATTCAAATGAACCTTCCGGTCATAATGGAGAAACATGGATATTCTCTTTGATGCCGGCTTGTTTAGATAGAGCCGGAATGGTACTTTTAATATGAGAAAATAAGATCATGCCATCAAAACGACAGCTGGCGGCCATCATGTTTACCGACATATCCGGTTTTTCGGCGATGATGCAGGAAGACGAAGTCTATGCCAAGACGATTTTGAGCCGGCAGCGGCAGGTTATGGAGGCCAAACACCGGGATTTTGACGGGAAAATCCTGCAATATGTCGGCGACGGTACTCTAAGTATATTCCAGAGCTCGGTAGCTGCCGTCGAATGCGCCGTGGCCATCCAGGTGGAGCTGCGACGTGACCCGTACGTTCCGCTCCGGATCGGAATCCATACCGGCGACATCACCTACGACAATACCGGCGCTTTTGGCGATGGGGTCAATGTAGCATCGCGGGTGGAACGGATATGTCTGCCTGGAGCCGTCTATATTACCGAAAAAGTCTTTGACGACATTAAAAATCACCCTTGGCTGACCGCCATCCGGCTGGGCACTTTCAAGCTGCACAATATTGCCGCAGGTATCGGCCTTTATGCCATCAATGCCAAAAACCTGGTTCTTCCCGAAAAAACCGAGCTGATGTCCCTTCCAGAATACGAGACAGCATTTCCAATAGGGGCTGCCGGACGAAAAGATCAGAAAACAGCGGCAATGCTCGCCCTGATCCTGGGTATATTTGGCGCCCACCGGTTTTACCTGGGGCAACGGTCAAAAGGAGTTCTTTATCTGTTGGCCTTTGGTTTCGCCATGATGATTACAACCCAGGGAGACGTCCCGGCCGTCGCCATCATCGCGATCATCGCATTTATCGATGCCGTATTGCTTTTTGTGATGCCGAAGGAAGACTTCAACCGTAAATACAATCAGGGACTACCAGCCCAGGACATTCCGTATGCGCGGGAAGCTCCGGCGCCTTCCCATAAAAAGATGCCGTCAAAAACCTCCACCCTGAAGACCACCTTCAACAACGGCAAGCGGCTTTATGAAAAGGGCCGGTTTGAGCAGGCGATCGACTGGTTTGATCAGGTGCTGGACATCGATGAGGAATATGCAGAAGCTCACTATCACCTGGCTGCCTGCTTTTCTGTTTTAAAAGATACTGAAAATGCCTTTATCCATCTTGCCCTGGCCGTTAAATACGGTTTCAGCGATTTTGAAAAGATCGAAAAGGATATCAATTTCTATTATCTGCGATCGCTACCCGAATATCCGGCTTTCAGGGCCAATGGATATAAACTGGTAGAGGCACTACCGGAACCTCAGAAAGATTTACTGACAACCGACCGGTTTGATCCGGAAATACTGGAGAAAATCGAATTGTTAGGCGATCAACTGGAACGGGGAGAGCTAACTCAGCAGGAATTTCAGTTAAGAAAAGAAAAAATACTTCGGGGAGAATAATCCACTTCCAGTGAGGAGAACATCACATCCTTTTACTCCGGATTTATTTGTAATCGCCCGGTAATTTTTTGTGCAATGGTATCGGAATAGGTCCCAAAAGCATTAACCACAATTCCCCTGATTTCATATTTTGATGAGGATATGGCAAACACAATCATTTCATCACCTGGGTCGGTTAGACCTTCAAAACGGTATATTTCATCGATTTCAAATTCATCTGGCGATAATTCAAGGGGTACCGGCTGATGACAAATAAGACATTCCCGGTCTGTCAAGTCCATAAAATCAATGGTATATCCCCGCTTGCGCAGATCATTCACTGCTTCCGTTACGGTTTCATAAGATCTTGGTATTTTCATAATCTGCAATTTTTATCCCCCCCCTTGAAAATCAGATCATCCAAAGAGCGAATCGTCTTCTAAATTAAGAAGTCAATCACCTGGAGACGATCGGGAGATTGCTTTTAAAACTACACAAAGAAAAATAAATGGCTTCCCTATTTTTCCGGGATGGCTCCTATCAACAGGAGGCAATCTCTGTCTCCATTGCTCCGGATCGAGTGCAATTGATTTTGGGGAAAAAGAAAATAATCACCGGATTTCCCGATATACGACTCATCCTGGATCTGAACATGTACTTCCCCTTCCAGTATGTAGGCAAACTCTGTCTTATCCGGATGCCGGTGTTCCGGATAAGCAGACGCCGGTGCAATCCTCACCAATTTCAGGGTATTCCTGTTGTGGTCCAGAAACTCCTTGCTGTAAAATCCTTTGACAGTACTCTCAACCCAGTCAAGATCCGACATTGAAATTTTAGTCTTCATTTTAATCATTAATTGATATCTTATTTTATTAGGGACATCATGGTTATACTGGTTTAAAAAGTAACCAACCAAACAAACCCAGGGAAATTATTTTGATCAGTTCCATTCCTACATAATAAAAATGCAGGTTGGAGAGGGGAGGGTTTTGCCCTTCTATGTGCATAGATGCCCGGGCATCCAGTAAGGGCAAGAGCCAAATGGTTTGCAGAAGCAATAAAACAACGGAGCTGAGGAATAACAAATTGGTGCTTTTCAAAATACTGTCACCCTTCAGGAAAATCACCATGATAATCACCACGACAAAAACCCATTCCACTTTATTCAGGGCATTAAAAACAAGCCGGCCAATACCCAGCCCCAGCGGCATGGTAATACCGGGTGCCCGGAATTTCAGCCAGGCTTCCATAAAACTAATGGCACAAACAAAACCGATCCATAGAAAGGTGACTACCAATGCCAGCGGATACTTTACATGCATTATAAAAGGGGGGTTACGTTATTGTTTTTGTAATACTGAATTTTTGAATGAAACATGTGTGCCATACGTTCTCCCTGCCATTTGGCCCGTTCGGCTTTTTCACCGGTAAAATACCGGTCTACCGTCTCATTGAAAAGTTTCAGCCACTGTTCAAAATGCTCCAGGTCAACAGGTAGATTGGCATGGGGGACAAACGGACTTCCAAAGTAGGTGTGTTCATCCAGCAATACGGTCTGCCAGAACCGGTACATTTTCTCGAGATGTTCCGGCCAACGATCCTGAATTCTGTTGTTGAATATATCTTTCAGCAAATCGTCTGCCCTGATTTTCCCATAAAATTCATCCACCAGCAGCCTGATGTCATCCAGGGTTAAAATATCTTTCTTCTGTTGTAATTCCATTAAAAAAATGATTTATAAAATTCCGGGGTCCAGTACATGATCAGGTAAAAAAAGGTAAAGCCCACAAAGATTACCAGCAAAGCCCAAACCCAGGCCGGAATCGCCTTGGGTGTTTCCGATCCGGTAATGACAAAAACGTCCTTTCGTTCGCTGCCATAAGCATTTATGGTGATCGGTATCTGTTCATTTATAATTTCGTTGTCCTGCAGCCCAACCACTGCGATGGCTGGTCCGTTTCGGACTTCAAACGGTATAGTCCGGACCCCTTCTACTCCATCGGTTGACCGGGCAACGATCTTTAACTGATGCCGGCCATCCGGTATTTTTGTCGTATCAAAGACAAATTTTACCGGTGGAGTAAATTCTCCGAAAGGCCGGGGATCTTCGTCCAGAAACAGTTTAATGATGCGGTTTTCTTCACTCATACCCTACATCTTTTCCAGAACAATATTCTTTATGTGACAGGATTGATCTTCTCCCGGCCGAATCAGGTATCGGACACTCAGCACGAGCGTGACCGTCACGATCAGCACTGCCGACCAGATAATCAGATAATCGAAATTACCCTCCGGTCCGGTACCATGAGTGATATCCTGCAGGATTTTGGGTTGATTCTTCCGGCAAACATCGCAGGCGAAAACCGGCTGAATCAAAATCGCCAAAAAAATCACGCCCAAAATACTCCCAACCCTTTTTATCATCGTATTATTTCTCAGTTCTCCAATAATTATTGGCCATCGCGATGGTCTGAAATTCGATAGCAATCACCTGGGCTGAGGCAATTAACTGGGCTGTATCGGACGCATAATGAGGGCGCAATACCTTGCGGACCTCGGCATCCGTCTGGATAGCTGCAATCGATTTTCTGGCCAATTTAATGGCGAGGTCTCTGCCTTCCTGGGGAGTCGCTGTAATCAGAGACTCGACATACACTTCTTTTTTCTCCATGATAATTATTGTGTTAATTGACTAATAAATTCCCTGATGCTTTTGACATTTTCGGGGGTAATCTCCGGAGCACTGTTGCCCCAACTGGATCGTTCGTGATTGGCTATTGCCGCAATTTCTTCATCGGTCAGTTGATCCTGAAAACCAGGCATCACCCCAAATTCTGTCCGGGCATCGTATCCAAGCAGAATGATGTTAATCAGTTTTTCGTAATTGTCGTCATTGACAATGGTACTGCCTGCAAGGGGTGGAAAAGCCCCGGGCAGACCCTCACCATTGGCCTGGTGACAAGCGGCACAGGTTTGCAAATACAGACTTTCTCCATCGGGTGATACCCTGGTGTTCTGGCCGGACTCCTTTCCATTTCCATCGCGTGAAGGAATAAAGTCAACCTCTTTAGTACCTGGTAATTCTGGTTGGATCAATGACTGAAGATAAGCCACCAGGTCCAGGGCTTTGGAGGTAGCCACCACCTTTTTATCCGGATCCTTTACCAAACCCGGTGGTACGGGTACCACTACATCTTCTTCCGTGAGATCGCTGGTATATTTTTCGGCAAACAGCCAGGGGAAACCCGGCATAATCGATTCTTTCACCACAATCCGCGGATTGTATAAATGCAACAGATGCCATTCCATTCCAGGCTGGCGCAAACCAATGTTGGTAAGGTCGGGACCGGTTCGTTCGCTACCCAGAAGGGAGGGGGACTGCCTCCAGGTATCCATCCGTTTTTTCGTGAAATAATAGTCTGAAGCAATGGATGGTCGATCACCCCAGATCTTGTCCATTTCAATATTGCGAACCTGCTGGGTATGGCAGGCCATGCAGTTTTCCGATACATAGATCTCCAGTCCTCTTTTTTCCCGGTCATTCAGATCAAACATCGAGGGCAAGGGTTGGGTTTTCTGGATCTCATAAGCCGGTAAAACTGCAATAAAAAGGCTTAGACCTGCAAAAACCAAGGCCGCTGTCAGCACCAGGTGCTGGTGATTTTTATGAAAATTGATCATGGACTTGTAACGTTACGTGACGATTTTCCTTCCGGGTGAGCGGAGTATTGACTTTTCTGACCATCAGATAAAAATTGAAGGCAAACATCATGTGCGAAAGAAACATCAGCGAACCCCCAACCGCACGCCAGACCCAGTAAGGTTGCATCAAAACCACTGATTCAATGAAGGGCTCACCGGCTATCCAGCTCAGGCCCTTGAAAGTTCCGCCGGCCATCATGGAAATCATGTAGGCAAACAACCCCACGAATGCCAACCAGAAATGAACCCCAACCAAAAGTTGCCGTGGTTCTCTGCCGGTCAGTTTTGGCAATAATGCGTAAATGCTGCCCCACAGGAGAAAAGTAATGATGCCATACATGGTCATATGAGAATGGGCTACGTTGAAATCCGTAAAATGCCAGAGGTAATTGGTAAACCGGAAAGCCTGAAAGCTGCCCTGAGTCGAGCCCACAAAATAGAAGACCACGCCTACCAGAAAAAATGGCAATACATAACTTTTGGAAATTTCACTCCAACTGCCCCGCATCGTCATCAGAAAATTGGTCGTTCCGGCGATTACAGGAATAAACATTCCCGCACTGAATACAATCGCGACCGTCTGCAACCACCATGGAAGTGGGCTAAAGACAAAATGGTGGGTTCCAATCAGGGTGTAAAACAGCATCTGGGTCCAGAAAGCCAGTACCCCCAGGGAATAAGAATATATTGGCCGGTTGAGGGATGATGGAAGGTAGTAATATACCAGCCCTAACGTGAAAGTCATAAACCACATACCTACTCCCTGGTGCATATAATAACCCTGGATGACCGTTTCTCCCAGACCATCCTGATAATCGGGGAGGTAACCGATCGTCACCAGGATGATGGTCCATATCAGACCGCCAAGCAGGTACCAGTTGGAAATATAAATTTCCCGGATCTTCCGCTGAGCAACGGTACGGTAAAAATTCAGGAAGGTAATCACCAGTCCGGCTGCAAACAATGAAGCGACCGGCCAGATAAATTCGCGGTATTCTCCCCCGCCATTATTGATCCCACTCATCAGGAAAAGGTCGCCGAGTAAGACCGAGACATTAATAAGTACCCAGCTAATCCAGGCCCAGGAATACCGGTAAATCCGGGTATTGGAGGTCCTGGCAACGACAAAATATGCCAAACCAATCATGGCCATGGAAGCCCAACCCCAAAACACCGTATTGGTATGGACCGGCCGCAACCGGCCAAAGGAAAGGAAGGACAGGGTATCCATCTCCGGCCAGACAAATTTCATCCCGACATACTGACCAACCAGCGTTCCGAATACCAGCCAGAAAGCCGAGGCACCCAGATACCAGATGACGATTTTCCGGAGTGGATCCGGTGTTTCAAAACCGATGGGCGACTTTTTCTTTTCGTCTACCAGCGGGTTCTCCGGATCATAGGTTACTTTGGCGACGAGACCCCTGGTATCCGCTGCAGAAGATTCGCTTCCCAGCTCATTCCCGTGTAAACGGTAGTTCAGCGCCTGTCTCCGCTTCTCCAGAATGGTCTGAATTTCGGCATCTTCGAGTCCAATAAGCTCCTCACTGAATTCCAGTT
Organism: uncultured Saprospiraceae bacterium; assembly: GCA_964428345.1. GTDB lineage: Bacteria > Bacteroidota > Bacteroidia > Chitinophagales > Saprospiraceae > JABDMH01. The sequence continues at coordinate 108,494 of CAYRYD010000009.1, read as the reverse complement.
TCCGTTTGATCCGGTTATTTATTTTTAGCTGATCAACATAGGATGTAAACCGGGCCGAGATGATCAGCACCCCAACCATGACTACCACAATCAATAAGGTTATGGTCCCTATGATACCCGGACTGGTCATCCAGTTTCCTGAACCGGCAGCCGTCTGTGCTGCTACCGGTCCGGATGCCAAAAAAAGTGCCGGCAAAAGGATGCGTCGACCAATTTCAGACAATTTTATCGTAAATAAATGGAAATTTTTTGTCATCGTGTCAGTACCGATTTACCGGACTTAAGTCCGATCGCCAGGTCATAAATCGAGGTGGTTTCCAGCATGTTCTTTAAATGAGCTCTTACCTTTACAAACTTGTCATGCATCGGACAGGGTGCTGTCGCCCGGCACTCACTCAATCCCAATCCGCAACCATTATAGATCGAGTCGCCATCGATGGCAAAAACAATATCGCTTACCCGTACTTCCTTCATCCGGTTCAGGCCGATCTGGAACCCACCATTCGGACCAGTCAACGATTGAACAATATCATGTTTCACCAGGGCCCCCAGAATTTTTGCCGTAAAGGCCTCGGGTGAACCGACATTTTCGGCAATGTCTCCGATCTTCACCCTCGAATCCTTCATGGACTGCGTGGCGATATAAATCATCGCTTTAATGCCGTATTCACAAGCTTTGGAAAACATCCCTCCCAATTTTTTCAGGCCAAAGATAACCGGATATTCCTATTTACGACAAATTTATCGTAAATATTTTGAAGACCGCTTTTGCAACCAGAAATTGCAGGTTCCACGGGAGCCTCTTTGAGAAACTTCAATTTTAAGTGCATTTCTGCAGGTTGGCCGACCATTATCCCAATTAATCAAGCGAACCCGATCAGTCATCCATGCGGTTCGCTACTTGAGGCTGAGAGAGTTATCTTTCCTCGTCAGGATCTGAAAAATTACAATCCAACCATATATGCCGGGTGTATTTTATTCCAGTCTTTTATCGCTGATCATTTTAGAGGTCAGCAGGGTGTACCTGATAATGCCAATGCCCGGAAGTCAGGAGTCCGACACGCTGGATCTGGCTTATTTTCTGCATCACAATCGTTGGTATTTCCGGATGATCCTCACCATTTTGCTGGTCATCTCCGCCCGAAAAGCTTTCCAGCTACGAAAAAGTGGCTTCGTTATTGCTACTGCCGTAACCCTGTTTATCATGTATCTGTTCAATTTCCGGATGAATGCTGAGTCCATTTTTCTTCAACCCTCCCACCTTACCTTTGCCGATACCACCGGCAACCTGGTCGATGGTCAGCGGTTGGTCATTGGTATCGCTGAACAGGATCAGGCCAAAGCCTATCCTATCCAGTTTCTGGGATACCATCATCAGGTGGTAGACTCCATTGCCGGCCGGCCGGTGATCATCACTTATTGTACGGTATGCCGCACCGGTAGGGTATATGAGCCTTTGGTGGATGGGCGAAGGGAAACTTTCCGGTTGGTTGGAATGAATCAATATAATGCCATGTTTGAGGATCATTCGACCGGTAGCTGGTGGCGCCAGGTGAACGGTGAAGCGGTGGCTGGCAAAAACAAGGGAAAAGAGCTTCCTGAATTTCCTTCTTTCCAGACTAGCCTGAACCAATGGTTAGCCCTGTATCCCCAGAGCCTGATCATGCAACCAGATCCTGAATATGTCGAAATCTATGACAGCCTGAGTAATTATGAAACCGGCAACCGTAAGGGAAAACTCACCCGAAGGGATACAATTGCCTGGCAGGATAAATCGTGGGTTGTGGGACTGGAAATAGCCGACTCCAGTAAAGCTTATGACTGGATAACGCTGGAAAAGGAGCGAATCATCCATGATGTTGTTGGTCAGCGCCCTATCCTTCTGATTCTTGCCGGAGACCAAAAGAGTTTTTTTGCATTGGAAAGAGAAAGTCTGAACCAGTACTTTGTGCTCCATTCCGATACCCTTTATTCAGAGGGTAACCGTTTTAATTTATTGGGAAAACCGGCTGACCAGGCAACCTCCCCCCTAAAAAGTCTTTCTGTGTATCAGGAGTATTGGCACAGTTGGCGCACTTTTCATCCGGCAACCACAAGATACCCGCACGAATGACGGTTTTCTAGAATTATCCGGCCACGATCGTGCAAGTAAGGTGAGTAACTCAATACCAACATCTTACTGACTTCCCAAACCCATATTTTCTTATTTTAGCCTCTATGGTGTAATAATTCACTACTTGCCTTTTGTCAACTCAGCCATCCCTCTGCTACTCAACATGGGAGTGTTGTCATTTCTGTATTAAGACCCAGGTATTTGACCAATACCCGGGAATTTGAAGAAATATTGTCAAACGATAATTGAAATCATATATGAGGTTTAAAGCTTTGTTCACATTTGCCTTGTTCCAGTTATTGGCGATAAAGACTTCCCGGGGTCAGCCGGAGGTTGCCCCCTGGAGCAATACCGGGGTATCCGTCTCGATGGTGAACTGATGGAACTCAACAGCACCCTGGTTTTTGTCGGTAAGGACTGGACGGTGATTAGAAAAACTGCCTGGGAAAGAGCGGGATATTCATACACCGCCATGGAAACACCCAGTACACGCCGATCCGCATCGACAGCTTTTTCTATGATCAATCCGTCGAAGATCTGGGTGCCGGAAAGGCCAATTATGTAGAATGCAGTGGATTAGGTGACTTGGATCGGGATTTATCTTGTCCACCTGGTCAACAATGGAGCTACCCGGCCGGCATCCCTGCGTGTTGTACCGTCAGATATTCAGTAGATCAAAATATAAGGTTACCAATGAAAAAAGCAGTTACACCCCCCGGAGGATGATCCGGGTCATAGGTGGTGTGGCCGCATTTGAAGCTGAGTCCAACATTTTTATTACACTTTTAGCCGACGGTCAATCACCCTTTTAACCGGAAAAGCGTATCAGACTATTTGACTATATTTAATCCATAATATCAGACAGGAATGAACAGAAGACAAGCCATTCAGCAACTGACCATCATGGGTGCCGGACTAGCTCTATATCCTGGTTGCACGGCAGTGGAAGTACCGGTTTATGCCCGGGTACCATTGGATGCCGGGCAATTTAACCTCTTTCGTCAATTTGCCGAGGGGATCCTGCCGGTGGATCACAGCGTCTATCAGACTCCGGAGTTACGATCCGAATTTATACTGACTATCCTGAATGATTGTACGGCGACAAAGGACATCGAACGGTATTTGAATGGATTAAAGACCTTTCAGCAAGATATCGCTGCGCAGGGGATCAAATCGCTTGAAAATCTTTCGAATGAAAAACTGGATGAGATCTATGCCCATCTGGCGGGTTCAAAGGATCGTGACGAAAATTTATACTCGTTTTACCAGACTACCAAAAGCCTGGCCAGACAACATTTTACCAGTTGTGAAAAATTTATGACCGAAGAAATGAAATTTGAATTTGTACCCGGCCGGTATCTTGGTTGCAAAGAAATTTGATGAATGAGCGGTGTTTGATGGCAGGGAAGACAACCGACAATATGAATTTGATTTCCAGACTAATAAACCAAATTAAAATTGACTGATAATAACCATACATTTGACGCTATTGTAATCGGTGCCGGTATGTCCGGTGGTTGGGCAGCCAAGGAATTTTGTGACAAGGGATTGAAGACTCTGTTACTTGAAAGAGGAAGGGATGTCCGGCACATTAAAGATTATCCGACTACGAATATGCTGCCCTGGGAGTTCCGCCACCGGGGTCGGATCCCTATTGAAGTGGCTGAAGAAAATCCTGTGGTAAGCCGTTGCTATGCCTTCCGGGAAGATGCCATGCACTTTTTTGTGAAAGACAAGGAACATCCCTATGGCCAACCCAAGCCGTTTGACTGGATCCGTGGATATCAGGTAGGAGGTCGTTCGATCATGTGGGCCCGCCAGACCCAACGCTGGAGTAATCATGATTTTGAAGGTCCGGCAAGGGATGGCTTTGCCGTCGACTGGCCAATCCGTTATGATGATTTGGCTCCCTGGTATTCGTACGTCGAGAATTTTGTCGGTGTATCCGGCAATAGAGACGGACTGGATACCCTTCCGGATGGAGAGTTTCTCAAAGCGTGGGACCTCAATTGTGTTGAACAGCACTTTCAGGCTTCGGTAAAGGCCAACTATCAGGACCGGCATGTCATCTATGCCCGTTGTGCCCATATAACCGAAATGAAAGATATTTTCAAACAGCAGGGTCGTGGTATCTGTCAGGGTAGGAATGTGTGCCAACGAGGTTGTCCGTTTGGAGGCTATTTCAATGCCAATTCAACGCTTATACCCTGGGCCGAAAAAACAGGCAATCTGATCCTGAGACCAGACTCGGTGGTGCACTCCATCATATTTGATGAAAAAACAGGCAAAGCCAGCGGTGTGCGGATCGTTGACCGGCAGACCAAAGAAACGACTTCCTATTTCGCCCGGGTGATCTTCGTGAATGCCGGCACCCTCAACTCCAATCTGATCCTGTTAAACTCAACCTCCGAACGATTCCCGGAAGATTTGGGTAATGACAATGGTTTACTGGGAAAATACGTGGCTTTTCATAATTACCGGGCAAGGATATCGGCTGCACATCCCGGTCATCAGAACGTCGCTCCGGAAGGTGGACGTCCTACTTCCGCCTATATACCGCGATTCCGGAATGTATACCGGCAGGAAACCGATTTTCTGCGGGGATATGCCTGTACTTTTGGAGCCTATCGGGGATTGCAGATCAATGATGACGGGTTTGGTCAAACCCTGACCGGCAATCTGCTGGCAGAAAAAGAATATGGTTCCTGGAGGGTCGGATCAGGTATGATGGGCGAAACCATACCGAAGGAGAGCAGCCGGGTGACCCTCGATCCGGGAAAAAAGGATGAATGGGGCATTCCTATCTTAAATATTTCGATGGATTATGACGACAACGACGAAAAGATGATTCAGGACTTTTTCGAGCAGTACACCGAAATGTATGAAAAAGCCGGATTTACCGATATCCGGACCAGCGACAGCAAACAGGCTCCAGGACTGGATATCCACGAAATGGGCGGCATCCGGATGGGGCATGATCCAAAGACATCCATCTTGAATAAATGGAATCAGGTGCATGCCTGTCCCAACGTATTTGTCAGTGATGGCGCCTGTATGACATCGGTATCAACCCAAAATCCGTCGCTGACCTTTATGGCCTTGACAGCCCGGGCAGCCAATTACGCTATTGAACAATTGAAGAAAGACGAGATCTAGAAGGGTGGATAAACCTTTGTACGAATTAATGCGATCCAAGGGGTCATGACCTGGAACAGTCATGACCCCTTGGAAGGAAAAAGTAAACTACATTAATCTCACTGATGTTCGATGCGGTACCGGATGGCTCCGTAAAATGAAGCTCCGCGCAAAGCAGCCCGGTCGTTGAGCACGATCCGGACCGGTACTTTTTCGAGCAGGCTTTTCATTCGGCCTGCTTCGAGAAAGTAGTGCAAAAAATCTTCTTTACTGAGCACATCGAGATTTTTCGGCACAATTCCACCGCCGATAAAAACACCGCCAAAACCATTGTATTTCATGACAATATTGGCGGCTTCATTGGCCAGATTTCGCCAGAACATCTGCATGGTTTCCCGGCAGACCGGATCTCCATCCTTGCTACCCTGCGAAATGACTGCCGCCGGATCACCAGTTTTCAGGCGTTCCCCAATGTGGGTATCCGGAGTAACATTCCGATACTCACACAGAAACTGAAATATCTGGGAGATTCCCATACCAGAGACCACCCTTTCCCAGCTGACATGACCATGAATTTTCTGAAGAAACCGGAGGAGGGCAATATCTTCTTCAGTTTCCGGAGCATAATCTGCATGACCGCCTTCGGTTGCAAAAGGATGAAAATAATGTCCGTCCCAGAACATCCCGGCTTCCCCCAGACCGGTACCCGGTGATATCATAGCTGCATTGCCCATGATGGAGGGCACCCCTTCGTGGAATACTATAAAGTCTTTGGCTTCCAGGGTAGCTAGTCCATAGATATTGGCGACCAGATCGTTGATCAGGTAAACCCGTTCAATGCCGGTCTCCCGGGCGCATTGACCAGCTTCGATTGACCAGTTTAGGTTGGTTATATGAACCATATCATTAATGACCGGCCCGGCCACTCCCAGGCTGAGACAATCAGGCTTGTCGACACCGGCAAAGTCGAGCACCAAAGCTGGAAAAGAACTATGAAGTCTGGAGGGATAGGTTTTCTCCCTGACCAGCCGGAAGGATGATTCCTCGTAATGATAGAGAGCCAGGTGGGTCTTGGTGCCTCCTATATCACCAGCCAGCACCCGGATAGGCCGGCCACTTAAGCCAAATTCCTGATAGACAATTGGGATCATGTGATTGAATTCGCGAGGCAAAGATGCAACTTTTTCGAAATCCGGCACCCGCCTCCTCTTTCCCGGTAAGGGGTACTACAGAAAAAAATCATATATGATGAAAATCATCAGCATGGCTGGATTAAATCCTTTATTTTAGTAGGTACGTAAAATTTATGAACAAGAGTTTATACCAACCTGTCTCCCCAGGCGTTCTAAAAATTACGACGGGCTCAAGAACTTTCCTACTCCATGAATGTTGAATGACTAAGGCCATTGGTGAACCTAACTAACTCTGGATAAAATGATTAACTTAAAGGAAGAGAAAACGACCACCGTCTTGAAGTCCCCTTCGATAGCTCAAGACGTAAACCCATTCGAATCTAGGAAAGCCACCCCCGCAACGGTTATCAATCTGTGGGTCAAATCCTTTAAGAAATGGTTGGGTATTCTCGAACGATTGAAGAAGGAAGCGTGCCTAATCGACCGTTTGATTACGATATCTGTGATGGGAGAAGAATCCGGTCACCAGCATTTGACCGTACTGCAACGAAAGTTACAGCATATCATCAATTCAGATATAAGGAATCTTGAGGTTGAAATTCTCGATATGGAGCAGAATCTTGATCTATTGCAGCGTTATGTAATCAATACTGATCTCAAAATGCGTGATATCAAGATGAAGATGCAGCAATTTTCACAGGTCTATGGGGATCTGAAAATGAAGATTTTCAATGAGCTGACCCATGTCTATCCCATGACTATTTTATAGTCATCCGTCAAAACGATCTAATCTACATTTCCTTTCCTAAACCGGAGTATGGTCATACAGGCGGGCCGGTTCCTTTTGTTCGAGCAACTGGTTCATAGCCTGCAGGACATGACCGGCAGATGCCATGACAGGAGCACCTCCCATCATAATCGCAACGGAGATCACTTCAAGAATTTCTGCCCGGCTGGCTCCTCCTTCAATGGCATGGCGCAAATGAGTCACAATGCACTCTTCACATTGTGTCGTGATGGAGATGCCTAGAGCAATCAATTCTTTGGTCTTAGCGCTTAATGCTCCATTCATTGAATGGTTCCGCTGCATTTTCTCGTAGCCGGCCATTGTTTCGGGAATCTCATTCTCCAGCTCTTTCATCATCCGACTAACGTGTTCAAATAGATTTTTATAATCTTTCATGAGACTTTTATTTAACTGTTTACTGGTTTAAGTCCATGAGTGTTTGGTCAAACCGGTCTTCATACAATTTAAATCATTCGAAGGACCCGCGCTGGCCAATCTTAGTGACTTTGATCACTGAAACAACTAACTTTCAATGATTCCTGTCATCGGGCCACCCGGGCCTCATGATCCAATCAATCAAACGATCTTCGAAGAAGGATCAGAGGAGACTCCTCTGGGGCTATCCCTACTAAAGCCAGTTTTTCCGGCGGAAATAAAACAACATCACCACTGAGATCACCAGCATAACACCCCAAAGTATCGGGTAGCTGTATGGATAGTGTAATTCAGGAAAATAGTCAAAGTTCATCCCATATACGCCGACCAAAAAGGTCAAGGGAATAAAAATGGTCGCTACGATGGTGAGGACCTGCATGATGGAATTGGTGCGAAATCCCAATTCGGAAATGTAAAGATCCTGAAGGCTGGTCAGATTGTCACGGGAAGTCTCCAATATTTCAAAAGCCTGCACACAGTGGTCATACAAATCACGGAGAAAGATGCCAGTGGTCTCTTCAACAAACTCCGAATCAGTCTTTATCATCAATCCAATAGCCTCCCGAAGGGGCGACAAAGACCGTCGCAGGGTAAGTAACTCTCTTTTGAGGTTATGGATCTTTCCCTTGGTAGCCCGGGTAACATCAGTCAGGATTTCTTCTTCCAGGTGTTCAATGGTCTCTCCGATCTGATCAAGTACTACAAAATAACCGTCTACGATGCGGTCAATCAAGGTATAAACCAGGTAATCTGAGGTTCGATGGCGCAATTTACCTTTACCCGTTTCCAACCGGACAATAATCTCGTTAAATAGCTCTTCCTTATCCTCCTGAAAAGAAAAAACAAAATTGCGACCGGCATAAATCGATATCTGCTCCGGTATGATCGACCGTTGTTCGGGATCATATTTATAATTGCGCAGTGTAAAATAAAACCCGCTGTCGTATTCCTCAAATTTTGGACGTTGATGCACATCCATTATGTCTTCGAGAATCAGGGGGTGGATATTGTAAGTACGACCAATATTCTCAATCAATACAGGGTCATGCACTCCCCTCACATCGATCCAGGTGATAAATTGGGGATCGACGGACGGGAGTACCTGGTGTAAGGTACCAGTCTCATACTCCAGTCCGCTGTACCGGGTGATGGTTACATAGGGATTTTCCAGTTTTTGTTCGCCGGTAAACACCAGTGACCCCGGGGGTAATCCCAATTTCAACTTTTGAGGTCTGCCTCGTTTAGCTTTTTTCAAGGTCAGTATTATTGTCTGATACAAAAATACAGCCTAGCCGGTCAGATACCTAATTTAAATCCGGACATCAGCAATGGATCCGTAAGCACCGGCACCTCAGTGAGGCAACCGGTGCCGGAACAAACCATAGAAGTAGGTTCCCAAGACCGCACTACCAATGACGAGAATGATGGAAAACAGTCCGTGTCCCATCAGGGTAAACATAGGGCCGGGGCAGGCACCGGTCATCGCCCAACCCAATCCAAAGACACTACCTCCCAACAGATAGCGGGGAACACTCATGGCTTTCGGATTCAGATTAAGTTCACTTCCCGTTAATGTCTTCACACCTGCCCTCTTCATGAGAAACAATGCGATAACTCCGGTCATTACGGCCGTTCCGATAATGCCGTACATATGGAAACTTTCAAACCGGAACATTTCCTGAATCCGAAACCAGGAAATCGCTTCGGATTTGGTCATAACAATACCAAAAAAGATACCTACTATAAAATATTTCAATAATCTCATTTATTCTTGAATTTGAATTAACTGATTTAAAAAGACAAAAACCTGGTTGTGATTAAACCGAGTATCTTATGGAAAACCTGTGGCCGGATTACGGGTTCTAACCGAGAATCAGCGGCAGGATGAAATGACTCATCAACAGACCGCCGATGAAGAAACCGATGACCGCGATCAGGGATGGAATCTGTAAATTGGATAATCCGCTGATAGCATGTCCGGAGGTGCAACCTCCTGCCCAACGGGTACCAAACCCGACAAGGAAACCACCTACAACCAGAAATAGAATATTTCGTAAAGAAAAAAGCTGGTCCGATCCGAAGATTTCCATCGGTACAAATCCATGCCCTTCCTCAATGACTTTCGGTGTTTCAATACCAAGTTTCTGCAGATGATCGCTGGTTGACTGTGCAATCTGCACCGGTTGATCGCTGGCGAGATATTCAAATGCAATAAATCCACCCACGACTGCACCGGCAATAAAGACCAGATTCCATGTTTGTTTTTTCCAGTCAAAATTGAAAAAACCAATCCGTTTGCCTGCTCCTCCTATGGCACAGATTGTACGGAGATTCCCGGATACACCAAATTCTCCTCCAAAATAAAGCAACAATAGCATGACCACTGCTATCAGCAGTCCTGACGCCGCCCAATGCCAGGGCTGTGAAATAAAATCCAGTATTTGATCCATTTGTTAAGAATTATTGATTGATTTTTGATTTTTTAAAAGCACATAGATTTCCCTTGCCGTCTCATTGAAGATGGCAGAATATGCGGTCTGAACCGGATCCGTAGTGAATCCGGATCAGACCATGAAAAACCTGCTTTATTGACTTAATCTAATGAGCTATTCAGAGAATTCTGAAATGCTGCGAATTACAAAGTAGACGGACAAACATAGTCCGATACCTTGATGGAAGTTTCCTTGATGGCGGTAAAACCACCTTTAATGTCGACCAGATTATGATAACCCCTCGATTTTAAGACCGAGGCTGCAATCATGGAGCGGTAACCACCGGCACAATGTACATAGAAGGTTTCTTCTTTAGGAAATTCAGCCAGATGATCATTGATCGACATGAGGGGAGTGTTCCGGGCATCGAGCATATGTTCGGACAGATATTCCGAAGCTTTCCGGACATCAAAGACCGGTATCTCAGGCTCTTTGGAAAGGATGTGGGTCAACCCGGTCGCATCAACTGAATCTACCGTATCCAATTCCTTGCCGGCTGCTCTCCAGGCTTCGATACCACCTTTCAGATAGCCAAGGGTATTATCAAATCCTACCCGTGCCAGACGGGTTACCGCTTCTTCTTCCCTCCCTTCGGAAACGATGAGCAGTATCGGTGTCATGGTATCTTTGATCATGGCTCCTACCCAGGGAGCGAAGTCTCCGTCGAGTCCGATAAAGATCGACCGGGGTACGAAGCCCTTTCTAAACTCATCAACCGGTCGCACATCGAGCAACAAGGCATCCTGGTGTTCAGCCTCCAGTTCAAAAGCATCCGGACTGAGCGCACGGGTGCCCTGGCTTAAAACCTGATCAATCGGTCGATATCCCTCTTTATTCATTTTTACATTCAGTGGGAAATATGCCGGTGGAGGTAAGAGACCTGAGGTCACCTCCCGGATAAACTCTTCCCGGGTCATGTCAGACCGTAAAGCATAATTTACTTTCTTCTGATTACCCAGGGTATCGACCGTTTCCTTCATCATATTTTTTCCGCAGGCTGAACCGGCACCGTGGGCCGGATAGACGATCACATCGTCTGCCAGCTGCATGATCTTGGATCTCAGGCTGTCGTACAGCAATCCGGCCAGATCTTCCTTGGTCAGGTTGGCTGCTTTCTGAGCCAGGTCAGGTCTGCCCACATCTCCAAGGAAAAGGGTATCTCCTGAAAATATCGCATGATCACGACCTTCTTCATCGATCAGCAAATAGGTAGTGGACTCCATCGTGTGTCCGGGTGTATGCAATGCCCTGATCAGGACATCGCCCAATTTGAATTCTTCGCCGTCTGTGGCAATATGAACGGGAAAACTCGGATTGGCATTCGGGCCGTAGACGATGGTCGCTCCCGTCTCTTCTGCAAGAGTGACATGACCACTTACAAAATCTGCATGAAAATGGGTCTCAAAAATATATTTAATCCTAGCCCCATCCGATTCTGCCTTCTGGATATACGAACTTACCTCTCTTAGTGGATCAATGATCGCAACTTCTCCTTTACTTTCAATATAATAAGCTCCCTGTGCCAGACAGCCTGTATAAATTTGTTCAACTTTCATTTAATGACTTTTTTCTATTTTTAAATCCGGAAGCAAAAATATTTGATGCTCCTTATTTAATTGTGATCCCCATCACATTTTTTCCAAAATAAAAGATACCCGAATTTAATTTTCAGCTGCGCTCAGGATGACCTGTTCCAATTGCTGGGCAGACTGTACTCCAGACCTTTTCCAGATGACTTTACCGTTCTTATACAACATAAAAGTTGGTACGCTCATGATACGCAGTTTTTCAGCCAGAGCCCGGTTTTTATCGATATCGATTTTGATAATCTTACCTTTATCTCCGATCCTTCCGGAAACCTCTTTGAGCACCGGAGCCATCATCTTGCAAGGACCACACCATGCCGCCGTAAAATCAATCAATACGGGGGTATTACTGTTTACTATTTCGTTAAAAGATTTTTTATTTGACATTTCTAATTCGATTTCTTCAAGAATATTTTACTCAATACATATACTAAATAAATCCATGGAGCGCCATGAAAAAGTAAATCAAAATAATCCATGGCGGTCATGCCATGTCCTCCTCCCATCAACCATCGTATCTTTCCTGCAATATGGGGCTCGGGAAAGAAAGGGGCCAGACCAAGAGTGAGACAGGCAATCACTGCCATCGTCAGCATGGAACGCTCTTTTTCGTTTATCTGCATCATTTAAACAAATCGTGATATCATTAAGTTCGAGGATTACAGACCGGCCAATTACCGGTTAACCTGCAAGGTATATTCTTTAAAAGGATGCTCGGTCATCTCTTCTGCTGCTTCGGTATTGATGTAATTTACAGCATCCTGATTGTTGAGGAAAAACCGGTTTCTGCCGATCTTATCCATCAGATGGGTCTGTGCGAAAGCATCCCTTACCGGACCTTTAACATCCGAAAAATACAGCTCAATACCTCTTTTCCGGAAATCATCAATCATCTGGTCCAGCAGATGAACAGCACTGCTGTCGACACTATTGATACTTTCCGCATCAATGACGATGTGCCGAAGGCTATCACCTTTGGCCGCAGCCATTTTCTCTATGCTGTCACGGAAATATTCCAGATTGGCAAAATAGAGCGGTGCATCCACCCGCACGATCAGGAGGTCGTCGCGCAGGATCAGATCTGAAAACCGGTATACATTCCGGTAAGTGGAGGTGCCTGGCACCTGGCCGAGGCTGGCGATATGCGGTCTTGATGTCTTATAGATGACCATGGCCAACGAAAGAACCACACCAATCAAGATACCCTTTTCGATACCGAGGGTCAGCGTAGCCACAAAAGTCACCAGCAGCATGAAAAAATCCTGACGGTTGGTTTTCCAGAGATGGATCGCTTCCTGATAGTCAAACAGACCAGCCACCGCTACCATGATCACCGATGCGAGAATTGCCTGAGGTACATAGTAAAATAACGGCGTAAGGAACAGCAGGGTTAAAATGATCAACACGGCGCTGATGATTGAAGCAAGCCCGGTTTGCGCCCCCGCCTGATCGTTGACTGCGGTCCGGGAAAACCCACCAGTGACTGGGAACGATTGAAATGCTGAACCAACAATATTGGCCATGCCCAGTGCACGAAGTTCGCTATTGGCTTCCACCCGGTAATTGCGGTGTTTAGCCTGAATCGCCTTGGCCACGGCAATACTTTCCATAAAACTGACTAATGCGATCGCTATGGCCGTTGGCGCCAAAGCCGATATGTCGGTCATCGGCAGTGCCGGCAGCTGAAAATGGGGCAACCCTGCCGGTATTTCACCCAGGATCTTCACCCCCATTAGATCAAGTTTCCAAAGCATCACTACCACAATACCAAAGACAACTGCCAATAACTGCCCGGGAAAGGACTTTCTGATCTTCCGGGAAAGAATGATCAGAACCATGCCTCCTATTCCCACCAGAAAAGTAGGTAGGTGGACTTCCCTGATTCTGACCAACGCTTCCCATAGTATTTCATAAACCTGGTGGGTGCTTTCCAGTTTGACACCCAACAAATGCTTCAACTGGCTGAACCCGATCAAAAGGGCTGCTGCTGAAGTAAATCCGCTGATGACCGGATGGGACAGGAAATTGACGAGAAACCCCAATCGGAAAGCGCCGAGAGACCATTGGATCAGACCTACCATCAAAGCGAGGAAAATCGCCAGCTGCAGGTAACGTGTCGGGTCGTTGCCTGCCAGAGCCCCTACTCCCGCCGCTGTAAGCAGGGCAACCATGGCCACCGGCCCAACTGCCAGCTGACGGGAAGTACCCAGGAATGCATAGATAATGAGCGGAATGGTCGAAGCATACAATCCATAGATTGGCGGCAATCCCGCCAGCATGGAATAGGCCATACCCTGGGGGATCAACATAACCCCCACGGTCAGACCAGCACTTAAATCACCGGCCAACCAGTCTTTTTGATAATTTTTTAACCAGCCTATAGATGGAATTAGATTTTCTAACTTCATGATCCCCTTAAAATAAGAAAAGAGTGTTTTCGGGCCTCAGCCAACCATGTTAAAAAATACTTGAGACCCGAAAACCACTCCTCAAACTTTGAAAACCTCTTGGCACAAAAGTAGACAGATACCGATTCCCGATCGGTGATCATGATCACAGGAGTATATGAGACATATTAGGACCAGGGGCAAAGAGGATAATCGGTCTCAATAAGTACCGAGATACCGGCGTAAAGCCCATTCCAGGGTAAGCAGGAACAGTAACAGGAAAAATAGTGCTTTCAGGTGAATGGCATTTCGGGTATTGACAACCTGATAATAAAGTGGTTTAAGTTGGTTGCCGGCACTTAGGATCTCACTTAACCGGGAGACATCTGCCGGATAAATCATGGATCCTCCGGAATTATCTGAAAGTTGAGTCAGGATATGATGATTGGCCACGGTGGCGTAACTTTCCTTTTCGATGGCCTGCACACTAAATTGACCATTGGCGGTGTGACGTTCACCTTCAAACTGCGTACTGGCCGACCAGGTATAATCATCGACCGGTAATTTACCGGCATTGAGATAATAGCTTTCATTTTTCCGGGTAAAGGCAAAGGAAAAGGTTTCCCCGTTGCTATTGACAATATTGATATTTACTTCCGGTTCATTAACGAGCTGATACGACTGGTTGTACAATTCGGCATCAAAGAGGGCCTCTTCATTTTCAGCCAGAAGATTTTTCTCCTGAAAAACCCTGAATTTGCGCTTATCTTCCTTGAGGGAAACATACTGAATGGTTTTGGTGATCAGTTCGTCAAAAATGTCATGGTTTTCATGCTGATGATAGTCGTATAGCCTCCATTTCCAGATACCCTCAGCACAAAGAATCGCATTTTTTACTCCATTGTCCTCTCCGATCACCAACAGGGGAAAGTCGGTATCAATCTTACCGATACGCTGACGGAGCAATACCTCCGTTGAGGGAGCGACCGAATAATCACCAAACGGAGCGGCAACCGGGGGAAAACTTCCAATATTCTGCTGGAACCGGTCTGACGTCCGGAAAAAGGAAAACGCCCGATTATCGATGGCCTGGACTTCATTGAAAGAAGCCGCTTTCGGCCTGATTTCGATCAACTGCTGATACTGATTGAACCCAGCCAGATTGGTCTGAACACCGACAATCATCATCCGGGGTATTTGTCTTTCATTGATTTCTCTGAGAATCGTTGAGGTCTGGAGACCCCTGGCAGGTAGTTGATGGAGGATTACGAAATTAAAATCAGCCAGCTGACCGGTAAACTTGTTCAGCAGGGCGGTTACCATCTCATAATTCTTATTTTTCTCCAGGCTGGATTTAATGGCGGCAATGTCTGGGTGCGGGCTGGCTGCCAGAAGGAGAATTTTTTGTCTGGCATCAATCACATCGACGAAAAAATCCTTGCGGTTATTGGAAAGACTTCTTTCGCCATTGATGCCGGTCAGGACTACCCGGAAACGCTGAAGACCTATGTGATCCTGGGGGATGTCCAGTTCGACCGTTCTGAAAAAATCTTCCTGGTCCACCCGGATCGGAATATTCTGGAGCAGTACGTTTTCATTTCCGGCTATCCGGAAGACCTGTACGGCGCTTTGAGCCCCCAGGCAATTAAAAGCGGAAATATCAATCTGGACGGCAGTCCGGTCACCGAGATAGGCGATGTTATTATGGAAAATCTGGCGAATCAGAAGATCGCGGTCCGGTGTGGTATCGCCCAGGGCAATAGTATAAACCGGAGCGGAGAAGGCCAGATTGGCATAACGGGGATCTTTACCCTCATTGAAAATCCCGTCGGTAGCAAAAACTACAGCACCCAGATTCTGATCGCCGTACAGATCACCTATGTACTCCAGGATAGCCGAATGATTACTGGACTTATCTTCAAAGCGGTAATCGATCCCGGGGCGGAACGATTCACCAAAGGCAAATTGCCTGACTTCATATTGTGGAGAGAGATCGTCTATGACCCGGGCCAGATCCTGACTATATTGCTGCAGGATCAGACTATCGGTTTCCGATTTGATGGAGGCCGATTCATCCTGAGCAAAGACAATGATGGGCTTCTTCGACTCCTGTTTACTGTATTTCAGTACTGGTGAGAGCAGAAGCAGACTGAGTATGGAGATTGCCAGAAACCGGAAAAAGGCCAATAGGGTCTTCATCCAACGACTGGTAGCCGGAAAATAGCTGGCCCGGTAGTAGAGAACTGCCGTCAATACTATCCCTATGATCAGACACAGTGCGATGTACCAGACCGGATATTGAATCTCGATATTACTCAAATGCTTCTTGTCTTTATTGCAAAACCAAAGTTAGAAATCTATCAACAGATGCCAACCCAAAGTCTGACTATTAGCGAATGCGGAGTGATGACTACGTCAAAACTAAAATGATTCAAAAGACTTTTTATTATGTCATAGGTAACTTTTATGGTCGGGGTTCGTTAAATTAGTTGAACACAACAATATGCAGATGAAAAATCTCCGTCTGATCGTACTCGCCCTCCTCTCTTTGACCCTGTCTTCCAACCTGTGGGCGTCGTACATCCTTTTGCCCATGGATCAGGAGCAAAAGGATCATCTGAAAGCTTATGGCATCACCTATTGGGTGTTGGATAAAGGAGCTGAGTCCTGGTGGTTATTGAATTACCGGGGTGGCAGCTTTGCATTTGTACACAATACATTATTTGAGAAAGAATGCCGTACAAGGGGAGTATCCTTTGAGATTCTCCCGGATGTTCAATTTGCCGGGATCCTGGAGGAAATATCCAGCCCGGCAGTCAATATGGATGCCATTAAACTGGAAGTGGCGCCCAAAATAGCGGTATATTCACCCGACTTCAATGAGAAAGGTGAAGAAGTGCAGCCCTGGGATGACGCGGTCACGATGGTACTGACGTATGCCGAAATTCCCTACGAGACGATTTATGATTCGGAAGTATTGGATGATGAGCTGGCGAAGTATGACTGGCTGCATCTGCATCATGAAGACTTCACAGGTCAGTATGGCAAGTTTTACCGCACCTATCACGCCTTTGCCTGGTACCGGGAGAATCAGAAGAGAATGGAAGAACTCGCGGCAGCTCATGGATTTGCCAAGGTATCCCAGTTAAAACTGGCGGTCGCGAAGAAAATCAAGGAATATGTGATCGGTGGCGGTTTTATGTTTGCCATGTGTTCTGCAACCGACACCTATGATATTGCCCTGGCTGCCGAGGGTGCCGATATCTGTGCGGAAATGTACGATGGGGATCCGGCTGACGGCGATGCGCAAAATAAGCTGGATTTCAGCAAAACCTTCGCTTTTGAAGATTTTGACCTGATCAAGAATCCTCTTTATTATGAACACAGTACCATCGATAACCGGAACCGCAAAGTAACTCCCCAGACCGATTATTTTACCTTGTTTGACTTTTCGGCCAAATGGGATCCGGTTCCGACGATGCTTACCCAAAATCACACCCGTACCGTCAAGGGATTTATGGGTCAGACGACATCCTTCCGCAAGCAGTATATTAAGTCGAGCGTCCTGATTCTGGGAGAAAATAAGCCGGCAGACGAAGCCCGGTATATCCATGGCACCCTGCATGAAGGACAATTCACCTTTTATGGAGGCCATGACCCCGAAGATTACCAGCATTTTGTAGGCGACCCCGATACCGACCTGAGCCTGCATCCAAATTCACCCGGATATCGACTCATCCTCAATAATGTACTCTTTCCGGCCGCTAAGAAAAAGAAGCAGAAAACCTAGTGGTCATCAGTTTTCATCCGACAGCCGCCCGTCAGTAGTCTCCATTTTGATAGGGTTGTAATTGCCTGCTGCAAACTGACCGAAACACTGCGCACCAGGCTTCAACTCAATCATTAGGCATTTAGATCTGAAAAAGCTATTTTTAGCGCAAGCTCAGCAACCACAATGCCAGGCTTTCAAATCTGATCCTTAAAATCGCAGATTCAATGACGAGAACAAAAATAGCCGGTATCGGCCACTATGTGCCCGACCGGGTGATTACCAATCACGAACTTGAAAACTTGATGGATACTTCCGATGAATGGATCCAGGAACGTACCGGAATTCAGGAACGACGGTTTGGAGTTCGTCATAAGGAGACCACGACCACTATGGGGGCTGAGGCATCCCGCCGGGCCATCGACGATGCCGGGATATCCATGGAAGACATCGATTTTATCATTTTTGCCACCCTGAGTCCCGACTATTTTTTTCCGGGTTGCGGGGTACTGGTGCAACGCGAACTCGGTATTTCCAGTACCGGGATCGGAGCCCTCGATGTCCGCAACCAGTGTTCCGGATTTGTGTATGGCCTGTCAGTCGCCGATCAGTTTATCAAATCCGGGATGTATAAAAACATCCTTTTGATCGGGGCAGAAATGCATAGTATGGGGTTGGACTTCACGACCCGGGGGCGAAATGTATCCGTCATCTTTGGTGATGGAGCAGGAGCGATGATTTTGCAACCAACAGAAAAGGAAGATCAGGGGGTCATCGTGTCCAAACTGCATTCCGACGGCCGGGAAGCAGAACATCTGGCCTTTATCAGTCCGGGATGCCATGGTGGTTATCACGGCGAGCAGGAAAAATATGGATTTTCCGACAACCCTTTTGACACCGTTTTCATTACCCAGAAAATGATCGACGACGCCCTGATCTACCCTAACATGGATGGGCCGCACGTATTTAAATTTGCCGTGCAGAAATTTCCGGAAGTCATTCAGGAGGTCCTCGGAAGTGCCGGTTATCAGACTTCCGACCTCAATCTGCTGATACCGCATCAGGCCAACCTCCGCATCAGCCAGTTTGTCCAGAGAATCCTGAAGTTGCGGGACGATCAGGTTTATAACAATATCCAGAAATATGGTAATACGACAGCTGCCTCGATACCGATCGCCCTGTCGGAAGCTTACCAGCAGGGCCGGGTAAAGGAAGGTGATCTCATCTGCCTGGCTGCTTTCGGTAGTGGATTTACCTGGGGAGCCAATCTCTTAAAATGGTAATTTGATGAAGGTAGATATACTGGCTATCGGTGTTCATCCGGACGATATAGAGCTCAGTTGTTCCGGTACTCTGCTCCGGCACCTGGCTATGGGCCATAAGGCGGCGATTCTCGATCTGACCCAGGGTGAACTGGGTACCCGGGGTAATGCCGAACTCCGGATAAAGGAGGCTGCAAGAGCTGCGGATATCCTCGGTATTAAAGAGCGGGTCAACCTGGGTATTCCCGATGGTTTTTTTGAACCAGAGGAAAAATATAAACGGCAGATCGTGGAAGTTGTGAGAACTTACCGGCCGGAAATTGTTTTGGCCAATGCCATTGACGACCGTCACCCCGACCATGGACGGGCAGCCAGCCTGATATATGATGCCTGCTTTCTGGCGGGATTAAATAAAGTATATACCAATGACAGCAATGGTCATCCTCAGGAGCGGTGGCGGCCCCGGGCGATCTATAATTATATCCAGGATAAGATGTTGACCGCAGACGTGGTTGTCGATATCACACCGTATATGGATAGGAAAATGGAAAGCATCCTCGCCTTTTCATCCCAGTTTTATGATCCAGCCAGTCAGGAAGAGAGTTCTCCAATCTCGGGAGCCGATTTCCTGGAATTCATCAGGGCAAGGGCCCGTTCCTATGGCCGGCAGATCGGGGTTGAATTTGGTGAAGGCTTCACGATCTCCCGTCCGGTAGGGATTACTGACCTCCTGACTATTATCTGATATCTGATGATTGATCCGGCTTTACAGATCAGAAAGTGGAGGGCTGACACCCCGGGAACAAAGTATTACAATCATCTGAATAATGCTGGTGCTTCGCTGATGCCGGAAGTGGTATCGCAGGCAATTAAAGATCACATTGATCTGGAATCCGTGACGGGTGGCTATGAAGCAGCTGGTTTACGCAGCAAAGCGATCCGGGCGTTTTATGAAAATGCCAGCCGGCTATTTGGCACCAGACCTGAAAACATCGCATTTACCGCCAATGCCACCGATGCCTATACCCGTGCGCTGAGTTCAATCCCTTTCGAACGGGGAGATGTCATCCTGACCACTTCCAATGACTATGTCTCTAATTTTGTATCATTCATAAGTCTTAGAGACCGCTTTGGCATCGATTTTAAAATCGTTGATAACACGTCAGCGGGAGAACTCGATCTGGATGCACTGAGAAGGGATATTGCCAAATATCATCCAAAACTGGTTTCAATCACCCACATTCCGACCAATTCAGGGTTGATCCAACCCGTTGCTGAAGCCGGGAAGATTTGCCGGGAACAGGAGGTCATTTACCTGGTCGATGGCTGTCAATCAGCCGGGCAGGTGGATGTAGACATGGAAACGATCGGCTGTGATTTTTTCAGTGCCACTTTCAGGAAGTTCTTGCGGGGGCCCCGGGGAGCCGGATTTCTGTTTGTCAGTGACAGGATACTGCAAAGCAACCTGCATCCTTTGATGCTCGATATGCGGGGAGCTGACTGGATAGAGAAAGACTCCTTCCGGTTAAAAGAAAAAGCTACCCGGTTTGAGGACTGGGAAAATTCGTATGCCCTCTTGCTTGGAGCCTCTGCTGCCCTCCATTATGCCGCAGAAATCACCATGCCGGTTATCGAAAAGAGAGTCACTGAACTGGCAGCCGAACTCCGGACCAGGCTCAGCGACATTCAGGGAATGACGATTTTGGACCGGGGCACAAAAAAAGGAGCCATTGTGACCGCACATTCCAACATTATTACTGCCGAAGCCCTCAAGACTGCCTTAAAGCAGGAGAAAATCAACTGTTCCTTTGGAAATAAATTAAACGCCCTGATCGATTTTCAGGAAAAAGGGGTAGAGTGGATTGTCAGGCTGGCACCTCATTACTATAATACCCGGGAGGAAATCCACAATGCAGCTGAGGTCATCGAAAGGATATCTTTCCAGCATTAAGACCAAACTAAACCAAAGATCGGAAGGATCCGGGAGCCAAACTGAACCCCAGGCAAGATCCCGATCGACCAACCCTACCCGGAAACGATCAGCTAAAGCACTGATGGATCCTGGAGCCGCTATTGCTGGCAACCATTGGCTCCAGGATCTTGCACTGGATCGTTGCTCTGAATTTTTCAAGGGTTTCTTCTTTTCTGTCTTCGCGCAAATCTGAGGAGCTGGTGTGGAGCTCCCGGATCCGATATCGGCCGGATCTTCAATCAATTTTTTATTAATTTGTCAGCAATTGATAAAGCATCATGCAAAAAATGATCAACCGCCGCGATGCTCTGATCCGGGGTGCCCGGATGCTTGGTTACAGTTTGTCAGCCGGAGCAGCCATGAGCGTGCTGGAAGGATGTCAGAAAGGGTCTGACACTTATCAGACCTTGTTTTTTGACCGTCAGGTTTATCCCGTGATCGGTAAATTAGTGGACCGTATTTTACCGGCAACGGAAATACCCGGTGGCCTGGACGTTTCCGTTGATCAGTTTGTAGATCTGATGCTGGCTTTGGCCAGTCCTCAAAGTGAACAGGAAAAATTCCGGGCAGGCTATCAAATGCTGGAAGCAGTAAGCAGCGAAAAATTCGGAAAAAAAGCAGTCAAATGCAATGATGACCAACTGGAACAACTCCTAAAGGAAGTAGCTGGTTTACCCGGGGATCATGCTGGTCAATTCTTCTTCAGAAAACTCAAGGGGTTGGCTCTCCTGGGCTATTTCACTTCCGAAAAAATCGGCACCGAAGTCCTTAACTACGATCCGGTACCTGGCGAATTCCGGGGCTGTATTCCGCTCACGGAAGTCGGCAACAGCTGGACCATCTGATCCATTTCAATAGTGGCAGGCCCATAGATCCGGACTCCGTCCGGATTAACCGATCGTTGTCCTGCTCCGATAAAGTATCAGATCTACCGATAACATGTTACCCTAATCTGGTCTGAGGGAAACCCCTGGAGCCGGATGATGTCCGGATGCTTACCGGAATTTTCATAATCCGGTCAAAGACCGGAGCCACAGAATGTCTGCCACCGGAAACACTCTCTGTATAGTTTATCTTCTTTTGCGGTTTTTAACTGACCGCCGGGAAGGAGCATATTCACTCAGACTGGCTATTGCTTTCCTGGGATTCTGACTTACGTTGTCAATCCGGAGAGGAGTAAAGAGATCCCCAACTACTATCCCCACACCTAATCCAATAAGGCTGCCGAGAATAGGTTCAATAAATCCATTGCGCGGGGGTTGATTGAGTAGCTCAATGTTGGCCTGGCTCAGGGGTTCCGGTTTGAATTGCCGGCCAATGAAATATCCGGCAGTCCCACCAACCGCAGCACCAATCAGGTTTGTACGCCACTTTCGTTTTCTCGAGACCAGGGTAATCGATTCGATTTGATCAAGAGCAATTTCTCCGGTGAAGTACATGGGTTGCAAAGTTCGCTCGTGCATGGTCTTTTTTATGATCATAACTGAGGTGGTTGTTACTTTTTGCAGATAAGCTCGCGGATATGATTTCTCCTGAAGGTCGATCAAGACCACCGGCATTCTATGGATTTCTGCAGGTTTATAAGCCGGACTACGCTGACTGGCTCGTTGACCAAATGCTGTAATGGTAATCAGCGGATAAAAGAAGATAAAGAGTAAAGAGCTTTTCATTGGAATCAGGATCGGTGTGATCGAATACTAGCATAACGTTTCACAGATAAGTTGTGTCCCTCTCTTTAGAGACCAGCCGTGAAAGTCACAAAATGAATATCTCAGGAATCACACCATCACCGTTAAGCCCTACTTTATATCCATCAGCTAGAGGCCTTCAGCCGGCCAGGCATTTAAAGACCTCCCGGTAGAAATCCGGATGTGACTGCCAGGTCTGGGCTGAAACAATATTATCATCCCGGATTGCTTCCTTGTCGCCGCAAAAAACACCCCCATTTGACTCCACTTCGTATCGTATATGTTCATAACAGGTGAGGTTCCTCCCTTTTCCCAAACCAGCTGCCAACAGGATCTGAATGCCATGACAAATTGAGAAAATCCACTTTCCGGCTTCATTAAACTCCCGGACCAACCGGACCAGTCCCTGGTGGTGCCGGAGATATTCGGGTGCCCTTCCTCCCAGCAACAGGATGGCATCATAGTCACCTGAGCTGACTTCATCCAGCGATCGATCTGATGTGAGTTTATATCCGGGAGATTCCTTGTAGGTATCCCAACCCGGTTCAAAGTCATGAATGACCAGGTTAAGCCGTTTCCGGGTAGGAGCTACGATATGTGCTTCGTAGCCCTCCTCTTCAAAACGGTGTTTGGCGTATAATGTCTCATAGCTCTCCCCGGCGTCACCGGTCACAATCATTATTTTCTTACTCATGATGTTAAGATAGTGATTAGCCTCTTCCGCACAAAATCGGAGAAATTTTTTCACCGGACAAACATTTTTTTTCCTGTAATATCAATTGCCTGAAGCCAGGTATGTTCACATGAAAACATTAATACTACACGCATTGAGGATAAATCAGATAATAGGTTAGGTAATCCATGCAAGCCAAAAAACATATGAATGCTAACCAAATCCGGGTCAACAACTTTTACATTACATCTGAACCTCATGTCATGCCAACCCCGAAAACCGAGCGGCTTCGATTGGGTAACAAACGCCTTTCAGAAAGGGGAAAAACCATTTGGATTCACCTGGGACAGCCACCTGAATCCTGGTATCACAGGGAGGGAAAATACATACTGTACGGACCAAAAGATACGTTCACCATTTGTTTGTTGAAAACAATTCCCTTAACTTGGTTAAGAGTTATTGTTACAGAAAACCTTTTTACACTTAAATACCCGATCTGATGCCCGTTATAACCCAACGTCCGTTTGGCATATATGTATTTATATGTGCCATCATGCTTACCGCTAGCCAATCGTACCAACTTTATGCTCAAACCTTAGTGGGAGGTTCACTTTACGCAGAGTCTGCTTCCAGAGCGGAAAGCTCCAATAAACTGTGGCTTCAATATCAAAATTCCTTCGAGTTTAAGGACAGGATGTTTATTGATTCCGATTTTGGTCACATCTTCCACACGAATGTGCGCGACAAGCGATTGCATGTGCGAAGTGTATTTAAATACCAACTTACCGAAAACCTGAAAATAGGCGCTGGTATGGGATTATTCTGGTACTACGACCGGCCCAGCCTGACCCAGGAATTGCGATTTGTGCAGGAAATCAACTACTCCAAAGATTTTGGAAGCAGTATTATGTTTCACGATCTCCGGGTAGAAGAACAGATCCGGCAGGCAGTTGATTCCGGCGACGATTACCGTACCCGGCTGCGTTACCGTTTCGGTCTGCATTTTCCGACCAATGGCCCTTTCTATTTCGGAATTTACGATGAGATGTTCAAAAACTTTTCCGGTGCCAACGACCCGTTTCTGTCCATGAACCGGGCTGCAGCTTTTGCCGGCTTCCGAACCTACCAGTATGTAAACCTGGAAGCGCACATAATGATGGAAGACCAATATGTTAAGGATGCTACCCGGCCGCTTCGCTCCTTTATCTTCCACCTGGTGGTCAGACATACCATTTAAACCGGGCGATCGAAGATATCGTAATTGATGGGTAACCGGCCTTTTTGGTTCCGGAAAAACAGAAAATTGGCTTGTACTTAAATGGAGTAACTCCTCTCAAAAGGGAGTCTGATGATTACCGAACTGTGCCCCTGAACGGACCTGACCAATTTACCGCCTCTTCTGAATAAGAATAGTGGTTTTTTAGTTACCTTGCCAGCACCGTTTAGATGTGCTATGAGGCTTAACCCTTTAATTGGAAGTCTTCCTCTCTTTTTACTGTGTTCGTGTGTAAGGCCTGATGGTCAGATACCGGATAATCCCGGGATGAAGATAGCCTATAACGTACTGTTGCCGGAGCAAGATACTGTCAATTATGAGATCTATCTCATGGATGTCGACGGTCAAAATCAGGAAAACCTCACCAGCCACCCCGGAGTTGACTGGTTGTGCCACGGGTGGAAAAATCATTTGTATTTTATCTCTGACCGGGACACTACACCCGGTTTATACTTTTTATATCAGTGTGACTGGAAAAAACGGCAGTTGCAAAAACTGGGTAACCACAGGATCGCCGACTCCTGGCTGGACTCCAGGTATGATGGCAGCGAACTGATCATCTGCAGTCTGTCAGCTGATTTCCGGTCCATCATCATCATTGACACTACGGGTTATGAGATCCGGGAAGTGCTCCGGACCAACCAATATAGGATCAGCGATCCAGCCTTTAGTCCGGATGGTCACTGGATCGTCTTCCGCTCCGACCGAAGCGGCACGGATGAACTCTGGATCACCGATGAACTGGGTGCAAATCAACGACAGCTTACCCATTATCCGGCCAACCTGAAAGATCCCGGTCCTGATTACTATCACGCCGGACCACCCCGGTGGGTTCCGGGCAACAGCACGATCTCTTACACCAGCAGGAGAAATGACCGGTACCACATTTTCTCGATCCATATGGATGGCACCCAAAATCTGCAGGTCACCAAAGAAGCAGGAAACCAGGGTTGGCACAGCTGGTCTCCCAAAGGAGATCTTCTGGTCTTTGATGGATCCCGTGACCAGTCATTCAATAGCGATATCTATCTGTTGAACATGACTAACCAGAAACTAACTCAACTCACCGACACTGATTTTCCGGAGAGAGCACCTATCCTTCTTTGCCTCCAACAATGATCTTTCCACATTGACCGTAATGGGTCCGGGACCTCGAACTACCAGGACGATATAAAGGCAACAGGAAATGTCACTGGGATGAGTGATCCTCAAAAGAAGAATTTTATGTAAAAAGAATGGGTTTCTACCAATCTGCTTCACGTCAGCAAAAACCGGTAAAAACCCTGCTTGAATCTTTTGCGTCAACCTGACAAAAATTGGGAGTCAGGCCATGGATCGTTTAATTCTTACGAACCGGAATGGTCTTGTACCGGCTTCCGTCGTTGAGGGTCAGATAAAACATCCCCGTAGGCAGACCGGAAATCTCAATATTCTGGTTGTTTCCATTGATCCGGCCACTCTGGAGCAGCTGACCCAAAACCGTACGGATCTCATAACGGATTGTCCGCCCTTCCTCATAACCTTCTACGGTAATCCAGTCGGTGGCCAGGGTTGGATAAGCCTTGAATTCGGGACGGGCTACTCCCTTTTTGTAGTTGACCTGAATGATACCCGAATAGTTGATCGTCCCGTCGAAGTCGACCGCTTTCAGACGGAAGAAATTCGTACCCTGGTACGGCTGGCCATCCACATAGCTGTATTTTGCGGGCGTAGTCGGTGATCCTTTACCGGCCTGCCAGTTAAGATTATCCCAGGTTTCGGCGGTCTGGCTCTTCTGCAGGTAAAAACCTTCAAATCCTACCTCGGAAGCCGTTTCCCAATCAAGGAGGATACCGTCTTCGATCTCATTACCCCGGAAACTCACCAATTCTACCGGCAGGGAAGCACACTTGACCTCCAGCATATAAGGCCCCTGTGCAGAAGTGTCGTTGATGGTTGCTCCGTCCACAATGATGTAATAGACGCCGGCAGTCAGCATCTGCTGCATGGTTTCTTTTCCACCGGCAGAGGTATCGCTGATGGCGATGCAGGTAAACGAGTCGGTCATCAGGATCAGGTCCAGATCATCACCTGCTACCGGGGTCAGGTTGATGGTCACGTCATCGTCATTAGCCAGTTCGAACCGATAGGTCCGGTCACCGCCTCCGTATATAGCTTCTGTATTGCAGTCATACTCCGACCGGTAATTCACCCGGGTGGCGGTATTGCCCATCACCAGTTCACCGCAGGCAATATCGGCATAGTCGTCGGGACAGGCGATGGAAAGCCGGAAACCACCAACATCAGCTGTATCCAAACCATCAATAACTATCAAATATTCACCTAATCCCATATGCCCGCTGAATTCCTCAGTATTCCCATTGATCTCACTAGCTCCTACACAGACCACAACCTGCCCACCAAATATGTCAATACGTTGGAGTAAAAACACGCGTAGATCAGGATTGTCTAGTTTTTCCAGAACAATCAGATAATCTCCTGCCATGGTAACATCAAACCGATAGACACGATCACCGGCTACATAAGGAGTATCAATTCCACAAAACTCTTGAATCGCATCGTACCCATTATTTCCATAATTACTCAACCGTCCAACAGTTGTGGATGTGATGACTTCCCCGCATTCGATCGGCTCGTAGTGGTCATCATTACGAACCGCCAGGGTAAAACTGCCTTCCCCAACGACCGTGCCCTGGCTTGATACCTCTCCATCGACAGCCACCCAATAGATACCGGGTGCCAGTGTAAGGTCGATCTTTCCGGTACCCATTCTATTTTCAATACAAGTATCGGGGCAATTACTCTGCAAACTGTCTACATAGACATTGGATAATACAAAGAGATGAAGATCGGCCTCGGTACTTAATTCAAAACTCAAATCGGCTGTATCACTCACAGTTAAGCGATAAAGCTTATCTCCCGCGGCAAAATTTCCCTGGGCTCCAATACAAGATGCATACTGAGCGGAATCCAAATTCGAAATCGCACTATTAGTACTATCCCTGATGATTTCATTATACATAATATCCTGAAACTCACCTACCGGTGATACCGGGGGCAAAAACCAGGCAGACAATCCCAGGCAAACGATCAAACCAGCAATAACGGAAACTGCAGAAGTTATCTTTCTATTGGTCATAGGTAGTTGTTTGGATAGTTAAAGATATTAAACTATTCCAAATTAGTTGGATTTAAGACCGGGAAATTGCTC
The DNA here is from genome assembly GCA_964428345.1 of uncultured Saprospiraceae bacterium. Classification (GTDB taxonomy): domain Bacteria; phylum Bacteroidota; class Bacteroidia; order Chitinophagales; family Saprospiraceae; genus JABDMH01. The sequence continues at coordinate 80,575 of CAYRYD010000009.1, read as the reverse complement.
TACAAGCGGATGAATGGTAAAAAATCCCCCTAAAAAGGTAAAAATCTTGCTAATTGTTTGAATATCAGTTCTTCATTGCGACCGGCAGGACGATCAAATCCGCTTATGTGGATGAACGACTGTAACACCAATATGCTGGTTGGCGGACAGGCTGGTCAGGATCTCTATACTCTCTTCCAAATGGCAGACCCTCTCCATCATCAGGTCCAGATCGATACCGGCAGTCCGGATAAAATCCAGCATCTCCCGGTATTTCCAGGCCTGAATACCATGACTGCCAATCAGTTCCAGTTCATGGGCTACCACTCTTTCCAGGGAAATGCAGGGTTTACCCAAGGGATCGGGCACCAATCCTACCTGGACGTATTTTCCCCGCCGTCGCAGGGCCCTCAATCCCTTTTCTGTAAGTTGGCTGCTGCCAACGGCATCCACAAAAGCAGCGACACCCCGGCCAGACCATTGCCAAAGTTGTTCTACCAGTTCCGGATCGGAGGCATCGAGCAATAATCCGGCACCGCAGGTGGCAGCTCGTTGCAGAGCCTGCGGATTGACATCAATCGCCGCCACCCCAAGCTTCATAGCCCGGGCGATCAGAATGGCCGATAAACCCACCCCGCCACAACCAGCGACAGCCAGGTAATCACCTGCCCGGAGACCGGCCTGATCAACCAGAGCCCGGTAAGCCGTACCAAAACGGCAACCCAGCACCGCCGCCTGTTCGAAGGACATATCGGAGGGTAACTCAACCAGGTTGGTGTCAGCATGCTTTACTTCGACATATTCGGCAAACGATCCCCAATGGGTAAAACCGGCCTGCTCCTGAAATTCACACACCTGCTGATCATTGTTCCGGCAGTAATCACAGCGGCCACAGGCCTGAATAAACGGAGTGGTCACCCGCTGACCGGTTTTCCAGCTCCTGACTTCCGGTCCCAACTCCACAATGATGCCTGCAAACTCATGACCCGGCACATGCGGCGGGCGGATGTCCGGATCGTGTCCCATCCAACCATGCCAGTCGCTCCGGCAAATACCGGTTGCCATCACCTTCAGCAAAACCGATTGTGCTCCAATCCGGGGCACTGGCACCTCCTTGACCATTGGCCTGGCGCCAAACTCCTCATAATAAACCGCTTGCATCAGTCTGGATTGTGCCATCAAAGAATCTTTCTGAACACTTAATCACACCAAAATTCAACAATTTTTCAGATCTTTTTTCCCTATTGAATCGTTGTAAATGCGATGAACAAATTTGCCGGTTTCAGCTTACTCCTGTTGCTGACTTTTTCTTTGGCATGCAACAAAGGAGAGGCACTGCGCACCCACCTGTGCTTTACCACCCAGCATCACGAAAAGGTCATACCCGATATCACGATTTATATCCGGTATAATTCCGATGTCTTTCCCGGTTTTGACCCTCCCAAAAATTTTGACACTTTCGTAGTATCTGACAGTAAAGGCCGGGTATGCATCCAGGATTTTCCCCTGGGAAACCATTGGTTTGTTGGATTTGGATACGATCCGGAGATCCGTGAGCAGGTGTATGGAGCGATGGACATCCGTTTCGACCTGCGTAATCTGAAGGTCGACACGGTACTCTATGTTGGAGAGGAGTGATGATCAGTTTACAGTTTACAGTTATCAGTTTACAGTTTACAGTTATCAGTGAATAAACTGTCAACTGTGAACTGTCTACTGTCAACTGTCTACCCTTACTTTCAGGATGATGGGCACAATCCGACCATCGCTGCGGGTGGCTACTTTAAATCCCATTTTGTCGCGGATATAGGTTATATCGGCAAAGGGAACCATGTATTTCCGGATGAGCCGGGGGAGATTTTCATCAATGGCTGAACTCGCGCTGATCAGCTGCGATCCCAGGTAGTCGATGTACCGGGGTTTGATTTTACTTTCAGAAAACAATACAATCAGATGATCGTCACCAGTATGGGTGATGGTCAGGGCTGTTTCCTCCGACGGAATGGTCAGGGTTGAACCGCTGCCCATCAACAGGGCGGATTCGCGTTGATCTGCAAACTTGATGTTGTACTCCTCTGATTTTGGAAAATGTACTTCTGCCTTACCTGTTGCATCAATGCTGAAGACATAGATGTAACCGTTGAGGTATTCGCTGGTCACGTATAGCTGGAACTGATCACCCACTCGGCACTCATCCAGCAGATAAATATTGTTTTCGAGTCTGACCGGCTGCTCGCGAAAAAGCGGCTTGTTATTAAACCATTGTCCCGTATAAAGCTTAAAGCCAAACGATCCGGCCAGTGATCGCAGGTCCCGGCTATCCGTTTCCTCCTCCTCCGGCTCCGGGCGGGAATCGAGTTCAAAGTCGATTGGCTTACCCCCCTGCAGCATCATCGCATAGGCATGGCGGCAATACTCGCCAAAGTGCGCATAACGTACCCAGATATACCCGTCTGTACCCCAGCCCTTCCCCCAGCTGTTGAGGATCAAAAAGGCCCCCTTCATATCAGCCGGGATATCATCCCTTCCGGGATTGAACCGGACATCATCATAGCCCACTACTACCATAGCATGTCCGCCGGCATAGGTCTGATCGCCAATCGTCGGAAACCAGCTTTCATCACCGTACTTGATCGCATAAAAATTGTTGAGCACCTTCATGCCAATGACCACCGGTTTGTTCTGAGCAAGGACCAATTTGGTGTTCCTGATCTTTTCTGACGCGTTTGCGTTGGGTTCAAAAAGGCGAATAAATTCTTCGATTTTATAGGCTCTTGCTTTTTTTAGCTGGTTTTCGCTGGCCTTCAGATCACAGGCATTTACATCAAAATCAAAATCCCGGGCCAGACAATTACCCTCCATCTGCATGAAACGCAGGGCATCCGGCATCCGGATGGCACCACAATCCTCATCACTCAACTGATTATAAACAAATAATGCCGAACTGGCATTTTGGGTGATCTCCTGGCGGTCTTTCCATCCATTCCTGATGGCTCTCTCAATCGTCATGGCACCATAACCGGCAGCCCAACCGACGCACGATGAAATATCGCCCTGATGCCTGACCTCCGGACAATACGGGGTCAGATCCACCTTTAGGGGAATGGATTTCTGACCACTGCTGACTGTGAGATTATCCGCTGAATGAGGCAGATTGAGATAATCATCATCATCCAGGATCAGCCCCATCTGGTATGCTGACTGACCGGATACATTCCAGATCATAAAAACCAGTACAATCAGGGTCGAAAGGACTTTCATATCGTGAAATTTACAAAAAACAAATCCTATTTAAAGTCGATATATCGTGAAGCAGCCAGTCGTATTGTCCCTCAGCATTCAATATCTTAACATTTTCTTAACAAATCACTCTGACTCATTGGCGTCGAGTGCGCTTTGAAGGAATCGATCCGGCGTTCTTCCTCGGTGCAAGCAGCTAAAAACCCTATCTTTATATTGATTATAACCGGATCTACAGGCAAGAAACCAACTGAGAAGCGGTTGTGGGAGCCCGCTGCACAGCATCAATCAAAATATTCCAAACCGATGTGGAAAGCAATTACCGGCACGTACCACCATCATGAGGTCACCGGCCCCCGTCCGGTAGCGCTGCTCCTGAGATTCCCTTTAGTAAAGGAGCTTCCACCCCTGGAACAACGGGACCAAATCTTTGCGCCGAGCCTGCAATATCCCCTGTATTGTGGATTTTCCGGTTTTGCGATCTCTTTGTCAATACCGGTTCCGGCTACTCATTGCCGGCAATTGACGGGCAGGATTGACCTGATTCCCGGTCCGGTGTATCCGGAAAAATGCTCCCGCAAGAACTTTACAGGAATCATTAAAAAAAATTTCACTTTTAGCCGGACATTCTGGTTTCTTAATACACTGTGTATATGAAAAGCATTTCGAATGACAGCTCACTACTGGACGATATAAAAAACGGAGGGATGAGACGACAACAGGCAATCGCAACCATTTACGGAGACAAGCAACTGAAAAACCAGGTCGTTGGATTCGTAAGAAACAACAGCGGAAGCAGTGAAGAAGGAGTGGATATCTTCCATGAAGGAATTATTGCCCTTGATGATAATGTACGCAAAGACAAATACCGGGGTGATGGAAATATCAAAGCTTACCTGTATTCGATTTGCCGGTTTCTCTGGTTGAACAGGCTCAAGAAAAATAAGAGAATGACGTATACAGAAGACACTACAACCCTGGACCAGGTGTCGTTAGATACTCCGGAATCACTTTCCCTGCAGGACGAACAAAAGCAAATATTGCAACAGCTCGTCCAGATGCTGGGAGAAAAGTGTCAGCAAATACTCGAACTCTGGAAATTGTCTTACAGTATGGAAGAAATCGCCGAGAAAGTCGGTCTGGACAATGCAGGCATCGCCCGAAGGCAGCGTTACAATTGTTATCAAAAATTACTCTCTATTGTCGATCAGGAACCCCAATTGAAAAATATTCTTAAAAGCAGCTAAAAATGAACCAGCAAAATAATATCGATTTAATTGAGCAATACCTCAGCAATGAGCTGTCGGATGCCGAACGGAAAGAGCTGGAAGCCCAACTCGAAACCGATAAAGACCTGGCCAATGAATTTGACCGCCGGCAAACCGCGCATCATATGATCGACTTTATGATCAGTGAAAACCTCCGCAACCAGCTGAAGGCTCTGGAAGCAGAAGACAGTAAAGTGGTCAGTCTGGCATCCAGAACCCGGAGGTTATACACCCTGGCCATCGCAGCCAGTGTCATCATCCTGATCGGAGCTTTCTTCTTTCTGATACCTGGTGGTCAATCGCTGTCAAACCAGCAACTGGCCATGAACTACTACGAGGCCCCGGTTTTCACCATGAGAAGTTCCGGTGATGAAACGATCGAAGCCAATTTAGCGGCTGGTCTACAGGCTCTCCGGGACAATGATTACCGGGCTGCCATTCAAAACCTGGAACAAATCTCCCCTGAAAATGACCAATATATTATGGCAAGATATTACCTGGGACATGCCCATTTTCTTGCCCGGGCATATACCGCAGCCGGTAACTATTTTGCGGAAGTGATAAACAGTAATGATATACGTTATATTGAAGATGCCCAGTGGTATGCCCTACTGAGCTGTCTGAGTCAGGACCAGACCTGCCAGGAGATGCTGGACAGGATTCTCAATGATCAAAACCACCTGCACTATCGTCAGGCACAGGAATTAAAGAATGCCCAAACCAAATAATCATAAATTAAACCTAAAAAACTACTGTCATGAAAAACATCCATTTTCTCTGGTTATTGATCTTCCTGATCTCCGGAAGTCTTTCCACGCTATCAGCCCAGGAGGATGAGAAATTTAAAGACGATGCCGGTGTTGCGGAATTTAACATCATCAACTTTCAAAACAATCTGGACTATGTGCGTGGTGTCATGACTGAGCGCAGCAATCAGCAACAGGCCATTGTCGCTACCCAACACAATAAGCTCGACAAAACCCTGCATGGTTTTCTACAGACTGAATTTATGCGTAAATACCGCGAATTAAAACTCGAAGCGGAAAGCCTGGCATCTACCTTCAAAGCACAGGCCAACCACATCCGGCCAGAGGAGGTTGCCAGGGTTAAGCGGGCTTATATGAAGATCGCCGACGAGTTTAACCGCCAATTGGTTGAGATCAAAAGGGATTTTCTCGATAAGAAGAAAATGAAAATGATCCGGTTTAATAAAGATGTTTATGCCAATTCCCTGCAGTACCGTCTTCGCGAACTTCAGGACATCTATTCGCACGACTTCGAACAAGTCGTTGCCGAAGTCACCGGAAGCGACCAATATTCGGCCATCCCACTGGCCGCTATCCTCAGCCTGATTAAGCTGGCGCAGGATTTTACCGAATATCTGATCAATGCCAACTATGAAGCAAAACGGGTGAAAGAAGAGCATCTCAATCAATATCTCGTCGAACCCCATCGTTTCCGGGATTGGGTAGAAATTGAAATGATCGAAGGTGATATTTACAACAATTTCAATAATGAACAATATCAGGATAATGATCCGGCCTTTAACCCGGAAATGTCGGAGGATGAAACCGAAGAAATGACTCCTTTTGAGGAGGAAAAACCCGTCAGCCTAAAGCCCAAAAGCAAAAGAAAAGAATGATTTTTCTGTTGGGGCTGATGGCCTGAATACAAGATTCGCCGACTTTATGGATCTTTGTATTATCCGGGCCGGTTCCATGGAAAATAAAAGACCCAGTGAAGACCATGAAAAACGCATTCCTATTTCAGCTTATTTTCCTTGCCTTTTTGCTGCCCGCTTCTGCAGGATCTCAGGTGCTGGATGCCATTGATATCCATCTGACCCTCCGGGAAAAAGTGGGTGCTGAACTGAGATCACTTCCGAATGCCAAACTGCAGATCTCGGATATTGGGGAGGTGACGACAAATCAGGAAGGTCAGTATTCCTTCACCTATCCTGTTCGCAACGAAGTGGATCCGGCAATCTCCATATCACTATTGTCGGAAAAACACCAAATGCTGAAACCACTTGACGGTGCACTGGAACTGGATCCTACCCGTGAAGAAATGTACATCGATTTCCTGGTCGTCAATATGGATGCAGAGAGTCCGGAGTTTAAAGAACGGATTGCCGGCCTGGAAAAGCAGATCGCCGGACTAAAGGCTAAAAACAGGCTGACCAGTCAGCAGCTCAATGCCCTGAACAGCACCTTGCTGGATACCATCCTTTATTTTGAAGCTAACCGCAGACAACTGGAAAGCGAGATCGCCGGCTACGAAAAACTCACCGGTGACCAACAGGTCGAAATCAGTACCCTGCAAAATAAAGTCGACGACCTGGCGCGTGAAGTGGACCGCCTCACCCTGGAGTTGGAACATGCTCTCGAAGAGCAATTTCTACGACAAAACGAATATTTCCGGGATATTTCCTCCAGCCTGCTCAACTATCTGCGGAAAGCGAAAGATCTCCGGGATCATTTACCGTATATCAAACTGTATTTCAACTCGGCCGGAGGCTTTCAGAGTTTTAGTCAGGATATCATAACCTACAATAAAGTCTGGGAAACCTTCGATGCCAACCGGCTTTCCTACCTGGAGGGCGTAGAACGGTATTGGGAAGATCCTGTGATTGTCGATGAACTGGAAGATGTTTTTGATTTTATGGTCAATGGCATTCATCAGACCCAGATCCTGAATATCATGCGCGATATCAAAGAGCAAATAGACAAGCAGAATCCGGGGAAAGCCCAGAAGATCGCTACCCTCGCCTATGACGATATGTCAGTCAACGTACTGGCATTGGAAAAAAGAATCAACCGATCTCTCACCCAGTTGCGAAAAAACATTTAGTGAACCCTCTTGAAGAAACCTTGATAAATCCAGATAAAAATGGCAGCACATAGTACCTTACTTTCATTTGTGGTCATTTTGACCATAACCCTGCTCTCCTGTAATCCGGATTGCAACACAACCTCCAATGGAAATATTTCCATTGATTCCTCACCAGCGATATTGGAGGGCCGGGAAAATCAGATCCTGTTGCGTTCGATACCGGCCAATTTTCTCCGGGGTCGTAAAGTATTCATTGACGATCCGACTCCTAATGCCCCACCGCTGCAGGTGGAAGCACAGTATGAACCCATGCTGGAAGGGTTGATTGTAACCATACCGGAGGAAGTCGCGATGGTCAGTACGCCAAACGTGTATGTCGATGATCCTGACTGTAGTTCGAATGTGCTGGTGGTCGATCCACTCCTGGTTCGCTCCGAAGAATTTTTCTTTACCAGCGATGCCTTTGTCGCTCCTCCCATTCCACTGGTGATCATTCCGGCACCAGCCGTAACTCCACCGGTGGCGGTTACCAATGCCTGGGTGACGCCTTATGACCGGGCCTATTGTATCTGGTTTGTCCCTCATAAAGATGCTCAGGGCAATGAGTTGACTCAATTGAAGGTTTACGATCTGGAAGCAGGGGACCATCATCCTGCCAGTGAAGCAAGCGGCAGTCGCGAATTTGTGGTCTGCGGTACCGAACCGGTACGCACCATCGCCCACATAAACCCGATTTCAGGGGTCGTCGACAAACCAGCCAACTTCATTGAAATCACTATTGACCGGACCCGCAAAGGTGCGGGTACAGAAACCTTTACCGGAATGTTTATCGAGCCGGTGAGTGTCCCGGATTCAGATGATTGGCGTAATGCCGGTGGATGTGCACCCAATACCATCCGAAGGGTCAATTTCATGTTACTTACCTCGAAAAGTACTGGCCAGCAGATTCTATTAGTCAAAGCAGCCGGCAACTAACCATTATTAATACCCACTGTGATGAAAAGGAAACATTCCAACCGGAATCTGATCCTTCTCACCCTCTTGTTGCTGGTGATGGTGATTATCTTTTTCGCCTTACCTTCCGTAAAATTAACCGGAGAAAACCAGTCTGTTGAGGGAACCTGGGATTTTTACTGTTATTACAGCAATGACACCTCACTCATTTACCGGGGTGATTTAACCATCGGAACTGAGGATACCCTGACAGCGGTTTTTGAAATTTTTGCACCCCGCAGCACCCGGCCGGAAATGATCCGGGCCGCCAGTTTATCGATGGATGCGGGGAAATTGAGCGGTATCCTGGTACACGACCGGTATATGATCAAAGGCGGTCATATGCATGAATCATTCGAATTAACTTTTGACGAAGAGGAGCCGGTCTTCCGTGGTGAAGGCCGTTGTCTTCAGCATTGTGCCGAGGGTACTGAATCGTCGGTCATTACCTGGTATGGAAGCAAACAAGAAACCACTATTCAATAAGCAGAAAACTCCCGTCATGCATTATAAATCTATTTTCTTCCTAACACTGATGTGCCTCGTCTCTCTTCAGGCAGGCGCCCAAAAATTCCGGTACAGCATACCCGGGCTGGATACCCTCGATCAGGGTTTTATTGTGAGTGGAACTGCCTCGACGGTACTTAGACATGGCCAGGGAGAAGTCATTCTCAATAACAGTCTGGTATCTTACTGGCTGGCCTTTCACGAAAGCGGCAGGAATTCTCCCATTCTGGACCGGGTGCGCAACAGCCTGTTTCAGACCGACCTTTCCGGTTACTACGGTATTTCCCAATCCGGCCGCTGGGATCTGGGTGTTCAGATTGGATATGCCCGGACACGGCTGGATAATTCATCCTCCAGTTCTCCATTCCGGGTATTTCAGAAATCCAGCGCCGAAGAAGCTGAAGAACCGGCATTTACTCAGGTTCGTTTCGATGAATCTTTTGGTGGAATTGCCAACGTGGGCATTCGTTTACGTTTTAAACCGATCGCTTATGAACCTGGTTTTCTCCTGACGGGCGGCTATTCAAAGGTCACCATCAACGATGAATCCAAACGAACTCAACTGGGTGCAGACCGTGATTTTTTCGACCTTGGAGCATCTTACTATAAAAGTGTAACACCCAATGTTTTTTATTTTTTCAGTAGTACACTCCGGGGTTATTTGCCCAGTGAGGTAACCGATCAGTCGCTCTATAATTCCAGCTTTAATTTTTTTCTCATTCACCGGACCAACAGTCAGAAATTTACTTTTTATCCCGGCATCAATTATAACCTGGCTTTCAAACCTTCCCAATACGACTCGCATCCCTTCATAAAAAGTACCGAATTCCTATTTGCCTATGCCGGAGTTCAATATTCCTTTGATCGCAAGAACAATCTATACTTCACCATGGGTATTCCCTTGTTTATCAATATTGTCAATCCCTTGCAGGATATTGTACGGGAATCCTATTCTGTGATCGTCCTGGGAGCAAGATTTGCAATCTGAATCCTGAAGCAGCTGTGTTAAAGATCAACTCACCTTTCTGCGCAGGTAAAATAATAATGCCGCAAAAAGGAGGATTAAAGGACTGCCATATAACATCAACTGATAGGCGGGACTATCCGGCAATGGTACGGTGGCCATATTGCCAATGGCCATAAAGGAAGACCAGTAAAATGGGTGAGCATAATGGTGATTTTGGGTGTCGATATAACTGAGTATAGCGGTCTGCAGGGCATCGTCTTTTGTCATTCCGGCATTGATATTTCCCAAAAACATCCCCATCAGAAGGGAGGTAGTTTTATCGTTGATGTTCCAACGGGTGGCAATCAGACTTTCTGCACCGGCATAGGAAAACCCTCTGGCGATGCTGGCGATACCTTCTCCTTCAAACAGTTTACCGGTACCGGTTTCGCAGGCACTCAAAATGACCATCCGGGCATGCACCGGCAGGTTGTAAATTTCGCGGAGATAAAGGAAATAGTCATCCGGATTGGTGCTTTGATTTTTTGAAAATGCCAGGAAGGAAAAATCCTCGCTTTCTGTATCGACCTTACCGTGGGTAGCCAGATGAAGAATCCCAAACCTGGACTGCCAGGCCATAAAATTCGACTTTGTTGCTTCTTCCTTCAAGAAAACTCGTCCGCCCAACTCCGCTTTGGCCCCCAGAATTTCTTCACTGTTAAAAAGCAGCTCCGCCAATCCGTCAATTTGGGTATTGGAAAAATCGGGAGCAAAACCCAGGTATCCGCTTCCCCTTGCAAAGCCTTTATCCGTTTTCATATCTGCCAGCAGACTGGCAGAATAATTATAACTAATGCTATGGTCACGAATCAGGTAGGGGTGGTTCCGAAAATACTCCGTGCTATCCACCTGCCTGGTAAGCAGGGCATCATAAGGTACATAGCCCAGACGGTCATCAGGCACAATGATCAGGTTCTTTCGCAAATAATGCTTTACCGGAGCCACCAGATAACGGTAAAGTTCAGTAGCCGACTGTACATAGTTGCGGATATTAACGTCAAGGGAAGCACTGGCAATTGTCCGGAATTCCTGGATAGAGGTCATGAAATGATCCAGATGAAGATAAAAGTCCTCCGGCAGGAGCACCGTGACTACCTCAAACTGATCCCGGTTTATCACGAAAATGTAGAGGTCTGAACCCAGAAAATACTCCAGCAGGGTTTGATCCGGTCCGAGCAACTCTTTCTGAATCTGTGTAACCGGGAGTGTCGTTGCACCATACCGGAGATTGTAATACTCCGGATATCGCTGACTGACGAGCCGGACCTTTTCATAAAGAAGCAGTTTTTTTTCCAGAATCCGGTCGTCCAACGAATCGGGACTGCCACCAGTTTCTCTCCGATCGTCATTGAGAAAGCGTTCTTTCTCCAATTCTGCTATCGATGTTTCCAGGTTACTTAGTTCTGTCAATATGTGTCCGGGCACTCCGCTAAAGGCTTTCGCCCGGGTATTTTGCAGGGCGTCCAGGAGCAACAAACCTTTACTTTTCTCGGAAAACCGGAAGGCAAAATGTCGGTATCTGGCTTCACCGGTGATGTGCTCCAACTCCAATGCAACGGCAATTGCCGCCTCATAAAGGAGATGACCCAGGGATACCAGGTTTAATTTTGAACCAAGGGCCTCGTAGCGAATCCGGAGGTAATCCATTACTTCATCTGCATATTCATAATGGGTCAATGCCAACCGGAGATAATGAGCGTCTCTCAGCAATAAATATTGACTATGATAGACATCAGCCAAATAGTACATCGCGTCCAACAGGAACTGATAGGAATGTACCTTGTTCAACCTCTTTTCATCAGCGGAATCAAATCCCAGGGCAAGGAGACACTGCTTAAATGCCTCAATGGCCTCGTCCGGTTTACCCGATAGCCGGTAATTCTGGGCCATATTATAACGGGTTTCGGCTACATCCGGATGTACCCCGCCAAATAGCCTGGTCCGCACATTCAATGCTTCTTCATAGTATTGTTGGGCCAGATCCGGGCGGTCTTTATAAAGCCAGGTATTGCCGAGATTGTTAAGACAAAGGCCGACGCCGTTTTCTGATCCGGGGCCCGCATTCCGGTAGAGTTGAAGGGCCTGGTGAAAGTATTCCATGCTGCGATCAGGCTCAGACAGGTCGAGATAAGCTACTCCCAGGTTGAGCAGGGCATCGGCTCTCACAGCATCAAAAATTCTGCTGTCAGGATAATTTGCCAGGGCACGTTGATAGGCTTCTATAGCTTTATCCTGCTCACCTGCATCCTGGTAACATTGAGCCAGATTGTTGTACGACTGAGCCAGCTGCTCGTGGGGAGATGAGAGATGGAGAAGCCGGATCCGCAGCGCTCCTCTGTGATATTCAAGGGCTGCCGCAAAGTCTCCCGAATACAAACGACTGATGCCCAAATTATTATAAACATCCGCTACCAGTAGATGATCAGGGCCATAATGGTTAAGACGCAACGTAAGCGCCCGTTCAAGCAAAGGTTCTGCTTTGGAAAAATCTTTTACTTCTAGGTAGTAATTTCCCAGCTTATTAAGGATACCGGCCAGGTGGGTGACGTTACCATCAGCGGAGTTATCCAGCTGGGTGAGAGCCATTTCATAATGCGAAAGGGCCTGATCATATTGTCCCATCTCCAGCAAACAATCTGCCAGCAATCCAAGGATTACGGGTTCATAATAAGCCGGATAGATCCCAGGGGGTTCACTGCTAAGCAGTATAAGCAGTTTTTCGGCTTCCACCCGGGCATCCTCCCATTGACGGGCATCATACGGTTTCATAACCGGCCTGACCAACTCCGTAAGACGGGAGGTATCAACGGAGGTCGCATGGGAAAGTGTGGGAAACAGGAATATCCGGACGATGTATGGGAAAAAGGCCAATAATCGAAAAAAAAGTATGGATCGTTCAGGACATTCCATCTCTTCAATACACTATTATGCGAGAACCCTTAAAAGTAGCTTAAATTTACAGAACGAAATCAGAACTTCTGGATGGGTGTTCTTACAGCTTTTTAACCTGCAAATGGACTCACTATGAATCTGAGTAAGTTTTTTATCGTCGGTGGTTTTCTGTTGATTCATTTTCAAATGATTGCTCAGGACAATGTCAAGTTGCTGAGCAGTTGGGACTACCGGCGAAGACCGGCGGCTTATGAAAAGATACACAGAGTAATCAGTACAACCAACGGATACATTGCTGCCGTCGGTGAAACCAGGGGTGAGCGCGGGGATGACATCGATGGCCTGTTTATCCTGCTCAATGCCGAAGATGGGACACTCGAACAATGGAAACGCATCGGCCGCGAAGGCAATCAATCATTCAGTTCGATTATTCAAAACCACGATGGCACTTTTACCGTCACCGGATACGATGAAGTCCGAAAGGGGAACCGAGATGGCTGGGTGGTAGATCTGGATATGGAAGGTGAACTCCTTCACCGGGAATCCCTGGATGGTCTGGCTCACCGCGATGATGAGATCACCGATCTGGCGATCAATCACCATGGCATCGTCCTGTTGATCGGTAGTGAAGACATTGGCAGGCCAGGTAATTTCTGGCTTTTCCGGAAAAATCATGACGGTACCAAACGGCTGACATCGCATATATCCGTGCCTGGCCCGGTCCGGCAAATCATTGCTACCCCAGACGGAGCTTTTGCCCTGGTTGGCAGCACAGACTACAAAGACCGCGAACATCCGGCAAAGGCCTGGGTGGCCAGGATCAATGAAGAGGGCACCGACCTTTGGGGCGGCATCAAATATTTCGGCGACAGAGGATTCCAGGAAGGGGTTGCTATCTGCAACAGTCATCTGGATGGAGGGCTGGTGATTGCCGGGTCTACCAATTCGAAAGGGTCGGGAGAAGCTGATATGTGGCTGGTTAAAATCGATGCCCGGGGTGATCTTGAGTGGGAACGAACCTTCGGGGGTGCTGCTGCGGATGTTTCTTCGGCTCTTGTAGCCCTGTCGGAGGGAGGTTATGCCATCTTGGGTCATACCTGGTCACATTTGCCATCGGCAAAAACCTCGATCATGAAAGTCGTGGTCGTCGACAATGAAGGAACCATGCTGGACCATTCCACATATCCGGTCATCGATGGCCAGGGAAATCAGATGGGATATTCCATCACCGAATCAATGATCAATACCGAGCTGATTATTACCGGAAATTCCACAGCAGACAAGATAGCTCCCTCAAAGACAATGATCAGCGCCCTAACCTATAAGTCACCAATCGAGCTGGCTATGATCAAAAACGAAGAAGAAAGCTACGGAAACGTGGCCAACCTGAACCTGGAATTTGGCGAAAGCCGCTTTGTGGATACCGATGCCAGCAAATTTCTGGAGGTAGGAGAGCGTGGATTTGTACAGGTGGAGGTGACCAACAATAGTCTCGAAACCATTTCCAATATCAGAGCGAGAATTACATCCAACGACCGGTCGGCCATCAGGTTCTGGGACCAGGTATTCCTTGGAAGTTTACAGGCAGGACAGCGAAAACCATTACACATTCCGGTACAGGCTATTTCTGAACCAACCAAAGGGTCCTACCAACTGAATATCAATCTGGAAGTCAATGGCATGAATGCCGCTTCCACCGGAGCCCGTATCGTGACCAACCGGCCAGACCCCGCCAACCTGATCGTCAACAAGCATGTATTCTCACCGGAGTTAAATGCCGATCCGGGGCAGCCCATCACCCTGACTATCGAACTGGAAAATATTGGCGGCTTGAATTCAGAAGCCGCAGAAGCTGCATTCATCATACCCGAAGGGGTGGAATCTCTCCAATCCGAAACCACTAAAGTACCGGGACTGGCACCGGAAGAACGTTATCTGGTGACTTTTGAATTTGCCTACCCGGAGGGATTCCGGAAAAACAACATACAAATCAGTCTGGAGACAAAAAATGGGTTGCGGCAAAGTTTTAACTACCGGGTAGCTAACAGTGAACCTTTAGTAGAATACGTGCCGGCTCCTTCCAATAACATGGACATCATCTGGACCAGCCACGATCTCAATGAGTTGCGAACCGTGGATGTGCATCAGCGGGAGATCAATATCAAGGCGGTTGCCCTGGCTAATAAAGAATTGTCGAAGAAAAATTTTGCCGTTCTGATCAATGGTCGCCGGGCTCAGGGTCAGAAACTGGATGAATCAAGACTGACTCCCCCGGAAAATCATCTGGCAAGCCGTATTCAGCAGGCTTATACCAATATCATCAACCTGAGCGAAGGTCAAAACGAAGTCCAGGTGGTCTACTACGATGATGAAGGGCAAGAAATCATCGGAAAAAGCACACCCTTAATTTTCAATTATGTTTCCAAAGATGCACCCAATCTATACGTGCTGGCGATCGGAGTAGAACATGAAGACCTCGAATATACGGTCAATGATGCCAAGAAATTTGCAAGCATGTACGGGAAGCTACGGGATGAAAAAGGACGCACCTTCCGTAAAGTGAGTGTATTGGAATTAACCTCCCGGGATGAAACCACTGAAAAAAATATTAAACGGGCCTTTCTGAATCTATCCAGAAACAATGCGATCAAAGACAATGATATGATTGTTGTTTTTATCTCCTCCCATGGAAAAGTAGTCGAAGGAAACCGGTATGTATTGCTTCCATCCGACTACGATCCTCAATATGAGGAACTGTCGACCATCGATTTTAACGAAGATATTTTGAAACGTCTACGGGGAATCGACGGTAACAAGCTCTTGTTTATCGATGCCTGTCATAGTGGAAGTGCCGGTAGCCGCTCGTTTAGTGATGCGGCAGCCAGCAAATTGGTGAATGACCTGATCAACGCCACTGCCGGGATGGAAATATTTGCCTCGTGTGGTGAAAATGAATTTTCATACGAAGACGAGAGCTGGGGCAACGGCGCTTTTACCAAAGCGATCATCGAGGCCTTTAATAATGAAACCGTCGAAATTGACGGTAAAAAAATCAACGCCGATATTTATGCAGAAGTAAACGGTGTAAAAGATAAGGGAGCTGACGGCGTGATCACGATCGAAGAACTTAAAACATTTGTACAACAAAGAGTGCCACATCTCGTAAAAAATGTGAAGAAAAAGTCTCAGAATCCGGTCAACAAGTCGACCGATTTATTGCCCGAAGACATGGGTATTTATCTGATCAACCAATAAGTACTGACGGGTTCTTTGCCACCATCTTCCTCCGACATCCGTAATTCGAAATTTTCTCTGTGACCCGGGTTACACATTATAATCGCACTTTCTCCTAACATTGATGATTTGGGACGAACGGGCATGGCCGGTAGACGCAATATCGGCAAGAAATTGACAATCCGGTGTGAGAACCCGGCCGAATGATCAATTATTCCTAAATTCGCCCTACTTTTTTAAAAACTTGATTTGGACAGGGGGTTCAACGGAATGAACAGCAAAGCAAGGATTCTGATTTACGATACGACCTTACGAGACGGTACCCAGGGAGAAGGTGTCTCATTTTCTGCAGAAGATAAGATCCTGCTCGCCCGGAAGATCGATCATTTCAGGTTTGATTATATTGAAGGAGGCTGGCCGGGTTCCAATCCACGGGATATGGAATTTTTCCGGATGATGGCCGATGTGGAGCTTAAACATGCCCGGCTGGCGGCTTTCGGATCAACCCGCAGGGCGAAGCTGAAAGTGGAAGATGACCCGCAACTGGTTCAGCTGATTGAGGCAAACACTCCGGTGGTGACCATCTTTGGTAAATCATGGCCCTTACATGTAACCGATGTATTAAAGACGACGCTCGACGAAAATCTGAAGATGATCCGGGAGTCTGTTGCCTTTCTGAAAACTCAGGGTAAAGAGGTAATCTACGATGCGGAGCATTTCTTCGACGGCTACCGGGCCGATCCGGGATATGCCATGGCTACTCTGGAAGCAGCTAGTGAGGGAGGTGCCGATTTTCTGGTGCTTTGTGACACCAACGGCGGGACCCAGATTCTTCCATTTTCTGACATTGTCAGACTTTCTATCGAAAAGCATCCAAAGAGCGCCATTGGTGTGCATTGCCATAATGATTGCGGCCTGGGTGTAGCCCTGTCACTGACCGGAGCGGAGGCGGGAGCCACCATGGTACAGGGTACGATCAATGGTTATGGCGAACGGGTTGGTAATGCCAATCTTACGACCATTGTGGCCAATCTGCATTTCAAACTGGGCTATCGGATGAATTGCTCAGATTCCATGGAAGAGTTACGAGACTTTTCGCTGGAAGCAGACAAGTTGGCCAATATTACCTCCAACATAAAAGAACCCTTTGTCGGAATCAGCGCCTTTGCACACAAGGGTGGAGTACACGCCAACGCAGCCAAAAAGGTCTCGCATAGCTACGAACACATGAAGCCCGAGCTGGTTGGAAACAAGCGGCGTATTCTGATGTCGGACATGTCGGGTAGCAGTAGTGTTGCCATGAAGGCCAAGGAACTGGGCATTGACCTGGACGAGAAATCGGAAGAGATGCGCGAATTTCTCGCGAAAATAAAAAAGCTGGAAAATCAGGGTTATGAATTTGAGAGCGCTGACGGTTCTTTTGTCGTGCAGATCTACCAGCACTTTATGAATCTCCAGGATGACTTTGATGTAGTCAGTTATCGTACGATTTCCGAAATGGTGCGCGATACTGATACCAATATCAGCGAAGCAGTGGTCAAATTGCGGGTTGAAAATAATCCGGAAATCAGGATGACTATTGCCGAATCTTCCGGACCGGTCGGAGCGCTCGATCATGCCATGCGGGAAGCTTTTGCCCAACACTTTCCTGCCATTAAACTCATCGAACTGGTCGACTACAAGGTTCGGATTACCCAGACCGGAATGGGTACCGATTCGATTGTGCAGGTGTTGATGAAAAGTACTGACGGTATCGATTCGTGGTGGACCTGTGGTGCTGATGGCAGCATCATCGAAGCCAGCTATCAGGCTTTATGCGATTCTTTCCGATACAAGCTGATCATCGATAGTGGAAAATTCAAACGTTGAAATCCAGTAATACCTTCAAACCCTGTGGAATTTCACTGCTTCAAGACCGACAACTGAATACCCTCAGCGGTTTCGATCCGGCCTCCCTTGTCAACCCACAGCCCTCCGATCGTCGTATTCAGGTTGATCACCGGAAAAATCAGTCCTCCGGCGGGAAATGGCGGAATATACACTGCTTCATGCTCATTAGGGATACGGCCGGGATGCCAGTTTGCAGGATTAAACCAGTTGTCATCTCCACCACATCCTGACCAGACAGACCATCCGGCAAACTGGTCATTGCATTCCCTATGGCAGACAGTAACAGTGGTACCCGCAATAAAGCGATCCCGGGCAGGGATGGAATGTTCATTCAGATCACGGGGAGGCCCGATTCTCGGCCATACAGCATCGATCATCTCCGGAGTACCGGTATAAAAGTAGCTGGAGCCGGTCAGGTTACCGGTTCCCGGAGGGGTTATGGTCCCCCGGTGATTCATACCATACTCAAAATGATCTTCACCCATCAATACATAATTGCCCAGGAATGATCCGTTGTTGGTGATTTCATTACCGATGAAATTCTGCGATGGTGAATTGGACGAACTCATGATAATACCATACAGTTCTGCCCGGTTCCGGTAAAAAGTATTGTAAGGTCCATTGGTTCCGTGAGAATTATCGATTGATATGTTCTGGACAATATTGTGATCAAACAGGTTGAAAAACGGATAATTACCATGACATACCAGGTCTCCCGCGGCATTGGAAGGAAATTCAGACCGGTAGGGATCCGTGGAAAAATTCAAGGCAATGACATTTCCATTGGCACCCGACTGCAGCAACACGGAATGCCGAAGGTGTTCCAATACATTGTCTTCGACCAGACTCAGATTGGTGGCCGATTGCAGAACAACGCCATATCCCTTGCCCCCACCCCCATAATCGAAGGCATGGTGTAGATAGCTTCCACTGACTTCGATATGACTACATCCGTCCAGCACGATGTGTCCAAAATTGCAGCGCAAGCTTTCCACTCCCCTGACCCAACAATCGACGGCATACCGGAAATGAATATTTTTCGTCTGTCCGGCGGAGGCATCGATCCTTTCAATGGTGAGGCATTCGATCCCCACGTTTAACCGGGGCTGGATCTTCCGGAGCACCGGATTTCTCTCCAAGGGAAAACCGGTACGCAATGGCTGATCGATAAACAAGGTATCGAGGGCGATCGATTCTACCCGGATTATCTGGGCTACCGTAGTGTAAGCCCAGACATCATTGACCAGATCCTCATCGAATTTCGAAATACGCGCGATATCACCGGCCTTCCATATTTCGGAGTCAGACACCACTAAAAAGGCATCGCCAACCTGACCGCCATCGCTTAAAGGAGCAATGGTATTAGTCAGTGTTCCAGATGCCAAAATTAAATCACCATTGCCACCAAGGTCAAACTGGAAAAGGGTGCTGTCTGCTCCCCCACCCCGGATAATCTGACTATCCTGTAGCACCAGCGTTTTTTCAAACCGGTAGATACCGGGTGGAAAATAAATGAGGGATAAACCCTGCCTGGATGCCTGGGCTGCAACGAAAGCATCGTCACAGGGTACAAGGCCGGTCGGATCAGCATTAAAATCAGTGATATCCAGGCGTTCAACCGGGTAATATGTTGCTGCACTCAATCCGGCAATCGTCCAGTCTGTCGACCGTTCTGCACCCATTACCTGCCCATTGACGTGTATAGTAAGGGTAATAAGCCACAGCTGGAAAAACAGCCTGGAGGTCCCCCGGATATCGCATGATATTTGATCCTCTGATTTCACCGGCAGATAAATGTTATTCGGAAGCAGATAAGTAGTAATATTACAAATACCAAACCAATTCTGTAACGATATTACCCATGATCGATTGTAAGACACGACGGAAACGTCACTATGGCTAAGAAGACCATATCAATGGTAGGAAAGGATGGCAGGGTCTGCCAGGAAATCCCCGTCAGATGGTGTCGAGCAGATCTTTTCTGCTACTTTTTTTCCAAGACGCAGTCCTTCTTCACCATCCATCCGGAAATGTACACCCAAAAGAATGCGGGAAAGGGCACTCTCCCGGGCCATTTCATAAAAGGAACGATAACGCCGGGGCCTTCCATCAAATTCATGACGACCCGCATGACTGCGGTCGGTAAAGTCATAATCCGGGCCAAATAATTGGGTAAGAACCTCGGCTGCGGCCATCCCGATGGTAGCATGTCCGGATGGATAGGAAGGATGAGATGGGGTATGATGCAAGGGCTGCCAACCTTGATCGAAGACTTTCCGGATAAAAGTCTGTGGCCGCTCCATAAGATACTGATACTTGGCATTCCAGGCAACAACAATGGCATCATTAAGGGAGGTCGTCACCTTGAGCCAGGTTTCCAAGACCTGCTCAGGCGCAGGGTTCTCCAACATCAATACCTGATTAGTGATGGAGATCCACCGACCGGCCGGAGAAAATGTCACTCCGTGGTGATCGTCACTCCAAAATTCGGCGATGCGCTGATTCGCGACAGACAGCGGTGCACTCAGACTATAAATTTCCAGTGCCTGCTCATAGTACACTGAGCCCGGGTCCGTACAATAGGGCGGTAAAGGTGTTGCCGGAAAATCTTCCGGACAAATATAAAAGGTGCGGGCAGAGCCCCAGTGGGGTAAAAGCGGAGGCATGGGAAAATCGGGACAGGGTTGCCAGGTACCCATTCCGTCTGGTATCTGGTAATGGCTGTCATAGTTAAAAAATTCCGCCTGATGTCCGATCGTATCGGTAGCTGACCAGTTGTAAACAGCAAAAGCAACCCGTCTGCCATAATCGTACGAAGTGCGAAAAAGTCCGGGACCTGCAAGATGCTGAAGCCGCTCAGTCCACTTCGATTCCAGATCGCTTCTGCCAGCTTCGACCGCATATGGACTTTTCATAAAAAAACGCTCCATCAGCGTCGAATAACATGCATGCAGGACCGCAGGTAAAAAATACGACCGGACAGAATCAGCAACGGGAAGGTTAAGCTCTGTATGCCACCGGCTGACAGATGATTTCTCACTTAATAAAGGCAGCGCTGCCTGATAGGCTGCCAAAGATGTGTAAGCATACATTCTGGCTGCCACTGGTCCATAGTAACCATCGGTCTGACGTTCGGCATCCAGAGCATGCTGATACCAGTCGCTGGCAATCTGGTTAACCAGGTTGGTGCTTTTTTTCTGCTGGTAAAAATGATCCATCAGAAAGACGGATCCCAATAGGATTCCGGCAAGCAGGATGAGGTATCTGTACCGGTCAGGCTTCAAGGAGTTTCTTCTTTTCAACAGGATGAATGAAAATTTCACTTGCGCTGTCTTCAGGCTTGACGGGATAAGCAGTAAACTCAAGATAGAATGTAGTTCCTTCACCCAGTTCACTGTGCAAACTGACCTTTACCTTATGCAGTTTCAAGATGTTGTCTACCAGTGACAGGCCAATTCCGGATCCCCTGACATAAGTAGTCTGGGTACTCCGGTAAAACGGATTAAAAACCATCGGAATTTCCGCTTCCGGTATTCCCGGACCACGGTCACTGATTTCAAGCATAATCCTTCCTTCCGAACAGGAAAGTCGTGCATCGACCTCCTTGGAGGGGTTGAATTTGCAGGCATTTTCCATCAGATTATAGATGGCTGTCTTTAAAAGCATCTCATTGCCCCAGATCATCAGTGATTCTTCATTCTCTGGCAAATCAACAATCTGAATACCTGCCCGGTAACCGGTATGCGATTTCAGCAACGAATCGCGGGTCTGCCACAGTACTTCATCCAACCGGATCCAGCTGAATATAATATCTCTACCATCCGAATTGATTCTTGCCAGTTGCATTAGTTTGGATGAAACATCATTGAGCTCTTTGACATCTTCCAAGACCGACGACAGGGTCTTTCTGTATTCATCCCGGGCACGATCCTTTGAAAGGGCAATTTCCAGCTGGGTAATGATCACATTCATCGGATTTCTCAATTCATGAGAAATATTGGATAGAAACAATTTCTGGTTATTGAACGCACCTTGAATTCGGTCTAATAACTTGTTGAACGTCCGGGTCAGACGGGATAATTCATCATTTTGCTCTGTGAAGTCCAATCTGCGGCTCAGATCCGAAGGAAGAATAGTATCAACCTGGTTCATGATGCGGTTGATTGGTGCGAGAGCCTGACCAGCAAACAACCAACCGCTTAACGCCACTATTGCAATAAAAATCCAAAAAACTCCAAACAGGATATTGCGCAACTTATGGAGTTGGGTCGGATCGAATACAGATTCGGCAATCACAATATATTTATCGGTATTTTTGGTATACAGGATACCGATTGCCGAATAGCGGTTAAGTGAAAATCGGCTTTCCCTGCCAGCTGCCACATCCTTCAAAATTTGAAGCGGCACATCCTGATCTACCGGATTCAGACTGTAAATTCGCTTCAAATCGGCTGAATATATCCGGATATTCTCACTGTACGATAATTTTTCGCCACTGAGGTCCGCCCCTTGTTCCGCCGGAATGCCCCATGGCTTTCCGATGATCATATTGCAGGTCATGATCGCCTTGGACCGCAGGTTATTGTAAAATTCGTTTTGGAGATGACTATTAAATTCGTAATAAATATAACTGAGAGAGATCACCATGATGCCGGCTACAATCAGAAGAAATTGAAAGGTAAGGCGGCTGCGTATCTGCATGGGTCAACGTTGGTTTAGTTTTGAAGTTCAGGCTTCATCTTTAAGTATATAACCTATCCCAAACTGGGTATGAATGAGTTTCTTTTCAAAAGGCCGGTCTATTTTATTTCGGAGATAATTTATATATACCTCGATTACATTGGTATTGGTGTCGAAATTGATGTCCCAGACTTTTTCTGCAATTTCCTGCTTCGAAATTACTCTTTCTTTATTCCGGATCAAATATTCCAGCAAAGCCGATTCTTTGGGTGTGAGGTCAATTTTTATGCCGGCTCTCGTAGTGATCCGGGTATCCAGATTCATTTCAATATCTGAAAAGGATAAGATCGAGCCCATTCTGATCCGGTCGTGGTACCGGCGAGATAAAGCCCGGATCCGGGCCAGCAGCTCCCGAAATTCAAATGGTTTGACCAGGTAATCATCAGCTCCGGAATCCAATCCAGCTACCTTGTCATCGGTGGCACCAAGCGCGGTAATGAGCAGAATTGGAGTCTGGAGACCTTTCTTACGAACTTCCTTCACAAACTCAATGCCGTTTAGCCTGGGCATCACTATGTCTGAAACTATGACATCATATTGGCCGCCTTCTGCCAGTGACAGGCCTGTATATCCATCGTACGCAGAATCGACCGCAATGTCACTCTCCACCAGGCCCTGACGCAAGGAATGAACGACTTTCACTTCATCCTCAATGATCAATACTTTCATAATGAACTTTTGCGCTTCACGCATCAATCTCCTGCATTTAACTCATCGCTGCAGAATTGTTACAAAATTCTAAGAAAATTTCATAGAAAACAACTCTTCTCCGTTTTTAACACAAGGGCGCCTCTCGAAACCTCTGAAACCAGGCAACAGGAAGTAGATAATAGAGGCAGGTATCTTTGAATCGCAGATCGCAAATCAGTGGTTGACAATTTTAGAGCTCCATATGATCCCGGTATGTTTCAGGGATCAGCTGGGATCAATCCGGCTCCCATGCCGCTGCCTACCATATAGCATTCCGGTATGATGCCATATTGCTGACCATACCGATGCTGTATTTTTTCGACAAATCCACCAATCGCGTCTTTCCGGATCAGGTTGATCGTACAGCCACCAAAGCCACCCCCCATCATACGTGACCCCAATACTGCCGGTTCGTGCTTCGCCTGTTCGACCAAAAAATCCAGTTCTACACAACTAACCTCATAGAGATCGCTCAGATCCCGGTGTGATTGATACATCAGCGATCCCAACTGGAACAGATCATTTTTAAGCAGGGCATCATGAGCTTGTTTTACCCGCGCTATTTCCCTCACCACATGCAATGCCCTTTTATAAATCAGCGGGTTATCCGATTCGCGGAGTATTTCCAGCTGTTCCAACCGGACTGCCCGCCAATCGCGAATGAGCGGAAAATGATCCCGCAAGATGCGCATTGCCTTTTCGCAGGACTCCCTTCTCAGATTGTATTGGGAAGAAGCCAGTGAATGGCTGACCCCTGAGTTTATCAGTAAGAAATGGTAGTCCCCGAGTTTCAGAGGTACATACTCATGCCTGATCGTCTGGCAATCAAGAAAAATAGCCTGACCGGGTTTCCCATATACGCTGGCATACTGATCCATAATCCCACAGTTCACCCCTGCATACTTCTGCTCGACACGCTGACAATGCAAAGCCATTTCTCTCATGTTTATGTTTACCGACCAGAGACTGGCAAGACCGGTTGCCACGCACACCTCCAATGCGGCGGAAGATGACAGACCGGCCCCCATGGGAATTTCACCGGCAAACAGGATATCGACCCCTCCTCTGGACAGGCCCGCCTGATGCCACTCCATAATGGTACCATAAATATAGGCCAGCCAAACCGGGCGGTCGAAGGGGGGATTGTCAAAGGTCCATTGGATCGCTTCCCCGGTATCCATTGCATGGACCCTGCAAAGGGAGTCGCTATGATTGGAAGCCATGGCGGCAACAATATACCTGTCAATAGCTACCGGAAGCACAAATCCGTCATTGTAATCGATATGCTCCCCTATGATGTTGATCCGCCCGGGAGCCCGGCTCATGACCTGGGGAGAGGCTCCGAAGTGGCTGACAAAGGCCTCTTTTACTCTTTGCTGCAATGGGATTTCCAAATAACTTTGATTTTCTTCCTATCTCCAAACCTACTGCTATGACACCTTTCCGGCAAGACGGTCCCGTGCTTTTTTCGTGAAAACTTTCAGACCAGAGGTCATAACCGGTAAAAGCCCCGGACACATGGAGGCATGTCCTGGCGGGTGATAATCAGTTTGATTCTGTAATTTAGCAGAATGAAAGTAAAAATTCTGGCCTTCGGTATAGCGAGGGATATTCTCGGCACCCGCAACCTGGAAATGGATTTGCCGGAAGCCACCCCGATAAGCGGTCTCAAGGATTATTTAGTGGCAAAATACCCGGACTTCACCAAATTGAGGTCATTGAAACTAGCCGTCAATCAGGAATACGCCAGCGACGACCTGATCATCACTAATCTGGATGAAATTGTGATTATTCCTCCGGTAAGCGGAGGATAATCATTACCCCTATTATCCATCTTTCTCCAACGTTGACGCTTTCTTATTTTTATTCTCTATGAATACTAAAAAAGTCGATATCATTCTTTCAGCAGAACCGCTCTCCGTGCAGGCCTGCTATGATGCTGTACGATTACCGGAATGTGGAGGCATCGATATCTTCGTTGGTACCGTAAGAAACCAGACCAGGGACAAAGCCGTCCTGGCACTGGAATTTGAGGCATATGAACCTATGGCAATATCGGAGATGCAAAAAATTGCTCAGGTTATGCAGGAGCGGTTTGGCGTCTATCAAATCAGTATGCACCATCGTACCGGTCAACTGGCAATAGGTGACATCGCCGTCGTCATTGCCGTATCGGCACCCCACAGGGCAGCCGCTTTCGATGCCTGCAGATATGCCATTGATACGCTCAAGCAGACTGTCCCCATCTGGAAAAAAGAAATTTTTACCGACGGTGAAGTCTGGGTGGCAGCTCATCCCTGACAGTTGAAGAAAGACCTGACTTATCTGTGCATCACCGGCTAATCATCAGTGGGATAATCCGGTGTTCACGAGCAAACCGGAGATGCACAAAATACAGGCCATCTTCCTCCCAGCGGCGGGTCGTCAAGGGAATCCTCTGAGGCCCTTCGCCAGGGAGCATATAATGCTGACGCACCACTACTCTCCCCAGTTGATCATACACCGAGAGCGAAACCTCACGGTTTGTGCCAGGATCGAATTCAATCGCTACCGTCTCGCGCGCTGGGTTAGGAAATACCTTGACAACTTTATCCAGCCGGTTACCGATATCCTGAACCGGAGTGGTTTCACCCTCAACCACCAGCATGTAAAAAGCGTAGAGTGTCGGCGAGGTAAAAGTAACGATATCATTTTGGGCATCTACCTGGGCATCAGCCGTTTCCCAGGTCTGGGTGTCATTATCCCAATATTTCAGACGGACACGGTCTCTGTCCTGAATTGCCAGCCGGTCAATCTGATTTTGATTAATATGCAGTTGAAGGGTAGCTTCGTTATTTAGTCGAATCTTAAGTCCTCCCTGCATCATCAAATTGTTGACCGGTCCGGCTCCCATCTGAGAGAAACAACCCACTTCAAAGCCGGCAAAAGCCTGCTGACCCTGATAATCCGGGAAATTCTGAAAATGCACTTGAAGCAACTGGCAAAATATACTGGGAGGAAGACCCTGACCATGCCAGCCATTCCGAAACATCATCCGGTTCTGCATCATAAAAGGATCCCGAATGTTGAGAGCCATGTTCATATGGCTATGACCCCAGCGTCCAAAAGAGCCTGAATTGAAGCCCGGATCATCTCTCCATACCTGGGTATCAATCTGGAATACAATGAATACATCCAACCAGTCGAGGTCAATCACAGCACCATAAATTTCCACCTGATCACCGGCCGCCGGACGTTGTGTACCTGTTTCAGGGTTGTACCAGGGTGGCCCAAAGTTCAGGTGATAATCCGGAAGATCATCACCATCAATATCCAGATAATACCGGAGGTAGATGAAGGTTGAATCGGTCAGGACTACCCCCGAAATCGTTTCCCACACCAGCGAATCCTGAAGCCAGCCTGGTCCGTAACCGTGGTGGGGCATTCCCTGTACACCGGTATAGCTATTGTTAAAATGATTCCAGAATGGTTCCCAGGGATTTCTCCAGGATTCACCATCAATCGCATATACAATGATCACGGCTAATCCCGGAGATGATACATTCAAGCCCCCCTCGATGGTCACTACTGCTCCTTCCGCAGGACGGTTCACATTAGTATCTGTAGGTTCATACCAAACCGGCCCGAAATTAAGGACATAATCCACTCCACCCTCACCATTGGTTTCCAGGTAATAAAGGAGGTGATTATTAATGGTGTCATAAACAACGGTGCCGGATACCGAAATATCTTCCAGAGAATCGGGATCACAAAATGAAAATCCGTTTCCCGCCATTAATGGACTCTGGGAAAACACAAACATTCCCAATAAGATGGATAGCGTATTTTTCATAATTTGAAAATTTATGATGTACGACAAGATTGGCGTGCTCTATTTATCACTCGATGCGGATATAAATGATGAGACACCTCAACATTGTCAATGACCTGAATCAGGTTGCATAAATTTTCAGAAAATCCTTGGGTAATTATAAACCGATACCACCGTACTATTAAAACCAGCATTTGTCAAATCTCGCCAACTGCTCTTGATGATGATACCTGTCATCCTTTCATACTTTCAAAAGAAAAAATAAATTATTTACCTTTAGGACCTACGGTAAATTGCAATAAATGGACTGGTGGAAAATTTTAGTGGCCACGCTGATCACAGCGATGTTCCTGCCTGGATTAAAAGCTCATGTAACGCTGGAGACAAGATTAACCGGTAAAATATATCATCCAGGCGACAAAATTAATATCATCTGGTCTGTGCTGGTCGAACATGATCCGGTCGACTGGGATCTCCATTTTTCCAAAGATGGTGGTGAAACCTGGGAGCCGATTGAAGAGGGACTACCCCTGTACCAGTTGACCTACGAATGGATAGCACCCGATATCGAATCAGCCCAGTTACTGATACAGATTACTCAGGACAACGACATGACCGAAGATTACTATGACCGGTCTGATACCTTTGCCATTATGCGGGAGGAAGTAACCCCGGTATTCGATCTGGCCGGACAAAGCCTTTCTGTCAGTGTATATCCCAATCCGGTAAGGGATCAGGCTCATCTGACCATCAGCGATGTACCCTCGGAAGGCCTATCCGTCAATATTTACACTGAAGGGGGATTGCTGGTTGACCAGTTGGTCCGCCAGCAGGTGAAGGATCGGGAAGCCGATTATTGGTGGAAGACGGGTCATTTACCCAGTGGTCTGTACCTCGTGAGCCTGCAATACCGGGATAGAGTCCGGTCATTTCCGGTTTTAGTCAGACATTAATCATCATCTGCTTCATAATTGCTTTATCCAGGTTATGATGGCGGCTTTTACCTGATCCTTATCTTCATCGGGGATAAGCTGTAATTTTCCGGGAAAATGGCGGTAAAGATTCTCAAGATACTGCCTGTCCTTCACAGCAGTCCCATCGCCCCCTCGCGGACTGGAAATAAACAGGTGGTCAATGCCGGAATGCCTTACCATATCCGCCAGATCAAAAGTCCGGATAGAACCAGGAAGCAGTGATGGTATGTATTTTACCCGATAATCTCTGGTATTCAGAACCGATTCGACCGAAATCAAAGGCCGGTCCAGTACCACTGCCTGAAAAGCGGCTCCCAATGCACAGGCGGTCAGGAGGTCCGTGGCTGCCGTTTCAAAGGCCAGAGCCAATAGTGCTTCTGAGACCATGAGATTTTCCCGGATAAACAGGGTAACAGCCACAATTTCTTCAGCCCGGATGGCCACCGGATATTTGCCGGTAAGTGCACCAGCATACCAGATGTTCAAGGGGATCTGGTCAATCAATGCATCCCCCATAAACCGGGGTTTCATTTCGCCATAACCACTGAGATCAGGCAGGAAGACATCGAAACCCTGCCTGACCAATTCAAAAGCCAGATCGCTACTATCCGTATGGGCGGATTTACCCTGATCATCCAGCAGAAGAACGGCCCCTGTACCTGCCTGATCCGGTTTTAACCATATCAGGGGAATATGGTATCCCCCATTTACTTCGATCAGGTACTTTTCGATCGTAAAGCCCGCCTCCCTTATTGCACCGGAATAGACCCGTCCGATCGCCTGAGGCTGGACAAAACCGGACAGTCTGGTAACAAGGTCCTGCAGTTTCTTTCGGTCGATGGTTGTATCCTTCATTTGATCAACAATCTTTCGACTGATATCCTGGTTCAGGTCAAACAAGGTCTTCTGGCGACCATGGGTATAGAGTTGACCTTCCGGAGTCACCCAAAGGTCCTGTTCGGAAAAAATCTCCACTGAAATATCAGCCGGATCACCGGGATTGTCCAGAAACTTTTGGAAAAAGCGGTAGGTTGCTTCCCGGTTTTTAACGGTTGATTGATGGGGGGCGTCGTCTTCCACCATCGAAAAACTTTCGGAGGCATCATGCACTTCGTAAACCTCTCTCACCTCGTTGTAGAGATCACGGGCACCCTGGATGCTGAAAATATCCCGGGTGGTGGTGACCATCAGGGTCGGTGAAGGAGCCCGGGCTACGATCAGATCCGCCAGGTCAAGTCCTTCCGACAAGAGGCCCGGTATATTCTGCTCGGCATCCTGCGGACCTCCGGATAACAACAACTGTTCAAAAGTGGTCAGATAGCACTCGGGCGCTGCTGCCTTTATCCGGTCATCGACCGCCATCAGATAGGCCGATTGGGTGCCTCCGCCTGAGCGTCCGGTTATTCCGATTCGCTCAGGATCAACTTCCGGGCGGCTCACCAGATAATCGATGGCCCGGATACCATCCCAGACAAAGTACTGCGCCGGTGAATATCCGGTTAAAAAAATCTGGTTTCCAACATACGAGTGCTCATGGGTAGGCCTGAACCGTTTCTGGCCATCTTCCCGGAAATACTGGTTTCTTTCACCCTGACCTACCGGATCGAAAGCAAGAACGATGAAACCCTTCAGCACATAGTTAATGATCATATGCTGGTACACTTCTGAGCGAAACCCCTGATCACTGTGCCCACTGCAGAATAAAATGGCCGGTGCGGGTCCATTTAACTTTCGCGGGATGAATAATGCAGCCGAGACAGGATAGCCGGGTAAGGATTCGAAATACAATTTCTCGACGACAAAGTCCTGGCGCTCCAACCGGGCAGTAACCACCGCATTCAGGGCTGATTTTTCAAAAGGCGGCATCAACAGCTGCCGCAGCCTGGAGCGTACCTCTCGCTGTCGTTCCTGCCAGGCTTCTTTACCCTCTAACTTGCTTATCGCTGCCTTCCGGCTTTGTATTTGTCGATTGGCAACCCGCAAAATCTGCTCATAGAGATTTCTGGTGGGATCAGGCCGGTGAGGCCAATAATCGAAAACATCAAAATCCGGCTGAGCCAGCGTTAACAGGGGCAGGAGCAGAAATACTATAAGCAACTTATGTTTATGGCTGCAGAATATGGACATAGAAAAATATGGTTTGATGAT
>CAYRYD010000009.1:0-50271 GCA_964428345.1 uncultured Saprospiraceae bacterium | reverse complement strand
TAAAATACTTAAAATTAGGAACATCCAGATATCATCGACTCCAGTCGCCGGGAAGATTGTAGTTGGCCAACTGGTTTTGACTATCATGAAATTCCACTAAATTGACCCGCAAATCTTCCAGTAGCTTCCTGAATGAATACTGTCCGGCATTCAAATTTCGAAGCATCACCAGCCGGCTCGTTGGCTCATAAATACCAAGCAAGGGTTGGGGAAACCGATTATTTACATCATAAATCACGGTGGCATCCATCGAGGGATCCCGCTGACGTACGAGGTATTTTTCCAGAATGGTGGTCGTCAGCCGTGGCATATCAACCGGTATGGTCATCCAGGCCACTTCGGGATGCTCCAGAAAGGCCGAAAGCAAACCCGTAAGCGGTCCCTTGGAGGGAAATTTATCAATCACCAGAGGAAATCCGTGCAAATGATCCCTCTGTTCCGGTCTGCAGGAGATGTATACCCGTTGGCAAAAGGGTACTAATAAATGACCAGCATTTTGATACATCGGTATCCCGTCAACTGAAATGAGTGCCTTATCCCTGCCCATTCGGCGACTATATCCCCCGGCTAATACGACTCCTAACAGCCCGGGTTCAGGTTCGTCTTTTGAAATCGCTTTTCCCACCGGACTTTGCCATCAGTTGTATGTTTTTAATCAAGATGTCATGAGAAAACGCCTTACACATGTCATAGACGGTTAAGGCGGCTATTGAAACACCGGTAAGTGCTTCCATTTCCACCCCGGTCTTGCCCGTAATCTCGGCGGTACATTGGATGACCAGCTCCTGAAGTTCATTAAAGTGAATAGTCACCCTGCAATTTTCCAGCCCCAGTGGATGGCATAAAGGGATAAGGTCACTGGTTCTCTTGGCCCCCATGATCCCGGCAAGGATAGCAGTCTGAAAAACGGGTCCCTTTTTTGTCTTGATATCGGTCTCCTGAAACTGCCGGATGACCACCTCTGGCACACAAACGATGGCCTGAGCGGTCGCCGATCGGAAGGTTTTGGATTTGGGGGAGACATCTACCATGACAGGATTACCCTGACTATCAATATGGGAAAAAGTCGGATCATTCATGATATTTCATTTTTACTACCTATTTGCCTGTTGCTAGCGGATCCTTACGATATTAAAGACTTCACCTTTCCTGAAATCAGATCTTTCCACAGGCAACTCCAGAAAAGCATCTGCATCAGCCAGATTGGCGTGATCACCAGATCCACCTCCCGGCAAGGGATTGGCAAGGGCCCTGCCCTGTCCGGATTCAAGTTTTACCTGTAAAAAGTAGGTGAGATCGGGTTCAAAGGTGAAATCACTGTTGAGTATTGCGGTATCAGTCTTATTAAAAAAGCCTAAACTATTATTTAGCCAAAACTTAAAATACTTTTCAAGACATAAAAAACAAGATACCGGGTTACCTGGCAGTGCAAACGCAAAGTGATTTTCCCTGCTGCCAAACCACATCGGTTTGCCGGGTCTTTGCCTGATCTTGTAAAAATGTTCGTTGAATCCTGCTGAAACCAGGGCAGAGGGTAAGAAATCAAATTTGCCCATAGAACTTCCTCCGATAAAGATGATGATCTGATATTTCCTGCCGAGCTCTCTTACCCGTTTGTGTACTATATCCGCATCATCAGTCAGATGTTGAGTGTCAACCTCCATCCCGGCATAAGCTCGCAGGGAGGCTTTCAGTGCAAATACGTTTGAACTTCGGATCTGGTGAGGCTCCGGTGTATTCTCGATACCAACCAGCTCATCACCGGTCGATACAAGACAAATGGAGGGCCACTTAAAAACCATCAGCCGGGATTGACCTACGGTTGCAGCAATTCCAGCCTCCGGGGCTCCAACCCGGGTACCTGCCGGTACGATCACCTCACCGGCTTTCCTGTCTGATCCCCGGACATGAATATTTTTCCCGGATATCACCGGTCCCGTAACCGTCACCTTCCCATCCTCCATAATCAATTCCTCATAGGGAATGACGGTATCACAACCGGCAGGCAAGACTGCTCCGGTCATGATCTCCACGGCCTTCTGCGGATTAACAAGCCGGTACGGAGGTTCGCCGGCTGCGATCGTTCGTTCAATGATCAACTCACTCTTAGTATCGGTATAAGCAGTGGTATTAAGGGCAATTCCGTCCATCGCCACGCGGTCATAAGGTGGAAAATCGCGATCGGCCCTGACCGGTTCTGCGAGTATTCGTCCGGTTGCCTGATCCAGTTCCACCGTTTCCACATCAGGTTGAAAAGGATACCGGGTGAGTATGGAAAGAGCTTCCTCTACCGTGACCATCGTTTTAACCTCCTATGGTTGACATCGATTCGGTAATGCGATTCCAGCGCTGTTTCTCGGCTTCAAATCCATCTTTGGCTTTCTGCAGGACGGCCTGTGTTACCGCTTCTTTCAATTGCTGATCGGTTGCGCCTTTTCGCATCAGATCACGGATATTGAAGATTCCTTCATCATACAGGCAGGTCCGGATCATCCCCTGTGGGGTTATTCTCAGACGGTTGCAGGTCCCGCAAAAGGTCCGGCTGTAGGCGGCTATGATGCCCAGAGCTCCCTGAAATCCTTCGATCTGGTACATACTGGCCGTGGCACCTGCTTTTACGGGCTGACGTTGTATCGACGGATACACAGAGCTGATTTCCCCAAGAATCCTGCCATGATCCCAGGTCAGTGCTGCCTGATTTCCTGAACCGTTGAAGGGCATTTCTTCAATAAAACGAACATCTACCGGATACTCTCTGGCCAGGTTGGCCATAGGAACAATATCGGAAGTGTTCTTTCCGGCCATCACCACCATATTGATCTTGGTGCGGATGCCCACATTCAGGAGTTGTTCGAAAGTTTGCCATACCGTTTTAAAAGCATCCCTGCGGGTGATCTCCTTAAAGCGCACCGGATCCAGGGTGTCTAATGATAAATTCACTGAAGTGATGCCCAGATCTTTCAATTTTGGTATATGCGGCCGGGTCAGCGTCCCATTGGTCGTAATGTGAATTTCCTTTAAACCGGAAGTCGCTATCATACTGAGAAACTGCATCAGGTCTTTCCTCAGAAAGGGCTCGCCACCGGTAATCCGGAGCTTCCCGATGCCGAGATCCACCAGATTCCGTACCAACCTGACCATTTCCTCATAATTCAACAAATCCGATCTCCTGACATAATCAATGCCCTCTTCCGGCATGCAATAGAAACAACGGAGATTACACCGGTCAGTCACTGCCAGACGCAGGTAGTTTATCACCCTTCCATAGTTATCGGTCAATTCCAAGAGTACCGGATTTATCCATAAAGATACATGGTAATTGATAAATGCCCCGAACTTCCTGATTGTTTGAGAAATTACCGGTTTTCTCGCCGCCAGACGACTTTCAGTGCCGACCAATGCCGGTCTACGGCACAAACCTTTACATCAACCAATCCCAGAGATATGGCTGTCTGCCGGATTAAATCTTCGGACAGCGCGGTGGGTAGGCCTGCACTTTTCTTGTACCAGGAAAACCATAATGCTCCGTTTTTCCGGATCTGATGACGGCATTCCAGCATATATTGTTCCATGGTTTCCAGATCATTGGTAAAAATATGCATGCCATCCAAATCCGCTTGTTTATCGCTAAACACTACTCCCAATGCCTCACCCAGGAGCGCATGGTAGTTTTCGGGTGGATCAATCACCTTCCAGACCGTTCCCGCTTTCATCCCAAGTTTGCGAAAGAGCGGTGTTTTCGAATAGCCAGCTTCTTCGACGGACTTCACAGCTTTTCCCCGTTTTTGCGCCAGTTGATGACCAACTGTAAAATCTGGTTATAATTGGCCAGTCCGTCATGTATTTTATTGGATTTCAGGTATGCCGCATAAATAGCATCACGCATCCGCGGGGCAATATCCGGATACTTGTCCATTTGCCGGTCGATATCCTCCATGTCCCGGATCACCGACTCCGGTAGGCTGCTGACAAGCTCCTGATACTCTTCTGAACCGGAGTACCGGAGAGTATGCTGGATATAACGCCAGTAACCCAGTTCGCCGGAATACCGGATAAAGTCATGATCCGATTGATGACAAACCAGATAAGCCAGGAAATTACAGTCTCCCTCTCCGGTGATTCCCATTCCGTGAAAAAATTCATGGGCCATGGAAAAAGGTTTCTGGAGCGGATGCAGACCTTTATCAATGTTGCATTCTCCGGAAAGAGGATTATAAAACCCCGCCGTCGAAAACCGCAGCAGAATACCGGATGGCACCAGTTGGCGGCAGCGCACCCGTTTCCGTCCCAGATAACCCAGAGACTCTGCCAGTTTGACTGCTTCCTGGCGGATGGCCACTTCGAGAAGCCGGTAGTTGCTATAGGCCAGACTCTTACCTATGCCGCTACGGCGGTCACCGTCAAATTGCTGCAGTATGGCCGCCTGCGACCGGGCCTCATCCATAAATATTTCAGGATCGATCGATTCCACTGACCAGGTGAGTCGATCTCTCAACTGAATCCGGTCATAGTTGAACCCCCAGAAACTGTAGAAGGCTGTCAGAATAAATCCGGTCGCTGCCAGGCACCCCGACAAGAGGTTGCCCCAACCAGACCTCTTCAGCCGGAAGTTACGATACCATCCTCGAAAAAGGTAAAAGACCAGCACCAGCAGGAAAGGGACCAGGAGATACAACACCGAAAAGGGTAAGAGCGACACGGAATGATCGAAAAGGAAACTGAAGAAAGGGAATAAAAAGCGGCCATGTACCACTTCGACAAACTCCGGTGTTCCGAACCAATGAATCATTAGAGTCAGGAACCCTAAAGCCATGCCGGTCAGTTGTATACCTCGTATCTTCATTTGTCCGATCTGATAAACATCCGACAAATTGGAGTTTTGCATGAACCTGCTCCACATCCCTGATGTTAAGCATTGATAAAATTGCAGATCTGCCGGATATAAGACAATTATCTTGCTATTTTTGCAGCTTTTTAAGTTTTTATTCATAAACCACAAGTAAAACAGACTATAATGGCATTCGAATTTACTGACAGCAACTTTCAGGAAACGGCGATTGACAAAGGGGGATTGATCGTAATTGATTTTTGGGCAGAGTGGTGCGGTCCCTGTCGTCTGGTCAGTCCGATCATCGAAGAGTTGTCCAAAGAATATGCCGGAAAGGCCCTTATCGGCAAGGTCAATGTCGATGAACAACCGGAAATCTCATTTAAATATCAGATCCGCAGCATTCCCACTATTCTCTTTATCAAAGATGGAGAAGTTGTTGGTAAACATGTGGGCACAGCTACCAGGCAAACATTCGTCAACATGATCGAAAGCCATCTGCAATAGGTGTGCCCGGCATGAGAATATAGTGTTCCAATTAAAATTCCCGCTCCTGTTCTTCGTTTGTTGAACAGGAGCTTCTATTTTTAAACAATATGAATTTTTTCGATCAATACAATGTCAAGGAACTGGAAAACCTTGATCTGATTGCCAGACAGGTGGTTGAGGGTTTCATCATCGGCCTGCATAAAAGTCCCTTTCACGGTTTTTCGGTCGAATTTGCCGAACACCGCCTCTATAATCAGGGAGAGAGTACCCGTAATATCGATTGGAAGGTATATGCCCGGACAGACAAAATGTTTTCCAAGCGTTTTGAAGAGGAGACCAATTTGCGCTGTCAGATTGTACTGGATATTTCTTCCTCGATGTATTTTCCTGAAATCGATCCAAAGCATCAGAAATTAAACAAGCTAAAATGGTCAGCTCTGGCAGCTGCTTCCCTGATGATGCTTCTGAAAAAACAAAGAGATGCCTTTGGACTGACCATTTTTGACTCGGAAGTCCGGCAGCATACGCCAGCCCGAAGCAGTACAGCCCACTACAAACTGCTGCTTACCCATCTGGAAAATGCCGTGCAGGATGCAGTCCAGGATAAAGGCACCGATGCGGCCGCTGCCCTGCACCAGATCGCCGACAGCATCCATAAACGATCGCTGGTCGTCATTTTTAGCGATATGTTTGACCGGATCGAAGAGCCCGATCACCTTTTTTCGGCCCTCCAGCACCTGAAGCACAACAAGCATGAAGTACTTCTGTTTCATGTGGTCGACAAGTCGAAAGAGCTGAATTTTGAGTTTGAAAACCGGCCCTATATGTTTATCGACGTAGAAACCGGCGAACGGGTCAAGGTTCAGCCTCATGAGGTCAAAGACATATACACCAGAAGATTAAAAGAATTTAAAGACGAGCTCCAGATGAAATGCCTGCAATATAAGATCGATCTTGTGGAAGCAGATATTGCCCAGGGCTTCAATCCGGTTCTACAATCGTACCTGATCAAACGAAGCCGGATGAATTAATCATTCGGCAGTCCAGAGCTGTTTTATCTACTGTCGTGGCGCTGACTCCTTACATCAAACATTTTTTTGGACAGCTGGGTCTTCTGCCTGCACTTGATTTTTTACGCATGCATTTTTTCCGGTTAAAGAATCGGTCGAACAACGAGGCTTTCAAAAAAAAACATCCCGATTTTATTTTGCCGGATGATCAGATTCTCTATGAGACCTTTCGTCTTGATTATCACCGGTATTTTGAGAGTGGATTGTCAACGGCACAATGGCTGCTCGACCAGTACCAAAAACATCAGGGGCGACAACCAGGATCGATCCTGGACTGGGGTTGCGGTCCGGCCCGGGTGATCCGGCATTTGCCAACCCTGGTGTCAGCGGATGTAGTGTTGACCGGAAGTGATTTCAATCCACAAACCATTAAATGGTGCAAGACCTGGATTCAAGGCGTATCCTTCATAACCAATGGATTGAAACCACCGATACCGATACCGCCCGGTTCGGTTGATTTTATCTACGCCATATCGGTCTTCACCCATCTGGCAGCAGAAAGGCATCCTATATGGGTGGATGAAATAGTTGAACGGCTGACACCGGATGGGATATTTCTTTTCACCACCCAGGGCAGGGCTTTTCTACCCTATCTCACGCCGGCAGAGCAGGCATCCTTTCACGACAACAAGCCGGTAGTCAGAAACCACAAAATGGAAGGAAAAAGAATTTTCAGCACCTTTCATCCCGAGCAGTACATCATCGGTTTACTCAGTAATTTTGATATCCTCGAACACCAGCTAGGAACTCTCAATAACAGAAAACCTGATCAGGATGTGTGGATTGTCCGAAAAAAATAATGATGTATCTTACCAGAAAATAAATCGCAGAATATACAATGATCCGACTTTCTGAAATTCCTACCGGTGCTCCTGAGGGATTTACCAAAAAAGATACTATCGAAAAGAGGGATAAGTTAAGCCGGCGACTTGGTGACTTGCAGCACCTCCTATATGGCGAAGAAAAAAGGAGTATGCTGGTCGTTTTTCAGGGGATGGATGCCAGTGGAAAAGACGGGGCAATCCGTAAAGTATTTCGTTACTGCAGTCCATCCGGTGTCTGGGCCATTGGATTTAAAAAACCATCCGATGAAGAATTTGATCACGATTTTCTGTGGAGGGTTCACAAAGTTACCCCCCGCAAGGGAAAGATTCAGATTTTTAACCGTTCGCATTACGAAGATATACTGGTACAAAGGGTGCACCGGTGGATCGACGAAGAACGGGTGTCAAAACGAATTGATGCCATCAACAGTTTTGAAGAGTTGCTGGAATTTGACAATCATACCAAAGTGATCAAGTTTTACATGCACATCAGCCAGGAAAGACAAAAGGAGAAACTTCAGGAACGCATAGACCGGCCAACCAAAAACTGGAAACACAATGCTGCTGACTGGGAAGAAGCCAAACTCTGGGATGAATATATCCATGCCTATGAAGATGCCATCAACCGTAGCACTGTACCCTGGATCATCGTACCCAGTGACAAGCGATGGTACCGGGATTACTTTGTAGCCGACCACATGGTCCGGATCATGGAGAACTTACATATGCAGTTGCCGGTGCTGTCGGAAACAACACGTCATGTCAAAGATTAGAGTCGATAAGTGGCTCTGGAGTGTCCGGATCTTTAAATCACGGACCCTGGCTACCGACCATTGCAAGGCTGGAAAAATCCTGATTCAACAGCAAAAGGCCAAACCCGCTTCCACCGTCACTGTGGGAGATCTCGTGCAGGTACAAAAGAGTGGTTACACCTTCACTTTCCGGGTTGTCAAACTGATCGAAAAGAGGGTCAGTGCCATTTTGGCCAGGGAGGCTTATGAAGACCTGACTCCGGCTGAAGAATTAAAAAAATACGAAAGTTGGTTCGTGGGCAAGGGACGTTCTGAATTCCGGGACCGGGGCACTGGCAGACCTACCAAAAAAGATCGCAGGGAAATCGAGTCTTTTAAAGACGATTATTATTTTTCCGACTGAGGGGCGGCAAGATCTTAAGAGTCAACCGGTTTGGATATCCCGCCCGCTTTCTTCTGCTGGCTACCGCACCTCGAAGTTAAAACTGTCTATCGGTAGTATCAAATAATCGTTTTACCTTAAAGGGCTGAAAACCTACTTAATGACCATGAAGAGATACCTAGTATTTACCGGAATAGTACTGTTTTTTCCACTGGCGGTCCGGGCCCAGAATGAGGGGCTTGATGAAAGAATCAACCGGGCTTTTACCCCGATCGCAGACTGGTGGGTTAATTTTGTTCTGACTTCGATTCCAGTCTCGGATGAGGTAAGTATTCCTATCGTCCTGCTCTTGTTGATTGCAGGAGCCTTATTCTTTACGATTTATTTCAGCTTTGTCAACATCCGTCGGTTTGGTCTTGCTATTCAGGTAGTCCGGGGTAAATACGATGCGATCGAGGGCAGTGATGAGCCAATTACTACCGATACGGTCAATGTGGTGAATGGCGACATCAAGGACACCATCAAAATCGAAGGCAAGCCGGGCGAGGTCAGTCACTTTCAGGCTCTGTCTGCCGCTGTTTCCGGTACTGTTGGTCTGGGTAATATTGCCGGGGTTGCCGTCGCCATTGTGATGGGTGGACCAGGAGCCACTTTTTGGATGATCCTGGCCGGTATACTCGGTATGTCATCCAAATTTGTTGAATGTACCCTGGGGGTGTCCTATCGCGATGTCGTCAATGGCCGGGTCTTTGGTGGACCGATGTATTACCTGAGCCGGGGACTCCGGGACCGGGGTTTTCCCCAGTTTGGAAAGATTCTGGCGGTTTTGTTTGCCATCCTTTGTGTCGGCGCTTCTTTTGGAGGTGGCAATATGTTTCAGGCCAACCAGGCGGCCGCTCAGGTCATCAGTCAGTTTGGAATCGAAAGCGGGGCAGCCGGTTCGATCCTTGGCTTAATTATGGCCATTCTGGTAGCGATAGTAATTATTGGAGGTATCAAACGGATCGGTAACATTGCCGAAAAGATTGTCCCGTTTATGGCCATTCTCTACGTATTATCCTGTCTCGTGATCATCTTTATCAACATCGGGCAGCTCGGAGATGCCATTGGTCTGATCTTTACCGAAGCCTTCAATCCTACGGCGATCGCCGGAGGTATTGTCGGTGTTATCATCACCGGATTCAGACGAGCGGCCTTCAGTAATGAAGCCGGAGTGGGATCAGCTGCTATTGCCCACTCGGCGGTGATTACCAAGTATCCGGCCAGCGAGGGTGTTGTGGCCTTGCTTGAACCCTTTATCGATACCGTGGTCATTTGTACCATGACAGCGCTGGTCATCATCATCACCGGTCTCTACCAGAATCCGGAAAGCCTGAATGGTGTCGACCTTACCACTTCCGCTTTTGAATCATCGTTGGGTGGTTCTTCCTACCTGCTCACCGTGGCAATTGTGCTCTTTGCCTTTTCCACGATGTTGTCGTGGTCGTATTATGGTCTTCAGTCATGGATGTACCTTTTCGGGAGAAGCCGGCGATCGGATATGACCTACAAGGTGCTGTTTCTCATTTTTATCGTGATAGGGGCAGCTTCGACACTGGATGCCGTCATCAACTTTTCGGATGCCATGATTCTAGCGATGGTATTTCCGAATATGATCGGGTTGTTTTTCCTCTTTCCGATGGTTAAAATGGAGCTAAACCGGTATCTCGAGGCGATCCGGGGCGCATAATAAGCTTCCACCCGGATTCTGCGGGTTCTGGTGAGACCGTGATGAAAAGCACGAAAGTATATTTACTGTTGGGATCCAATCTGGCGAACCGGGAAGCGGCAATCAATGAAGCTGTCAGGTACATTGAGCAAAAGTGTGGCGTCATTCTTAAACGGTCATCAACCTATCGCAGCAAAGCCTGGGGATTTATCCATCAACCGGATTTTTTCAATATCGTGCTGATCCTGGAGACCAGCCTGTCGCCGGAAGCCCTCCTGCAGACCCTACTGGGCATAGAGCAGCAAATGGGAAGGACCAGGGAAGGAAAATGGCAGAGCCGGCTTATTGACATTGACATTCTTTTTTACGGTAATGAGATCATCCACCAACCGGGATTGCAGATACCACATCCCCGGATAGCCGAAAGAAATTTTACTTTGGTACCGTTAATGGAAATTGCACCGCAATTAGTGCATCCAACCATGAAAGCCACCATTGAAGAATTGTATCTTCAATCTGCAGACACACTCGAAGTGCTTATGCTTGAAAAATAGATGGAAGACTATCCAATACCACATCATTACATCTGCATCGAAGGCAATATTGGCAGTGGCAAGACCTCACTCTGTACCAAACTTGCCAAACGGTATAACGGGAAGCTGGTCCTGGAACAATTTACCGATAATCCATTCCTCCCCTATTTCTACAGCGAACCGGAACGGTATGCCTTTCCGGTTGAAATCTTCTTCATGACCGAACGTCACAAGCAACTCCAGAAACACATTTTAAACCAGGATCTCTTTGCCAATCACATTTTTGCCGATTATTGCTTTACAAAGACCTTGTTATTTGCCAGGAATAACCTGAATCAGGAAGAATTCCGGATTTTTCAGCACTTGTTTCAGCTGCTGGAAAGTCCATTTCCCAATCCCGATCTCCTGGTCTATCTCCATCGCTCAACCGGAAAACTGATGGAACTGATTGAGGAAAGGGGCCGGCCGATGGAATCTCCCATCACGGAAGCCTATCTGACGACCATCCAGCATGCCTATTTCGAATATTTTCGCAATGAAACCGAATACCCGATCCTGATCATCGACGTAGAAAACATGGACTTCATCCGCAATAAGGAGCACCTGGATGAAATTACCACACTGATTGCCCAGCGATACAATCCCGGAGTACACCGGGTGAGCATCCACTGATTTCTCATTAAGCAGGAATGCTTAGACGAATAAGAAACCGGTTTCATCGGAAAATACCCCTGCTTTATTACTTCATTAGTAACTTTACCGGGTACAAAAGAAGACCTATCGCGAAATGAAGAATTTCATCAAAATAGTACTGGGTTCTTGTCTGGGAGTTTTCATGGCCATGCTGGTATTATTTCTGGTGGGCTCCCTGATGATGACCTCTCTGATCAGTGTAGGGAAATCCAAACCGGTGGTCCATGCCAATTCAGTATTGAAACTGGAATTTGACCGGGTGATTCCCGAAAAAACCAACAATACAGAAGCTGCAATGTACAACTTCTCCGATGATCCATTCATCGGACTCTATGAAATTGTCCAATGTATCCGGCAGGCAAAAGAAGACCGGAATATCAAAGGAATTCACCTGTCCCTGTCCTCCCGGTCGATGGGGCATGCCAAAGCGCAATATCTCCGGAATGCCATCCTGGATTTTCGGGAGAGTGGCAAGTTTGTATATGCTTATTCCGGTAATTACGGATATAGCCAGGGTGCTTACTATCTGGCAACCGCCGCCGACAGGATCATGCTCCATCCGATGGGAGCAGTAGATTTGCGGGGATTCGGAGCCGAAATTCCTTTTTTCAAGGATATGCTCGACCGGATTGGAGTCAAGATGAATGTCTTTTATGCCGGCAAGTACAAGGGAGCGACCGAACCCTTTCGCCTCAACGAGATGAGTGATGAAAATCGCCAGCAAATCAAAGTCTATTTGCAGGAGTTATACGAATCGTTTGTAAAAGATATAGCTTCCGGCAGGAACCTGGAAGTCAGCCAGGTAAGGCAATCTGCCGAAAGACTTTCAGGAAGGAATGCCAAACTTGCCCTGGAAAACGGACTCGTTGACGCCATTCAGTACGAAGATGAAGTCTTTGATGCTATCCGGAGTCAGCTCGATTTGGATGAAGATGAAAAGATCAATTTTATCAGTTTGTCAGACTACCATACAGAAAAAGGCAAGGACCTGAATTTGGGTGCCCAGGCAAAGATTGCCCTCGTATATGCGGAAGGTGAGATCCGGGCCGGTAAGGAGCAATACGGGATGATCACCGATGAGCACTATGTCGAGATTCTCCGGAAAATCCGTACCGATGAAAAGGTTGGTGCTTTAGTGCTCCGGGTCAACTCACCTGGAGGGGATGCATTTGTCTCCGATGAAATCTGGCGTGAAATCCAGCTGGTGAGGGAGAAGGGGATTCCGGTTGTGGCGAGTATGGGTGATGTGGCTGCTTCGGGCGGATATTATATCGCCTGTGGTGCCGACCGGATCGTTGCTGAACCCAACACTATTACCGGTTCTATCGGAGTATTCGGTCTGGTGCCCAATATTGAAGAATTAATGAATGAAAAACTGGGTATCCATTTGGACACCGTCAGGACCTCCCGGTATGCCAATGGAGTCGCCAATCCATTTTTTCCGGTGGGAGTCGATGAGGCTGCACTCATTCAGGAAGGGATTGACCGAACCTATGAAACATTTTTGGGCCGGGTTGCCCAGGGGCGAAATATGACCCGGGATTCGGTCCATGAAGTAGCCCAGGGCAGAGTCTGGACCGGAGTCCGGGCCCGGGAAATTGGATTGGTGGATGAGTTGGGTAACCTGGATGATGCCATCGCTCTGGCTGCCAGGCTTGCTGGGACGGACGACTACCGGATCACCGAATACCCCAGGATCAAGGATCCTATGCAAAAACTAATCGAGGACCTTACGGGTCAGAATGTTTCTGTGACAATCGCCGAACGCCTGCTGGCTGATCGTTTTCCCCAGGCTACCGGATTGATCAATAGCCTCGATTATATCCTCCAGAGCAAAAACCCGCTGGCGAGAATGCCCTTTGATCTGCACATAAACTAGGTCCCGGCTTCCCGTTCGGTCCCCGGATTTTCGCTTTCAGCTGTTTTTTTGGGTGTTTACTCAACTAAATGTCGAAACATTAGTTGTATAGACATATAATATCGGTGATGATACTGGAGGAGTCTATCAGTCAGAGCAGATTTGAGAATGAATATATCCGGGCGGTCTTAAACTTGTACCACACTCATTCAGAAATCCAGGGATATGCGCATGCTATCTTACGTCCCTTCGGAATTTCGGTTCAGCAATACAATATCCTGAGGATCTTACGTGGTCAGCATGGTAGTGCTATCAGTATCGGTGAAATTACCTGCAGGATGCTTGACAAAATGTCAAACACATCACGACTGATCGAAAAACTGCGGGCAAAAGGATTCCTCTTACGAAGGGAATGCCCTATTGACCGGAGACGGGCCGAAGTTGAACTGACAACCAAAGGTCTTGCCCTGATCAATGAAGCAAGCCGGGTTTTGGATGAAGCTCTGATCCGAAGGATGGGTATTCTGAGCAGCGATGAAATAATCATGCTTAATCAAATCCTGAATCGTCTGAATCAGTAAAATATCTCAAAACTACTAAATAATGTATGGTACAGAATGACCCTGTATTATTGACTCTTATTTGACCTAAATAAATTTTTGATTAATCACAAAACATTAAAAATTATGAAAAAAGTTGTGTTCTCAACGATGTTT
The DNA here is from genome assembly GCA_964428345.1 of uncultured Saprospiraceae bacterium. Taxonomy (GTDB): domain Bacteria; phylum Bacteroidota; class Bacteroidia; order Chitinophagales; family Saprospiraceae; genus JABDMH01. The sequence continues at coordinate 36,418 of CAYRYD010000009.1, read as the reverse complement.
TTCAGCTTAATTGCTTTTACTGTGCTGGCTGTTAATCCACCGGTCACTGTAAATGTGGATATTGAAAAAAGCGAAATCATCTGGAAGGGTAAAAAGGTTACCGGATCACACCATGGGACCATCAAATTGAAGGAGGGTTCGCTGAAGATGGAAAATGACATGCTGAAGGGTGGAACTTTTAAGATTGATATGACCACCATTGTCAATGTCGATATGGCCGGCAGCAACGGTCAGACAAAATTGGAAGGACATTTAAAATCAGCCGATTTTTTTAATGTCGCAGAGCATCCGGTTGCAACCCTCGAAATTACCAACGTCGTGCACCGTGGTACTGAAGGCAGTTACAAGGTGGTGGGCGATCTCACCATCAAGGGAATTACAAAACCGGTAAAATTTAATGCCCAGTTGTCGCAGGAGAATGGTATGAAAGTAGCCACGGCCGATATCGTGGTTGACCGCTCCGAATATGATGTGCGATATGGCAGTGGAAGTTTTTTCGACAATCTCGGCGACAAGACCATTTATGACGAATTCGAATTAAATGTAAAATTGGTGCTCGGGAATAATGTCGATGTCTCTTTTGAATAGAAGACACCAATAGAATCAGAAAGGGGTGAATATTTAAATAATATCACCCCTTTTCTTTACCCATGGTCTGGGTTGCCTTACCTGATCTTAATTTCTAAAAAATTCAAATGTCTGGTTACTTCGGGCGGTGAATACTTTCAGAAAGTACCATCCCGGCTGTAAATCACCAATAGGAATCTGAAAGTATTTCCCGTTGAGATCTTGCTGCCTGATCAACTGACCGGTTACGGAAAATATCTGAATTTTAACTGGCGTTGATGCCGGTATGTGAATGTTCGTAAAATCCTGCGCTATGGTAGGATAAACCTTCACTGCTTCATCTTCTTCCCTTTTGATAGAGATCACATTTGATAATTCGGAGGTTCCGTCAAAATCCACTGTTTTCAGACGATAATAATTTTCGGGGTCCGGATCTTTGTCTTTCCATTCGTATTGATGTCCGGTTTCAGTGTCACCTTTGGAGGATATTTCAGCAATGGCGGAAAAAACAAAATCGCCGTTATCTGCCCGCTCAACTACAAATTTATCCACATTGGATTCCGATGCGGTTTTCCACTCCAGATGATTGAGAGCCTGGCCGGCATTCCCTTGAAAACTGACCAACTCCACCGGGAGCAGATTATCCGATGTGGTAAGGGGATAAACGTAATCAAAACAGGTCTCATCCAGCGAACTGATAGGACTGCAACAGGATGGATTCATATTGGCGGTACCAAAACTGGCAGAAATATGACCCAATCCCAGGGCATGAGAAAGCTCGTGTGACAATATCTCCTGCAGATTATTGCATCTGCAGGCCCCTACCCCGTTGTTTACTACCACATATCCGTATTGTGCAGTAGCCCAGGACACATTCTCATAGGTGTGAGAACCGATTCCATAGGCTCCTCCTAGTGCCAGGATACCACTGCAGTTGGTCAGGTTGGAAATCTCATTACATGGATCATCAAACTGGATAATGGCATGCCGGTAACTACCCAGATTGTTGTCTATATAGGAGCGGTAATCCGAACCCAATGCCGTACCATCGCCACAATTAGATACACTACCGAGAGAGCCACCGTCGATTACGTTGATGCCAGGATAAGCATTGCTCAGAGCAGCAATCGCTTGTTGAGCCTGCGATATCGTACTGGCACAACCCCCTGCACCGGTATTCTGGTAATGAATCCCAACGCTTTGATCGGGGAAATACCGCCAGCGGAGATTCTTGGAGCCGGCCGTCAGATAGGTACAACCGGCTGGAGCAGAACGCTTGCTGTAATGGACAAAGTCGTCAAGGGTCAGGTCTGTTCGCGCTTCCGCTACATTCCAGGAGACGATGCCTTCTGTGAAGTCTTTTAAATGACGGATCAATGCCGTCTTTTCATACACATAAAGGGGTTCTGCCTGATGAAGATCCACCAGTTCAAATTCCTTTGATTCCGGAGATGGAACGATGTAAGTTAGTCCTTCCCTGCTGATTTCTTCAAAGACATAATAGGAGAAACACAGGGGGTGATACAAACCTTCGCCCCGGTACTCCAGAAATAACAGATACCTGGACTCCGGATTAAGATTCAGATCACCCCACATGGTTATCCACGTTTCGTCAATCAATTTCTCCCATTTCTGGACATCAAACTGATCTCCCACCAGGAGAGACCCTTTTATGCTTTCCTCTACAACCAAACGTGATCTGAAAAACGTCCGGCTGTCTTCCGAATGCTCATAATTTCTGATTACACGGGCCATTACGAGGGCATCACTTCGATCTGTCAGGGTTCCCAGATTGGCAAATGGCACAATCGTCGTCGCCTGTAAAACAAAACTGAAGAATGCCAGCCAAAGGGTGGCTAATGGCCGAACTACAAAAAGTTCTTCCATACTTCATTGATCATTTACGGCATTTCGGATCAGGATAACCGTTCAGATAATGTTTGGATAGACCCTTTCTGCCATAGCGGAAAAGCGGGTGCCATCCCGGTAAACTTTCTTAACGTGATTTCAGTAAGCATTCATAAGACATTGGGGTTGAATCAGTCTTATGCCAACGGGATACTCTTGTTCAGGTGTTCGTAAGATCAGGGAGTATCCGGATCATTAAGAGGATTTGCAAATTCTTTGCCAGAACGCCAGATAAAAACCCTACTCTATTGATATAGTTTGAGTAGTAATACGTAACAGGCTGGTTATCTTTAGAGTGGCAAAGTATTTCATGATCCCTTCCAAACCTGTCTAGTCCTTCCTGTCAGGCTTATTTTCTAAACCGGCATCAAGAAGAAAGCAGAGTTAGCGGGATGCCCCTGATTTTCCAGGCCTGATGATCAGACGCAATGACTGATCATAGGTAAGGTAATTCCAGATCCAGTTGAGGAACACAATGACTTTGTTTCGAACCCCTAATAAGGAATAGAGATGAACAACCAACCAGATGATCCAGGCAAAGAAACCTCCGAACCTGACCGATGGCAGGTCTACCACCGCCCGGTTTCTTCCAATCGTTGCCATCGAGCCCAGATCCCGGTACTTAAAGGGTTTCCACTGATCATTTGGTAATCTCCTTAGATTTCGGGCAAGTGTTTTGGCCATCTGAATGGCGGTCTGGGCTACCTGTGGATGACCATCAGGATAGTCCGGATCTCCGGCAACGATCGATGCGTCGCCGAGAGCAAAGACATCCTTTTCACCTTCCACCCGGAGATAGCGGTCGGTTCTGATCCGTTTGCCGCGACCCAGCAGGGTCTCCGGAATACCATCGGTGACCGGGCAGATAATTCCCGCAGCCCAGATCACTTTGGCACACCGGATCGCATCCTCATCATTGGTGTATACGAATTCACCATCACACCGGTCTACCCGTTTGTTAAGTATCACCTGGACTCCCAGTTCCTGGAGGTAAGTCAAGGCATTCCGTGATGCTTTTGCTGACATCCCCGGCAGAAGATGATCTCCGGCATGAATCAGATAAATATCAACCTCTGAATAAGTCAGTTCCCGGTAATCCTTCGGTAAAATGTACTTTTTCATTTCGGCCAGTGCCCCTGCCACTTCGACACCGGTTGCTCCTCCTCCCACGACTACAATGTCAATCAGGCCCTGTCGCTCATCAAAGTCCCGGATAGACAAAGATCTTTCGAAGTCTGTCAGGAGTGAATTGCGAATGTCCAAAGCTTCCCCAATGGACTTCATGGAAAAGGTATTTTTTTCAACTTCGGCATTGCCAAAAAAATTGGTGGTTGCCCCCGTGCAGAGCACCAATTTATCGTAATTCAAATATCCCAGATCGGCATAAATTCTCTTTTGCTGAAAGTCGATCCGGGTAATCTCTGCGTAACGGATCAAGATGTTCGGAGCTTTCTGAAAAATCTTCCGAAGGGGAAAAATAATGGAGGAAGGTTCCAGACCTGCCATAGCCACCTGATAAAAAAGAGGCTGAAACTGATGAAAGTTGTTCCTGTCGATCAGTACCACCTGATAACCAGATCCCCTGAGGCTTCTGGCAAGTTTGAGGCCTCCGAAACCAGCCCCAACGATCACAATGCGTTCCTCACCGGTCTCCGGAATATTGAAAGCCATCACTTTTTCTACCGGTTCGCTGGCCACAGTGGACTGGGATATTTACCTTCTTCAGCAAATCTCTTGAAAGCATCGATGACGTGACGGGCATCTTCCTTATAGGTCACTCCATACCACTGATCTTCGGAATGCAACAGTTTGACCTTGACCTTGCCGCTGCTCACCAGATCGTCAATGATCAGTGGTATGAAGTACTCCGCTTTGGGGTTGTCGATATGGGCGAGGACAAAAGCCCTGAAACCTTTCTCCAACTCTTCAAATATCGAATGATGAAAACCCCAGAAATTCATACTGACTATGGCGTCGGGATCCAGGGTATGCTCTTCCTTTTCACCATACACAATGGTATCTCCGCGGTAGTGAATTTTCAGGATCTCCTCAATGCCGGTCAGGTTGCCTTCCGCATCCGTTCTGCAGACACCACGGTTTACATATCCCTGCTCCGACAGGGTATTCACCAAAGTATAGCCCACCATTGCATAGGTGGAAGGGGATACTTCTTCCCGGAGAAATTTTCCCAGCATTTCAAAGCATTGTTGTCCATAGTAATCATCGGCATTGATCACTGCAAAAGGCTCATGGATAACATCTTTGGCCACCAGGACTGCCTGGGAAGTACCCCAGGGTTTTTCCCGTTGAGGCAGGCTGGAAATTCCCTCCACCTCCGGATTGACATGCTGATGCACGTACTGCACTTCGATCTGACCGGCAAAGCGATCGCCGATCTTCTCCCGAAAGTCTTTTTCGAAGTGATCTCTGATCACAAAGACGACTTTATTAAAACCGGCTCTCACTGCGTCAAAAATGGAATATTCCAGAATGGTCTCGCCATGTGGGCCAAGGGCATCCAATTGTTTAAGACCTCCATACCGGCTACCCATTCCTGCGGCCAGAACCAGCAAGCTGATGTCTTTATTCATGATTGTTATGTCTGATCATCCGGAGGCACAAAGATAGTAAGCTCGCCATCATATCAAAAAGTTCATCACGGTGATAGCACAAAGTGTGTCTCTGACTGAGATACTCTCTCATCGAGCATTTGAAATGCCTCCCATTTGTGTATATTGACACGAAATACGGTATTTTACGAACGACCAAACACAACCAGACTATGACCTTAAGCACCCTTGATATCGCAATTATTTTCTTTTTTTTCGCGATAACCCTGAGTATTGGGCTCTATGTATCAAGGACCTCCGGCCGAAACACCGAAGAGTTTTTTCTTTCCGGCAGGAATATGCCCTGGTGGCTTTTGGGGATGTCTATGGTAGCTACCACCTTTTCGACCGATACCCCTAACCTGGTTACCGACATCGTCAGGCAAAACGGTGTATCGGGAAACTGGGTCTGGTGGGCTTTTCTGCTGACGGGCATGCTGACCGTGTTTGTCTATGCCAAATTATGGCGAAAATCTAATGTTACCACCGACATCGAATTTTATGAACTGCGCTATGGTGGATTTCCTGCCCGCTTTCTCAGAGGATTCCGGGCTATCTTTCTAGGACTTGTCTTCAATGTACTGGCCATGTCTGCAGTATCACTGGCTGCCATTAAGATCGGTTCGGTTATGCTCAATCTGACGCCGGTGCAAACCATTGGTCTGGCCGCGGTGATCACGGTGATCTTTAGTTCGCTGGGTGGTTTCAAGGGTGTAGTCTACACTGACTTTATTCTTTTTTTTGTAGCAATGATCGGATCGATCGGAGCAGCCATAGTCGCCATCAATCATCCCGATGTGGGAGGAATTAGTGGGTTGTTAAGTCACGAAGACATCGTTGATAAACTTTCCATATTACCGGAATTCAGCAACCGGGATATTCTGATCTCGCTCGTCATCATACCTCTGGCGGTCCAATGGTGGGCAGCCTGGTATCCGGGTGCAGAACCCGGCGGTGGCGGCTATATTGCCCAGCGGATGCTGGCTTCAAAAAATGAAAACCACGCCATTGGAGCTACCTTCTTCTTTAATATTCTGCATTATGCCCTGAGGCCCTGGCCCTGGATTCTGGTAGCGCTGGCTTCCCTGGTGGTCTTTCCAGATCTGGATAGTCTGCGGGCTGCTTTCCCCAATGTAGAGGAAAGCAAAATCGGTCATGATCTGGCCTACCCGGCTATGCTGACCTTTTTGCCTGCCGGTTTACTGGGTCTGGTGCTGGCAGCGCTCATTGCAGCGTTTATGTCAACCATTTCCACCCATTTAAACTGGGGTGCTTCCTATTTGGTGAACGACTTCTACCGGCGGTTTATCCGTCCGGCAGCAGGTGAAAAAGAATTTGTACTGGTTGGCAGAATCACTACTTTTCTCCTGATGGCCCTGGCTGCCATCATGGCCCTGGTTATGACCAATGCGCTTCAGATCTTTGATTTCATACTGATGTTTGGAGCAGGCACTGGTCTGATCTTTCTGCTCCGTTGGTTTTGGTGGCGTATCAATGCCTGGAGTGAGATTGCAGCCATGTTTTCATCGGGGATTATCTCCTTTGTTTTTGTCTTTTCCGGAGTTTATCCCGACACTTGGCCGGCATATCTTCGTTTTCCGCTGATCGTAGCCATCACGACCCTGATCTGGCTCAGCGTCACATTCCTGACCAGGCCGGAATCTGCCGAGACACTCAGGAACTTTTATCTGAGGATACAACCCGGTGGACGAGGCTGGAAAGCGGTGGTCGACACCGCTGCAAGGGAGGGAATCATGGTTGTCGATCCCAAGGCAAAATGGGCCTTACCTAATGGCATACTCGCGATGCTGGCGGGAACCGCACTGGTCTATTCGCTTTTGTTTGCCACCGGAAAATTTCTTTTCGGGGAAATGACCATAGCCATTATACTATTGGCTGTCGCTCTTATATCTGCCTATTTGTTGATCCGCCTATGGAAAAAAGTTGGCCAGGAGATCATTTAAAAGAAACAGCCCCGCATGTTCGTTCATGAGACACAAGTAAGAGTGCGGTACGGGGAGACAGATCAAATGGGATTTGTCTATTATGGCAACTATGCCCTCTATTACGAAGTAGGACGGGTGGAGGCGATTCGTTCTCTGGGTCTGACTTACAAAGACCTGGAAAACCAGGGGGTTGCCATGCCAGTGGTGCGTCTGGATGCCAAATATATCCAACCGGCGCGGTATGATGATTTACTCCTCATCACGACCACCATTACCGAATTGCCGGACCGTTTCATAGTCTTCGATGTCCGGATCAGCAATCAGAATCAGATTTTGCTAAACAAAGCACGGGTCACTCTTTGTTTTAAAGATATCAGGACCGGTGCTCCAATGCGCACACCGTCATCCATCACTGAAAAACTGATGCCCTATTTTCACTAGGATATTCATATGGTTGAAACGTTGGTATCTCCGGATCATGGTCTATGCCCGGAAGTGGATGCGATCCCATTCTGTACCTGGTTTCTCGGGAATTCCCATCTGGGATGTATTCATTTTTTTGATCGAAGAGGTAAAAAAGGAAGATTTGACCACCCGGGCCAATTCAATGGCCTACAGCTACTTTCTTTCCCTTTTTCCTACGATCATTTTCATGTTTACGCTCCTTCCCTATGTACCCATTGAAAATTTTGACGAGATTATCAAAAGGGAGATCAGGGAGGTGATGCCGGTTAGTGCCCACGCCTTTCTTTTTGAAGCAGTCGAAGACCTCACTTCTATACCAAGGGGTGGATTATTGTCTCTCGGTTTTATCCTGGCACTTTTTTTCGCATCAAGTGGTATGTTGACTTTATTGCGAGGCTTTGAGAAATCGCACGAAGTGTCTTTTATGACCCGCAATTTTCTGCGCAGACGGAGTGTCGCCATCCTGCTCACGTTCATTGTCGGCATTTCTTTTCTCGTATCCGGAATCCTGATGGTGGGTGGGAATAAGCTGATTAGTCTTCTTTTTGTGACGGAATATTCCTTCTTTGCCGGCTTGATTAAATGGGTGGCTATTTTTGTCCTGTTTTACAGTGTGATCAGCATGATCTACCGCTTTGGACCACCACTCCGACGCAAGTTTGGCCTGATGTCGCCAGGTGCCAATCTGGCTACCCTGGTATCATTTACGACATCGGTAGCCTTCACTTATCTAATCGACAACTTTGGTACCCAAAGCCGGTTTTACGGATCTTTGGGAGCATTGATCGTGATTCTGATCTGGATTCAAATGAATTGCTTCATTCTCCTGGCGGGCTTTGAGCTGAATGCCAGCATTGCAGTTCACCGGGATTTGAAACACCGGATGGAAACCAATCCCTGAGACATGCAATCGAACTCTATGCACGCCAGCTACCATGCTAAATAAGGTATCTTATCGGCCGTGAAACAAGCCGGAAACCTCTACGAAGTCTGATCATTTCCCCAACGCCGGACACTGATCTCCAGACCAGCCAAATCCAGTACCCGGTCAATGACGGTATCGACGAGATCTGTAATGGAATGGGGTTGATGATAAAATGAAGGTACCGCCGGGCAAACGATGGCTCCGGCTTCGGTGACCACTCTCATATTGTTGATATGTATGAGACTCAATGGGGTCTCACGGGTGACCAGGATGAGTCTTCTCCTCTCTTTCAGCATGACATCCGCGGCCCGGGTGATGAGATCGGTTGATATACCGGTTGCAATACGACCCAGTATTCCCATTGAGCAAGGACATATAATCATGGTACCAAACCGGGCCGAGCCCGATGCAAAAGGCGCCATAAAGTCGCGATCACCATAAAAGACAAAGGGATAGGACTCTGGCGCATAGGGCCCGATTTCCAGATTCCAGTTGGTGATTCCATTGTCAGTAATCACCACACCTACCGACTCCAGCTGATCGCTCAGATCCCTGAGACGGTCCAGCAGCCTTTTCCCATAGATCGCTCCGCTGGCTCCACCAATTGCCACAACTAACCTGTGCATAGAGGTAAAGATGCAAAAACAACCCAAATTTGTTAGCCTGGTGTTAAAATTAAGCCAACCAATATCCGTATCTGTTATCTTTGTAAAGAACATTATATTGCAGTATAATGAAATATATATTTACCTGTATATCACTATCTTTCATGTTGAATCTGGACGATGGTGGACTAAAATGGCCTGCAGAAGATGAAATCCGATGGATGTCCTGGGAGGAAGCGTCACTGGCTAATAAACAGGTTAAAAAGAAGATACTTGTAGATGTATACACCGACTGGTGTAGTTGGTGCAAGGTTATGGACCGGGAAACCTTTTCCGACACGTTGATTGCGCGCTATATCAATGAGCATTTCTACGCGGTGAAGTTAAATGCCGAACAAAAAGAATCAATCACCTGGAACGATCAGGAGTTTAAGTGGATACCTTCCGGTCACAATGGAGTACATGAGCTTGCCTATGCCCTTTGTGATGGCCAGATGTCATATCCTGCCTATGTCTTTCTCACCGAAAATCATGAAAGAATCCGGATCAGCAAGGGCTTTAAGGATGCCCGGGCATTTCTCACAGAGTTGAAATTTGTCGCTGAAGAGCAATACCGCAGGAGCCATAAAAAACCTTAGGAGGCCGTTGAAATGCTCACCTCGCGCTGATTTAATTAAGAATACATTTTTATTATCAGATGTTCAGCCGTTCTCGCCGCTCCTGGCTTCATTGAGACTCTGCCCGGCAGGCCTTGGCAGACGGTGTCAGTCAGTTACAACTTCCAGTATCTTCCTTCGTCTCGCTTCGCCAGAAACGACGATTTACGGCTTCAGCATCAAGCTGCGTAATTCAACAGCCTCCTAATATGATTCCCGGTGGGCAGGACAACTGTCATTCATCCGGGTTTTCTGCCTGCTCATTTTCAGACAACAGACAATTTCCATAACGTCTTCAATTTTTACATGGGAGGTACTATCAAAGATTCGTAAATTCGATCTCCAGATGATGTCATCCGATCACATCGCTGTTGCACCGGTAGAAACGAGATCTGACCTGAAAAGGTTTGTCAATTTTCCTTACCAGCTCTATAAAGATCATCCGTACTATGTTCCGCCCCTGCGATCCGCAGAATTGGACATATTTTCACCTGAGCACAACCCTGCCTACGAACATTGTGAATCAAAGCTTTTCATAGCAACTATAAAGGGAAAAACGGTCGGAAGGATCGCCGGAATCATCAATCATCTCGAAAACAATGGAGCTGAAAAGAGAGCGGCCCGCTTCGGATGGGTAGATTTTATCGACGATCCCGAAGTATCTTTATCGTTGTTTGAAGCCGCCGAAAACTGGGCCCGGCAGCGTGGATGCCAACTTATCAAAGGACCCTACGGTTTTTCCAATATGGATAAGGCCGGCCTGCTTACCAGAGGGTATGACGAATTGGCTACTATGGCTGTCATCTATAATTATCCTTATTATGTAGATCATATCCAGGCACTTGGCTATCAAAAACTGATCGACTGGAAAGAGTATGAAGCGACCGTTCCGGCCGAAATACCCGAACGGGTCACCAGGTTTGCCGAGATGATCAGGGAACGCTATCAACTGGACGAATTTAAAGCCAAAAAGAAACAGGATCTAAACCAAATTGGTCAGGAAATATTTGAACTTATCAATCTGACCTATAAAGATCTCGAGGGTTTTATCCCCCATTCCAAGGCCCAGATCGACCTTTTTGTCAAACGTTATCTCTCTTTCATCAACCCTGACTTTCTGAGCATAGTGCTGGACAATCAGGGTAAACTGGCAGGATTTGGCATAACCATGCCCTCCTTTTCGAAGGCTCTGCAAAAAGCCGGTGGGCGGATTTTTCCTTTTGGCATCTTCCACCTTCGACGGGCTTTGCGACATAATGACCGGGCTGACCTATACCTGATTGCAGTCAGGCCTGACCTGAAAAACAAGGGCATCACTGCCCTGATTTTTAACAAAATCATTCACACCTTTATCAGATACGGGATAAAGAAAGTGGAAACCAATCCTGAGCTGGAATCAAACCAGGAAGTTCAGAACCTCTGGAAAGGTTATGAAATCCGGCAACACAAGAATCGCCGTTGTTATCAGAAAGAACTTAGCTGACTGTTCCGGTCATGCAATTCTCGCTTCGGCAAAACCTTCATTGTAGGCTCCGGCCGACAACTTGTCAGCTACTGCTGAAAATGCCTCCAGGGTGATCTCCACATCCTCCAGCGAATGTGCAGCTGTCGGAATGAGCCTTAGGATGATCATGCCTTTGGGAATCACGGGATAAACGACAATAGAACAAAATATTCCATAGTTTTTACGTAAGTCATTGACCATTTGGGTAGCCTCGTCGACGCTTCCCTGCAGGACTACAGGGGTCACACAAGAAGTCGTGCCCCCTAAATTGAATCCGCGATCTCTCAAACCCTTTTGCAATGCACTGGCAATGGTCCAGAGCTTATCTTTCAGACTGCGATTGCTTCTCAGCAGGTCCAGGCGCTTGAGGCCGCCAATCACAAATGGCATCGGCAGTGATTTCGCGAAAATTTGCGAACGCATATTATACTTCAGGTATTGGATCACATCTGCCTCGGCACCGAAGAAAGCGCCAATTCCAGCCATACTTTTGGCAAAAGTGGAAAAATATACATCGATATCATCCTGGACTCCCTGTTCTTCACCTGCTCCGGCTCCGGTTTCTCCCAAAGTGCCAAAACCGTGAGCATCATCGACCAACAGGCGGAATTCAAATTTTTTCTTCAGTTCGACGATGCCTTTAAGATCTCCCTGTTCTCCTCCCATGCCAAACACTCCTTCGGAGATGACCAGAATTCCCCCTCCGGTCTTATCGGTAATGGCTTTAGCCCTCGCCAGATTTTTCTCCAGACTGGTCATATTGTTATGGTCATATGCAAAGCGGTGACCCAGATGCATCCGCACCCCATCAACGATACAAGCATGACATTCTGCATCATAAACCACCACATCTTTACGCGATAAAAGCGCATCAATGGCCGAAGTCATCGCCTGATAGCCAAAGTTTACGAGCAATCCCGCCGGCTTACGTACAAAAGCCGCAAGCTCGTCCTCCAGTTGGCCATGGTATTTTGTATTTCCTGACATCATTCTGGATCCCATCGGGTAGGCCAATCCCCAGGCAGCTGCCGATTCGGCATCTACCTTTCGCACTTCCGGATGGTTTGCCAAACCCAGGTAATTATTGATACTCCATACGATCACTTCTTTCCCATCAAATATCATTCGGCTGCCAATCTCTCCTTCCAACTTCGGGAAAATATAGTACCCTTCTGATACATCGGCATATTTGCCCAAGGGGCCGGCATTTTCCCTAATCCTTTTAAAAAGATCCATATCTTATGTGTGGTATTTAATTAAACGATCGCAAAAATAGAGAGAAATAACGAATTCATCGTATCGAATCTTAATTCATGAAGTGAATATCAACCCCTCAAAACCGGTCATCCAATGATCCTGCAGAATAGCTACCGCCGTCTGAAAGCACTATGGTGTCCGGAAATGTTCCAGGGCTGGGGCCGGTCTTACCGGTATTTTGAAGGCTGGTACTACAAACTGGTCTCGGCAGACCAGAAGCACGCCCTTGCCATCATTCCGGGAGTTTCATTTAGTAAATCCGGGGATCATGCCTTCATTCAGACGATGGACGGAATGCGAAAAGGAAGCCGCTATGAACGGTTTCCTCTGCAACAATTTCAACCTTCGAATGCCAGATTCGAAGTAAACATTGGACAAAACCACTTCAGTGACCATGCTTTGGAAGTGCATCTGCCTCATTTACAGGGCGGGGTGGAATTTGGGAGTACGGTACCTTTCCGGGGGTCTCTTCTTCGTCCGGGAATCATGGGATGGTATTCCTTTGTGCCTTTTATGCAATGCTACCACGGACTGGTCAGTATGGATCACCGGCTCTCCGGCATGCTGGTACACGAAGGCCAACCCGTTGATTTTACCGGCGGCAAAGGCTACATCGAAAAAGACTGGGGCAGTTCCTTTCCGAAGGCCTGGGTATGGAGCCAGTGCAACCACTATGAGCGGTACGAAGACCTTTCTATAATGGCATCAGTTGCGCATATACCGTGGTTGGGCAGTTACTTTATCGGTTTTCTGGCCGTGGTCAGCTTTCAGGGCTTGTTGAAAATATTTACCACCTACACCCGGGCAAAAATGCACTTGAAACTTGGTCAGGATTCGGTTAAGATGGACTTCTGGGATCGGAACGACCGGCTACAGATTGTCGCCCGGCAGGAAGAGGGAGTGGATCTGAAATCACCCCAACATGGCGCAATGACCGGCAAGGTCAACGAGAGCCTGCAGGCCACCCATCAGGTCTTTCTACAATTAAATGACCGGAAGATCAGGACCAGCGGGACTACTGCCGGATTGGAAGTTGGGGGAAACAGCCTTATCTTGCCCGGTCAAAACGGGTGAGATGGAAGACGCCAAAAACAGGGTAATTCTCGTTACCGGAGCCTCCGGAGGTACTGGAAAGAGCATCGCAACACTTTTAGCGGGCAAAGGTCATACGGTCTTCGGAACCAGCCGGAGAGTGCAAATGGAAGATTCCGGATTTCGCTGGATTAAAATGGATGTCTGCCAACCCCTTGAAATTCAAAAGGCGGTCGAAGAGATCATTGCTCTCGAAAACCGTATCGATGTACTGATAAACAATGCGGGGATCGGCATGATCAGCTCGTTTGAAGAAGCACCGGAGGCTAACATTCGACAGGTGATGGATACCAATTTTGGAGGAATATGGCGACTCAGTCAGGCGGTCTTGCCTCATATGCGGCAGCAGCAATCGGGCAAGATCATCAATATCAGCAGCATTGCAGGCCTGATGGGACTTCCCTACCGGTCGATCTATTGTGCCAGCAAATTTGCCGTGGAGGGTCTCACCGAATCGATCAGGACCGAAGTGACCCGGTTTAATATCCAGGTCTGCAGCATTCAGCCAGGTGATATCCGTACCGATATAAAGTCAAACCGGGTTTCACATATTCCAGCCGACTCACCTTATCAGCCCCTCTTATCGACGATCGAACAAAAGGTGAATACCGAGGTCGATCAGGGAGTCGATCCGGAGGCCATCGCTCTGCTGATCAGCAAATTGATCGGCAAGGAAAAACTGAAACCCAGGTATGTAGTCGCCACACCATTCCAGAAATTGGGCAGTTCGCTCAAACGCTACCTGCCTCGCCAACTGTTCGAGCAACTTCTGATGAGTCAATACCGGTTAAAGTGACAGTGTCAGCGCTTCACCAACCACAAACGAACTCCCTCCGATAAACACCACGTCTTCCTCTCCACTCTCCGCGATTGCTGTCCTGACTGCCTCTCCCACCGATGAGAAAGCCTTTCCGGTCAAATGCAGCTTCTGTCCCTCTGCCGCCAGGGTATCGGGTGGCAACGATCGTGGCAAGGCAGCCGCGCACCAGTAATAGACCGCCTCCCGGGGAAGCAGCGTGAGCATATCCCGGTAATCCTTATCCCGGGACACGCCAAAGACGATCCTCATTCGTTTTACCTTCAATTGCTGTAACTGCTGCATGGCCAGAGACAGTCCGGCATAATTATGACCGCTGTCGGCTATCACCCGGGGCCGCTCCCTGAGCTTTTGCCATCGCCCTTGCATCGAGGTAAGACCGACGACCTCCGATAATCCGGTCAATAAAGCCTCCCGCGACACGCAGACTCCGGCATGCTCACAAAGAATCCTCACTGCTGCCAAAGCAGTAATCAGATTCCGGGTCTGATACTGCCCCGCCAGCCCAACCCGCACCCCTGTACCAGCCAGGGAACCGGCGGCATCCAGATCGGCCGTAAAACTCTCCTCACTGAAACGGACGTTTTTCAGACGCACCATATCTCCGGCAAAAAATAGAGGAGCCTGCTGTTTACGAGCATGTCGTCTGAAAACCGGATCGGTCTGCCGGTCTTTTTCACCGATCACCACTGGTATCGATGGCTTAAAAATACCGGCTTTCTCTCCGGCAATTTCCGGCAGGGTATCGCCAAGCATGGACTGATGATCCAGGCTAATATTGGTAATTACCGAAATCAGAGGCATTACCACATTGGTTGAATCCAGTCGTCCTCCCAACCCGGTTTCAACGATAGCGAAATCGACGTGCTGGCGGGCAAAGTAATCAAAGGCCATAGCCACAGTCAGTTCAAAAAAAGAGGGCTCGATCTCTGGCAATTTTGGCATTAACCGCTTCATAAATCCCAATACTACTTTCTTCGGAATAAGCCGGCCATTGATCTTGATCCGCTCCCTGAAATCAAAATAATGCGGTGAAGTATAAATCCCAACCCGGTAACCCTCCGATTGCAATATAGCTGCGATCAAATGACATACCGACCCTTTGCCGTTGGTTCCGGCTACATGAACAGATCTGAATTTCTTTTGCGGATCCTGCAGGTACCGGCACAGGGCCAGGGTATTGGTCAGATCCTTTTTGAACGCCGAGCTGCCATCCCGCTGGTACATGGGTAGTTGACTGTATAGGAAGTCAAGGCATTCCTGGTAGTTCATCCCTTAAAAATGCGGGAATTTGGGAAATATTGTCAGGAGATATTATCTTCTACCGCACTATGAAATCAATGGTGATCGTACCACATTGTTTCTCGACTGAACTCTTTGAAAACCTGAATTTCCTGGCGCTGCTGATGGCGATCTCCCGCAAATCACTATCGGCAGTTGTCGAACCTCTCTGGGTAAAGTCGGCACTGATCACTTGTCCGTTGCGGTCTACGCAAACCCGCACGACTACGGTACCTGTTTTTTGCGAATTGTCGTTGATCTTTGGTTCATAAACGACGCCCCGGTCTCCCAATCCTCCGCCTACCATACCCGATCCGGTACTGATACCTTCCAGTTTTTTGGCATCCGGATCTCCGTTGGGATCACCCTGATTACCCGGCTTGTCCGTTTTGCCCTTACCCCCACCAAAGCTGTCACCAAATTGCTTTTTCGCTTTCTCGTATTCGGCTTTCTTTTGTGCTTCCTCCTCCGCTTGGCGTTTTGCTTCTGCTTCCGCTTCCGCTTTCTTGCGCGCCTCTTCTACCCGCTTCTGCCGCTCGGCATCCTCTTCCCGTTTCCGGGCTTCTTCTTCAGCCTTCTTCTTCTGGATAGCGACCAGGTCGGGTTCATCTTTGGTCACGATTTCTTTGGCTGTTTCCGGTTGTGGGGGTGGCGTCGCTTCCGGTTTGGTCTCCACCACTTCCGGTTCTTCCACTACCTCCTCCTCTGTTTCTTCACTTTCTGAAGGTGGTTCCGGAGTCACTTCTTCCTCCTGCTGGGTATCAGGACGGTCGTCTCCACTGCCCATATCCGGAGCACCAAAGCTGACGAGAACACCCTGCTGACCGGGAGGTGGCACCTCATAATTCATCAATGGAATCAGGCACAGGATCAATAAAATCGCATGCACGGTCAGACTTGTGATCCAGCTTCTCCTGCGATCTTTTTCATTTGACTTGGTCTCTTCCATGATCAGTGATTTAATATTAAAACGATCCTTCCTGTTGGTCTCTGCCTAATATTATGTTAAAATAACTATTTGGCTGGTTCAGTGGCCAGGATGGCCTGCAGTTTCATTCGATTGGCAAGATCCATCACCTGGACCACATATTCGATTGGCGTACCTCTTTCCGAAAAAATGCTGACGGTCAGTTTGTCTTTGTTGCTGGATGCCCGCATCGCACTCCGCATGTTTTTTTCAACATCACTGATGCCCATACGTTTGCCATTGAAATAAAAACGCCCCTCCTTCTCGACCGAAACCGCCATTGACTGGGGCGCAACGGTTTTCGATGAAGAACTCGGTAATTTCAGATTGAGCGCATTCTGACTGACCAGTGTGGAAGTCAGCATGAAAAAAATCAAAAGCAAAAAGATAATGTCAGTCAGCGACGACATACTGAATTCTGCACTTACTTTATTTCTCTTTTTTAAAGCCATTTTTCAAGGTGTTTTTATGATAACATCTTTTCACGCAGCAGGTTCCTGTAGCAAGTCCATAAATTCCATCGTAGTTCGCTCCATCTTATAGACTACCTTGTCGACGTTTGACACCAGGATGTTGTAGCCCACAAAGGCCAGAATGCCGATAAAAAGACCGAAAGCTGTTGTGATCAGGGCTTGATAGATACCAGCAGCCAGGACATCCGGAGTGACATTCTGTTCGGTAGCCATGGTATAAAAAGCCAGAATCATCCCGGTCACCGTTCCGAAAAATCCAATCATTGGAGCTGCTCCGGCAATACTTGCCAGGGTAGAAAGGTTTTTCTCCAGCTTGAAAAGCTCCAGATTGCCCACGTTTTCAATGGCAGCATCGATATCCCTCAGAGGTTTACCAATCCGTTGCAACCCCTTTTCAATCATCCGCGACGCCGGACTGTCCGTATTCTGACAAAGCGCCCTTGCAGAATGAATATTACCTGACTGCACGCTGGCCCGGATGTTGTTCATAAAATTCTGATCAACCTTACCAGCCCTCTTGATGGTCAACCAGCGTTCGATAAAAATGTAAAAGGCAATGACGGAAAGAACGACCAGGACGGCTACAATCACAATTCCGATCGGCCCCCCCTTGGCAATGAGATCGAAAAAACTCTGGGATTCGACCTCCGGCTCAAGATCCGTAGCAACCTGCAATAATAAGATACGCATACTCATGTAGTGAAGTCATTAATATTATAAAAAATTATAATAAGTAAACAGCAATATTCTTGCCAATTATATATTACAGTAAAATTTTATGTAAAGATAGGAAGTTTATATACTGCTAGTATGCCAGAAATCTGCTCTACTAATGCTTTTGACGGATCATTTATTATTATTTTAATGCGGATTTTTTCGTCAAGCACAGCTCTGAAGTGCTGCCAGACCTCTGAATGCCTTTATAATTTACTGATTTTCTGTATATTAAACTATAATAAAATGAAGAGCTGATTGGTCTGTCTGAATTTTCTAACTTTGAGTCAAATGTTACTTTTTCATACCCTATGAGACATATCAAGAAAGTAGCCGTCTTAGGGTCAGGAATCATGGGGTCTGGTATCGCCTGCCATCTCGCCAATGTAGGAATGGATGTGTTGTTACTGGACATCGTGTCGCCAGGCCTCTCTGACGCTGAAAAAGCCAATAAGTCAGCCAGGGACAGACTGGTCAATGAATCGCTGGCCAATGCCATCAAAAGCAGACCCTCTCCCCTCTATAAAAGCTCGTATGCCCGGCGAATCTCAACCGGCAACTTTGATGAAGACTTTGAGAAGATCAGTACCTGTGACTGGATCATCGAAGTAGTCATTGAAAGACTGGATATCAAAAGACAGCTTTTTGAAAAGGTGGACCAGTGGCGTAAACCCGGAAGTCTTGTGTCTTCCAATACCTCCGGTATTCCGATACATCTGATGACCGAAAATCGCAGTGAAGACTTCAAACAACATTTTTGCGGTACCCATTTTTTCAATCCCCCCCGTTATCTTCCTCTGCTGGAAATCATTCCGACAGCATACACCAGTCCGGAGGTAGCCGGTTTTTTCATGCATTTTGGAGACCGTTTCCTGGGAAAATCCACTGTACTTTGCAAAGATACTCCGGCTTTTATCGGCAACCGCATCGGTGTCTTCGCCATGAGTAAGATTTACCAATTGGCTGATCAGCTCCAGCTTTCCATCAACGATATTGACAAGCTGACGGGTCCTGCTCTGGGTCGACCCAAAACAGGTACTTTTCGCCTGGGTGATCTGGTGGGTTTGGATACGGCGGCCAAGGTCGTTACCGGTATCAAAGAAAACTGCCCCGCTGACCAGCAAATCCAGGACCTGACGATGCCAGGTTATTTTCAGCATCTTCTGGATCATCAGTATTACGGCAATAAAACCGGACAGGGCTTTTACAAACCCACGGAAGAAAAGGATGAAAACGGCAGAAGGGTTATTTTGTCACTCAACCTGAAGACCCTTGAATACGAAAAACCGGCTGCGTCAAAACTGGCCAGTCTGGCACTTTCCAGACAGATAGATTCTCCGGAAAAGCGAATCAATGCCTTGTTCAGACATGAAGATGAAGGAGGGCAGCTGATCCGGTCATCGCTGGCCAGTTTATTTGCCTATGCTTCCAAACGGATTCCCGAAATCTGTGATGGACTGCACAGCATAGACACGGCCATGAAAGCGGGCTATGCCTGGTCGTACGGACCATTTGAATACTGGGACATCATCGGTATTGAGGATGGTATGCAAGCCGCGGAAAAAGAGGGAGAAGTTGTGGCCGACTGGGTAAAAACGATGCTCGACAATGGACATCGCACCTTCTATAAGGCCATCAAGGGTGTACGCCATTATTACGATATCGAGACGGCAGACTACCTGCCGGTACCGGGAACGGTTGGTCTCGTGAATCTGGATAATCTGCGCGGGCAGTCTCCCGTCTTCAAAAATGATGAGGTGATCCTGCACGATATTCAGGATGGTGTCTTATGTCTTGAATTTACCAGCAAGATGAATGCCTATGGTGAGGGTATTCTGACCGGCATCAATGAAGCGATTTCCCTTGCCGAAGAGGGGAATTGGCAGGGGTTGGTCATCGGCAATCAGGCAAAGAATTTTACCGTTGGAGCCAATTTGATGATGATCGGTATGATGGCCTTCCAGCAGGAATATGAACAACTCCAGATGGCGGTCAAATTATTTCAGGATACCACCATGCGTTGCCGGTATTCACGGATACCGGTGGTGGCTGCCACCCAGGGTTATGTCTTTGGAGGTGGCTGTGAAACAATCATGCACTGCGACAGTGCCGTCTGCGCAGCAGAATCCTATATCGGTCTGGTTGAAGTAGGTGTCGGCTTGTTACCCGGAGGTGGGGGCACCAAAGAATTTGCACTGCGTACTTCCGATGGTTTCCGGGAGGGTGATGTGAAGATTCCCGGTCTGATCGAACGATTTAAGACCATAGCCCTGGCCAGTGTTTCCACTTCGGCCGATGAAGCCTTCGATTTGGGATACCTGACGGCAAAAGATCAGGTAGAGCTAAATGTCAACCGTGCCATTACAGAAGCAAAGCAAAAAGTGCTGTCGTTGGCAGTCAACTACATTCCACCCTCGCCGAGAAACGATATCCGGGTGATGGGTAAATCCGGGCTCGGAGCCCTGTATGCCGCTACCAGTACCTTGCATCTGGGCCGGTATGCCAGCGATCACGATGTGCTGATTGCCAAAAAAATTGCATGGGTACTATGCGGTGGAGATCTCAGTAGTGAGCAGGAGGTTTCCGAACAATATTTACTCGATCTGGAGAGAGAGGCTTTCTTAAGTCTTTGCGGCGAACAAAAAACTCTGGAAAGAATCCAGTACATGTTGGAAAACAATAAACCCCTTCGGAATTAACGAAGATGGGTTTTTAATGCACTTCAAAGAAGCATATGGAAGCATATATCGTGAAAGCCTACCGGTCGGCAGTAGGAAAAGCCAATAAAGGCGGGTTTCGTTTTTATCGTTCCGATGATCTGGCGGTCGATGTCATCAGCCATTTACTGAAAACAACCCCCGAACTCGATCGGGGTATGGTCGATGATCTGATTGTCGGATGCGCCAATCCGGAAGGTGAGCAGGGCCTGCAGATTGGACGGATGATCAGCGTGAGGGTGCTCGGTAAGTCTGTACCCGGAATGACCGTAAACCGGTATTGTGGCTCCGGTCTGGAGACCATATCCATCGCAGTCGCCAAGATCCGGTCAGGAATGGGTCACTGCTACATTGCCGGTGGTACCGAAAGCATGAGCCTGGTACCGATGACCGGTTATAAGCTGGCCCCCAATTATGAGGTGGCCAAAGATACCCCGACGTATCTGGCCGGCATGGGCCTTACTGCCGAAGCAGTAGCCCGAAAGTATAAGATCACCCGGGAAGAACAGGACGCCTTTGCCGTCATGTCGCATCAACGCGCAGCTTCCGCTATCAGGGAAGGTAAGTTTAAGGAAGAGATCGTTCCGGTTAAGGTGACCGAAGTTTACGTTGAAGATCATCAGAAGAAAGAGCGCTCCTGGACAGTCGATACGGATGAAGGGGTAAGACCGGATACCACCGCAGAAGTCCTTGCCAGGCTTAAGCCCGTCTTTGCCAATGGCGGTTCGGTCACTGCCGGCAATTCGTCTCAAACCTCAGATGGTGCCTCTTTCGTGCTCGTTATGAGCGAAACCATGGTCAAACAGTTGGATCTTCAACCGATCGCCAGACTAATCTCCTGCTGTGTGGGCGGGGTCGATCCATTGTATATGGGGATTGGTCCGTGTGTAGCCATACCCAAGGCCTTGAAAAATGCAGGCCTTCAACAAGACGAGATCGAACAGATAGAATTGAATGAAGCCTTTGCTGCCCAGTCACTCGCGGTCATTAAAACGTTGAATCTCGATCCCGAACGGGTCAATGTCAATGGCGGCGCCATCGCACTCGGACATCCTCTGGGCTGTACCGGGGCGAAATTAACCACGCAGTTGATCCATGAAATGCAACGCCGCAATCAGAAAATCGGCATGGTGACTGCCTGTATCGGCGGAGGACAGGGAATTGCCGGCATATTTGAACGCCTCTAACCTTTTTGGCTATGAGTAAAAAAACGGTGGTGCTCGGAGCCTCACCCAATCCAGCAAGGTACGCCTATGCAGCGATTGAGCGGTTGGTAGCAGCCGGTCACGAGACTGTGGCCGTTGGCCGTCGAAATGGACGAATTGCCGGGCTTGACATCCGGACGGACTATCCTGTCATAAAAGATGTCGATACCCTCACACTTTACATTGGTCCCGATCACCAACCCGGTCTTTATGACTATATCTTTTCTCTAAACCCCAAACGGATCATTTTCAATCCCGGCACCGAGAATGCTGAACTGGCCAGAAAAGCCCGGGAAAACCATATTGAAACCGTTTTTGGATGCACTCTGGTCATGCTTACCATCGGCACCTATTGATATCGCAACTCTGTCGGTACTATTCCCTTCAATGCGGAAGAAACCTTCGTAATACTCCATAGAGGAAGGTTCCGGCAACCGCACTCAGTAAGACAAGGACAAATGTCAGATAACCATGACCAATCAAGGTATAAACGGCTCCCGGACACCCGGCCACTGCCCAACCAAGTCCAAAGACAGTACCGCCAATTACATAACGGTAAGTTGATTTGTCCTTGTCGACATAGACAATTTTCTGATTGGAGATATCGCGGATGTCGTAATACCGGATCAACCGGATACCCAGCATACCGGTCAGGACCGCAGTAATAAACACCTTCATGATCAACAGGCCTTCACCTAAAAACAATTCCTGCCACCGGTACCATGAAACCACTTCCGATTTTGTCAATACAAGACCGAAAAACATTCCGGTCAGGAGATACTTTAACCATTTCATACTGAATTATTTTATGGTTTACCACAATAAATATTACCGGAGTAGCCAGGGCAGGAAATAATTTGTCATCATCACCCCGCCGATCATAAAAAAGATAATCGTAACCACAGATGGCCATTGCAGATGAGCAATCCCGGTAATAAAGTGACCTGAGGTACAACCACCGGCATAGCGTGATCCGAAGCCCGACAGCAATCCGCCAAGCATCAATAGCATCAGTATCCGATCATCGTGTAGTGCCGCCAGGGAAAAAATTCGGTCAGGTGCGAATCCGGTTACCGGGTGGCCTGAAGTATTTTCCATTATACCTATCAATTCAAGATAGCGGAGGGTTTTTGGATTCAGGTTGGGTTGGTAATCCAGGGTTAAATACCTGGCTGAAATCCACCCGCCAAGCACAACTCCGGCAACGAACACCAGATTCCATCGCTGGTTTTTCCAGTCAACGTTAAAAAACGTACTCAGACGGCCTGCCCCGGCGACCGAACACAGCGCACGATACGTAGAGGACAGGCCAAAAGACTTACCAAAATAGGTAACTGTCAGCATGACCAGACCGATCATTGCTCCCGATACTGCCCAATGCCAGGGCTCAGTGAATATTCTTAAAATCATAGTTCATTGCATTTTTAGCGGATTGTACCATCAGCATGATTATTCAAATTTATCCGGTATGGTAAAAAGACAATGGTCCAGAAAGTCCAGGTATTGGGAAAATCAGTTCAATCCCGGTTCAGATTGACCTTTCGGTAGTCACGAGGTGTGCAACGATAGAGCTTCCTGAAAGATTTACTGAAATGGGAGACATCTTCAAAACCACAGGAAAAACCGATTTCTGAAATGCTGGCTTCGGTCGTAAGTAAGAGTGAAGCTGCATGTTTTAATCGCATTTCTGCCAGCCATTTACCGGGTGAAGACCCAAAACAATCCTGGAAATCCCGCTTAAAACTGGAAATACTACGGTTGCACAAGGTGGCATAGTCACTGATCTTCAGATTATACTGATAATTCTGAAGCATCACATCCTTTAAATGGGCTTTGCTGTCTCGCTCCACTGTAAGGATATGCTTCAGAACCATCTCATTGCCAACACTCTGGGACAGAAGATGAACAAATTCCCGCATCTTCAGCTCAATGATAGTATCTGTAGGTGGAATCGACTGGTAAAAATAAGCCAATACGGACTGATAAAAACCCAAAAGGGCCGGAGTATCCTGAATTTCAATGAAGGAACGGTCATCGCGTGGAAAGCCGACAAAAGACTGAAGAGTGGGATCTTCCAACATTTGTCTTTTGAAAGCATCCTTCACAAAAAAAAGCAGTACGCAAAAGGTTGCCTCATAGGATTGCTGGATGATATGGGCTCCTTTCTTAATGTAAATAGTCTCTCCCGGAGATAGCCATTTCACTCCTCCCGTAGTATGCCAGGCTTTCTTACCACTGATTACATGTACGACATAATCATGCTGAGTCCAGATGGGAAATAACGGTTCCCCAATGGGGCAGATGTATTCGGCAAACAACTGATTGTCGACCCCGATCTTCCGGATAGTTGGATTGGCTTTAATACTTTCATAAAAATTGATCATGATCCGGCCGGTATTGGACTAGTCCTTCTGTAAAATTAAAATCTTGCCGTAAAAGCTTCGCCACCTCCTTTACAGGAATCCGGAATAGCTTGATAGCTGATCTCATTTCCCCTGTACTTCCAACCCGCCTTTCTAAGGAGTTACAGATTTCCTTCTCTGGTATTCTCTCAGTAAAAGCCGGTATTCGCGACCAAATTCTCCCCTGGCAGCTGTATTTTCCTCTGCCCTGCGGCTGAGGTAGGGAACCACCTCCCCTACACGGCCATACACGACGTATTTGGCGACGTTAAAGCCGTTGGCCGCCAAATTAAAAGTGATGTGGTCACTCATCCCGTACAACTGACAAAAGTTAAGATGAGGGTGGTTACGGGGCAATTGTCGCTTGCCGATCAATTCCGCCTGCAGGAGACAACTCTGCATATTATGTGTGGCGGCACAGGAGGCCATTTCTTCGTAGTGATCAACACAAAAGCCGATGGCCCTGTCAAAATCGGCATCTACCTCCACCTTGGTATCATGGATTAGCGACGGATAACCCAGATCTTCCGCGCGATCCCTTTCTTTTTCCATATAAGCCCCCCGGACCAGCTTGGCTCCCAATTTATAACCCTTGTTTCGGGCATCCTGATACGATCGTTCCAGGTAGGCATATCGATCTTTACGATACATCTGAAAAGTCTGATACACCACCACATTTTCCTTATTGTAGCGTTCCATCATCAATTCCACCAGATCGTCAATCGGTTCTTGGATCCAGCTCTCTTCCGCATCAATAAAAATCCGGATCCCCTGCTCAAAAGCCTCCCTGCAAATCTGGTTAACCCGCTCTCTGACCCGCTCAAATCGTTCCCGTTCTTCCATCGACAATTCATCTCCCCTTTGTACTTTCTCCAGCAAATCATTTTGCGCAAGGGCACTGACCTTGATACTAACCACCGGTACACTTTCGCTGGCAGCTGCAAAAATCACCGAACGGACAAACTGATCCCGGGCCGCATCGAGTTCTTCTTCTGTCGATTTTCCCTCCGCACCATAATCCAGGACTGTCAGGATATGGCTTTTCCAAAGTTTATCAATGGATGACTGGCTTTCCGACAGAGTTTCCCCTCCGACAAACTGATCAAATATGGTATACTTGATCAACGTCTTTGCCAGGGGTATACGCCACCGGATTGCCCATCCCGCAAGGGCGGTAGAGATATCCACCAAAGTACCGTGATTCATAAACCTGAAAAGCCAGAGTGACTTTCGGAGTTCCTTGAGGCTTTTACTGGCAAACGCCGTCTTTGTGTCAGAAAAATCGACGTATTCGTTTCGCTCCGTCATCAGGGTCAGCAATTGGGATCATTCCAGATCTCCCAGGATTTTTCGGCCTGCAAGATAAGCATTTCCATTCCATTTTTTACCTGGCAACCTCTTCGTACACCTTCCTCTAAAAACCGGGTCATCCCGGGATTATAAATCAGGTCCATCAGATAATGCTCCGGTGTCAGCCGGTCATACGGCAGATCGGGTAACTCTCCGGTCTTCGGATGCATACCGAGTGGTGTGGTATTGACAATCAGCCGGTAATGCTCCAACCACCCACCTTCTTTCAATTGCTCATAAGTAATGGAATGCTCAGTCGACTTCCGGGACACGAATTGCATTGCCAGACCGCGCTGCAGACAGACATGTTTCACAGCCTTGGAGGCACCACCGGTACCCAGTATCAGCACACCAGCATCAAAGTCCGGGGGAACAAACCGGTTGAGGGTTTCGGCAAATCCGTAGATATCACTGTTGAAACCTTTCAGTTGGCCATCCGGGTAGCGTTTTATGGTATTGACCGCTCTAATCCCGGCAGCATCGTCAGCCAGTGCATCCAGATAGTCAATGACCATCTCTTTATAGGGTATAGTCACATTCAGACCCAGGAGCATCGGATGTTCTTCAAAAAGTTTCGGTAGTAACCCGATCTGCTCAATCGGAAAATTTTCATAGGAACAATCAGTGATCCCTTCTCTGATAAACTTATCGTTGAAATACTGCTTCGAAAAGGAATGCGATAAAGGATAACCAATCAGTCCGTATTCTTTTAGGTTATTCAGGTTCACTCTATCAAATGTTATGACAAACCATGGTTAAATAATAATATGTGCCATAAAGATAAAGACAGATACCAATGAAACGCTGTCAAATTGACACAATATCGGCGTGGTAGCGAATGCAGTGACCATTCGATCCCGAAAATTTCATCTCTCCGGGAGACAGATGAAATTTGGCCAGCTTACCGGTTAAGAGCGCCGATTTTTTCCGGCAATCCGGGTGAACACAGCATATACTGATCGAAGAGGGTGTTGTATGCCAGACTCCCAATAGCCAGACATACCGGAGGAAGCACCCACCGATTACACCGGACCTGCCAGATTATGCTTCCGATGGGTTTATCGTGCTTCACATTCAAGACTAAGACTGATATCCTCAGGTTCTGACCAATGTGGCAGTGCCAGAAATTTGGTGTCCTGTTTCTTTGCTGCCCTTCTACTCATGGTCGCCAACACCAGTTCACCTGCCAGGACCAACCGGAAACTTCAAGCCGGTATATTCCGGACTTCCCCATAACTGTGAACTTTTAAACGGCGAATTATCCGGAAGGTATTTGACAAATTTCAGTCAGGAGATTTCATTTGGGTTGAAACGGCGGAACCTTGAAATACCGGACGGTTACCGGCAGGTGGAATTACACTTTTTGACAAAATGTCAGCTTTAGAAATTAAAGTATTATTTTTGTACCCGTTTTCAACGGTCATGCCCGGTAAATGCGACTAATCCGGCTAATTAACGGGATTGAGACCGTCTTAAAAAGACATCAAAGAAATGTTTAGTAACCACAAGGATACCACTTCGGGGATGGCATCTTCCAAAGATCCATATGCATATAATGGTAGTGTATTGGAGTCCTCTACCGTTGAAAAGGGGTACCGCAAATATTACATCGAAAGTTACGGCTGTCAGATGAATTTTTCGGACAGCGAGATCGTAGCCTCGATTCTGAATGATGCCTGTTATGAAAGCACCTCCGATTACCTCAGTGCCGACCTGATCCTGATCAATACCTGTTCGATACGCGAAAAGGCGGAAGAAACTGTCCGGAAGCGGCTCAAGGTTTTCGAACAAGCCAAGAAAGCCAATCCGGGTGCTTTGATCGGTGTTCTCGGTTGTATGGCTGAACGGCTCAAGACCAGGTTTCTGGAAGAAGAAAAACTGGTGGACCTGGTGGCTGGCCCGGATGCTTACCGGGATTTGCCCGGACTGATAGCAACGGTGAATGATGGAGGAAAAGGGATCAATGTATTCCTTTCGCGTGAAGAAACCTACGCCGACATCAGCCCGGTACGTCTGGATAGCAATGGGGTAACCGCATTTATCTCGATCATGCGTGGTTGCGACAACATGTGTTCGTTTTGCGTAGTGCCCTTTACCCGTGGGCGGGAAAGGAGTCGTGATCCTTACAGCATTGTAGCAGAAGCCCGGGATCTGGTCAGCCGGGGATTCCGGGAAGTAACCCTGCTTGGTCAGAACGTTGATTCCTACAAATGGAAAGCACCCGATGGCAGTGATGCGGTTTCCTTTGCCGGGTTACTGGCGATGGTAGCAGAGATCAGTCCCCTGTTACGGGTTCGTTTTTCGACCTCCCATCCCAAAGATATCACGGATGAAGTCTTGCAAACCATTGCCTGGTATCCCAATATTTGCAAATATATCCACCTCCCGGTGCAATCCGGAAACAGTCGCATACTGGCCCTGATGAATCGCACGTATGACAGCGACTGGTACAAAGCAAAAATAAACCGTATCCACCAGATCATTCCCGATTGTGCGGTTTCATCTGATATCATCGCCGGATTTTGCAGTGAAACCGAAGAAGAACACCAGGATACGCTAGCCATGATGGCCTTTGCCAACTATAGCATGTCGTATATGTTTATGTATTCAGAAAGGCCGGGTACCCTGGCCGCTAAAAAATACACCGACGACATTCCGGAGGAAATCAAGAAAAGGAGACTGGCTGAGATAATCCACCTGCAGAACGAATTGTCACTCAACCACAATAAAGCAGAAATTGGCCAGGTACGTGAAGTATTGATCGAAGGCGATTCCAAAAGGTCGGATCAATACTTTAAGGGAAGATCCTCCCAGAACAAAATGGTTGTTTTTCCCAAGGTGCCGGATCTGCAACCGGGAGACTACGTCCAGGTGAAAATTGAAGAGGCAACCAGTGCCACCCTGATTGGAAAAATCACCCGGGATATAGAAAGTGACTTATTAATATGAATGTAAATATCCAGTCGATCAAGCAACGGTTTGGCATCATTGGCATGTCGGCTAGTCTTGACCACGCACTGAGTACGGCAGTCAGAGTAGCCCCAACAGAACTGTCCGTTTTGATAGCCGGAGAAAGCGGAGTAGGTAAAGAAGTCTTTTCTAAAATCATTCATGCCTTAAGTCCTCGTAAGCACAATACTTTTATCGCCATCAATTGCGGTGCCATTCCGGAGGGTACAATCAATTCCGAATTGTTTGGACATGAAAAAGGATCCTTTACCGGAGCTACCGGCGAACGCAAAGGATATTTTGAGACTGTCAACGGAGGTACCATTTTTTTGGATGAGATCAGCGAAATGCCGTTAGACACTCAGGCTTTTCTGCTCCGGATCCTCGAAAGTGGTGAGTTTTTGCGGGTTGGATCAAGCAAGGTGCTGAAGACCGATGTGCGGGTTATCGCGGCGACCAATATTGATCTATTTGAAAGAGTGAAAGCTGGTAAATTTCGCGAGGACTTATACTACCGGCTCAGTACCGTTCCCATCCATGTACCGGCCCTGCGTTACCGCCGGGAGGATATCTACATGCTTTTTCGCAAGTTTTCAGTTGACTTTGCCGAAAAATACAAGACGACCTCTATTGTCCTCACAGAAGATGCCCGCATCCTGCTGGAGCAGTATCACTGGCCCGGCAACATCCGTGAACTTAAGAATGTCGCAGAACAGATCTCGGTTCTTTCCGAATCAAGAGAGATTGACAGCAACATACTGGAAGCATTCCTGCCCAATATCCGGAAACGGCATCTGCCGGCGTTGGCCAGCCGGGATGCCGGGTCTGACAGTTTCCAGGAAAGGGAAATCCTCTACAAACTGCTCTTTGATATGAAATCCGATCTGAATGATCTGAAAAGGCTGGTCTTTGAACTCATTCAGAACAACGACCTGAGCATTCCGGATCAACAGATGCGACAGCTGGCAGTACCGGAAGAATCCAATCGGTTTTATGATCAGGAAACCCCGGTAATGGAACCCGAACTACCGGCCCATCATCCGGTCCCTGTATCTGAATTGAACAAACCGATCATCCTGGGGCAATCCGGTCAGCCCGGGTACGACCAAATTGAAGAAGTGGATGAGAATCTCTCGATTGAAGATATGGAGAAAGATCTGATTAAGAAGGCCCTTAAAAAACATAAGGGAAGGCGTAAGGATGCTGCGGTAGACCTTGGCATCTCGGAAAGGACCCTGTACCGGAAAATCAAACAATACGAACTGCCTTAGCTTATAAAATGAAGTAAATGAAACATCTAGGCACGTTTCTTGGATATACCATTCTGGTTCTTCTTCTGGGTGGAGGTTGCTACTCTTTCCGGGGAATCAGCATTCCTCCAGAAGCTAAGACCTTCTATATTTCGGAACTCAGAAGCAGAGTACCGGGAGCACCGGCTGATTTAGGGCAACAGTTTAGTGAAAACCTCAAGCAGAAATTTCTGAATCAAACGAGACTCAATTTTGTTGACATCGATCCCGATATCGAATTTAGCGGTGAAATCACTAGATTTGCAGTGACCTCCGTAGCTCCTCAACCGGGTGAAACTACCGCATTTAACCGATTGGAAATTGCGGTAAGAATGAAATACGAATATCATCTGAATGAAGAAGAAAACTGGGAGAACAATTTTTCCTTCTTTTCTGACTTTAATCGGGATGAAAATCTGCTGGACGTTCAGGATGGGTTGATAACGATTATTTTTCAACAATTGGCCGAAGATATTTTTAATAAGGCCTTTACCAATTGGTAGATTGGTACACACTCAGCATACATGGAGGAAACGCTCATCAATGGGAAAACCTTATCATTTTATCTGAGGCATCCAGGTGCCCTTAAACTCGTTGAGCGCAATGAGCTCATACGGCTGATTGAGCTTTATCCTTATAGTGCCCATCTTCACCTTCTGCTGACCGTAAAGGATCACCTGGAAAACAATACTGCCAATCAGGACTTGCTGGAACGGGCGGCTTTGTACATCTCTGACCGCCGCAAACTGGGAGAATGGATGAATAAACTGCAGAGCCTGAGACAGGATGAAGGACTGGGGTACGATGAATCTCACCTGGAATCACTGTCCCGGTCATTGGAGACATTGGAAGAAAAAGACGAGCACATTGTCACGGGAACAGAAGAACTGCCGGTATTGGACGAACTGGATTTTGCCGAAAGTCCGGACTACGACACGCTCGAACCACCCGATCTGACCGGGGAAGAAATCTGGGTAGAAAAGGTCACTATACCAAAGGAAGGCTTGAGCGAAAAAGAAATCACTGTGACGATTTCCGGATCCGGTGATCTGACGAAACCGGAAGGTACCATTGTTGAGGAAGGACCGGCAGCAGAAGAATTGCCGCAAGAACCAGTGGAGGAAGAGACTCCCGCCGGTGAACCCGCCATACCGGAAACAGGTGATGTGTACCCGGGAGAAGTAGAGGTACCTGTCACTCCGGAAATTCTGCCAAAGGAAGAAGAAGAAGAAGAAGAAGAAGAACGGCAACCAGGCGTTGAGGTTCCTTTGCCGGAAGAACACCTGGAAGAAGAAGAGGAGGAGATGGAGACCATTGGGTCAGACGAAAATGTCCCTGGTGAGCCGGATGAAAGGACAACGGCTGATAGTGGTGAACCGGAAAGGGTAATTTCCGGAGAACCGCCAGAAGAAGAACACCGTACACCATTCCTGCGTTGGTTACAACGTCTGGAAACTACCGAAGGACCAGGTTATGAAGATCTGGAATCCCGGAGGCGCCGTCAGTTATTGGAAAGGGCTGAAGAGCGAAAGCCTGAAAAGGCCGAAAAGAAGAAAAAAAAGAAGAAAAAAAAGAAGAAATCCTGGAAAATGGAAAGTCTTCTTCCGGACGAAACCCTCGTATCGGAATCTCTGGCTGATCTCCTGGCCAGTCAGGGGCATACCGAGAGGGCCATTGAGATGTATGAAAAGTTGCGTTTGACTATTCCTGAAAAAAGTGTTTTCTTTGCACAAAAAATTAAAGCTCTCGAGCAAAAAAAATAGGCGCATGGTAACATTTATGACTTTTCTTATCGCTATTGTCAGCATTTTGCTGATGGCAGCTGTATTAATACAAAATCCGAAGGGAGGAGGGGTTGACTCAACTTTTGGAGGCCAGAGCGCCAATCAGATGTTTGGTGCTGCCAAATCGACTGATTTTATAGAAAAGATAACCTGGGGACTTGCGATTGCATTGTTTGTGCTTTGCATCATAACGACACTGATCGTAAATCCCGGGGGCACCGGTACGGAGGAGCTGTTGACTCAGTAAAAACCGGGAAACACCGTATAGAGAAACCTGGAAGCTCATCCTTCCAGGTTTTTTATTTGCTTGATAGCTTGCCAAAATGTCAAGAGTCTGCCAACCTTGACTGGTACTGAGATAAACCAGACTCCGAATGAAACCACCTTCCTGCAATTATGACAGAAAAACATGAATGGCATGAGAAGTGTGGAATGGAAGTCGTATTAAAACCTTTTTCCTAACATTCTAAATTAAAGTTTATTAGATATGATGAAGCCAATTAATGATCGAGTAGTGGTAAAACCTGCTCCGGCTGAAGAAAAAACCATGGGAGGGATCATCATTCCGGATACGGCAAAAGAAAAACCTCAGCGAGGTGAGGTGATAGCTGTTGGTCCGGGTAAGGATGGTAACCTGATGACTGTTGCTGTCGGTGACATCGTACTTTACGGTAAATATTCAGGCCAGGAACTCAACTATGAAGGTACAGACTATCTGATCATGAGAGAAGATGACATCCTGGTGATACTCGACAAGTGATCCTGGTTGGACGATCTGTCGTTAAACCACTCAATGAAACATTATTACTTAAATTTTTAAAATTCTTGAAATACAATGGCTAAAGAAATTAGCTTCGATATGGATGCACGGGCCAAATTAAAAGCAGGTGTTGATGCCCTTGCGAATGCAGTAAAAGTTACTCTCGGACCCAAGGGCCGGAATGTAGTACTTCAGAAATCATTTGGAGCTCCGACCATCACCAAAGACGGAGTGACCGTTGCCAAAGAAATTGAATTGGATGAACCCATTGAAAATATGGGTGCACAGATGGTGAAGGAAGTAGCATCCAAGACCTCCGATGCTGCCGGTGATGGTACTACCACTGCCACAGTGCTGGCTCAGGCTATGATCTCGGCAGGAATGAAAAACGTAACTGCCGGAGCCAATCCGATGGACTTGAAAAGAGGAATCGACAAAGCCGTTAAATCGGTCATCGAAAATCTCGCCGGTCAATCGGAAGTGATCGGTGATGATTTTGAAAAGATCAAACAGGTTGGATCCATTTCTGCCAACAATGATGAAGAAATCGGAAGCCTGATTGCCGATGCCATGAAACGGGTATCCAAAGACGGTGTCATCACGGTAGAAGAAGCGAAAGGAACCGACACCTATGTCGACGAAGTACTGGGCATGCAGTTTGACCGAGGATATCTTTCACCCTACTTTATTACCGATGCAGAAAGTATGACCACCGAATATGAGAACGCCCTGGTGCTGATTCATGACAAGAAGATTTCCAACATGCAGGATATCGTACCGATTCTGGAAAAAGCCATTCAGTCAGGCCGTCCTCTTTTGATCATTGCTGAAGACATAGAGAGCCAGGCCCTCGGAGTTCTGGTTGTCAACCGCCTGAGGGCTCAGTTGAAGGTTGTTGCCGTGAAAGCCCCCGGTTTTGGTGATCGCCGAAAAGCCATGCTGGAAGACATTGCGATTTTGACAGGTGGTACGGTTATTTCCGAAGAAAAAGGTTATAAACTGGAAAATGCCGATCTGGAACATTTGGGTACCGCTGAAAAAATCACAGTAGACAAAGACAATACCACCATTGTCAATGGCGGTGGAGATCCCAATCAGATCAAGGCAAGGATCAATCAGATCAAACAGCAGATTGAAGTCACTACTTCCGATTATGACAAGGAAAAATTACAGGAGCGATTGGCCAAATTGGCTGGTGGTGTCGCTGTACTTTATGTCGGTGCTGCCACTGAAGTGGAGATGAAAGAAAAGAAAGACCGGGTCGATGATGCCCTGCATGCAACCCGCGCCGCCGTCGAGGAAGGAATCGTTGCTGGTGGAGGCGTGGCGTTGGTCCGGGCTATTTCATCACTGGACAGCCTGAAAGGTGTCAATGAAGATGAAAACATCGGTATCAGCATCGTACGTAAAGCACTGGAGGCGCCATTACGAGTCATTGCCGACAACACAGGTATTGAAGGTTCGGTTGTACTGCAGAAAGTACTGGATGGCAAATCAGCTTTCGGATTTAATGCCCGAACAGGTGTGTTTGAAGATCTGAAGAAAGCCGGTGTTATCGATCCGACGAAAGTAACCCGCATCGCTTTGGAAAATGCCGGATCCATTGCCGGTATGATCCTGACAACGGCTTGTGTTGTCAATGATAAGAAGGAAGAAGACAAAGGTGCCGGAGCCGGAGCCCATATGCATCCGGGAGGAGGAATGGGAGGCATGATGTAGTAGTTTCTCAAAATATCAATTTAAAGCCCATGCATTTTTTATGCATGGGCTTTTTTATGTAAAGGAGCAGCGATTCCAATCGCCGTAGTAGTAGGATCTTGGCATAGGGGTATCAAATTCGTCCCTATTATTGGAGTCAATAAATCACGGTATTTGCACTGGTGGCGATTTCAACCGGCGCAGTATGAGGATCTGGGTTCACGGGCGAATGAATTCGCCCCTCCAAATGATCATGAGAATCGCCTTAACTCTGTAAACCCTTGTCCATGGGCGAATGAATTCGCCCCTACAAATTGACAAAAAGAGTGGGTGACATCGATCAAAATCAACCTGTCACCCACTGGTAATTTAAGCAGAGAAAACACACAACATCTGGCAAACACAGGTTTCCTATTTATACAAGAGGTTGAGCAATCGGTGATAACGTTACCTTCAGTGTGCGTCTCACCCGGAAATCCGGAAATAATCTAAAAATTACGAAATAAAATATACCGGATAGATGTCTTTTCCTATTCACACGATTCAGAAAAATGCTTTGGAGTAGATGTTAGACGGAATGATAAATCAACCAGAGAGAAAATATGAGGAGTCATTATCCTACGGTAATTAATCCATAAAATCCCTACTACTGTGCTCATTACTGGATGTAAATAACCCGGCATACTTGGTAAAATCCAGAGTATAGCGATACCGGATACATGACCCTGTCAATATTCTTTTCATACTACGGCAATTACTTAGGTATGGTTATCAATTCTGCAGGGTCCCAGTTCAAGGTAAAGTTCAGCCTTACGGAAATTTCGGTAGTCTAATATCTGCATATGACAAATTAAGATTGCCCGATCATCCTGGCCACCGCCGGCTGAAAAAATGCCATTAAAAAGCGATCAAAAAAACGGATTTGGAAAAAATTGAGTGTATTAATTTGAGCACTTCTGAAACAGAGGCGAATATAAACGAAAGCCGGTAATCGCGGGTAATATTAAAAATGAAAAATCAGATATTTCTTTTACTTAGAAATAAGTTGCTAGAAACTAATTTCTTACGCAACAGGATTATATTGATGTGGGATTACACGCTACCACCATCTAATAAAAAAGCCATCCCGTCTACGACGGGATGGCCAATCACCACTCATGCTTCAGACATATTATCTAATGTGTATCATCTTCTTCGTAGCAGTAAATGCTTCCGTATCCAATTGATAGTACAGTAGTCCGTTGACGGAAATATCTGACTTCTTAATTTGAACCGAATTGTAACCTTTGGCAAAATCACCTGATACTACATGAATGACCTTACCAGTCATATCGTACACGGTAATCTTGGCAAAATCAGCCTTCGGTAAATTAAATCCGATATTTGTCACTTCGGTAAATGGGTTTGGACTATTCTGGAACAGTGCAAACGCATCTTCCGATACTTGCAGATTCTGGAAGTTAAGCGCAACATTCGAAACCTTATCTTCACTGTTGTAAGCCTCAGCTTTGGTTACACTGGATGTAATAGCGATGGCATCACTCAACTGAGCAGTTCCAACGGCCTCTACGATCAGGGTAAACAATACTTCGCCTTCTTTCACACTGGTTCCTTCACTGGCATTCCAGCTACTGGTTATGATACCACGCTCGGCCTTGTTGCTGGCGAAGTGCTCATCGGTAAGATTGATGGCTTCACCCGGAATAATATTCGCAACTCTTACCGTAGCCGGATCAAACTGTAAGGTAAACTGGTATCCGGTGATATCATCAAAACTACCGGCCCTGAAGTTAACGGCATACTGATTGCCTGTTGTCAACGCTACATCTTCGACGTTGAATACCAGGTGGTTTGCACTCCTTCCTGCAGAACGCTTACTGTCTGCATCCAGATTAACATCTCCTACCTTAACACCCATCCAATGTAATTGCATTGCATTACTGACAGAGTTGATCGAGTAGCTTTCCTTATTGGTAGACTTCTCAAAGAACCTCCACGAATTATTATCCTGGAAGGCATCGGTCTTGCCAAGGATCAGTTTTCTCAACTGAACCAGGTCAAGAGTAGAGATGCGACCATCGTTGTTAACGTCAGCAGCGATTTCACGGTACTCATTCTCCAGCTTCTCTTTGGCCAGAATGTGTTTTTGAATTTTAACCAGGTCAAGGGTAGAGATTCCGTTCATCGGATCAACATTCTTAACCGGGGTAATCTTCACATCTTGTCCGAGGCTGGTAGCAAACGCATAAGCTCCCGAAGCCGTGGTCAGATACTCGAGTACCTTACCATCTTGTAGCTGTGCCCTGACCTGTACGTCCTTGATCGTTTGCTGAAGTTCGTTCTTGACGCTTCCGGTGATCGAACCGTTGGTTGAGGAGAAATCACCACAACCACCCATATTGTTCTGAACGACCAGGATCACATCACAGTAATCAAACGAACCTTTCTCATCGATCACCCACAGACGGATCTGCTGGG
>CAYRYD010000008.1:81851-133798 GCA_964428345.1 uncultured Saprospiraceae bacterium | reverse complement strand
TTGCATGTATTAAGCCTGCCGCTAGCGTTCATCCTGAGCCAGGATCAAACTCTCCATAGTAAAAATCTTACTAATCTTGATTTGACGTACCTTAGATCAACTTCAGTCGATCCGGTACTTTTCTGTCCGCCTCGCTCATTCAATTATTTATTCGCTACCTTACCCATTCGTGTCAATGAACTTTTTGTCAGTATTCGATCACTCAATCGTGATTCTACCAACGGTCATTTCTTACAAAATGACCTTTCAATTTTTTACCTAAATCTCATCTGTTTTAGGATCTCTTTGGGTCTCTTTCTCCTCGTTGTCTTATCCCCTGCCCCCAAAGCGGCTGCAAATATAATGGATGTTTTTACAATCCAAAACTAATCTGCAAAAAAATCAATTTTTTTTCTGAGAGAAATGGTTGGCCTTACAAGATCGGGAATATCTCCCAGATAGTCAACCTCTCCACCAATTATTTTTCTTCTTCCTCGTTCGCTTCCTTCGAAGCGCCTTTACCTTCACTAAACTGCTCCTTCAACTGGCTCAGGGCATCCAAATCTCCCAATGTGGTCTTTTCAATCTTCGACTGCTGCTTTCGTACCACCTTCCTGGTTTGTTCTTCTTCCCCTTCCTTAGCCCGTTTGATCTGATCTTCGGCCTCACGTTGAATATCTTCCAGGTACCTTAAATGCGATACCATAATTCGCTTGTCGTCACGGTTAAACTCGATCACCTTCACCGTCAGCGTTTCATCCACCTCGGCCTGTTTGCCATCCTCTTTCCGGATGTGCTTGATCGGTGCGTATGCCTCCAGTCCGTAAGGCAATTGCACAATGGCACCCCGTTCCTCCTTTTTGATGACCGTGGCCTCGTGATAGGATCCTACCGGAAACACCTGTTCAAAAGTATCCCACGGGTTTTCTTCTATCTGTTTGTGGCCAAGCGAAAGTTTACGGTTATCCTTGTCGATCTCCAGAATCACCACTTCTATTTCGTCGCCCACCTTGACAAACTCCGATGGATGCGCATATCGCTTGGTCCAGGATAAATCCGAAATATGAACCATTCCTCCGATTCCATCTTCCAGCTCTACAAAGACCCCGTATGGCGTCAGATTCTTTACGACTCCCTTATGACGGCTGTCAACCGGAAATTGTTTTTCGATCTCTTCCCACGGGTCTTGTGTCAACTGCTTCAGACTCAGGGACATCTTGCGTTCATCCCGGCTGATGGTCACAACCTTAGCCTCGTATTCCTGCCCCAGTTCAAAAAACTCACGGGCATTGACCGGTTGATTACTCCACGAAACTTCCGATACGTGTATAAGACCCTCGACTCCCGGAGTGATCTCGAGAAAGGCCCCATAGTCCTCGATATTCACAATCTTTCCCCTGACGGTGGATCCCTCTACAATGTCATTTTCCAGGACATCCCAGGGATGAGGCTGAAGCTGTTTCAGACCCAGAGAGATCCGCTTTTTGTTCTCGTCAAAGTCAAGAACAACAACATTCAACTTTTCGTTCAATGAAAGTACTTCATTTGGATGATTGATCCGGCCCCAGGAGATATCGGTGATGTACAGCAGTCCATCTATACCCCCCAGATCCATAAAGGCTCCAAAATCCGTGATATTCTTGACCACGCCTTCCAGTACCTGACCTTTCTCCAGTCCGGAAATAATCGTATCCCTTTGATCCGCAAGATCGCTTTCAATCAATGCCTTGTGTGAAACGACAGCATTTTTGATGGCCTCGTTTATTTTGACGACTTTAAACTCCATCGTCTTACCAACATAGGAATCATAGTCAATAACCGGCTTGATATCAATTTGCGAGCCCGGTAAAAAGGTCTCCAGACCAGCGCAGTCGACGATAAGACCTCCTTTGGTCTTGCTGATAATACTTCCTTTGATGATGGTACCATTCTTGTAGCTGTCTACAATATTTTCCCAGGCCTTCAGCAACTTTGCTTTGCGCCGGGAAAGAATCAGCTGACCCCGCTCATCTTCCTGATGTTCGACATAAACATCGACCGCATCACCAATCTTCAGATCGGGATTGTCCCTGAATTCTGACAAGGATACCAGACCATCTGATTTGTAGTTAATGTCCAAAACGACATCTCCGTTATTGATAGCGGTCACTACCCCTTTGACAATCTCATTTTCATTGATTGATGAAAGGGATTTTTCGTAATCCTTCAGATAATCAGCAACTTCCTGCTGGGTATAACTTAAGGTGTTTTTCTTTCCGATCGACCAGTCAAAGTCGTCATGAGCTCCACCGACTTCAATTTCCTCGACAAGATCTACCTCATCAACATCGTCATCACCAATCGTTTCTTCCGTTTCGGTTTCCTCTTCTGATTCTTCGGTTTCGATGGTTTCTTCTATCGGATCGTCATCTTCTATCGGATCGATAGCATCATCTACTTGATCTTTTTCATCTAACATATTGAAAATCAAGCATCCATTTGTACCCGACTATTACGGGTTAGGTTAAGAAATATTTTTAGCGGGGCAAAGGTATGATTATTTGAGACTTCTAGCAGCGATTCCTGAAAAAAACCATCTGGTAAGTATCAGCCTCATCAATGAACCAAGTATGCAAACAGTCTGGAAACCAAATTGGTTCGTATTGGGGGCGAGATTTTGAAAAGTCAAGCCGGGAGGGCAATCACCGGAATGACGCCAGGTTTGAATCCGTTTTGGAATATCAGGCAGTCCGTCAGAGAGCCTTACGGAGTCTTGCCACCGGGATATTGAGTTGTTCCCGGTATTTTGCTACCGTTCTACGGGCAATGTTGTATCCTCTTTTCATCAGCATATCCTTGAGCTTCTCATCCGAATAGGGCTTCTTCTTGCTCTCCCCACTGATGATGTCTGTTAAAATATTTTTTACTTCGAGGGTCGAAACCTCATCGCCATCCTGCGTTTGAAGGGACTCACTGAAAAATTCCTTCAGCCTCCGGGTACCAAACTCAGTCTGGACAAATTTGCTGTTGGCTACCCTGGATACCGTAGAGATATCCAGGCCCGTCAGATCGGCAATATCCTTTAGAATCATGGGCTTGAGCCGACGCTCGTCACCCGTTCGGAAATAATCGTATTGAAACTGCAGAATGGCATACATCGTCTTGTACATCGTATGCTGCCTTTTCCGGATGGCATCGATAAACCATTTGGCCGAATCAATTTTCTGCTTGATAAAAATAATAGCCTGCTTGTCCTCACGGGTGGTACGCTTGTGTTCCTTGTTTACCCGGTAACTGTGCAGCATATCCTTATAATGATCGTTGATGCGGAGGTCTGGGGCATTGCGTGAATTCAACGTCAGTTCCAGTTCGCCATCGCGGTTGACGATGATAAAATCGGGAATGATGTATGCATTCGTCTTTTGGTTTTGGACCGAGTAGCCGCTGGCTGGTTTGGGGTTGAGCTTCAGGATCTCATCAATGACTTCCTTGAGCTCACTCTCGCTGATGCCCAGATGTTTCTTTAATTTGGTATAGTGTTTCTTGGTAAACTCCTCAAAGTACTGGTCGATGATCTTATAGGCATTCTCCAGCAGTTTCCGGTGTCCATTGGCGTTGCGAAACTTATGTTTGAGTTGAATGAGAAGGCATTCGCGAAGATCCCGGGCTCCAATGCCGGGTGGATCAAATTCCTGAATCTGCTTCAGGATCTCCAAAACCCTCTTTTCGGTCGTCACAATATTCTGGGCAAACAACAAGTCATCCAGAATCGCGGCCGGATCTCTTCGAAGGTACCCGTCTTCGTCAATACTTCCGATAATCTGCAGGGCAATCTGGAAGTCTTCACCATCACCCTGTTGCAGCATCCCCAACTGACTTTCAAGGAAATCATGAAAGGTGTCTTCAACAGCAATGGGCATCGTCTTTTCATCTTCCGGTGCACCATAATCTGACCGCAGCTTATATGTGCCCGGATCGTCTTCGATGTATTCGGTCAGATACTCTTCCAGTTCAAAATCTTCAGAGTCCCCCTCTCTTTCCTCACCATCTTCCGGCACCGAAGGGTCTCCAAACTCATCGGTTTCAAATTCTTCACCTTCTTCCAGGGCCGGATTTGCTTCGAGTTCTTCCTTGATTCGTTGTTCCAGTGTGGCCGTAGGAATCTGCAATAACTTCATTAGCTGAATCTGCTGAGGACTCAGCTTTTGAAGCATCTTCTGGCTTAGACTCTGTTTAAGCATGGGTAATGTCTTTCCTTATTTGAGAACAATTTTGAGTTTACATTAGTTTGCATTCATAAACTATGCCAATGCAAGTTTACAACAATTTTTCATATTAAAAATTTATTTAATATGAGTCATTTTCGACCTTTCTGCAATACTTTAGGATAACCCTTTTGAAGTTCTGAATATTTCCTGTTTCTTTGCAAAAATTTCTCGCAAGCAGTCAAAATTTTGCTACATGGATCAGATCGAAAATGAAGGCGGAAAGGGTTACTGCCTATTGTATTTCATCCTTTTCATTGTCCTCTTCATCATCCTTTGGGCCTGGATCTACTATTCGAACACCAAACTGGCATTCTGATCTGTTTGAAGCCTTTCTGCGCAAACCTCAGATTCTACCTTTAGTATTATTATTGACGCTTAAGCGGCAAAATTAGTTTCATCCCCCCGGCAGATCAAAAAACCGGTAATCCGCCTTGCAGTTCATAAGAAAACCTCTCTTCCAGCGTGAAGACACCATTGGAAAGAGAGGTTTCTATCTTTAAACCAATCCTGACCCGGAACCCGGGCGGGCTTATTTTATTCAGGCCGTCCGTTACTTACAGTCATCAGTTGGCATCGATGATCTTTCCCGATCCAGAGATCCGGCTGTCAATCGACGGATTGCCCCGGTAGTAGACATCGCCACTTCCACTGATATGTACATCCAGTCTGTCAAGGACGGTGAGCTCGACGTTGCCACTCCCACTAATTGTAATATCGGCACTCCGGGTTTCCAGATCGAATCCGTGCAGGTTACCTGAGCCCGAGACCAGATAGTCTATTTCATCAATAGTGCCCTCAAGATGCAGATCACCCGAACCGGAAAGCCGGGCTTCAACATCGTCTCCGTCGATATCAAGATCCATACTCCCCGAGCCTGAGATGTTCAGCTGAAGATCGTCGACGATCAACTGGTTTTCCGAGATAATACCACCAGATCCCGAAATGTTCAATTCCCGAATCTGAGGGATTGTAATGTAAATTTCTATAGGTTCATAATTTCGGAGGCAACGGTCATTGTCAATCACCAACCGGTTGTTTCTCACCCTGAAATCTATCTCATCGATGATATTCGGCTGTGCCAGAATCCGTACTTCCCGCTGATCCCCCTGCGTCAAATAGACAGTAGCATCGAGCCGAAGACTGATCGTATGCACATCATCAATATCAAAGGTTTCTTCAATGACTTCCCCCCGGCCATGCTCACAATCAAATGCATCGTCCAGCACACACGATTGCCAGCTGAAGAGAAAAATCAAACTGATCGGTAAATATTTTAAAGTTTTCATAGTTATAATTTTAATCTGTTTTACCTAATGAGGATGTTTCAACCAATTTAAATTATAGTCTAGTCGATGTCCATATCTTTACCCGTGGAGTTTCCGTTACCAAACCAGCCAAAGCGGAAAGTTAGCTGGCCGGTGAAACTCCTGAAATCCTTGTTGGATAAATTATCAAGCTGATCGACATCGGATACCAACCGGTAACCCGCCGAGGCACTCATCCGGAAAAAACGGGTCAGGTTAAGCTCCACGCCCAATTCGGGTGTAAATACAAAAATTGCATCACCGTTCGAATTGATCTTAAATGGATCATCCCGGATTTCTGCAAACCCCCATCCAATCCTGGCACTGGTATAGGGGTGAATTATCTTAAAGGTCGCCGGAGTATAACCCAACCATAATCCTCCATGTGCCAGGTCCATCCTGAAATCATCATTATCAATGTTATACTGAAGATGGTCCAGACTGCCAACACCATAGGCACCAATGAAAAAATTATCAATGATCAGTCCACCTCCACCACCAACCGATGGGGTATAGTCCCCTTTGATATTTCCAAATTCCAGCAACGGACCACCAAATCCACCGATCACCCTGGCACGGGAAAAAAGGGTTTCATGTTGAGCAACAGCCATGCTGACTGTACTAAACAATGCGAAGAAAAAAAAGACTCTTTTCATAGTTTATTAAGTTTTGATCTTTAGTTATTCATTTTATTACTGCCGGCATGAACCTGATTTCTCAGCATGCCTTGTTAATTAATGATTTAATGACTCCCCTTATAGTAATCCGGACATTTTTCTTCCGGGATGACTGAGGGTGTCATCTGTCGAAATGTTTATTTTAAATGTATCGAGAGAGAGCTTTCGGCTAAATGCGGATACCGGCATTAAATCCGATCCACCATTTGGTATTGAAGGGTTCTGCCAGGTTCAGAAAATCCCTTTCATACAGCGTTAAACGGGGAATACCTGATCCCACGAGGATCCCATTTTCAAGGGTAATGCGGGAAATCATCAGATTGAAACTGGGACCGGCAAATATTTCAAAAGGATTTCCCTCTGTGAAATGAAACAGGAACTTCACCTGCGCCAGTAAGTTTAAATCGGGTTTAATAATCCTTTTTTCCTGAACATTGCTCACCAATATTTCCGGATTAAATTTGACATCCCGGGTCATCTTCTGAAAAAATCCAAATCCATATCCATAAGACCAGATCAACCCGGTACCCTGTATATTTCTTTTAAAATTGGATCCCACCTGAAAAATATTGTAAAATCGACGGGTACCCAATTTAAAGGCAAAATTTCCATACAGCGCATCACCGGCAGACAGTTCAATTTTATTATATCCCTTTTTAATCAGATTTAGCAATCCAAAAGAGACACCACCTACTGAATCGGCTATATTGATCAGTCCCAGTTGCAACACATCCACTTGTTTTGCAACATTAACGATGCCGGCAATCTGGATATCTGTATTTTCGGCAACATTGCAAAACCCGGATGTCTGGAAGTAGACGGAACCCAGGGAGAGGTTGAAAAAACCCGCGATCTGGCCTCCGGTTACATTCCTTCCTGCGTTAAATAATCCTGCCACCTGGTACCCCCGGCTGATACGCCGGTTTAAATTGAAGGCACCGGCGATCTGCACGGCATCTGCCTGAACGTTGATGTTGGAAAATCCACCAATCTGCAGACCCCGTATAATGCCCTGATTGAAATTTCCGAAGCCAGCCAACTGGACTCCCTCGGTATTTCCACCGGTATAATTTCCAAACCCGGCCAGTTGAAAGCCTTTTACATCCCGTTTCGCCGCATTCACAAGGCCTCCCAATTCAAACCCGCGGAGGCCTCCCGTATATCCGGCCAGCACATTGAACGAAAAATGATTGATCTTTTCCGTTTTACGGTCCAGTCCGGTCGGAACCATGGAGACCCGAGCCCATTGAACTTCCCCTTCGTTTAAGGTCAGACCCTTTGCTTCATAACGCCTCTCTGGATAGCTAACCAGGGCGCTCCGGTCACCCACCTGAAGCCTGGAAAGACTGTCGATCCGATTCCGTTCTTCGGGTTCAATCTCCAGGGCATAATCAGCAGAGGATTCCGGATTTTCAATTGGCAGATCTGCCCCGGTCTCCGGGTGTTCAGCCGAAGGCTCAATTCCCGTGCTTTGCTCCAGTCTTTCTTTGCGTTGCGGATCATAATTGAGCACTACCCGGGTTCCTCTCTGCCGGTAGATTATACCGGTCTGGGCTCCCAGGTCTTCCAACACCTCCACCAATGACTTCCGGTCAAAGGCCAGGACCACTTCCTCCTCGTAAGGCACAATATCTTTGCTATACGAAAACCTTACCTGGTAGTGATCTTCAATGTTGACAAGCGCTTCTTCTACTTTAAACCTGCTGTCCTGGCTCAATAAACCGTTCACATAAAAGAAAAGCAAGATGACCGTTATTACTGCTTTCATTGGCAGGGCGTTCCATCAACTTCATAGATCCCGGAGTCGTTTTTATGAATGCGGAGATTCAAACCAAAACTTAACTCGTCGAGCATTTCATCCAAAGCCATATTGGCAAAATCCGAATGATAGGTGCAACTAAGCAATCCCGGGTTAATAATCTTGAAACGAACTCCATAATACTGTTCAAGCTGCGGTAAAATTTCTGCCAGTGGAGTGTCTTCAAAACTGAATGCGCCAGTCTTCCAGCTCAACAGGTTTTGATCTAATTCAGAAGATTTCTGGATCTGTTGATTCCCGAGATCATACTGAGCCTGCTCCCCTGCTGATAGAATCTGCATCGCTGTTCCTGCCGCATTTTCAAAGGAAACCTTTCCTTCCTCCACATAGACGGTTACCGATGGACTTCCGGTTACGGACTTCACCAGAAAGACAGTACCTAATACCGTGGTTTTAGTCGCTCCGCTCTCCACTGTAAAAGGATGCTCTGTATCCAGATGTTTTACTTCAAACAATGCCTGGCCCTGCAACCGGACAGTACGGGGTTCAAACGACTCCTGGTATTCAATCGTGCTTTCTTTG
The DNA here is from genome assembly GCA_964428345.1 of uncultured Saprospiraceae bacterium. GTDB lineage: Bacteria > Bacteroidota > Bacteroidia > Chitinophagales > Saprospiraceae > JABDMH01. Next base: position 125,250 of record CAYRYD010000008.1, on the reverse strand, counting down.
TCCAGCCAGAGCGTCGAGCCATCAGGCAAGGTATGCTCCAGGACTTCTACAGCACTTGTCAACAGCACCTCCCTATCTGTCCGGTGGCCGGTGGTCAACAGGCTCCAGGCGATCAGGCTGGTGGCCAGAATAGCTACGCCTGCTGCAATCCGGAAGAAGGGGCGAAACCAAAGGGGAATTATTGCCGGTTTTTCGGATTGCCCGAAAGCTGTCCGGGCAAATCTTTGCCACTGGTCTTCTACCGATACCAGGGGTATCTCCCCCTCCATTCCCGCTTGTACCCAAATCTGTTTGTATTCTTCAAAGAACTTTTGCCCTTCGGCACTGGTACTGAGGTATTCCAGTAAACGTTCCGATTCTCCTGCCGACAGCTCGCCAGCCAGGTATCTGATCACCTCTATCTGAAATTCCTGCTCTTTCATCTCGTACAATTAACAGGATGCCCGATCGTAGCCAATACCCCTATTCTTTGAAAAAATATTTTTTCTTTCATTAGTTGCTGATTACCCTTGCATTGAAATCCAGATGATCCCGGCCGTCAGCAGATCCTTGAGAGAGGATCTGAGCGTACTAAGTGCCTTGATCATCTGATTCTCTACGGTCTTTACGGAAATATCCATCAATTCCCCAATCTCTTTATAGCTTTTACCCTCAAAGCGGCTGAGCACAAATACGCTCCTGCATCTTGGCGGCAGCGTATTGATCACTCCATCGATGCGCTCCTGAAGATCCTGCCCTTCGATTTCGAGATGCCCATCAGAAGCAACCTCTTCCGCTATCAGTTCGGTCTGTACCAACTGACGTTCCGGAACTTTTCTGCGTAAATGACCAAGAGCCTCATGATAGGCCATTGTCGCCAGATATCCCTCCAGGGATTGACTGATCATGACATCCTGCCGTTTCCGCCAAAGCTTGAGAAACACCTCCTGCGCCAGATCTTCACTCAACTCCTTTTGACGGATGACCCGGTAGATCTTCTGATAAACCAGGGGAAAGAAACGCTGAAAAATATCCCGCATGGCCTTCTGGTCTCCATTTGCCAACTGTTTGATCAGTATCTGATTGTCGGGAATACTCATGGTTCAGCAAAAGTAATAACTTATACGAAGGAACCAGATGCCGGGAAAACGGGATAAAATTTAGGATTATCCCTCGTGTCGTTAAGACCAAGTTATCCTGATCTCAGTTTTCTGGTGATAATCGATCGTCTATGTTCAATTTTATTCTTTGCCCGAAATCAGGTTACCGAGGGTGGGATGGTGATGTATTCTCTTAAGTAAACCCCTTGATTCCAGCAATTCTGTCACTTTGACGATGAGTGGAAATGGAAGCTTCGATCTAGTGGTGATGTCCAGAAGGCTGTGCTGTCCGTCAGACAAATTCAGGACCCACAACATGGCCATCTGCAATTGGTCGCGGTCGCTCTCCCCTCCGATGGCCTGATAGAGACCGCGTTTCCCGAGCTGAGGTTCACCTTTCGGACTGAGATTTAAGTAGACCAGATTCTTATCCCAGATATCGATCAACCGGCGATAGACCTCATAGGATCGCTGTAATTCAGCAGCAGAGATAAAATCCAGGTTATCGGCCGAAGTATGGTACTCATAGTAGCCGTATGTCGAACGGGTCAGACTACCTACCGGAAGATTAATACCGGGAGAACAAAACTGACGCTCATCGTATCCATAGGGGGAAAAATCAAGAATCTCAAAGGGATACCCGGACTCTGCCAGTACAAACTGTACCAATTGATCGAGTACAGTAAAGCCGTCACGACTCTTCTTGTAATGAAAGGCTGCACTGTCACCGAGTAATGAGGCGACCAGTCCACCCTTGATCCGGCTCAGATGCGGTTCATTCTGAGCCAGCCAGCAGATCGATCCAATCGTTCCTGGTATGAAAAGAAAGCGATAGGAATATTGATTATTGCTGCTCATCAATTCCCGTGCGAGAAAGGTCAGCAGTGCCACGCCGGATAAATTATCATTGGCCAGTGATGGATGACAGATATGAGCCGACAGAAGAAACTCATCATTCCGGGCTCCTGGAATTAGCAATTCACCGTAGGTCAGATAACCGTCTTGCAGGGAAGCATCGACGTATACCTCGTACATATCCTCCCGGAGTGACAGCAGCTGACTATGACTCAGACAAAACCCCCAGTTTTCCTGATAATAAGAGGTACGGTAAGGGATCAGATCCGGTTTTTCGGGAATCGTATAGAGATGCTTTTTAAGCTCCGGGAGATTTAGTTTTCCCTGGAATGGCACACTGTAATTAAGGATGTGCAGATTGTTGTCTTTGAAATCAACCACGGTATTTCCCCGGCTGTCCCTGATCCAGGCTTCGCGAATATTCCACTCACGGGGTATCGTCCAATCAAAGACTGCTGTCCCGGTTGCCACCTCCCGTATTTGCAATGGAATATGGTCACCCAGAATCTTTAAAGACTCACGGACGCCATTTCCGGTAATACTCCGGCAAATTGGAAAAAGCCTGCTTACCAGGTCGTAAACAGCCTGCCCGGTTGACTGACCGGATTCACTGGATATCTTCTGCATAGTTCCACTTGCGATATACCGGCTGAACACTTCTTCCCCTGAGATATTTCTCTACTCCCTCATCCAGTGCTTTCCGGTACACAGCAAAAGCAGCATCAAATACCTCAACCGTATGATCTACCTCTTCATCACCATGTGCGTAACTGATCACCAGGTTGGGAGCCAGAATCCCCCGGCGAATAATCTCCTGCAATAAAAGCGTACGGAATGGCTGGGAGCCAGGCCCCTGATGATCGGAGGTAGCACACACCAGACAAGCCGGATGTCCGGGAATGCTGATGAATTCACTCAGGTGGTGGCTGGCAATACTTGCTTCCAGCCCTGACCGGAGCCGCTCGCCCTGTTGTCTCAGACAATTGATCACCCCGTCTTCCCTGTAGGTTTTCACTATGGCAAGAAATGCTGCCAGAGCATGGGTCTCGGCTCCGTGGGTTGTCGACAGGAGGAATACCCGTTCATCCCGGTGCTCCAATCCGCCCAGTTGCATAAACTCCTTCCTGCCCGCCAGCGCTGAAATGGCAAATCCATTGCCCATCGCTTTTCCAAAAGTAGAAAGGTCCGGTATCACCCGGTATTGCGTCTGGGCTCCACCGAGATGCCACCGGAAACCCGTTATCATTTCATCCAGAACAAACAGGGCTCCATGCCGGTGACACAATTCCTGCGCTTTATGCAGATAACCGTCGTGTGGAGGATCGTTCTTTTCGGGTTCCAGAAAAATACACGCTATCCGGCCGGGGTACCGCTCAAACAGGTTTTCCAGGCTTTGCAGATCGTTATATTTAAATGTCGCCGTCAGAGACCGGATCGATTCAGGGATGCCGCGATTAATGCAGGTAGCGCCAATAAACCAGTCATCGATGGAAAAAAAAGGATGATCCTGGCAGATTGCCACCATATCACGGCCAGTATAGGCCCGGGCCAGTTTCAGGGCGGCAGTGGTAGCATCCGATCCGTTCTTTCCGAATTTAACCATTTCGGCACCTGGTACAATCTCCAGGAAAGTTTCGGCCGCCTCAAGCTCAATCAAAGCCGGTCTGGTAAAGTTAGAGCCCAGCTTCATCTGCCGGCAAGCCGCTTCCACCACTGGTTTGAAAGCATGCCCCAGAGTTACCGAACGAAGACCCATGCCGTACTCGATATAGCGATTTCCGTCAACATCCCAGGCAAAGCATCCTTCCCCTCTGTCCATAATTGGAAGGTAGTGCTCCGGAAACTGGTCATCGCCCTTGGCATAGGTATGACTACCTCCGGGAATTGCTGCGTGAAATCGCGCTCTTAAATCATTGGATCTGGCGAGTTCTCCGATGAAGGGTCTTCTACTGGCCATCAGCTTAAATCAGACATTTTCTTATATAAAAAGATTCAGCGTAACGGGTAGGACTTCCGCATTCCAATCCTCTGATTCGCATCAGCGATTTAAAGGTTTCTTCATCAAACCAGTGCTTACCGGTCTGACTGATAAAACACTCCATCAATAGCGAGATTTTTTGCTCGGCGGTCTCCCGTTTTATAGCGACGAAAGCGTTGGGGTGTCCCAGATCGCCATCGTATTTTGGTATTTCATACTCCAGGATCAGGTGATTCCGGAAAGTATTCCAGGTGAGGTCTGACAATAGCCGGTGATCCTGATGCCGGTCATTCCGGCAATGGGTGAAGATGATGTCGGGTTTAATTTTTGATCTTATCCGTTCGAAGTCTTCCTTGATCTCCAGTCCGGAATAACTTAAGAATGCATCCCGGTAATTCATAATGAAGATTTCATGATCCGTTATGGTCTCCAGGTACTGGTTTGCGCTGGACAATGCTTCATTCTTTCTCTTCTCATCGGCACTAAAGACCACCCAGATGATTTTTCGTATCCTTTCCTGCCCGATCCATTTTAAAAGCGTACCTCCGCACCCAATCTCAATGTCATCGCAATGCGCGCCGAGGCAGAGGATATCCAATTTTCGTTCCGACTGAGCTTCGGGTATGAACGAGATCATGGGATCTGATTGACCACTGATTGACTTCTTTTCCAGACTTCCCAAGGGGTCTGTCCTTTCGCTTCCATTTCATCCAGCAACATTTTATCTTTGAATGTATCCATCGCCTGCCAGAATCCGTGATGGTGATAACCCAGCAACCTCTTGTCCTGGATTAACCGTTGAAAAGGTTCTTCTACCAACTCTTCGCCATCATTTATATAGTCGAATATCTCAGGACGGAAGATAAAATATCCGGTATTGTACCATAGATTGGACCGAGATATCGGACTGATCGAGGTGACCATATTATGGCCATTGGTCTGCACTACGTGAAAAGTTGCCGTCGGCCGGTAAAGCATAAAACTGGCAATCATTTCAGGATAACCTACAAACTGATCGATCATCAGCGACAAATCCAGATCCGTAAGACCATCGGCATAATTGGCAAAAAACATCTCCTCCCCTTCCAGATGTTGCCTGACCCTCCTTAGTCGCATGCCCACATTGGCATGTATACCTGTATCCACAAAAGTGATCCGCCAGTCTTCAATGTCAGATGCCAGCAACTCAATCTCCTTTCCTCCTTTGGTGTATACAAAATCGTTGGAAATCGTCTCATCATAGTTAACAAAATAATTTTTAATCACATCGCCCTTGTATCCCAGTGCAAGAATAAAATCTTTGATACCAAAATGGGCGTAATAACGCATTACATTCCAAAGAATGGGCCGGTAACCGATCTTTACCATGGGTTTAGGAATGGTTTCGGAGTACTCCCTCAAACGCGTGCCCTGACCACCGCAGAATAAAACAACTTTCATAATCTATTTATCTCTAAAATTACTAAATGATAGTCCATATTTCAGACGATTCACAATTTGCATTACAAGTCAACAACCCTTACTTCTGGTATAGGTACTACAAATTTGCCTCCCCATTCCTTGATATGGTTCATTTGACGGATTATCTCGGTCTCAAGATTCCAGGGAAGTATCAGCACAAAATCCGGTTTAGTGGCACGGATCATTTCAGGAGCGTAAATAGGAATCCGGCTTCCGGGTAAATAATTACCCTGTTTGTGCGGGCTTCTGTCGACGGTATAATCAAGAAAATCGGTCCGGATCCCGCAGTAATTCAATAAAGTATTGCCTTTACCCGGTGCACCGTAACCAACAATAGATTTACCCTCGTTTTTTTGGGTAATCAGAAACTGCAGCAATTTACGCTTGGTCTGTTTTACCCTTTCTTCAAAATCGCTGTAATATCCGGATGTTTCCATACCGAGATCCTTTTCCCGCTGTAACAACTGGTGAGCCCGATCGCTGATGGGTTTGGTCAAATCATCGGAATGTCTGGCGTAGATCCGGATTGAACCTCCATGTGTTGATAATTCTTCGACATCAAAAAGCGTCAAATCGTGATGTTCAAAAATCCGCTTTACCGCCGAAAAAGATAAATAGGAAAAATGCTCATGGTAAATCGTATCAAACTGATTCTCTTCGATCAGCCGTTGTAAATGAGGAAATTCCATGGTAATGACCCCACCTGGTTTGAGCATCACTTTCATGCCGGACACAAAATCATTGATATCCGGTACATGGGCCAGTACATTATTTCCCAGCAGAAGATCGGCCTTGCCATAAGTGTCCGCCAGCTCGACTGCAGCCTGCCGGCCAAAAAACCGTGACTCTGTCGGTATCTGCCGGCTTCTGGCGACCAGCGCTACATTTAATGCGGGTTCGATGCCCAGAACGGGAATACCCTTCTTTTGAAACCACTGAAGTAAATAACCATCGTTGCTGGCTATCTCCACCACCAGATGATTTTGATTGATATCAAAACGTTTGGTCATCAGATCGGTATAGACTCTGGCATGCTCCAGCCAACTTTCCGAATAGGATGAAAAGTAAGCATAGTCTTCGGCAAAAATTTCTTCCGGAGTAGCAAACTCTTCGAGTTGCATTAACCAGCAATTGGTACAGACGTATGCATGGAGCGGATAAAACCGTTCCAACAGATTTTTCTCCGAAGGTTTGACATGCTTCTGGCAAAGTGGGGACATCCCCAGATCGACCACTGATTTTTCCAGGACTTCACCACAAAAACGGCAGCGACTCAGATGGTCATTTTTCGGTTCGGGTTTTTCAACTGATTGAGTGTACAAAACTTACAAATGTTAATCTTTAAAAACTACTGACTCCTTCAAACGCCGGGGTGATATAGATATAACTCCTGTCTTTCTCCGATATCATCGTCACCGGCAGTGGCCAGATTATGCCGATAGCCGGATCGTCATATCGCAGTCCTCCCTCGGCACCAGGCCGGTAGTAGGCAGAATGCTGGTAGATCAGGCTGGTGTGATCGTCCAGGGTCTGAAAACCATGGGCGAATCCGCGAGGTATATAGATCATCCGGTTATTGCTTTCACTCAACTCCACAGTGAAGTAATGCAGGTAGGTGGGGGAGTTTTTCCTCAAATCAACCGCTACATCATAGACAGCCCCCCGGATACACCGGATAACCTTGGCTTCCATATCGGGAGGATGTTGATAATGAAGCCCTCTGACTGTACCTTTCTGGTGGGTGATGGAATGATTGGTCTGGACAAAATCGGCATCCAGGCCAGCATCCGAGAATTCACGACGGCAAAATATCCGGGTAAAGAAACCCCGATCATCCTGGAAAGGCTCCAGTTCAATAAGGACTAAGCCGGGCAATTCCGTTGGTTTAAATTTCATAACTCAGATTCAAACCGGCAGTGATGACCTTTCGTTTTTGTAATTCTCTAATTACATTCAACCGCATTAAGTTCCCATTTCTGAATTGCTTATCAGAAAATCGCATGCTTTCCAGACCTCTTCTCAAATCAGCCACCGTATCGTTTAAGGAATACAAAGGTTGAAATTCAGGTGCCAGTTGCCCGTACCGGTCAAAATTAACCCGGTAAGAGCGTTTGTCCGGAACAGCATCTTTGTTGATGCTCACAGTAACTTCGGGCATCAGTTGCTGAACGGCGTATGCCAGATCTTTCACTTGATAGTTCCAGTGATTACTACCCGTATTGACGATCAGAAATGGTCCGCCCTGCTCTGATGTCCGCTGAGAAGCCCAGAAAATAGCCCGGGCCATATCCCGTACATTGATCAATGGCCTCCATGGTGTTCCGTCGCTCAATATGTCAATCTTACCACTGGCCATTGCTCCGGCGACAAAATCATTCAACACCAGGTCCAGCCTTAGCCGGTCACTCATGCCGCAGGCCGTCGCAAAGCGCAGACACGTAACCTGAAATCCGGTGGTGGCGAGGGATTGCAGCGCCTGCTCCGAAGATATCTTTGACCGGGCATAGGCGGTTAGTGGATTTACTTCCGACTCTTCCTGGCGGGCTTCCTCACCAGCAGCCCCGTAAACGCTGCAACTGGAAGCAAAGACAAAGTTTGAGACTCCCTGTTTTTTTGCCAATTCCGCTATCCGGACATTGGCTTCGTAATTGATCTCCATGGTCGGTTTCTCATACAGATTGCCAATCGGATCATTAGAGATGGCTGCCAGACTGACCACGGCATCCATTCCTTCCAGCAATCGCTCCGGAAAATGACGTACATCACCATAATGCTGGGCATTCAGATAGATCTCCGGACAGATAGTGCCCGTAGTGAGATTACCCGCAAAATAGCCGATATCATAGCCGTAGATCCCAGCGCTGGGAATGCGCCTTCGAAATTCTCTGACAACCCCAGGACCAACGTAGCCAAGGTTTCCTGTAATCAGTACATTCATAGCTTTTGAGTGATCGACTATTGAATGACAAAAATCAGGCCATTGGAGGGCCCGGAATGATACATTGCCCAAAAAAAATCCGTGTACCGGATATTTTTTTCAAAACCCAGTAGATGCATCCGATCAGAAGTTAAAAGCACAGCCATACATAACATTAAAATTCACATGCATATCTATATAACAGACCGACAAATACCTATCACTCCATTGATCTACCGATGCACTTGTACTTGTGGGCAGGTCATGGACATATTCATGGAGGAACATATGATAAATTCAGATGATCGGTCATTGTGAAACTAAGGAAATCCGGTCTAATAAGTTGAGATAGTTGGAATTATGTAAACCAATGTGTATTTTTGTACCCGAAAGTAAGAGAACACTCCGTAGTAGAAATTCCATTCTCTTGCCCAGACCATGTTGGTGCTCCAGGAACTTGGTGAATTAATACATAATGTAGAATTCAATGATTCGATTGGAACAGGCACCGATACTTTTCTATCTGGCTATCACTTTGATCATCGCACAATCCTGTGTGTCACACCATGAATTAATAACCCTTAACGGATCGGATCCCTCTATCGAACGGGGATTGAATACGGCCGTAAGGGAAGGTAACCTGATGCCACCGGCAGATTTTATCATTCAACCATCGGATCTCCTGATCATCAATATCAATACCTTTGAAGGCAATACTTCCGAATATTTACAGCAGGAGTTTACCTCCCGAAGCCTGAATAACACCACCCGTGAATACGGTCCAAACGCCCTGTATTACAACAGCTACGAGGTCGATCCCGAAGGATACATTCAGCTACCTCTGCTGGACCAGGTCAAGGTAGCCGGATTAAATACCTCACAGTTGAAAACCAGACTGGATTCCGCCTACGCACCTTACCTCAAGTTTGCATCTACCAATGTCAAACTGGCCAACCTCCGGGTTACGATACTGGGCGAGGTAGAAAACCCCGGAGTACATTATTTCTTCAACAATCAAACCACCATACTTGAAGCCATCAGTCTGGCCGGAGACTTCACCGATTTTGGCAACCGGAAAAAGGTGAAGCTAATCAGGAGAAACGGCAATGGGACAAGGTCCGTCATACTGGATCTCAACAAACCGGACTTTATAGGTACAGAATATTACTTCATTCATCCAAACGATCTGATTTATATAGAGCCCATCAAGGCGAAAGGATTTGATGTCAGCGCTCAATCCGTAGGCATTGTGCTTTCGGTAATTTCGACTGCTGCCCTGCTCGCCAATATTTTTATCGGCATCAACAGCAATTAACCAGCGTATCAATAACCATAAGAAACTTATGAATTATCGACTGATAACATTATCCCGAATTTAACCAGCAGACCATTTTAGAAAATCATACAAACATTGTTTTCACCCATTCACCAAAATAATTTTTCCCGAATATGAAAACCAGGCAAGTTGACCCCGAGATTAACCTGAAGGCATTCTTTCGGAAAGCATGGAAATATAAGTTCCTGTACCTTATGAGCCTCCTGCTCTTCACTGCTTTGGGCGTCGCCTACATAAAATGGGTGCCGCCGGTTTATGAAGTAGATACATCTATTCTGGTAGATACCAAGGGAAACAGCCGGATACTGGGAGAAAGCCAGTTTCTCGAGGGAAGTGTGCGATTGTTTGAAACAGAAAAAAATCTCTTCAATGAGATGAACATCCTGAAATCGGTCGATCTCATCCGTAAAACCGTTGAAGATCTTGATTTGGAGGTATCCTACCATACCAGGAAGAATGTAATCGTCAGAGAACATTACCAGGATTACCCGGTTACCGTCAGACTAACGGATCAAAGCAACCAGATACTTAATACCCCCATCTTTATTGAGGTCTTGTCCGATGATACCTACCGCGTTGCCGTAGCTGCCCGGGAATACGAAGTTTTCAATGCTACCACGGGTAAAAGGGAAGTCCGGAAAGAGCCCCTGCATTTTACCAAGGAACATCGATTCGATGAACCGGCAGAAACTGACCTGTATCACTTTACCGTGTCAAAAAACGCGGATGCCCTCCCGGGTACACCCTACGACGGAGAAGAACTCTATTTCATGGCCCACGACCTGAATGACCTGGTAAGGAGTTATCAGGATCGAATGTCGGTCAATCAGGTCGATCTTCAGGCCAGTATTCTTAATATCAACATTGAAGGAGAGGTATTGGAAAAGGAGATAGACTTCCTCAACCAACTGACCACCAACTATATAGACAGCAAGTTTGCCGAACGCAATGAAATTGCTACCAACAAAGTATCTTTCATTGAAAACCAACTGGCAAGCATCACCGACTCTCTCACCCAGGCAGAACGTAGCCTGGAGCTTTTCAGAAAAAATGCCAACGCCGTCAATCTGACCCAGACCGGTGCAAATGCCCTGGCAGAATATCAGGAGATGGAAACGAAGGAAGCCCAGGCAGCTTTAAATCTCAAGTACTATGAGTCTCTTCTGAAATATGTAATGGACAGCAGTGGGATTGATCAGGTGGTTGCACCCTCGGTCGTCGGAATTGACGATGAGTTGCTGGACGAAACTCTGCTAGAGCTCAAGAGGCTCCATTCCGAACTGGCCCGGGTAAAATTCCTGGGGGGACCCAAAAGTCGTGAAGTTGAATTGATCAGTCATCAGATCAACAATACAACACACTCACTGACGGAAAATCTGCAAAGTCTGATCGCCTCGACTTCACTGGCTCTGCAGGATCTCGGAAGTCGTAAAAGCCGGGTCGAACAAACAATCAATACGTTACCTACCCGCGAAAAAAACCTCATTAATTACCAGAGGAAGACCAAGCTTTTTGAAAATCTCTACAATTACCTCAGTCAGGAATTGGCTAAAACCGGAATTGCCCAGGCCGAAAATCTTCCGGATATTAAAATCATCAATCATGCCCGGATGGTAGGTGATGCCCCTAAGGTACCACAAAAAGAAATGATCCTCCTCCTGGCAGTATTGGTGGGACTGATGGTACCGAGTGTTTTTGTCTATCTCAGTGGCGATGGGGATCCCCTCATCGACCGGGTAGAAATGATTGAAAACGAAACATCCATTCCGCTTCTGGCTCAGATTGCCATTGACAATACGTTGCGGAAGAAGGATTCGATTATTGCCGAACATTGGCAGACAAAAGAATCCGTCCGTGATCTGCATGCCAACATCAAATTCTTTCTCCCAAACTATTGGAAAAAGGTGATCGCGGTTACCTCTTCGGTACCCGGAGAAGGCAAATCCTTCGTGGCCGCCAATCTGGCGATGACTATGGCTTCTGCCGGTAACAGTGTCCTCTTGATCGATGCGGATTTCAGGAATCCCGCCCTGTCCCGGCATTTGGGTGTGAATCCCAACAAAAATCTCAGCACTTATCTGAATGGCTGGATTGACAGTACCGAACAGATTATCCAGACACACCAAAAATACAAGAAACTGGATTTCATCACGACCACTGCAGCCAGCACCAATCCGCACCGATATTTGCAAAACCCCAAATTTGAATTTATGATCATTGGGTTGAAAGATGAATACGATCATATCATCATCGATTGCCCTGCGGTAGGACTGGTGTCTGATTATTTACTGCTGTTCCATCTTGCAGATATCCATCTCTATGTATTACGTCATAAATTTTCCAGGAAATCGTATCTGAATGAAATCGAAAAATTTAAAGATAAAGGTCACGTTGAAAATCTATACCTGGTATTTAATGGGGTACCCGGTAAGAAATTAAAGCACGGGTATTTCACTTATGATTCTTCGATCGAAACAGAGGTTAAGTCCCCAAACGGATCAATAAACGGAACGGTTAATAAAATAGATCGTATCAAATCCAATTAGTATAATCAACGATTATGGACACCCTCAGGGGGAGAATGCTTTTACTGTTGTTTTGTCTGTATCCGATTTATGGGTATATCTCAGTGCAATTTCTCGCAGTCGACCCTAATTACCTGGCAGGTATTATTATTTATCTGGCCGGTACTGAATTGTTGATTACCAAGTTCAGAAACAATGAAAATCTCCGGCTACCACCATATCTGATCTGGCTGGGAATCTTTACACTTTATCTCCTTTTCAGTAAAATATTTATTTCGGATCTGGTGCTGGAAACCGGATTGATGAAATACCTATACCGGGATCATTTTCTTCGTGTATTAGTGGCGCTGCTAATTATTGAAAACACAAAATTCGACAGGAAAGCTCTTGACTGGTCACTCAAATTTCTGTTCTGGGTTATCGTTGTTGCGGCCGGAGTTTCCATTATTCAGATCAACGATCCACTATTCTTCCGGAATGGTGAATGGCTCAAAAATTTTGGCTCAGCAGAACAATATGAGAAGTATCTTGAAAATATTGGAAGCACTGAGCGGAGTAGTCTTGACCCGGTTAAAGAAGGGTACCGATATTCCATCTATTCCTGGATCAATGATATCAGCATTGGAATCGATGCGATAGCAATCTTTAGCATACTGCTGGGGCTCAAGGCACTGTCCGGATTTAAAAGAGGGATTTTGATCATTTCAGCCGGATTAATCAGTTTTCTTTCGAGTTCGCGATGGATCATGCTCAATTTTCTGGCGATTTTTTCCCAGCGAATCATCGGACAGAAGCAACCCTTCTTGTATGCTTTCCGGGTGGGTGTCAGCCTGGTTACTATCCTGATTATATTGGTATTAGCTGCCGGTTTTTTCGGGATGGATATTAATCAGTTTGTTCAAAACCGGCTGCTGGATAAAGAATCAGCAGGGACGCGGATCTATGCTTTTGAGGTCTTTGGCAAAGTCTTTCCGGAGCGTCCGATTTTTGGTACCGGTGGGGCAGATACTCCCAGGATGTTAATGCTGATTCAGGGAAAAACTTCGCAGATTCATGTCGGCTGGTTAAAAATGCTTTATTATTATGGCATTGTGGGTGGGTTAATTTATGCAACCTTTATTTTTTCAATGCTTCGTCATTTATACAAACTAGCGATCCATTCCCGCTATTGGGGAAGTTTTTTTGCCTTGCTAGCTGTCGTACTGGCCAATTTTACCCTGGTTGAATTGAGTATTTTCTATCATGGAATTCTTCTGGCAATGATTTTTGCCCGATACATTCAGAATCAACCGGAAATCAGTACTCACATTAAGCTGCATGAAGAGCCTAATAGTAATTATCAGGAACAACTTGTACCTAACCTGAAGGTTTAATTTCCGGCGATCCATGAAACCAACGATTATATCCAGATACTATGATCAGACGATGTATTTCTTCCGGAAAGGGCACCCGAGATCTCTCAAAATAAAAAAGCACATTGCGGCCTCTTTTCTGATCAAGGGAATCAGCATTTTGATTGGCTTTTTACTGGTGCCAATCACCCTCGATTTCCTCAACAAAGAGCTCTATGGCATCTGGCTGACACTGGCATCGGTTATTACCTGGTTTCATCTGTTTGATATTGGTTTGGGATACGGACTCCGCAATAAACTTGCAGAAGCTCTTGCTCATGACAATCAGAACGAGGCCAAATCCCTGGTCAGTTCGACTTATGCCCTGATTGCTGCCATTGCTGGAGGACTATTGTTGATTTTTGTTGTCGTCAATCCCTTTGTAAACTGGAACCGGATACTCAATGTCAGTCCGGAGACCATCGATACCCTGGGCCTGGTTGCCCTGGTAACCTTCGCCTTTTTCTGTTTAACTTTTGTGCTTAAGCTGATCCATTCTATTTTCCTGGCTGATCAACGTCCGGCTTATGTTGGTTTTTTTGATTTGCTGGCCAATATCCTGTCTTTGCTCATCATCCTGATTCTTATGCAGATGACCAGGGGTTCGTTGCTGGCCCTGGCCGTTGCCATGGGTATTGCTCCGGTCGTGATTCTCGCCTTCTGTAATTTTTATTTCTTTGCTACCCGTTATCGCCATATCGCTCCTTCCTTCCGTTACATCAACCGTACGCATTTCGCAGATCTGAGCTCATTGGGGTTTAAGTTCTTTCTGGTTGGCATTACCGGTCTGGTCATTTTTTCCACCGACAATCTGATCATTGTGCAGTTATTCGGTCCGGCAGAAGTCCCGGCCTACCAGGTAGCCTTCAAATACTTCGGATTGATTACCAGTGTATTCAGCATTATTGGAGTTCCCTTCTGGTCGGCCTATACAGATGCTCATGCGAAAGGAGAGACGGCCTGGATCATTGAAACCAATAAAAAACTGAAATGGATCTGGTCCGGCCTGCTGATCATCGCACTGATCATGCTGGCATTGTCGGAATGGTTTTATCGCATTTGGGTTCCCGAAATACCGGTTCCGTTCCTGCTCTCCGCTTCCATGTGCCTTTATGTGCTGGCTCTGGCCTGGGGCAACATCTTTGTCATGTATATCAATGGCATCGGCAAAGTGAAACTGCAAGTCATCGTTTCAATGGCTGGTGCCCTTATCAATATACCGCTCTCCATCTTTTTAGCGAAAAATCTACACCTCGGTAGTGCCGGAATCATTCTGGCCAGTACCATCTGCATCGGATTCGGACCAATGCTGGGTCCGGTTCAGTTCAATAAACTCATCAAAAATAAAGCTACCGGGATATGGAACCAGTGATAATAACAAAAGTCAATGAATCCAGGACCAAACCAGAATCCAGGATGAAAGTACTATGGTTCACGACCTCGCCTTCCTTAAGCAGGGCAAAACTCGACGGGAACTATAATGTGGGGACCAGCTGGATCGAGGCCATGGAAAAGCTGGTACATCAGTACTCCGATATCGAGCTGGCCATTGCTTTCATCTGGAAAACCAGGCAGATAGATTCCTTTCAGACCGAGTATTCCTCAACGAAGTATTATGCAATGCCCAGAAGGCCAAAGAGTAAATTTTTCAATTTACTGCGCCGTAGTCTTTGTTTGCCTGAACCGGAAACGATCATCAATGATTGTCTTCAGGTAGTGGAGGATTTCAAGCCGGATCTCGTCCACTTTTTCGGAACCGAAACACCTTTCCCTTTGATCATCCCCAACTTGAAAATCCCACACGTGATCTGGTTCCAGGGTAATCTCACCGTATATCATGAGAAATGGCATGCTGGCATTACCTGGTGGCAATCCCTTCTTTCAGAAAACATCAAAGACCTCATATTGGCGAAATCTGAGCTCCACGCTTATTTGCTGAATCGTCAGTTTGTCATAAGGGAACAGAGGATCTTTAAAACTGCGCAAAACTTTATCGGCCGCACCGACTGGGATAAACGATTGGTGCAAACAATGGCTCCTCAGGCCCGGTATTTTCACGGTGATGAGATCATGCGACCGGGATTTTATCAGCAGACCTGGGTCCCGCATACTGACCGTGACCGTTATATTCTGGTCTCCACCTTTAGGGATAACCTGTTCAAAGGACTGGAAACGGCAATGCGGGCATTTCAGATCCTGACTCCGCTACTGAATAAATCCCTGGAATGGCGCATCATTGGAGTGCCTGATAAAAGCCATTATGCTCGGGTATGCCGTCGGTTATCTGGATTACCTAAAAACAGCAATCTGAAACTTCTGGGATTGATGTCGGCTGACCAGATCGTTGACCAATTACTGCAAGCTGATGCTTTTGTGCATCCCTCACACATAGACAATAGTCCAAACAGCCTTTGTGAAGCCATGCTTATGGGCTTACCTGTTGTCTCTACCAATGCAGGTGGAATTCCCAGTATGCTGGAAGATGGCGTCGAAGGACTATTGGTGCAAAATGGCGATGAATATGCCCTGGCCGGAGCCATCCTTGGATTGCTTCGAAACAAGGATCTGGCTTTTTCCCTGGGAGCAAAAGCAAGAGAAAAGGCACTGGTCAGAAATGATCCGGAAAAGATTATGCGGGACATCCTGGAAATCTACCGGTTTCTGAAAACCTCTATTCCCAGCAAAAGCCATAAAGCCTAGTAGATGGATTTAATCTGATAATAAACAAAATGAACACCAGGCAATTTGAAAAAGGAAAAGTGAGCATCATCATGGTCACATACAACCGTGGACACCTTATAAGGAAGTCGATCGAAAGCCTACTGAATCAGACCTACAAGAATCTGGAGATCATCATTGTTGACAACGGTTGTACAGACGATACTTCTTTGATTTTACAAGAATACAACCGACCGGAATACACCGGAACCATCCGCCTCTTCAGGTTGGAAGAAAACAGACGATTTGCCGGTGGGGCTAATTTTGGATTGGCTCAAATACGGGGTGAGTGGTTTACCTTACTGGATGACGATGATTTCGCATATCCACATGCACTGGAAACCATGCTGGACATTCCCAAAAAGATAGATCCGACCATCGATGCCATAACCTGTAATTGCATTGATTCATCAACCGGTCAGTTTTCGGGAAAGGGACCACACAAAGATCAATACCTGTCTTTTGAAGATGTAGTGAAACATGGAGACGGTGAGTTCTGGGGAATTACAAAAAGTGTATTGATTCAGGATGCGCAGTTAAATGAGAACCTGCTGGGATACGAAAGCACATTCTGGTATCAGATCAGCCAGCGAGCCAACCGTTATTACATCCATCAGGCATTGCGGGTCTGGACTACCGACCAGGGCCCAACAATCAGTAAATTTGTCAGTAGTAAAAACCGGAAATACAAAGCCCAGACCTACCGGGTTCTGGCAGGTGAAGACATCTACTGGGACGCATTAGCCGCTTATCTGCCCGGGCGATTTCGTTCAAAATGTCTGAAGGGTCTTATTTATTTGTATATGGATGATGATATCGAGGGAGCACGGAACTATCTGAAAAAGTTGGGGGATCAATCGAAATTTGGTGTCTGGATCGGTCAGATATCCATGATGATTCCACGACATGTCTTGAGAAGGATATTCTATTACCTTCCTCTTTAATCCCTACTGAAGGCAAATCAGCAATCGAAAGCCAACTTTAGAACGGATTTCCGGGGGTAACCGCTGATAATCCATCCTTCCCCAGATACTCTCTCACCTCATCAATAAATATCTCACGGTAGTTTATCCCGGCCTGTAACGATTTAACCACACTTTCCCTGTACTGCCATCTCCAGTAATACAACCCGATTTTAAAACCACCTCCGACATCCAGATTCCGGTACATGGTCTGTATCCCTTTCTGCCCATAACGATGTTGACCGTCCACCCAGACGTTGATCAGTCCGTTTTCCTGATCCCATTTGATTTGCAGCACCAAATCCATCCAAACCCCCTTCTCAATCCGGCCAATATATTCCGGAGGTATCCACTCGGTCTGAGTGCTCACGCCAGTGGATCGGGTCAGAGCAATCTTATCTCCGTATATTTCCAGCGCAACCGCAGGAGAGCCGTATGACCCATGCTGCCACTGGGTGATGCTGAAGCGAAGTTCATTTTCCAGATTTTCCGGGGCAAAAACAAAATCTTCCGGAAATAAAATGCTCAATCCGTACCAGCGCTCTTCGTCCTGGCGGGGATATCGCTCCACCGGTGAACCGGGATTGGGTCCCAATTCAGCGCGATGAGTAGCTTCACCTAAAGGCCATTTGTCCATGGGAGTGGGTTTAAGATAGAATCGGAGACTGGAGTTACCAACGCGTGCAAACCGGTTGGAGCGTTCAATAGCGTAGTCCGTTACCTCACAGGTAGTGGCAATACAAACGTCGAACCTGTAGTATCGATTCCAGTTAACTCCATTCAAACAACCGTTGCTATGGGCATCCGGATCAACCGGTCTGACAGGCATGAGCTCTAGTGGTTCTGTTGGCTGCTCAAAGTCCAGATAAACGTCGGGCTCTATTTCTCTCTGAGTTGCAACATCTTTTTGGCAACTTGTGATAAAAGCCGCGTACAACAACAGCACCATTAGTAGCATGGGGCTTTGAAAAGCATTCATCATTAATAAAGAAAAAAGAAAACTTTAATGTTACGAAAATCGCCGCGAAAATCCACCATCAACCTCTGATTTTTCTGAGTAAAGAAAAGACCTTTGAAATTTGCAGGTTATCGGATTTTAACGGAACTTGCACCTTGTTAAGTCTCTGGTCATTACTCACGAGGTCCGCTCCATACCGGTTGAGAATGCACCACAAAGGAAAGAGGCACAACCATATCAAAACCAGCTCCCTGCTCTAAGAAAGCGACCAAATGTTGACACATTCTGAAATTCGATAATTCGTTTAGTCCGGTAGTTCCAGGAAAGCCAAATATTTTCCTGAGAATACCTTGACCGATAACTCAAAACTGTTTCAAAATCTGATGGTAACCAAACCTCGGGATTCCCTTTGTATTGTTTATCCCGGCGAAACCGGATTTCCTTATGGGCTGGCACAAAGTCCCCACCATCTCGATTCTAATGTCCATGCCTTTGAACGTTTAAAAGTCCGGAATGTTTATTTGTATCGCATGGTGAACGGGGAAAGGGGAGAGATGGATCAATACCACGAAAGGTGCCGGCCAAATACGAAACGGGACAGGATCAGAACTGATCACAGCTTGCCGTATAATGAACTACCGGTAAACTGCATGACTGCCAACGGCCTTCTGATAGCTCCGAGACCTACAATGCAGGATGAAGCCCGTATTCGCCTCAAAATCTGTGAATATCTGGCTTCCTGCATCCTACTGAATACATCATTACCAGGGGAAATCAAGTACTATTTTGAATCAATCATCCGATAACTTATGTGTGGAATTTGCGGTATTCTGGCAGCAGACAAAGAACAGATCATCGATCCAAAGGAACTACGGAAAATGGTGAAACCCATTGTTCACCGCGGTCCGGATGATGAGGGCTTCTATGCCTGGCAAAATCTGGGTTTTGGGTTCAGAAGACTGAGCATCATCGATCTGCATAACGGACACCAGCCCTTATCCAATGAAGATGGTACTATTTGGATCGTTTTCAATGGTGAGGTGTATAACTTCCAGGACCTCCGCAAAGAACTGATACAAAAAGGACACGTCTTTACAACAAATACGGATACCGAGACCATTGTCCATCTTTATGAAGAAATGGGCCCGAATTGTGTCAGCAGATTACGGGGTATGTTTGCGTTTGCCATCTGGAACACCCGGACAAGGACCCTGTTCTGTGCCAGGGATCGTTTCGGAATAAAACCCTTTTTCTACTACCAGGATAAGGAGCGATTTTTATTTGGGTCGGAAATCAAGAACATTTTAGCACTGCAACCTTCACCACCCATCGATATGACGGTGCTCGACCATTATGTGGCTTTTGGCTATACCCCTGCAGATAAGACAATTTTTCAACAGATCAGAAAACTCCCTCCTGCCCATACATTGACGATCGCTCCGGATCAGTCACCCAAAATCGAACGTTACTGGGATATCCGCTTTACTCCTGATTATACCGTGACCGAGCCGGAATGGGAAGAAAGGATCGTAGCCAAGTTGAAAGAAGCGGTAAAACTACGGCTGATAAGCGATGTGCCGCTGGGAGCATTTTTAAGCGGAGGCATTGACTCGGGCAGTGTTGTTGCGTTAATGAGCGGGAT
This sequence comes from uncultured Saprospiraceae bacterium, assembly GCA_964428345.1. Classification (GTDB taxonomy): domain Bacteria; phylum Bacteroidota; class Bacteroidia; order Chitinophagales; family Saprospiraceae; genus JABDMH01. Next base: position 105,428 of record CAYRYD010000008.1, on the reverse strand, counting down.
CATGGACCAGCCGGTGAAGACCTTTTCCATTGGCTTTGCCGAAGCAGAATTTAATGAACTGCCCCAGGCCCGGCTGGTTGCAGAGCTTTATAAAACCGACCACCACGAGCACATTGTTGAACCGGAATCGATCGACATCCTGCCTATGTTGGTCAATTCCTATGACGAACCTTTTGCCGATTCATCGGCTATACCTACCTATTTTGTTTCAAAATTTGCGCGGGAACATGTAACGGTAGCCCTATCGGGTGATGGTGGTGACGAACTCTTTGCGGGTTACGATCATTACCAGAAATTTGCCCGGGTTCGCCAATTTCACCAGTATACCAGAGGCATCTTTGAGGAGCCTCTGAAAGTACTGCACCGTTTTGTACCACTCAGTATCAAGGGCAACGGTATTACCTATTACCTTTCACGACCACGTGAAAGTTTTGGAGCCTATTTTGGGAAATGGCAGGAGACGGAACGTGCCAAAGCGTATCAACCAGGCATCTGGGAACAATTGAATGGTGACAAGGGAGAATCCGTTAAAAAGAAAATCCTCCAGTCATCATCGACCCCGGACTTTATTTCCAGGATGCAGGAAATCGACATGCGTACCTGGCTGGCTGATGATATCCTGACTAAGGTAGACCGTGCCAGCATGATTAATTCCCTTGAAGTCCGGGTACCGATTCTGGATCATGAATTTGCCGAACTGACCTTTACTATTCCCTCCAAATTAAAACTTCATAAAAATACCGGTAAATATATTTTTAAAAAAGCCATGCAACCGTATTTACCAACGGAGATCGTCCATCAGCCCAAAAAAGGATTTGGAGTCCCTCTTAAAAAATGGTTTAAAAAAGACCTGAAGGATTATTTATTGCAAAATATCCATTCCAAAAGCAGCCCCTTAAATCAATATTTTAATCCCTTGTACATCGAGAAATTGGTAAGAGATCATGAAAAAGGGATGAGAGATCTTAACCATAAAATATGGACTCTCGTATTTCTAAATGAATGGCTGAATCAACAGGCCCAATTAAGTGTTCGTTGATTTTCTTGAAAAGGATCAGATGAAAAATCGGATAATAAACGGATCGAAACGTCTAGAAGAAGGCAAAATCACTGAATGCTTTTGTCAGAATGACTGGTTTGACTGCGGCTTGGTCAGCAAGATACGGATCGGTTTCATCGGAAATATCTGCGATACTCTATGGAATCAGGGAAAACTATGTCGCAAAAGCCTTGAATTTAATGACCTTATACCGGACATCCCGGACAATCATTATAAGGCCCGGGCATCTTTAGCTTTAGTAGCGGAAGGCATCATCTTGGATTCATCCGGCAAAAAATTTTCTAACCAAATCCGGCCACTGTGAAATTATTGATGTTGGCAGACAGTATGGGCCGGGGAGGTACAGAGCGAAGGTTGACAGAATTACTCAAGGCCTTGATCGCACTGGATGATATAGACACCGAACTGGTTGTGTTTTCGGAGAAAATTCAGTTTGATGACCTATTTCAATTAGGAATTCCGATACACATATTCAGACGTAAAATCCGAAAGGACCCAGACATGTTTGTCCGATTGTACCGGTTATGCCAGGAGATCAGACCGGATATCATCCACTGCTGGGGATCGATGTCGGCAATTTTTGCCTTACCTGTAAAATGTCTGATGCGACCGGTTATGATCAACTCCATCATTACGGATGCTCCATCCGGCATGTCACTGCTGGATTCCCGTCGATTCCGGTTTATGATCACCGCTCCTTTTTCGGATGTTATCCTGTCCAATAGTTTGGCCGGTTTAGCTGCCTACAAGGCTCCTGCCGACAAGAGTTATTGTATTTACAATGGTTTTGACTTCAACCGGATGAGTAACCTGAGAGATAAATCAACCATCCGTCATCTCTACCAGATCGATGGTCAAAAGATCGTAGGCATGGTTGGCGCTTTTGAACCCAGAAAAGATTATGCAAGATTTATCGACATTGCAAACCGGGTACTTTCGATCCGTTCGGATGTGACATTTATCTTGGTTGGTGGAGGATCAATGTTTGAAGAATGCCGGAAACTGGTTCATCCCTCACACTGCAAAAAGGTCATTTTTACGGGCAATGTACCGGATGTGGAGAGCATCGTTCAGGCATTCACGATCGGTGTGTTAATCAGTAATCCCGAGGTACATGGTGAGGGGATCTCCAACGCCATTATGGAATATATGGCCGCCGGAATACCGGTTCTGGCTAATGACAACGGAGGCAACCGTGAGATCATCGTTCATGAGAAAACCGGATTTATAATTGATTACAGCGATCTTGATTCATGGGTCGGTAAAATTAACGATCTGCTTGATAACCCGGAAAAGGCTTTAAAAATGGGTGAGGCTGGACGGGAACGAATTGCCGGGACTTTTGGAATCGGACAAATGATTGAAAGCTTCGTGAACCTTTACCGGAGAGTCGAAAAATCCCGTAAAAATACTGGAAAAATATGGCTGCAGGACCAGTGAAGCATAGCCCGGATATCCGGACGATTTGTCTGACCCTGACATCACTGGCTAGTGGTGGGGCCGAAAAACAATGTCTGATCCTGGCGGGGCTTTTGCAGGATTACTATCATGTGAGAATGGCCATAATCAACGCTCGGCCGGCATATCAAAAACACTTGCAAACACTCAAAGAACAAAATATCAGCCACATCATTTTAAAGGGAAATATTTTCCATAAAATCAGGACATTACGTCGTTTTTTTAAAGAAAATCAGGTTGATCTGGTTTTATCATATCTGCCTCAGGACATTGCTGTAGCTGCAATAGCCGGTCGCGGCATTGTCAGATATCATGTTGGCGGCATTCGAAATGCCTACATTTCTCCAGTTAAAGTCCAGATTTTAAAATTTCTGCATAATCATTGGTTAGCTGGTTCTGTTTCCAATTCTGCTGCCGGAAAAGATTTCCTGGTATCCAGGGGCTTCAATAGTCATAAAATCGGAGTCATCCCCAATGGTATCAAAATAGAGACGGTTCCGATAATCCGGGAACCTTCCGGCTTGGTCACGATTACCACCATGGGGCGACTGGTCAGACAAAAAGATTTTGAGACAGCCATCAGGAGCATTGACCATGTCAGGTCATTATCGATAGCTTCCTCTCCGAAAATTAAACTGAATATTGTTGGGCAGGGACCGGATCAGTCAAAACTGCAATCATTGATTGAAAGGCTCCATCTCACTGATCAAGTCTTCCTGATAACCGATCCTGCCGATCTTTCCCTGATCTTGCGTAATAGCGATATTTACCTGTGCACTTCCATTTTTGAAGGAATATCCAATGCCATTATGGAGGCGATGGCTTATTCTCTTCCAGTCGTGGCCACCGATGTTGGTGACAATCAAATCCTGGTAAAAGACCGAATCAATGGCTTCATCGTTCCGGTCAGTGATCCTGTCAGTACCGGTTATGCCCTAAAAAAACTGGTAGATTCTCCGGAACTCAGGAACAAGTACGGCAAACGGAGTTATCAGATACTACGTACCCATTACGATCTGGATATTTTTAAAACCAGTTATCTCACCTATATAAACTCCTTAAATGAGCGATAGCACCAAAAAGCACATTGCTGTTTTTGGCATCAAGTTCTTCCCTTCCAGAGGAGGCACCAGTCGCGTCGTTGAAGCTTTGCTGAGGAACCTGAAGGATGATTATACCATCACCATTTATTGTTATAGACATCCGGAAGCAGCCACCAATATACCCGGTGTAAACACGGTCATGTTTTCACCACCCAAAGTGAAGAATATCGGGGTTTTTATTTACTTTTTTAAATGTCTGCTGCACCTTCTCTTTAAAGGGAATTACGATTTGGTTCATGCCCATAAAACGGAGACATCCTATTTTTTACCCCTGATAAGGCTAAAATATCCGGTTATTATCACATCGCATGAAATACCCTACCACAATAATAAATGGTCGTGGATTGGCCGGTTGTATTTTCATATTGCCGAATGGTTTTTCATGTATTCCGGAGCTACCCGGACTTCCATATCAAAAACGCAATCTGAATATTATGAAACCAGGTATCACAAACCGGTTTTCTATATTCCCAACGGCATCGAAATACCCCGGACCATCGATGAAGCCGAATTAGCCAGCTTCATGCAGGAGCAGCAGATTAGACCGGATTTTATCCTATTCGCAGCCCGCCGGGTCATCCCCCTTAAAGGCTGTCATTACCTTATTGAGGCTTTAAAAAGGATCAAGTACAGACAGCAGGTTGTCATCGCTGGAGATATGGAGCAAATGAAAGAGTACACCACTACCTTGCTCAATCAGAGTAAAGGGCTTGATATACGATTTATTGGTTATATCGAATCCAGTCGGTTGTTAAATACCCTGGTCAGGCAATCCAAATTATTTGTATTCCCTTCTGAAATTGAAGGCATGTCCATGATGTTGCTCGAGGTAGCCAGTCTTGGCACGCCGATAATCTGCAGTGATATTCCCCAAAATCAGATCATTCTGAAGGACGAACATGCACTCTTCTTCAAATCAAAAGATGCAGCTGATCTTCAGGAGAAGATAGAATGGGCACTGGACCATAAGGAAGAAATGCATGCAAGGGCCACGGCTGCCCGGGATTACACCCTGATGAATTTTGGCATAGAAAAAGTAGCTGAAAAATATAGCGAACTATATAATCAGCATCTGAAACACCACAAAAAACATGAGTATACGTAAATATAAAAAACTGGTTTCGGCTTCTGCCCCGGCAATAACCGGGCTGGGACTTCATCATTTATTTTACCGGAACTATTCGGGAGTTGGTCATATTCTGATGTTTCACCGTGTTTTGCCACGGGAAGATAGAGCCCGGGTACATAATCATGAAAGTCTGGAAATTGATCCCGGACAGTTGGAAGAAACGATCCAGTTTTTTAAACGCCGGGATTATGATTTTCCCACTCTTGACCAACTGCCTGCATACCTTACAGAGCAGTCAACCCGGAAATTTGTGATTTTCACTTTTGATGATGGATATAAAGACAATCTGCTGCATGCTTATCCGGTATTTAAAAAATATGAAGTTCCATTTACCATATATATCACCAACAATTTCATTAACGGCACCTCTGTGATGTGGTGGTATATGCTGGAGCAGGTTTTACTTGCTAATCATACAGTGTCTTTTCGTTGGGAAGACAATAACTACAAATTCCATTGTGAATCACTTACCCAAAAGGAAATCGTTTTTGATGAGATGCGCAGGAAGATCGTCTCCGGACTGATTCCGGGCCGGTATCATCAACAATTAAAAGACCTATTTTCCGAATACGTCGACGATTTATTACAATACACCAGACAACATGCGCTTAATTGGGAAGAAGTTAGGTTACTATCTGAAGATCCTCTTGTTTCGATCGGGGCTCATACTGCCAATCATTATCCCCTCCTGCAACTGAATGCACAGGAATTATATCAGGAGATCTGCCAGAGTAAAGAGGAATTGGAGCAACAGCTTGGAAAAAAAGTCCTGCACTTTGCATATCCTTTTGGCAAGAACGTCGAAGTTGGCCAAAGGGAATACAACTATGCTAAAAAACAAGGTTTTGTAACTGCAGTCACAACCAATATGGGCAACGTCTTTCAGGAGCATAGGGATCATCTTCATCAATTACCCAGAGTCAATATCAATGCCCTGACCAGTATGGATGTTTTGAAGTTACAGACCAGTGGTCTGGTGCCATTTCTAAAAAATGGCAAAAAGCGGATTATTGTATAACAATCTTGAGATCTTACGAGTATCGACCATTGTCAAAAATAATCTAATGAGAAATCCACATGACTTACAAAAGATATGGGCAGTCATTTGCTAGTCATTTAAAATGTCGCAGAATTGGCATCTAAACGAACAATATATTCATTGATAAAGGGTCTGGTTAGTGTGATACCAGGTAGCAGGTATCTGCAAAAATTAAGGGGCACCAGACAATCGGTTGATTCCTCCTATTACTATGGCATATGGTTGAAACACCTGACTTTTCTATGGCATCATGGGAGCCAAAAAATTCCCCAGACCGTTGCCGAATTTGGGCCGGGAGACAGTTTGGGTGTGGGTATTGCAGCACTTTTGTCAGGTGCCTCCAAATACTATGCACTCGATCTGATATCTTACTCAAATACCGATACAAATCTCAGGATCTACCATGATCTGGTCAGCTTTTTTAAATCCCGTAAGGCAAGGCCTCTCAAGGGGTGGCCGGATTTTGATCAATATCTTGATCAAGATTTGTTCCCGGGTCAGATACTGACGCCTGACCTGTTGGATCAGAGTCTGTCCCCTGAACGACTGACCAGGATCGAAGCAGCCATCCGACATCCGGGCCAGCTGTTTGATGATATTATCATAAAATATATAGTACCATGGACTGAAAATCAGGAATTAAATGAAAATAGCATTGACCTCTGTTTTTCCCATTCAGTACTTGAATATGTGAATGATTTACCAGAACTCTTCTCGAAAATCCACTTTTTCCTGAAGCCCGGAGGCGTTATGAGCCATCAGATTGATCTTTCAGGTCATAATGTATCCGACATCTGGAATGGCCACCGGGGTATAAGCGAATGGGCCTGGAAAATCATCAAAGGCAGTCGTCCCTATTTCCTGACACGTTACCCCTATTCGTGCTATCGTACGGCGATTGAAAACCTGCCATTTGATATCACTTATGAATGCAGGAATATACGTTCCGACGGTCTGCATAGGGAAGACCTGACCTCTAAGTGGCAACATCTGTCGGATCTCGATCTGAACTGTGCCGGGGTTCTCCTGCAGGCTCAAAAGAACTCCCCAATCTACTGAGATGATCAAGATCATATGTAAATGAAGTCTATATCATGGTATTAGGCGGTAAACCAGGCTAACTTTGACCACAAAAAAAAAGAATAAAAATTTTGATGAAATAAGATCAATTTCGTATCATTGAACCGTAGTAGAATTTTTTAAACACTCAATTAGAACACTGAAACCCGTAATTTCCCAATTGTCTATTCCATCCTAATTATAGGTATAGCTCTAAGTCTTACGGGACACGCTTAAAACTATGATTTCCAAAAGACAATACCTTGTCTTTGGAAGGCTGTTTTATGAATGTCTTTTACTGAACTTGTGCATTTTGTTGGTCCTGGCGATCAGGACCCCCGATCTTGTAAACAGCTTTTCAGACCAAGGTTTTCAACAAAACCTATTGACGTTGTTGGCCGTCTTTAATATCAGCTGGCTGATCATTATCCTGGCAGACGGTAACCCGGAAAACCACATCACCGGTTCCTTTCAGGAAAGGAGTTCGAAAGTGATCCGTAATGGTTTCATTTTTATCGGCGTAATGGCCACTTTGGTGATTCTTTTTAAGATTGACTACCTTAACCGGTCGACTCTTCTGGCCCCGATTTTCCTCTTTACCCTGTGTAATATTGTCTTGTTAAAACCGCTTTTTGAGTTCATGCAAAAGCGAAACCGGTATTCAACCAACAACTATAATGTTCTGTTGGTCGGAAATGGTAACAGTGTCCAGAAGATCTCAGAATTTGCCAGACAAAAGGCTTATCTGGGCTTCGAACTGGTTGGGGTTGTTGGTGATGAAACAGCTGGAATAACAAATCGTCTTGGAGGGTTAAACGACCTGGAAAACATTCTTGAGTCACGGCATATTGATGAAATATTCATTAACCTGCCACAACAAAGGGAGGAAGACATCAAAACTGCTATCCGGACCGCTGATTTGAGAGGTATCCGGGTAAATCTCGTGCCCGAAACGCCACTATATGTGGGTCAGAATTACCGGTCTTATGCTCTCGACAGCAGCATGCCGGTTTATCAATTGCGAAACAGCCCACTGGACGAATTTCGCAACTATTTGTTTAAGAAAGCATTTGACCTGGTTTTTGCCTCTGTGGCGATGATCATACTTTCTCCGGTTATGCTACTGATTGCCATATTGATTAAACTGGACAGCAAGGGCTCTATTCTCTATGCTCCAATCCGGAAAGGAGAAGCAAATTCGACATTCCGGTGTCTGAAGTTCAGAACAATGTCTGTCTGCGATGATCCGGTAAGCGGAACTCGTTCGACTATAAAAAATGATCCCAGACTGACCCGTGTGGGAAAATTCCTGCGAAAATACGACCTGGATGAACTGCCTCAATTTATCAATGTACTAAGGGGTGAAATGAGTGTGGTTGGTCCACGTCCTCACCGGGTGAATCTTCAAAACGATTTCCGGAAAATTGTCAATGATTATATGGTCAGGCATTACATCAAACCCGGACTAACCGGTTGGGCTCAGGTGAATGGATGGCGGGGACCAACTGAAACGACCCGGCAAAAGACCGAGCGGATCAAACATGATCTCTGGTATATTGAGCACTGGAGTTTCTGGCTTGATCTTAAAATCGTCTTCCTGACCGTCTTTGGCCGGAAATCGAGAGTCAACGCATTCTAGTAGATAACAGGTACGATCAGTATTATCTGTGGTCTTTTCTAATCGACGTAGACGATCTTGTGCAAAAATCGAAGACCGAGGGAAATCTCAAAAGCGATATTCTTAATACTTTGTTCCCTAAAGACCTCCTGATTGCCGGTAAATGGATTATCCCATTCAAAAGGGGGAATAAAAATCTGTCGCGATAAATCCGGACTAAAACGGATGTCGATGAGGCCACCCAACAATTCAGAGAATGGGAATTCAAAGCCCCCGCCCAGGGTAATGCCGTAAAGTACTTTATTGATACCCGCTTCAAACCCCTCGTAGATCTCCAGATCAGCTGAAAGGTTGTACTCACCCCGTACCGCCAGTGAATAATACGCCTGGTTTGTTCCTACCGGAAATTTCTTCCGGGCACCCGCCGACAGGGAAACATTATTGAAGCGGAGTTGAAAATTACGTGCGTCATAATTGGCTCCAGTCAGCGGATTGACCGAGGCATTAAAATGCACCGTCCGTCCTTTGACATGATAACCTGCTTCCGCAAAGATAGACCCTTGTTCTTCCTCTCCTGCCGTCTCGATAAAAGTCACGACGTGATATGCTATCAACGGATCCGACCCCTGGTAATTATTCCATCTTTGCAAACCGATGGTAGGACCGCCCTTGAGACCGAAAGCATAACTCTGGGTATAGACTTCTTGTATAGACCAAAAGATCAGGCAAAAAAAGAGAAGACGAATCATTTTATTTCAGGTACTGTTACTAGTCATCAATAAGCAGGATCTGTCCGGGTCTTATCAAATTGGATTCCAGTTTATTCAATTGCATCAATGCTTCCACAGTAACCCGATACTGACGTGCAATCGCGTATAAGGTATCACCGGTGGTAACTACATGTTGCTTTCGTACCGTGTGGCTTTCCGGACGGGATATGGGAGGTACTTCTCCGGAGGCCAGATCGGCCGATGGCACATATCGCAACCTGGGTCGGTCTTTAGACTTGACCATTCCGCGCAACCGTATTTGTTCACCCACCTCCGGCTCTGTACCGGGATACATACGATTGCGGACATATAACTTCTCCAATTGAATACCATAAATCTGGGAAATGTCATACATCGTCTCACCCTCCTGGACGGTGTGGTTTTTGATCCCGCCTTTGTATGATCGCTTCTTCTTCTCGAAATATATTCTTTCAGTATACTGGAGCAACTGATTTCGATGATTCACATTTTCATTGAAGTTGATAATATCGCGCAGCGACCGGTTGTAGCGTTTGGCAATATCTTCCGGGGTATCTCCCTGACGGGCATAGACCATCTTCAAACCATTATTGGAAACGACCCCTTCAATCGCTGGAATCATATCCGGACGCTCCCGCCACTCCGGACTTTGCAGTTCTCTTTTCTGAATAAGCGAATGATTATAGGTGGGCTTGGGAGGAGGTGGTGGGGGTGTTGCAGAGGCTAACAGGCTTTGGGGCTGATAATAGTCATAAGTATACAGCTCGTGTTCTTCGATGATTTTGATCAGCAGAACTGCATAATGCGGATTCGTTGCATATCCGGCTTGTTTTAGTCCCCAGGCCCAGGACTTATAATCCTGACGTTCGAGATCAAAAAGAAACCCATACCGGTAATGCTTCCGGGGATCCAGGAGAAATTCGGAATGAGCGATGAATGAGGCTTCTGGAGTTTCAAATACCCGGAAACAGGAAGGAATAAGACGTCCGCGCCGGTCACGGTCATCGTCTTTTTTAAAAAAAGTGGGACCGCCCCATTCAACTCCACACTTTAATCCAAAGTGATTGTTACTGTTAAGGGCCAGTTCACTTTGCCCGGCATCCGATTCGAGGATAGCCTGAGCAAGCTTGATGCTGGCTGGTATACCGGTACGGTGCATCTCTTCAATGGCAATCTCCCGGTATCGGTTGACGAAATCTGAGATCACGCCGCTCTGAGCGATGCAGGAAAATGCCGTCAGGCAAAAACAGGTCGAAAATAGCTTGTGCATACGCCAAATATAGTGTATATCTAATATTAAATATATATTTAATATGTACTTTGTTGATCAACACGCAGCAACACCTGTGCCAAAAAATCACTGCACTTGATTCATACCGATCGCGGTATGATAAATGTAAAACTTTGCGTTATCTATCAGAAAGATTTTAGCCCAACAGGTGAAAAAAACATTAGCACTCTATTTAATCTGTTTTTCAATCCATTTTATTGCTTGTCAGAGTAACGACCAGCAGGAGAACCATAGAAAAGCGTCATCATCATCATCATCATCACTTACCCCAGAACTGGAGCAGCTGAATAGCCTGGTCGAATCCAACCCGGAAGAAGCGAATCTATGGTTTCAACGGGCGAAGCTATATTACGAAATGGAGAAATATCCACAGGCGGTATCTGATCTGGAAAAAGCCATCAGGCTGGATTCAACAGCATTGCAATACCGGCATCTTCTCGCCGATGCTTATCTCGATAATTACGAGTCACGCAAGGCGCTTGAAACCATGGAAGAAACAGTTGATCTTTTCCCGGAAAGCATTTCCTCGCTATTGAAGCTATCTGAATTTCAGCTAATCCTGAAGCGTTATCCCGATGCTATTGGCATCCTCAACCGGATCCATAAAATCGCTCCGCAAAATGCCGATGCTTACTTTATGAAAGGCATGGTCATTAAAGAAACCGGTGATACAAGCCGGGCCATTGGCATGTTTCAATCTGCCACTAAAGAAAATCCCCGGCTGATCGATGCCTGGATCAATCTGGGGCAACTCCACGAAGCGCTCAACGATCCGGACGCCATCCGTTATTTTGATGGAGGGCTCTCCGTATCACCGGACCACCCTCTGCTGCTGCACGCCAAAGCCCAGTATCTGGCCCGCCAGGACCACATCGAAGAAGCAAAGTCAGTGTACCGGCGTTGGATGGAGGTCGATCCCTTGAACGGAGATCCCTATTACGATCTTGGACTTATATATCTGGATCAGGACAGTCTGACTCAGGCTCTACGTCATTTTGATTTAGCTATTAAAGTCAACCCGATGTACGCCCGGGCTTACTTCTATCGCGGCTATACGAGAGAACTGACCGGTAAGGAGTCAGCTGCCCGTCAGGATTACGAACAAACACTGCAGTTGGACCCCGATGATTTCGATGCGAGAGAGGCATTGAACCGGGTTTCTGGAAACTTGTGATGCCATAGCTCCCGGTAGCTAAAAAATTCTTAACTTACTTATTCTTAAAAAATCTGACATATGGCAATTTTGAAAGTAATCGAGCTATTGGCCGAATCTGACAAGAACTGGGAAGATGCTGCCCAAAATGCAGTACAAAAAGCAAGCAAGACCCTTAAGAACATCCGGTCTGTCTATATTAAAGACCACAGTGCTACCGTTTCAGGTGGCAAGATTACCAAATACCGGGTGACTGTAAAGGTCACTTTTGAAGTCGATGAAGCGATTCATTGACCTGATATTTTTGAAATCACCCCGGTCTACCGTTTCTCTTGCTCAAGAATAACGGAGACTTCATCAGGTCCAACCTCCGTATGGCAGATCGGATAGGATTGCTCTAAAGTAAAAATACCTCCGGATTCCTCTTCCGGGAAGTCAGTTAGTGTCAGATTTTATCAAGACACCAGGTTACTTGCGTTATCATCTCCGGCATCTGGCTGAAAGGGGAATCTCTTTCTATCGATCGGTGTTATTTCAGCAAATTCAAAGCTCTGGGTAATCATACGGGATTAAAAAAAGGTGTTTGTGAGGATCGGTTTGTCATTGCTCACCTTCTCAGCCTCATAAATTTGCCCTAGCTTTGCAGACTTTTTAATCAATCTTGGATTGTCATGATTAAAATCACATTTCCCGATGGCAATGTCCGGGAATATGAACCCGGAATTACGGCTCTCGAAATCGCCCGGTCAATCAGTGAAGGTTTGGCCCGAAACGTACTTTCCGCCAAAATAAACGGAGAGGTCTGGGATGCGACCCGTCCGATTACAACGGACGCACAAATCCAACTGCTGACCTGGGATGATGCGGACGGTAAAGCAACCTTCTGGCACTCGTCGGCTCATCTGATGGCAGAAGCACTGGAGGCGCTATACCCTGAAGTTAAGTTTGGCATCGGACCACCTATCGAACAGGGTTTTTATTACGACATCGATACCGGCGATTATCAATTGTCCCTGGAAGACCTTCCCAAGATTGAGGCTAAAATGAAGGAATTGCTCGCGGTAAAAAGCGAATACCGCCGTACTACGGTGAGCAAACAGGATGCCATTCAGTATTTCAGGGAAAAAAATGACCCGTACAAAGTTGAGTTGTTGGATGACCTGGAAGACGGCAGTATCACTTTTTATCAGCAGGGCAATTTTGTTGATCTTTGTCGTGGACCACATCTACCCGACACCTCCAAAATCAAGGCCGTTAAACTCATGAATGTCGCCGGAGCCTATTGGAGGGGTGACGAAAAGCGGAAGATGATGACCCGGATCTATGGAATCACTTTTCCGAAGCAGAAAGATCTCACAGAATATCTGGAAATGGTGGAAGAGGCCAAAAAGCGTGACCACCGGAAACTGGGTGTTGAACTTGAACTATTCATGTTTTCCGACAAAGTTGGAGCCGGTCTTCCAATCTGGCTGCCTAAAGGTACCGCCCTCCGAAGCCGGCTGGAGGACTTCCTCAAAGACGAGCAGTTACGACGTCATTATGATCCGGTGATTACCCCACATATCGGTAAAAAAGAACTCTATGTGACCTCGGGACATTACGAGAAATATGGCAAAGACAGTTTCCAACCGATTCACACTCCCCGGGAGGGAGAGGAGTTTCTTCTGAAACCGATGAACTGTCCACATCACTGCGAAATCTATGGTCATAAGCCGCGATCATACAGGGATCTGCCCATCCGGATTGCCGAATTTGGTACCGTATACCGGTATGAACAAAGCGGTGAACTGCATGGCCTTTCAAGGGTACGCGGATTCACTCAGGATGATGCTCATATTTTTTGTACCCCAGATCAGCTTAAGGACGAATTTCTGGGGGTGCTGGATCTGACCAAGCTCGTGTTGCACAAATTGGGTTTTGACAATTATACAGCCCAGATCTCGCTACGCGATCCGGAAAACCAGGATAAATACATTGGATCCAATGCCAACTGGGAAAAAGCAGAGCAGGCTATTATCGATGCTACCGCCGATGCCGGATTGGAGACGGTTATCGTGCCGGGAGAAGCTGCGTTTTACGGCCCAAAACTCGACTTTATGGTCAAGGATGCCCTCGGTCGAAACTGGCAACTCGGAACGATTCAAGTAGACTACAACCTGCCTGAGCGTTTTCAGCTGGAATACATCGGTCCGGATAATGCACCACATCAGCCAGTGATGATCCACCGCGCTCCTTTCGGTTCGATGGAACGTTTTATAGGACTTTTGATCGAGCATACCGGTGGTAAATTTCCATTGTGGCTGACACCGGAGCAGTTCGCCATTTTACCGATCAGTGATCTTTATAATGAATATGCGGAAAAGATACAGGAGAAGCTCGCGGTGAAGGGCCTTAGGGGGTATGTCGACTCTCGCACCGAATCCATTGGACGAAAGATACGAGATACCGAACTGCGCAAAGTACCGTATATGTTGATAGTAGGCGAAAAAGAAGCATCGTCCGGCAAATTATCGGTGAGAAAGCAGGGTGAGGGGGATCAGGGAACAATGACAATCGAAGAATGGGCTACCCTAATCCTGGCAAAGCTTTAAATAGCACGCATGAAAAAAAAGCATGAGCAGTTGCTCAGTGAGATATTGACTCATTTAGGTGAAGACAGGAGCCGGTATTATCATGCCGTTTCTCCACCAGTGATCCAGACCAGCAACTTTGCTTTTAAAGATACGGCATCTTTCCGGGCAGCCTTCCTGGATGAACGTGCCCATCATCTTTACACCCGGGGAAACAATCCAACCACCGGGATACTCCGCCAGAAAATCGCTGCATTGGAAAATACGGAAGATGCTCTGGTATTTGCCAGTGGTGCTGCAGCGATGGCATGTGCTGTCTTAGCCAATGTCTCTTCCGGCGATCACGTCATCTGTGTAGAAAATCCCTACTCCTGGACCCATAAACTGGTCAGCCGGATGCTGTCCCGGTTTGGTGTGAGCGGTACATTTGTCAAAGGTGATGACGTGGATGAGATTGTGAAGATCATCCGACCCGAAACCAAAGTTCTGATTCTGGAAAGTCCCAATTCCATCACTTTCGGTATTCAGGATCTCCCGGAATGCGGCCGGCTTTGTCAGGAAAGGGGCATTATCAGCATTGTCGATAATTCTTATGCCTCTCCTCTGTTTCAAAATCCCGCCCTTTATGGTATCGATATCGTCATGCATACCTGCAGCAAGTACCTGAACGGTCACAGTGATGTGGTTGCCGGTGCCCTCTGTGGCAGTAAAGCGATGATGGATCGGATTTTTTATTCGGAATTTATGACCCTTGGGCCGGCTTTGGCACCACACGATGCCAACCTGGTGATCCGGGGAATCCGCACACTGGAACTGCGTATGAACCGCGTATTTGAAACCGGATTGAAGGTGGCCCGGTTCCTTCAGGACCATCCAAGAGTCGAAAGGGTGATTCATCCCTTTCTGCCGGATTTTCCCCAGTATGATCTGGCCAAAAAGCAGATGAGCGGTACGGGTGGCCTGTTTTCGTTCATACTTAAGGCGACTTCCAAAGAAGAAGTCAACCGGATGGTTGATGGCTTGCAGTGTTTTCTTATGGCCGTATCCTGGGGAGGTCATGAGTCGTTGGTCCTTCCGTTTTCGATCTTCCATGATATTCCCGGAAGGGAAAATCCAGTCTACCCCTACAATTTAATCAGGCTCTATACCGGGCTGGAAGACCCGGACTATCTGATTGACGATCTGGCTCAGGCTCTGAACCGGCATTAACCGGTGGAAATGTCCGTTAACCTCAGTCTGACAGAAGCCAACCCAAATGAAACGCCCCGTATTTGGCAATCTGCTACCGAGTAAGGGGCGTTTCCATTCTTAAAATCCCGATTGGGCCCATTATTTAGCCACACTAACCGACCTTTTCTCCCGAATCACCGTCACCTTTATCTGACCGGGATATTGCATTTCGTCCTGGATCTTTTGTGAGATCATGAAACTCAGTTCATCGGCATATTCATCACTTACTTTCTCACTTTCTACAATGACCCGAAGTTCACGACCAGCCTGCATCGCAAACGCCTTTTGCACTCCCTCATAGCTCATGGCCAGTTCTTCCAATTCACCAATCCGCTTCAGGTAACTTTCAAGAATTTCCCTGCGAGCTCCCGGCCTTGCTCCGGAGATGGCATCGCAGGCCTGAACGATCGGCGAGATGATATTGTTCATCTCAATCTCGTCGTGGTGGGCACCCACAGCATTAAGGACCGCTGGGTGCTCCCGGTATTTCTCGCACATTTGCATCCCCAGGATGGCATGCGATAATTCTGTCTCCTCTTCCGCTACTTTACCGATATCGTGCAGCAAACCAGCTCTCTTGGCCAGCTTTGTCTGGTTGCGGCTAAGACCCAATTCGGCCGCCATAATGGCACAGAGATTAGCGGTTTCGATGCTGTGTTTCAGTAAATTCTGGCCATAGGATGACCGGAACCGCATCCGACCAATCATTCTAACCAGTTGAGGGTCAAGACCATGGATATCGAGCTCAATCACGGTCCTTTCTCCGATCTCGATAATTTGCTCTTCCAATTGTTTCCGGGTTTTGGCCACCACTTCTTCGATGCGGGCGGGATGGATTCTGCCATCAGCAACCAGCCTTTTCAGGGAGAGGCGGCACAGTTCTCTTCTGATCGGATCAAAACTGGAAATGACAATGGCTTCCGGAGTATCATCGACCACGATTTCAGCGCCCGTAGCGGCCTCAAGAGCGCGGATATTTCGTCCTTCACGGCCGATAATCTGACCTTTGATATCATCCGATTCCAGGTTGAAAACAGTGACCGTATTCTCAATTGTGTATTCAGCACACATTCGCTGTATGGACTGAATCACGATCTTTTTTGCTTCGCGGTTGGCATCCAGCTTGGCCTGTTCCAATGTCTTCTTGACAATCGACATGGCATCGGTCTCCGCTTTGGCCCGTACGGCCTCGATCAGTCTTTCCTTTGCCTCAGCCTCATTCATCTTCGCAATGCTCTCCAGTTCCTTGATTCTTTGTTCATTCGCTTCAGAAAGTTCTTCTTTCTTCCTGGCTACGATCTTCAGTTGTTTTTCGAGATTGTCCCGTATTGCCCTGGTTTCAACTTCAAAATGCTCAAATTGCTCGACCCGCTGATCGAAAGCTGCGATATTTTGCTGCAAATCCTTCTCCTTGTTGATAACCTCGAGTTCTCGCTCTTTCATCTCGATTCGATGTTGAGCCTTCCTTTCTTCGTAATCCGACTTTAACTGGACAAACTTATCTTTAGCCTCCTGAATCTTCTTTTGTTTAATACTCTCATTTTTACCTTCTGCCTTGGCGATGATCTTTTCGGCATTGGTTTCTGCTTCGTCGACCATTCTTTTTGCAGTCAGACGGGCTTCCTGGATCACCAGATCAGCCTGTTTATTAGCCTCATCGGTTTTGCGCTGATACGCCCTTTTAAGTGCATAACCTATCGCCAGAAAGGCTAAGATTGCGCCAATTACAATACCAATGGCGCCCTGTATAAGCCACTCCATATACTAAAATTTAAAAGATTAAAAATATCGCATCAGCATACGGTCTGATGCTGGCACCGCCAGGAAAAAATGCGGAGGAAACGATGGATTACTTTAGAATGTTTTCAATCAGATTTTCCAAATGTTCTACCTTTCTGGAAATCTGCAGCGGAGCGGTGTTATGCTGTTTAATTTTCTGTAATTCAACAGCATACGTGAGTAATGCCATAGCCAGACAATCCTGCTTGTCTTTATTAATGTACGTCAGTTGAAAATCCTTGATCTTATCATTGATTTCTTCTACCACTTCTTTGATAGCGTCCACATCCTGATGCTTGACCCGGAGTGGATACGATCTTCCGGCTATCATGACCTGCATACTTTTCAACTCCTCCATTCCTACATATTATTGATCAATTCGATACACTTATCAACCTCCACTATGTATTTATCCAACTCTTTTTTCATCTGTTCGGTTTGATTCCGGACCGATGTGTTATCATCATCACCCACTTGCTCCTTTGCAACTCGTGCCTGGGCAATTTTTCCTGATTTATTTCTTTCAGCTTCCTGTTTTAATTTTACATTTTCTTCAATGAGCATGATGTTCTCTTTCCGGAGATATTCAATCTTTTGAGAAAGCTGTAACAGTCTTTCTTCCAATCGATCCAATTTTCTCAGCACATCTTGCATTGATCAAAGATAGTTAGTTTGTTTTGATAATCTACAATTCTTTAACGCAACCTGGCTCCTGCCTCTTTTTTCAGAAGCTGGATCAGATTACCCATCATCTGGTCTACCTCCCTGTCTGAAAAAGTCTTGGTTGGATCAGATAGTAAGATACTGACAGCATACGATTTATTGCCCTTGCCCAGGACTTCTTCATTGCGATATACGTCAAAAAGACCGATGTCCTTCACGACCTCACCCAGACTCTCTTCTATCACCGAACGGATCTTAACAAAGGATGTATCACGGTCTACAACCAGAGCAAGGTCACGCCTCACCGCTGGAAACCGGGAAGGTTCCTCAACGCTGACCTGATCAACCCTTTGACGGGAAAGGATATAGTTCCAGTCAAAGTCGGCAAAAAATAGGCTCCCCCGGATATCCATATACTCGCATAATTCCTCGCTGACCTCACCAAAACTCACCAGCGGACGATCACCAATCAGATATTGCTGGACCAACCGCCACGAAGAATCTTCTCTGGTCTCCCACTGATAATCAGAAATGCCGAAGATCTTCAGGATATTTTCTACAACCGATTTTAATATATAATATTCATTCCTTGATGGCAGGGCCGGCTGCAACCAGGTTTCGTGTGACCAACCAGCGATAGTAATGGTCAGGTGATCCTGCTCAACATAATCACCATGATCATGCCGGTAACTTTTTCCGAATTCAAAGAGTCGGAGGTTGTTTTGCTGCCGAAATTGATTGTAACGAACCGTCTCCAGTGCAGTGATCAATAGATTAGGCCGCATGACCTCCATCTGAATATTGGAGGTATTATTAATCCGAACCATATCAGCCTCCTGCAATCCGAAGACCGGAATCTCGGCATATTTCCTATCGATGAGAGAAAATCCCATGATCTCCTGAAATCCCAGTGCATAGAGGTATTCTGCGGCCTTCTCCCTCAAGGACGCTTCATCCAGAATTCCTGCAGCACCAATACTGAAGCTCATCCGGTCACTGATGGGAATCCGGTTGAAGCCGTAGATCCTCAGGACTTCTTCAATGACATCTGCTTCCCGGATCACATCCACTTTGTTGGTTGGGACTGCAACCGTGACGGCGGCAGATGTCTTATCTATGATTTGCATATCCTGAGCTTCAAGGATGCTTATCACCTCCTTAGTATCGATATCCGTACCTACCAGTCGATTCAGAAACTGATATCGTAGAGTTATTTCCCTGGGCAATACTGGTTGAGGATAGACATCGACTATCTCCGATGTAATCCGCCCCCCGGCTAATTCCCGGATCATCAGGGCAGCCCTCTTCAGGGCATATACGCAGATATTAGGATCGCTTCCTTTCTCAAATATTCGGGCTGCATCGGTAAACAACAAATGTCGTCCGCTCGTGCGTCTGATCCAACGGGCATTGAAATGAGCTGATTCAAGAAAAATCGCTTTTGTACCCGCAGTGACACCCGAACCGGCACCACCGAAGACCCCGGCAATACACATTCCATTGTCATCACCGTCACAGATCATCAAATCCTCTGCATGTAAGGTGCGCTCCTGCTCATCCAAACTCACAAAGGAAGTACCTGCCGGCAAGGTCCGGACTTTAATGGCCTGGCCTCCAATCCTGCTGAGGTCAAAGGCGTGCAAAGGCTGTCCGAGTTCATGGAGAATATAATTAGTAATGTCAACAATATTGTTGATGGGCCGGACACCAATCGCTTTCAACCGGACTCTTAACCACTCAGGCGATTCCCTGACTGTCACATCACTGATAGTCACTCCCGCATACCGGGCACATCCGTCAGGTTCAAGCACTTCAACCGATACCGTGTTACTGGTGTCATCCGCCTTCCAGTGATCGACCGAAGGCCAGTGCAATTGTGATTTATGTTGGTAGTTGATCCTTAATGCAGCCAGTAGATCCCTGGCGACCCCGATATGGGAAGTGGCATCCGACCGATTGGGAGTGAGTCCGATCTCGAAAACAAAATCGGAAGATGTATCAAAATAGTCGGCAACTAAACTCCCAACTTCATAACGATTGTCTAAAACCATGATACCACTGTGATCTTCTCCCAGACAAATCTCATCTTCGGCACAAATCATCCCTTCACTGACTTCACCCCGGATTTTACCCTTGTTGATCTGCCAGGGTTTTCCTTCCTTGTCAAAAAGGGTGGTTCCCACTGGCGCGACAACTACTTTTTGTCCGGCAGAGACATTGGGAGCTCCACAAACGATCTTCAGTATTTCATTGCCGATATTGACAGTTGTCAAGGAGAGCCGGTCGGCATTCGGATGCTTAACACATGTGATGACCTCACCGACCACCAGTCCTTTGAGGCTACCTCTGATCTGCTCTACTTGTTCAAAGCCCTCAACTTCCAGGCCTGTCTCCGTTAGAATACCGGCGATCTGCTCCGGTGGAAAATCAAGATCTATATACTCTCGCAACCAGTTAAGGGATACTTTCATTTGCTTACAACTCGAATAATTTGGAGGTCAAAGATAAATAAAGTACCTTTTGACTCAAGGTTTACAGTGATTATGGGATAAGAGGTTTTTCGATAGCCTGCAGGATTTCGCCCGAATCGCCTGTCACAAACGCGACCAGCCAGAGATCCTGCGCTTTCCACCAGTCATCGCCCCCGGGGATCGTGAAGGAATAATTCTTTTCGATTTTTTGGAACGCCTGTACTCCGGTGGAAACGACATCTCCTTTGGCATCAGACAATATGGTACGCAAAACATTCCGGTGATTATACATCGAATCCACTCCCTGTGGTGCCATGACGTCGCTTTGCCAATCTACCATATTATTTTCCTTGATCAGCAGGGTAAACCGGAGTGTTCCCTCAATGTCCTCATTGGGAACAGCCCCCATTGTGGCAATCAGGTCACGTTCTGATGCCTCATAAGCGATGTCAAGACTCACGGAAAGAACCGGTTTTCTGACCAACTCACTGCCAATAAGGTTACCCCACCTGGAAGAAAACACCTGGTATGACTGTGTGCCCGCATCCCTGACCCGGTTGATTACTGCAGAAGGATATCCAATGGGATTTCCCAGTAGTTGCAGCAGAGTGTTGCCCATGGGTGTGGCAAAGTCGTATTTGCTTTCGGGATACCGAAAGGCAAAATCGCCTGCATGAATCGTGATAATGATCAGCTTGTCGTTATAAAGAGCCTTCAAATTTTCCAGTTCCTTAGTACCATCGGGACAATTGGGACAGCGCACGCCTGAAAACTCTTCAACCACCACTACCCGGTCTCCCACTTCAGCCCCAGTAAGCGAATAATCGGGTTGATTTTCCCGGCATGCCAGTAATCCTGAGACAAGGAACAAGGCAAACAATTGGAATTTGAAACGCATCAGAAAGTTGTGTTTAAGGTAAAACGTAAGCCACTGAATGCTGGTTCAAGGCGGCAGATTCCTCCGGCACATACGACCCCTTCTACCTGTTTGATAAAACTAAAGCTGAAACGGCTGGCATTCCTCACATAAACAACATCTATCCGGGGGTAGTGAAGATCGCCCGATTTGGCCGGATCGATATTGTACATATCGGAGATTGAGAAAGACCATCTGGGTGCAATATTGTATTCTGCCAGGAGAAACAACCAACTGCCAAAATCCTGCTTTGTCGACATATACTGCGATTCCAACCGGACTGATTTGCGGGAAGAAAACCGCCGGAACCATTCAAGGTAGGGTGTGAATGTGCGGACAAGCGGTACCCCGGCTTTTCCCTCGTAGACCGCCTGATTATATTCCAGCCGCTGAAGGCCCAGGGTCCATTGCTGAGTAGACGATTCCCGGAGCAGGATTTCGGTATCGTATTCACGATAGAATAATCGACCATCCAGATCGGTGATGTTTGAAAAATAATGAGTCACTTTGACCTTTTTGGAAAGTGCATAGCGGACCTCCAATTGAAAAGCTTGCTCAGCCAGCTCTCTCGTCGCTGGCGTATAACGGGCTTTCAAACGGTAAGAATTGATTTTAGACATCGGGGGAAGGTAATTGATCAACCCCCGGTTTAGGGCGGTAAAAGGATCTGCCCTGAAAATAAAATTGCGGGTCCGCTTGTACTCGAAGGTAATTCCCAGCCCTTTAAGCCCCAATCCCAACGATGAATAGACAATCGAACCGCCCTCATTCCGGAACTTACCGAAAATGGTTTCACCACTAAACAACTGCCTTTTCGCTTCCGGATCAAAATAGATGTCCTTCCCCTTAAAAGCGGACTCGGCATACCAGGTAATCGGGCCGAATGAGAGTGTATTATACATCGTAAAAGCAAAGGAATTGTAATAGAGACCGATGCTATCAAAGGGGGTATAGTTGCGCACCGTTCCAATGATTTCCTCCATCTGGTCATCCGAAAAAGTCTTGTTTACGAGACCGATCCCCGGGATCAGTGACACCGTTTTCTCTTTACCCAGGGTAAAATAACCATCGAGGGAAGCTCCCTTAAGGAAGCTATCATAGGTAGCAAACAGATTCTTTTGCTTACCTCCAAAGGCTTTTATGGTTAGATTCTCCATCAGGTCATATCTGAGCAAAGCCCCATAAAGTCCATTATCGATTAGCAGTGGTCTTTCCTCATATGACCGGAAAATCAATCCACTTCCGATCTGATCATAAATATAACCGGCCTGAATGTGAAGGTTGTCGATTTGTTTTTTCAGATACCACTTCCCAAGACCCTGTGCGGTATAGGAATCTCTGGGATTCAGGAGGTTTGAATTGTTAAAGAGATCGACCCGGATACCCAGATCGAATCCTTTCAGCTGATAATTGAGGTCGAGCCAAACATCGGAACCGAAAAGTTGATGGTCGTACTGAGGTGTATTGCTGGCACCAATGGCCCGGTCTTCCAGAAAAGCATTGGCATTAATCTGGAGCTGGCCGGACAGATGACCGGCTTCCTGAGCATGCAGGCAGGTGTTAAGTAGAATCAGGAGGTAAAAAACGGGTTTCTTCATCAGCATGAAAGAACTCCTGTCATATATCACAGAAGCTGTTTTTTGTATTTTCGCACAAATATTACACCTATTTCATAAAGTAGACGTTAATATTCCGTCTAATCAACGATTTATCCATGCAGGCTGTTTTCCAAACATTTCTTCTGGTGATTTCCCTGACCTCGACGATACTGTTGACTGCCCAGGATATGGTTCCCCGGTCCATTGTCAAGACTACAGAAGGACAAAATATGGATTTCAGAGAGGCAGCCTCTGCTGATAAGATTACCATTGTGAGTTTTTGGGCGACCTGGTGTGCTCCCTGCAAAAAGGAACTGGATGCCATTGCTGATCTTTATGATGAGTGGCAGGAAAAATATGAGGTACAGGTAGTAGCTGTGTCCGTAGATGATGCAAGGGCGGCAGCTAAGGTCAAGCCGATGGTCGCCGAGAAGGGTTGGCCATTCAGAATTTTGATCGACACAAATCAGGAACTGATGCGGGCGCTTCACTTTCAATCCGTGCCCTATACCATTATTATTGACCGTCAGGGACAAATTGTCTACAACCATTCAGGTTATCTGCCTGGCGATGAGCTGGAATTGGAGGAAAAGATTGCCTCATTAAGCCAGTAACCCGTGCAAGTGAGGGATTGAACTGCCTCCGGAATATCGGCACCCAGATCTTTCTTTCCGATTGACCCAAAAAAAGA
>CAYRYD010000008.1:0-81841 GCA_964428345.1 uncultured Saprospiraceae bacterium | reverse complement strand
AAAATCGGCATTTTCGGAGTCCTGGCTTTTGATGAAGCCCGTATTAAAGCTTATTTAACTAACTAAGTATCAAAAATGAAAAAAGGATCATTAAAGTCTTGTAACAAAAGTACGAGGCCATGTCATAAGATGAAACCACATATTAATGGGGTATCATTAACCTGAGCTTTATATTAAAAAAGCTCCGAAGTCATGTAAGCTTCGGAGCTTTTGGTTTGAGTAATGTTACGTTAAAGCCTTATTTAACTTAAAGTCTAAGAATCAAAAAAGGATTACAATCTTGATGGTATAAAAGTAGACACAAAAACATCGGGATGAAACCCCATGTTGATGGGGTATAACGGACTATATGGAGAAGACGGATCGGGACTAAAAAAAAGCTCCGAAAATCGTCTATTTTCGGAGCTCTGGGTTGAGTGTGTGTTACGTTAAAGCCTCATTTAACTTAAAGTATCAAAATGTAAAAAGGGATCACCATTTTGATAAGATAAAGATAAGACGCCAACAGGGACTTTGAAACCCCATGTTGATGGGGTTATGCAATCGATTGATAGAATGGTTGGAAAGAACGGGTCGTGACAATCACCCTTTTGCCAAAAATGAAAAGCTCCGAAAATTTTCATCTTCGGAGCTTCCTTTTGAGTGTGTGTTACGTTAAAGCCTCATTTAACTTAAAGTATCAAATCAATAAAAGGATCATCTTGATTGATAAAGTAAAGATAAGGTCAACAATTGAGGGATGAAACCACATCTTGATGGGGTACTCTTAGGTAATCAATAACTTCATGCCTCAGTTGCCCGTGTTGATGGGAACCGGGTAGCATCAAATATCCCCGTCAACGGAAAGCTTAATGAGTTCGGCTTTACTATTGATTTGCAGTTTCTTGTATATTTTCTTGATGTGATCCCGGACAGTCTCGATAGAAACAAGGTACTTGTCAGCAATCATTTTATAGCTAAGGCCTTCGACCAGTCCGGCAACAATTTGCTGTTGTCTTGGAGTCAGAAGCTCTTTCTTGGAATTATCGGATGGAGAAAAGTAAGTAACAACTTTCCGGGCAATCGACGGTGACATATAGGATCCCCCCTGAAATACTACTGTAATCGCCTCCAGAATCTGAGACAATGAAGACCGTTTACTGAGATAGGAGCAAGCACCTGCACACAATGCCTTAAAAATCACTTCCGACTCTTCATACGTTGTCAGCATGATGATGTCTGTATCCGGAATCACTTTTTTGATGACCCGGATCCCTTCGAGACCAGACATGCCTGGCAAACCGATATCCAACAGAAGAATATCCGGGGCTTTACTGGTTCCGTCTGCATACAATTCCTGAAATTCTTCCAGAGATCTGACCTGGCAAACGACCTGTAGATTGGGTTGATTGTCAAAAAAAGTCACAAGACTTTCCCTAACGATGGGCTCATCTTCAACAATTCCTACTGCGATACTCATGACTTCTGATGTTTTATATTTCCTGAATTAAACAAAAAATTATGTTCTTCCGTAACAATGTAGGGTAAGAGAATTTAAAAAAAAATGCCTCGTTTCGACCCCTCTGTTGAATCATACCATTGCCTTCATTTGCACCGTAACGGTAAAACCCTTGTCTCTATTAATGCTAAAAGTGGCGTTTATGTTCTCCGCTCTCATTTCCATATTCTTCAAACCTGCCCCATTAAGTGACGAAGTATGACCATTCTCTGAGATTTCTGTTCCGTCGTCGGAGATAATCATTTGAAACTGCGATCCCTCCCGGATTAAATAGACATCCGCGCGGGATGCATTGGAATGTTTAGCAACATTGGTGATGGCTTCCTTAAATATGAGATAAAGGTTCTGCCTTACCTGAACCGGTAATTTTTTCTCCGGCAAAATGCCTTTAACATGAAAATTGCAGGTAATATTCCTGGAAAACAGGATCTCGGCTGCATACTCCTTCATGCGGACCACGAGATCTTCAAATCTGTCCTTACGGGCATCGGTCGCCCAGATCACATCCCGCATCTGTGCCATGGCATTCCGGCTCATATCACTTATTCTCTTGAGCTTAGGTTTATCGCTTTCAGTTGCTGTGTACTCCAGCAATTCAGTCTGCATGGCCAATCCGGACAACAGACCTCCCACGTCATCATGCAAATCACTGGATATCTTGGTACGCAGGCGCTCCATTTCGATCACCTGACGCAAGCGAATGTGGTGGAAGAGATAAATGGCAAGGAGCACTACCACGATACACAATACAATAAACCACGCTTTCTTATAGAAGTACTGATTGACTTTAATGGCCAGGCTAAATTCTTTACTGCTCACGTTGAGATTTCGGTCGGTCCCCCTGATCTTCAAAACATAGTTACCGGCAGGCAAATTATTAAACCGGATCTCATTTTGTGTTCCAATGGAATTCCATTCAATATCCAGGCCTTCCAGTTTATATTGATATTGATTCAACTGGGGATAGGCATAGTCTGCCAGGGCAAAGGCACAGTGAAAATACCGATTTGAAGCCGGTAATACTACTTCCTTGATCTCCTGGAGATTGTGCAGATTTTCGACAATAGCCCCTTCAATTTTATCATAATAGGACAGTTCCGACAACAAAATCGGAGCATCGAGGTTTCTTTCGAGTAACTCATTGGGATTAAAATAGTTCAAGCCATTGATGCCTCCCATCAGGATGTTGCCATGGTGATCTTTGTAAAAGGAATAGGGATTAAACTCCACATGGCTAAACCCGTCGACAGCCCCAAAATTTCGGAATGATCTCAGGGAAAGATCAAAATAGGAAAGTCCATTGAAGGTACTCAACCACATATTTCCATTAGCATCTTCAATGATGCCGCAGACGTTATTATCGGGTAGACCATCCCGGGTATCATAATAAATAAATTCGTCTTCATTGGTACTGTTCGGGTCATAGATGTTGACTCCTCCATCGGTTCCGATCCAGATTCGATGCTGGCTGTCTTCCGCAATCGCGTGGATCACATTACTACTGATGCCATGATAGTTGTCAGAAAACTGAAATACTTTCATCTCTCCCTCATTCGATATTCTGATTAGCCCGGTTGTAGTACCAATCCATTTTGTCTGATCTGCGCTTTCGAAGAGATAAGTGGCCCGGAAATCCCTCAAAGGATTGGTGCCATCCGGCAAGAAATAATGCCTGAACACCTTCTTGTGGCGATCGAAACTGCTAAGCCTGTTTTCGTCATCCAATTCACCGGATACCAACCAGATCATGGCATCCTGACCAAGGATAAGACTTTGGATCTTCAGGGGAAAATAATAGGAATTAAAGCTCGAATCTGCAATATCCATCCTGATCAATTCAGCCCGGAAATCACTGCTGAATCGGGTACCCCAAAGACCGCCTTCCCCGTCATATACCAACTGCCTGCTGCAATCGCAATAGGACACCTCCCGGTCGCGCGGAAGCTCAAAATCAATCAATGAAATGGAATCACGGCGGGCATTAAACCGGTACCAACGATCAGCCCCACCGGCAATCACCACCGAGCTGTCCGGAAGCTCTATCATCCCCCTGATGCTCTCACCCTGATGATGGGTCGCACCGCCACCACTGTTTGCTGTCAAAAGTCTCCTGACCCGCTTTTTGGTCAGGGTGATCTTCTTCACCCCACTGGTGGTTCCAACAAAGAGTAATCTTTCGAAATCATCACTGAATATCACATTGATTATCTGCTCCTGATTCAGCAATTGATCGAAAGTATTGACTGCATCATCGGCAGATACGATATAAAGTTCAGTAATCAGCCTGGCGCTGTCGGTGGCAATCATTACGTTACCCAGGCCATCTTCCCATAATTTGTGATACATTCCGGGTTCAGACTCCAGCTGAAATGGGGTGAAATAACCCGCCGCTTCATTAAACTCCCATAAACCGGGGGCATTCTCAAAACCGAGCCAGACCCTGCCCAGACGATCCTGATAAAAGATATTTGCCAGACCAGCTTCCTCAGTCAGACTCAGCGAATCATAACTGAAAGTTGAATGAATGGTCCCAAAGGTATCGCTGAGAATGAGACCGGTCTGATTGTCGCTCAACCAGACCATTCCCCTTTCGGTCACCAGAAAATTGTATAATGAAGATGGCCGTGCTATATATCCTTTTAGGGTGAAAATGCTGTCAAACCTGTGGGTTTTGTTCATTCGCTGAACAATCAGGGAAGAGTCTTTGGTTACCAATGCGTAGAGTTCTCCAGAGTTTTTCTCCAGCAATAATTTTTCTACCTGACCGAGCACTCCGTTTTCGCGGTTGAGAAAGAGTTTTTGAGCCTGGGTAGAGGCAGAACCCAATACATCCAGGGATCGTCGGTTATTCTCGTACTGAATTACAACGGAGCCGTCTTTCCGGCAGAGAATTTTACTGATATCTTTAAAGCTGATCCGGGTCTGACTTCGGGGATGATTGTCGTAGTTGACGATCTGAAGTCCGTCGTAACGATTGAGCCCGTTACGGGTTGCGATCCAGATGTAACCATAGCGATCCTTGGCTATGTCTTTTATCGTCCGGTCAGAAAGTCCTTGTTCCAGTGAAATTTGGGTAATAACCCCCAAGTCACTCTGACCGTAAATTGCCGAGATCATTACTACTGATAGAAAGAAAATGATGACCCGGAGGTTCATGATCCCTTAAAAGACTTTGACACTTATAAAAAAGCCCACGACAATCAATATCATGGGCTGGATTTTTTAACACAAAAGCTAATATCAGACCAAATTACTGCTGATTAAGCATATCCTTCATGATATTGAGCACTTCACCGATGTAAATATCCTCCTTAACACCATTCATAAAGTCCTGGTTATTCGCCGATCGGGAGTCGTCTTCCTTAATGTGACTAATCTCTGAATCCAGATTACGAACGAGAAGGGGTTTATCGGTTTTATACATTTCTTTAAATTTTTCGCTTTGGGACTCCCTGCGTAAGTATTCCGCCTGATAGCCTTCCAGGCTAAGCGAATAAGCCAAATGTTCATCACTTTGTTCTTTCAACAACCTGGCTCTTTCTTCGATCAGTTGAAATTTCGGACTATTGGCAATCCGTTCCCGACTGGCTTTGGCCAGCAGTTCCCGGTCTGGCAACACCATAACGTGCTGACTATGATCGACCGGTTCGATCTCACTCCAGGCTAACGGAGTCTCCAGCTCCTTTTCTCCTGCCTTGATGTAATTGTAGGGGGAGGGTAAAATGACATCCGGGATTACTCCTTTCAGCTGCGTTGACCCGCCATTGACGCGATAAAATTTTTGAGTAGTAATCTTAACCTCACCTAATGGTTTCAGGTCATTATTACCGACAATAAACCGGTCCAATTCATGAAACCGCTGAACGGTGCCCTTACCAAAGGTTGAAGAACTACCGACGATGATAGCCCGGTTGTAATCCTGCAAAGCTGCCGCAATGATTTCGGAGGCGCTGGCACTGAAATGATTGACCATAATGATCAGAGGGCCCTGATATTGTACTGATGGATCTTCGTCCTCCAGGACATAGGGTTTTCTTTCCCTGGACTTAACCTGGACGATCGGTCCCTTATCCAGAAAAAGCCCACTCATATTGACTACTTCCGATAACGATCCTCCACCGTTATTTCTCAGGTCCAGGATAATGCCTTTAGCACCTTCGTTCACCAACTTGTCGATTTCGGTAGCTACATCGGCAGCACATCCAGGCTTTCCATCGGCTTCAAAGTAAAACTTTGGTAACCGGATATAACCCACTTCCGCTCCTTCAGCTTCCGTGCGGATCAATAAAGATTTTGCCCTGCCTTCCTCTAACACAACCTGATCCCGCACGATGCCGATTTCCACTTCGGTACCATCCGTTTTCCTGACGGTCAAAATCACTTTGGTCCCTTTTTTACCCCTGATCAGTCCGATTACATCATCCTGTCTCCATCCCCGCACATCCTTCGCTTCTTCACCTTCCTGAGCGACTTTGATGATAAAATCATTCGCTTCGAGTTCCTTCTGTTTCCAGGCAGGACCGCCGGGAATTACTTCGGTGACCTTGGTCAATTCGCCCTCCGGCATCAGCCTGGCACCGATGCCCTCGTAGCTGTTATTCATATTGAGGTCAAAATTTTCCTTTTCCCTCGGACTGAAGTAATTTGAGTGTGGATCATAGGCGCTGGTGATCGCATTGAGATAATCTTCAAAACGATCTGATCGTCTGAGGCTTTTAAGTCTTTTAAACCAATCCGTAAAATTATCCTTGATCGTCTCCCTGGCTTCACTGACCAGTTCTGACTCGGTCTTGGTTTCCTCACCGGCTGATTCGGCAATCCTTAGCCCATGCACTTTCACAATAGTTTCATACTGGAGTAGCTTCTTCCAGTAATCCTCCAGCTCCTGGTCGTCAACAGCAAAGCCGCGGTCGTCAGCATTCACAACAAGCGAATCCTTGTGGTCATGGATGTTCAGATCGGTGTCAATATATTTGAGGTAAAATGATTCTGCACTGGCGATGCCGTCGTTGATCAGTTGTTCTGTCAGATCAAAAAACTCAAATGTTCCGTTGGAAATCTGCTCGTCAAGCTGATTTTCATATACCTGCAGTTGATCGATGTCTTTTTGAGTAAGAAATCTTTTTGCCGGATCAAGTGACTTGATGTACGACTGATAGATCTGATGGGAAAGCTGATTATCCAGCGATTTAGGCTCGTAGTGAACCCGGTCCATGAATTTAATCACGGCCTGCAGGGTAAAAAATTCCTTTTTAGACTGATCGGACTCACTTACCGGGTGAGACTTCAGAAACAGGCCGATGAGCGCTATCACCAGAATCAATGAACTTCTCAGCACCATACTTCCCATTTGTTTTTGGTTGTTCTATAAGGTAAAATGTAATTAAATATACTCGTTTTCGCCTGAAAAAGTTTTTCAAGCAGGTAAGTTACGGTTCTTTTTAACTAAATAGTAACGCTCAACCGGAGGATCGGAATATCCAATGACAAAAAAAATGCCCAGTTTCATAAACCGGGCATTTACATCTTGAGAGTCTCCTAAATTACTACAGGAATGGAGCAATCACCAAACTAACGACCGACATCAGTTTCAGTAAGATATTGAGGGAGGGTCCGGAAGTATCTTTAAAGGGATCACCCACGGTATCTCCAACAACCGTAGCTTTATGGGCATCGGATCCTTTCTCATATCGCTGGCCGTTAATTTCCACTCCTTCTTCAAACATTTTTTTGGCATTGTCCCAGGCACCGCCGGCGTTGGATTGAAAAATGGCCATTAATACTCCGCAGACAGTCACCCCTGCCAACAGGCCTCCCAACATTTCTGGCCCCATTTCGCTACCGAAAAGCCGGGGCCCAAATCCAATGATTACCGGTGTCAACACTGCCAGCATCCCGGGTAAAATCATCTCCCGGATCGAAGCTTTGGTAGAAATCGCCACACATTTCCCATATTCTGCCTTCCCATCGGCACCTTCAAACGTCATCTGATCATTTCTCGGCCACTCTTTAAAGTCCTTCCCTTCATTGCGGGTCATCACCTTAAGGGCCTCGCTTAGTTCTGGTATGTTCCTAAATTGCCTGCGCACTTCTTCGATCATATCCATGGCTGCTCTTCCTACAGCATTCATGGCCAAAGAAGAGAACAGGAATGGAAGCATGCCTCCGATGAACAAGCCGGCCAGAACAATTGGTTTCGAAATATCGATTGCCGGAATTCCGGTGATGGTCATATAAGCGGCAAACAATGCGAGGGCAGTGAGGGCAGCGCTCCCAATGGCAAATCCCTTACCGATCGCTGCCGTGGTATTACCCACCGCATCCAGCTTATCGGTTCTTTTTCGCACTTCCTTCGGAAGATCACTCATTTCGGCAATCCCCCCGGCATTATCGGATATCGGTCCATAGGCATCAACTGCCAATTGAATTCCGGTATTCGACAGCATACCCACTGCAGCAATGGCGATGCCATAGAGACCAGCAAAACTGTATGAACCAATGATGGCGATCGCCAGGATGATGATCGGGATAGCGGTAGACTGCATCCCTACTCCCAGTCCGGCAATGATGTTGGTTGCGGCTCCGGTCAATGACTGCCGAACAATCGATTTTACGGGTTTGGTGCCAGTACCGGTATAATACTCGGTTACCAGACCAATACCCAGTCCGGCTACCAACCCCAGGATAACCGCCCAGAAAACACCCATACGGGACACTTCCTTGCCGGCAAAAACCCAGGATTCAGGTAACATCCACTGCACTATAAAAAAAGTAGCAATCAGCATCAGGCCGGATGAAAGAAACTCACCAGTGTTAAGTGCCTTCTGAGGATTTCCACCTTCGGTCACACGCACGAAGAAAGTCCCCAGAATTGATGTCAGAATTCCGAAACCGGCCAGAACCAAAGGGAGGAGCACGGCAGACAAACCATTAAAACCATCAGCCCAATTTTGTCCCTGAACCAAGGCAGCCGTCGACCCATCGTCACTAATAGCAATAAATGCAGCACCGAGAATCATGGTTCCAATGATTGAACCCACATATGATTCAAAAAGGTCAGCACCCATACCGGCTACGTCCCCTACGTTATCACCAACGTTGTCGGCAATGGTAGCCGGATTAAGCGGATGGTCTTCCGGAATGCCGGCCTCCACTTTACCAACCAGATCCGCTCCAACATCGGCAGCTTTTGTATAAATTCCTCCACCAACCCGGGCAAAAAGGGCAATAGAAGAAGCGCCAAATGAAAATCCGGTCAAAACATTGATCACCCGGTTGATATCCCATTCCATATTGTTGTAAAAGAGGAATAAAAGTCCAAGTCCCAGTACCCCCAGTCCGACCACTCCAAGGCCCATGACTGATCCTCCGGCAAAAGCAACTTCCAGTCCTCGTCCCAAACTGGTCCTCGCAGCATGGGTCGTCCGCACATTGGCCTTGGTAGCCACTTTCATCCCGATATAACCCGCCAGCGCCGAACAAAATGCACCAAATATAAAGGACACGGCGATCAGAGGATGCGAAGCACTATCCGATTGCCCACTGACAAAAAGCAATACCGCCACCACAGCAACAAAAACTCCCAACACTCTATATTCGCTGCGCAAGAATGCCATAGCTCCTTCCGAGATACTGGCAGCAATCCGCTTCATCCGTTCTGTACCTGGGTCCTGCTTTGAAATCCAGGCCGACCGCCAAAAGGTAAACAACAAGGCAATGACACCCAATAACGGGATCACATAAGTGATAGATTGACCCATAAACTAATAATTAAAACATTTTGAAAATTGGTACCTACGCGGGACCGTAAATGAAATTCGGTCGGCAAAAGTACAGTTAATTTATTTTTTGACCAATTTTTACATTCGCTCAAACTTCTTAATCCCGCAGCCAACGGACCTTATCCTGCCAGGGTGATCGCTTGACAGCCGCATCCGGAAACCGGCAATGTCCCAGATAGAATAGTCCCAGACATCTTCCACCATCCTCAAGACCTAACAGATCACCCAGCTCCTCCATTGCAGAGGGGCTACTCCAATAGCCCCCAAGTCCGAGCGCAGTGGCAGCCAGCCAGAGGTTTTGCACAGCACAGGCGGTGGCAGCCAGCTCTTCCCATTCGGGTACCCGTTCTGCTTTATCCCGTAGCATACAGATGGCAATAATGGCACTAGATTTTACAGGATTAAAACCCAGCTTCTGAATCTTCTTCTCCAAACGGAGATGTTCCGGCGTATGGTCTTTGTAATGCTGCACCAGAAAATCCGCGAGCCTTTGCTTTGCTTGTCCCAGCAACACCACAAATCTCCATGGTTGGGTCAGCTTGTGGGTCGGAGCCCAGTTGGCAGCTTCCAGCATCAGCTCGAGCTCTTCTCTTGAAACGGGTTCATCGCTAAATGCCGGAGGAAATACCGACCGGCGCTCGGCTATATTATGCAGGATATATCGCCATCCTTCCTTTCGTCCTGATGAATCCATATTTATATTATTTAAAATAATTTTTAGTCTTGTCTAAATATTGTATATCTTAGTGCCTGATTCAAAGGATATGCTTACCACATCTGAAGAAAACTATCTGAAGGCCATCTATAAGATATCGCAAAAGAAAGGAATTCCTGTCTCAACCAATGATCTGGCAGATGAATTATCAACGTCCGCTGCTTCCGTGACCGATATGATTAAGAAGTTGTATGAAAAAAAGTTTGTCGATTATCAGCGGTATCAGGGCACCTATCTTACAACTGAGGGTGGAAAGCTAGCCACTCAGCTGGTACGCAGACATCGGATCTGGGAGTGTTTTCTGGTGGAAAAGCTGTCATTTGGGTGGGAAGAAGTGCACGATATAGCCGAACAACTGGAACACATTCAATCAGATGAGTTGGTCAACCGGTTGGAAGAATACCTAAACTTTCCCCGTTTTGATCCTCACGGTGATCCTATCCCTGACCGGGCTGGCAGGTTTACGATTCGAGCTCAAACCCCTCTGGTCAGCCTGAACATCGCTGACCGGGTAGAAGTGGTGGGTGTGGCTATTCATGATTCCCAGTTTTTGCGTTACCTCGGAGAAATGAATATTGAAATCGGAACTCAACTGGAGGTTCTCGAAAAATTTGAATACGACGGGTCAATGCGAATCCGGATCGACGGACATTCACCAACCCTCATCTCCCCAATCATTGCCAAAAATATCCATGTCAAGAAACTATAAAATATTACTTGTCGCTGCTGTCTGTTTGTTGACGGCGGTCTGGTTGCCTGCTCAAAAATTGCAGGTAGTTGCAACGGCATCCATGATCGCTGATATGGCATCACAAATAGGCGGCGATCTTATTGATGTACGTTGTGTGGTACCCATTGGTGGTGACCCCCATATCTATGATCCAACGCCTGGTGACGCCAACATGGTAGCTCATGCTGATCTCATATTACGGAACGGACTCACGTTTGAAGGCTGGTTAATGGAGCTGATTGAAAATTCAGGCACCAGGGCCAACATTGTCACGGTCACCGAAGGCATTGACGCCATCAGCAGCCTGCTCTATGAAAATGCGTCAGATCCTCACGCCTGGATGGATGCCAGCAATGGACTGATTTACATTAAAAATATCCGCGATGCATTGATCAGACTAGACCCACAAAATGAACCAACCTATACACAGAATCACGAACAATACGCTGGCCATTTAAGGGAACTTGATCATTACATCATGGAGAAAATTGCCAGTATCCCTGAAAGTAAGAGAATCCTGATTACCAGTCACGATGCCTTTCAGTATTATGGAAGAAGGTATGGCATCCGGCTTGAATCTGTATTGGGTACCTCCACCGATGCTGAGGTACAAACCGCCGACATTCTCCGGCTCAATAAAATTATTAAAGAAAGCCGTGTGCCCGCTCTTTTTGTCGAAAGCACCATCAATCCTAAAGTTCTGGAGCAACTCGCTGTCGACAACAACCTGCAGATTGGTGGAAAGCTCTATTCCGATTCGATCGGTGACAAAGACAGTCCGGCACCCACTTATTACGATATGCTCAAACACAATACCGATGTCATTGTGGCGGCATTATCATCACCCCAGACTCACGTTAGCCATCAGAATACAGTCAGGCCTTTTGCGGTGATTACTTATGTTGCTATTGGGATTTCCATGATCATTTTACTGATCGTACTGCTGATTAAATTCAACCGGTAAAAGTTATGACCAAATCCATCATTTCCATCAAAGATCTCTCGGTTTCCTATGAACGAAAAAGAGTACTCACCAATATTTTTCTTGAATTGGACCCCGGACATATTTACGGAGTCATTGGTCCAAACGGAGCCGGCAAATCAACATTATTCAAGGCAATTCTCGGATTGATCGAAGTCAATACCGGCATCGTACTCATCGATGGCAAACCGGTGGAGGAAATGCGTAAACACCTGGTCTATGTGCCGCAAAAAGATGAAGTAGATTGGCAGTTCCCTGCTACGGTCAACGACATTGTCCTACAGGGCCGGTATCCGCACAAGAAGATCTACCAGGCTTTATCTGCTCATGATCGCCAGATTGCCGACCAGGCGATGGAAGATCTGGGTATTACTCATCTGAAAAGAAGACAAATCGGAGAATTGTCGGGTGGGCAGCAACAACGGGTATTTCTGGCCAGGGCGCTTTGCCAGCAAGCCAGCATTTTCCTGTTCGACGAGCCCTTTGTTGGTGTAGATATCACTACGGAAGACCGCATTGTAAAAATCCTTCAATCACTGGCCAAAGAAGGCAAAACAATATTGGTCATCCATCACGACTTGTCTTCGGTAGAAAACTACTTTGACCGGGTGATTCTAATCAATCAACGGCTGATTGCCAGCGGAGACACCAAGGTCACTTTCACCACAGAAAATATCGATGCCGCATACAGGGCACAATTACCGATTTTGCACAAAACCGGATTAATCGAATGATCCCGTTCCTGCCAAATGCAGGTTGATCCCTGCGCGAATATTGAAATGATTGGAAACCAGTGGATTTACACCTGCCAGGATCTGATCTGTCGCGAGAAAGGCAATCCATTTCTGGCCGGTAAACGAACCAATAAATCCCAGGTTGAATTGATCATACCGGTTACTAACCGTGGTCCCAAGTCGAAAAGATTTCAGCAACGAAGTAGTAGCCTGCAGTGCGACGGTAAGTGATCCCTCCTGATCATTCCGGTAATGGGAGATGGCGGCCAGCTCAAACTTTGACGAGATACTATAGTTGATCAGCATCAGCCATTGGGCAGGAAGTCGCCAGGTGATGGACCCGGTACTTTCCTGCACATCAAAAAGTTCAGCCAGTGAGTCCAATGCCCCTTCAATATTGATTGTTTGAATATTAAATATATCTGCCACATCATTGCCCTGGTACTCAACCGTTTGATTGCTGATGTAGGAGCGGGACCCTTCTTTCCATTTTATGCTGCCCAGATCGACCAGGGAGAGCCCCGCCCGTAATTTATCAGAGACCCGGACATCCACTCCAAAATCAATCGCAAATCCCACGTTACCAGAAAACAAACGCCAATGGTCAAAAGACTCGATCTTGTAATTCAGGAAATTGGCATCCTCAAAGGAAAGGAGTCCGACATTGTCCAATTGATAATCAGTGCTCAGGGTGACCTGGTATATGTCATCAGAGGTCGTGAGGAGTGCCGATGCCCTTGGGGTATTTGCCAGATGATTGCCAAATAAAATCCTGGGCCTGGCACCTACCGTCAACCTGGGCAATTTATACGACAAACTGAGGGCATAACTGTTGAAGGAGTAGGTCTCTCCAACTGGAGCTATCTGAATCGTCTCTCCAATGTAGCGTTGATTTCCATCCAGGTAGAGCAGCACCAGTTCATCGGGATAACGGATGGTATTATGGAAAATAATTTCATGGTCCACCCCCAGACTCCACTTTGATCTTCCGTATTTGACCTTAAAGGATTGAAACCGGAAATCCGAAACCAGAATGTTGTGGTTCTTTAACCCTGACCGGAGGGCACTGACCTTAAGGACCGGTAGACCATTCTGTCGCTCAATGAGATCCCGGTAGCCTGGTCCGGAATGGTAAATGCTGTAGAGAAATCCGGGCAAACCAAGATGCCATCCTTCCTGATGAAAACGGGAGGGATTGTACAGATCCGCCTGCAGAATATCGGAACTCGCCAACATTGATATCTCTGGTTGCCCCGTAGTCAGGGTACAATAACCTGACAAGATTGTCAGTATGAATAAATCGCGGATCATTGAAGTTTTGCTTCCGCCCCGATTTTTACGGTTATTGTCTGTCCTGATTTGATCCTGGCCGGCAGATCACCTCCAGCCGGAGATTGCACTGTCAGCCTCAACATCAACTGATTCATCGTCCTCGCCAGCACCACTCGTTCTTCGTCCATTTCGAAATAGAGCACATTCCGGGTGGAAGACACGTGATTTCCGGTTTCATCGGTCTGAGCAGACTCGATCATGTTTCCCTCTGATTCAGAGAGGGTCAATGTTTCCTGGCTATTGGTATCTCTTAAAATCAATACCGGGTCGAAGGACAACGGAATGCCGTTGTCGGCAACCAGCTTTAACCTTAGGTATCGCACCGAATCGAGGGCAGTCAGGTCGATATCCACGAGCTTTTCGACGCTGGCTTCCCGGATAGTGGCGTCAAAACCCAGCTCGACCTCGGCGGTAATTACCATTTGACTGGTGTCCAGTATAAAGAAAGGGGCTCCGGAAAGATCATCCGGGTTAATAATGATATCCAGGTCGTAATCAATTACCACAATATCATTCCGGGCCAGATCAAGAAGATTGGAATTGGAACGGTCAAAGGTAATCCGGTCGGTGACTACTTCACCCTGCTGATCAAACCCTGGATAGCGGAGTATGATGATCTGATCAAAGAGGTCACTGATCAACGGCAGAGGCTGAGCATCATCCCCAATTACATAAACTTCTTTGACTTTAACGCCAATCGGTATCCCAAAACTGTTGGCAATATCAAAATGAATTTTGGGGTTCTCAAACCGGTAGCTTCCTTCAATCAGCGAATCCTGAATATCTATGTCAATTCGTTGCAGGCCGGCAGACAGGGTGGTCCGGGCTATGGTGCCCTCAAGGTATGAAAAGTCGAAGGCGGAAATGCGGGCAAAGGAAAGTGGCAGGACCACCCTCTGGCCATCCGGTTTGCGGGCATCGTACCAGAGGGTGAGCAAGTTGTCAGAGAAATCAACTGTATAGCCATTCAGATCCAGAGCCGGTGTCATGACACTGCTGGGCACATTCCCATCATACGGGATCATATATTCTACCAAAAAGGGATTTTCATCCCGGAGAAGCTGAGGTATGGAAACCCGCAAAGCAATGTCGGTCGTCTCTGCGGAGTTAAAGACGAAGGTAAGCTGATCGCCTTTCAGAACACCTTTATGCAGGGTAATTTCGGAAAAGCCGGGGACCGGAAGGGAAACCACAGAATCGACAATTGGGATTGGAAGACCGAAAGTTGTTTTGGGAAACAGATCATCCTTTTTCTGAATAAAGGAATCCGATCGAAAAAAAGCAGCAAATACCTGATCGTCATTGAGGCGTATGTCGGTCTTCTTGCCCAGTTCGGCCATCAGGTCATCCGATTGTAATTGAAGGGATACCAGTGGAAAGGCCAGAAAGGGAGCCGAGCCTTCCAGTTCAACCTCCGGAAGCTGATCGACCCGCAGGCAGGAGAAAAACCCTGCCAGCAGAACGAGAAATCCGATTCGACCGTACAGATAATCGATAATCAACGTCTTAACTTAGTACAAATTCCTGCCCCAACGAAGGAATTTCAATGGGAACATGGAAATGTGTATCCAGTAAAGAACGAAATGCCACCTGTGGTTCATATTCACCATGCACCAGGAATAATTTTTTCAGGCGGTCCTGGTTTCTCAAGAAATCAAACATCTCACTGCGATCACCGTGGGCCGAAAAGGAATCCATCAACTCGATGTTGGCTCGGACCTGCTTGATTTCTCCATACAGTTTGATTTCGCTGACGCCAGCGATCAGCATTCCTCCAGGAGTATCGGGAGTGCAATATCCAACGATCAGAAAGGTATTTCGGGGATTGTCAATATTGTGATACAGATGATGCCGCACCCTGCCCGCATTCATCATCCCGGCAGAACTGATAATAATGCAGGGATCTACCGAAGTATTGAGTGCTTTGGAGATCTCGACATTTCGAATATAAGTAAGATTGTTAAATCCAAACGGATTGTCGTCAATCAACAGATATTCATTGAGTTCGTTGTCGTAACATTCCGGATGTGATCCATAGACCTGGGTCGCATTTACTGCCAGGGGACTATCGACATAGACTGGCACCCGGGGCAGCATTCCGGCATTTTCCAATTGATCGAGTATGTAGACAATCTCCTGAGTACGACCTACACTAAAAGCCGGGATGATCACTTTCCCTCGATTTTCCAGGCAGGTTTCCTTAATGATCCGCAGCAACATATCGGTTTCCTGTGGCTTACTGATATGATCACGGTCGCCATAGGTAGATTCACAAATCAGGTAATCCACCTCGGGCATGAGCTGCGGATCACGTAAAATGGGCCGGTCCGGTCGACCGATATCGCCGGAAAAGCCAAAGAGTATCTCCCGCCCGTTTTCCCGGATCTTCAGAGTCACATTGGCACTGCCCAAAATATGTCCGGCATCCCGGTACATTATTTCTACCGAGTCGTTGATCCTAAACCAGCGGTCGTAGGGAACTCCGGTAAACTGCTTCATGGTTTCTCCCACATCCTGAGTTTCGTAAAGTGGTTTCCTTATATCCTTTCTACCTTTCTTCCTCGATTTCTCATTGGCGTATTCCGCATCGCGTTCCTGTATTTTTGCACTGTCCAGCAACATAATGGCACACAGACTCCTGGTAGCATGGGTAGCATATATCTCCCCTT
Source organism: uncultured Saprospiraceae bacterium (assembly GCA_964428345.1). Taxonomy (GTDB): domain Bacteria; phylum Bacteroidota; class Bacteroidia; order Chitinophagales; family Saprospiraceae; genus JABDMH01. The sequence continues at coordinate 65,400 of CAYRYD010000008.1, read as the reverse complement.
TGAACCCGTCTTTAACCAGTTTGGGAAGGCGCCCGGAATGATCAATATGCGCATGAGAAAGGATGACGCAATCGAGTTCTGACGGTTTAAAATACCACTGCTGATTAAAATCTTCCATCTGCCGGGCATGTCCCTGATAAAGGCCGCAGTCCAGTAGCATGGTATAACCACTATCAAGGGTAATCAGGTGAGCGCTGCCTGTTACTGTCCGGGCAGCACCGCAAAACTTAATTCGCATAAAGGGATCGCATTTAACAGCGGCAAAAGATACGAATAAGTTTATAGTGTGGAAGCCAGGTTACAATGGGATACCTTACAGGATTTTCAGGTCACCATATTCTGCCCTAACCATGATGATGGCTGGAGTGGAGGCTGAACCCCGGTGTCCTACTACCGTGATGCTGTTGTTTTCCCGTTGATCACGGGAAATATCCAGATCACCGGGTAATTTGACACCGGTATATTTTCCCTGAACATCGACCTTATAATGGGGCACATCATCGCTGTCAATTTCCAGACCGGTATAACGACTTCTTATGTTAATCCCCGTAAAGGCCGGATCCAACCGGTCGATTTCCAGACCACCATAAGACATTTCAGCTTCCAATTGGCGGGTCAGGTATTCCAGGTTGACTTTGGTATATTTGGTATTCACACTTAACTGTTCAATCCTGTCGATTTCCAGGTTATCATATTTTCCCACATTAGACATTTTACCAATTTCGCCCAAATGATAGCCATCATAAGCCGATTCCGAGATGATCTCCAAAGCATTTTCCACATGCACCTGGGAATATTTTGAATGAATTTGGATGGTATTGGCTCCGTTCATCCTGAGTTTGTAATATGCGACGCTGATATTGGAGCTGTTGGATTTTGCCACTACTGCATTACCATAAGCCAGATCCAACTTCAGATTTCCGGCTACCTGGTCAAGTGTCAGGTCGCCGTATTTTTGCTCTACAAAAACATCCCCTGAAAAATTACCCAGATTCGCGTCACCATATTTATGTGACAACTCGAGTGCTGCATCAGCCGGCATCGACACCTTATAGTCGATTCGTACATCGTCATCATCCCACCAGCTTTGGATAAACCACCAGGTCGATCTTTTACTGTCAATAGAAGTCCGCGCGCTGACGTATCGGCTATCATTACTAAAATCGATGGTGATCCGCTTGAAATCTTCTTCTGCTTTTCTTTCGCTGGTAGCATCGACCGTAATGACCACGTTGATATACACCTCAGGTTTATTCCAGGTACTGATATCGACCTTCCCATGCATATTTTCTATATTGACCTTACCTCCTTTCTCCAGGGGGTAGGTCTTGGTGTAGGTCTTTGTATACTCACTTTTCGATGCAAAGACCGAAACAACCAATAACACCAACAGTACAGTCAGATAAAATTTTTCGGAATTATATATGCTGAATTTCATTTTTTAAATTTTTTACTTCTTTTTTTCGGTTAATTGCTGTTTCCAGGAGATTGACTTTGGTCTCAAACGATTCTATAATCGCCTGCAGGAGAATTTCCCTTGAATTTTTTGGAGCCCGGATCAGCTCGACCTTTAATTTGTCAATCTGACCATCTATTTTCTTTAATTCTTCTTCCAATCCCAGGGCTTGCTCGTCTCCCTTCAATTGGACGAACAGGGCGTCAACTTCTCTTTCAAAGTATTTTTCCATACCATTAAATTCTTCCGATTGATTGAGCACCTGTAATTGTTGGTACTCATAGAACTTGGGATAAATGAGTATTCCGGCTGCCATACCGGCTATCAACAGAAAGGAGGCGGCAACCGACCAAATCCACCATTGGCGGGCAGTAGGTTTGTTTTGTTTCTTCAATTGCTTCTCAATATCGGCCCACACTTTAAACGATGGACGTTCATCATCAAAAGCCTCCCGATGATCGACGATAAACTGCTCCAAACGGTCTTTCTTTTTCATCCTGTTTCACTTTTTTGGGTCAAAATTTGATGTAGTCTTTGCCGGGCCCGACTATACTGAGATTTGGATGCTCCCTCAGTAATATTCAGGATTTCACTGATCTCTCCGTGATCATAGCCCTCCAGGAGATAAAGGGTAAACACTACCCGGTATCCCTCCGGCAGCAATCGAATGGCCTGTTTGATCCGGTCAATATCTTCCTGTTCAAAATGCTCTTCATAGTCCTTATACTCCAGGTCTCCAATGCTTTCATCGGCTTCAACCAGCTGTACTTTCTTCTTTTTTAGTTCATTCAGACAACTATTCACCACGATTCTCTTAATCCATGCACCCAGGGTGGCTTCCCGCCGGTAGGTATGCATCTTCGTAAACACATCAACAAAAGCATTTTGCAACACATCCTCGGCTTCCTCCCGGTTTCCCATCATCCGCAAGCAGATGTTAAACATAGCTTTCGAATAGGCCTGATACAGTTCAAACTGTGCCCGGCGGTCTCCCTTCAGACACCTTGTAACCAGTTCTTCATTGGCAGTAACCAGGTCCAATAATTGCTTTAGTTGATTTTGTTTCCTAAATGACACCCATTGTAGCCCCGGGGTTGCATCGAGGGCAGGGGGAAGATGATAATTTTTTCAACGAATGGATATGGAGAGCGATTTATTCTTCTTCTCCGGATCCTTTGCTGTCCAGGTCCTTGAGCTTTTTGTCCTGGAGATTTTCATTCAGAAAGGCGTTCAGGCGATCGATCGGAAGCGTAGACCGGATTTGTCCAAATTCGTTGATCCGTATATCGAAACCCTTTAATTCGTCATGAGCTTCGGGAGTTCCTTTCTTGGGTATTTTCTTTGGCATACGACTTTTCTATTGTTAACAACCGGTTCAACCGGTGAGGTTCCTGACCAGTGACAATCCTTTCGCACTCATCTGGTCGCATCAAAATCCGCTACTGCACCTTGCAGTCTTTTCAGACACTCTTTGCGCCCGATAACCTCCATGATCATGAAGACATCCGGACCTTTGGCCTCGCCGCACAATGCTATTCGCAGCAAAGGAAGGATATCACCAAATTTCAGCTGAGCCTCTGTTATACAGGTGCTCACAACCTCCTTGATCAACTCAGATTTAAAGATAGTTATTGCCTCAACCTGCTCGACGATCGACAGGTAATGCGCTTTTATAGATCCATTCCACTTCTTTTTGATGGTAGAGTGGTCAAATTGCCTGGGCGGGTGGAAGAAAAAGGTACTGGCCGCCGGTAGATCGCTGTAAGTCCTGATCCGGTCCTGCATCAGAGAAACGATGACCGAAAGTTGTTCATCATTCACCCTTATGCCTGCTGCCTGCATGAATGGCTGAACGTGCCTGACCAGGTCATTGATCTCCTGCCGGCTGATGTACTGCGAATTAAACCACAGGGCCTTTTCATAATCGAAACGGGCGCCCGATTTACCAATATGATCCAGGGAAAAGGCCGCAACCAGTTCTTCCAGCGAAAAAATCTCCTGTTCGGTGCCCGGATTCCATCCCAGCAATGCCAGGAAATTGATCAGGGCAGCGGGATGAAAGCCCACCGACTTAAATCCTTCGAAAGATTCGGCGGGATCTTCATCAATCCAAGGGAGAGGGAAGACCGGGAAACCGAATTTCTGACCATCGCGTTTACTGAGCTTTCCCTTACCAGTGGGTTTTAAAATCAACGGTAAGTGTGAAAATTCGGGCATGACTTCCAGCCAGCCCAAAGCTTCATAAAGTAGCACATGATGGGCGGTGCTGGAGAGCCATTCTTCACCACGGATCACATGAGTGATCTGCATCAGGAAATCATCTACCACATTTGCCAGGTGGTAGGTGGGTAAACCATCCGCTTTCAATATCACTTTATCATCCAGGTCAATGGTATCAAAAATCACTTCACCCCGGATCCGGTCATTAAAAAGTACTTTGCGGTCTTCAGGAACCAACATCCGGACTACATAAGGGACCCCCTCTGCGATAAGCTGCTGGGTTTTCTCGCTTCCCAGGGTCAGCGAATTACGCATACGCATGCGGGTAGCACTGTCGTATTTCAGGTGGTTGTTGTCGCCGCTTCTCATTGCTTCCAGCTCTTCAACCGTATCAAAGGCATGATAGGCATGACCTTTCTCAATAAGCTGATCCACAAACTGGCGGTAAGTATCTTTCCGTTCTGACTGACGATAGGGGCCAAAAGATCCTCCCTGAACCGGCCCTTCATCGGGCATCAGGCCGCACCAGTTTAAAGCTTCGATGATATAATCTTCAGCCCCGGGAACATATCGAGCCTGGTCGGTATCTTCAATCCGGAGGATAAAAGTACCCTTATGCTTTTTGGCATAGAGGTAATTATACAATGCTGTCCGGACACCACCAATATGTAACGGACCAGTTGGACTGGGGGCAAATCGTACTCTTACATTCCTCATACATTCAGGATCTGCGACGATGACAAACTTTCAACTCAGATTCATATTAGTAAATACTGCAATATATAATTAATAAATATCAAGCAGCAGTCAACCAAAAACCGACGTTTACTGTTTGTAACTTCAGAGTGCAAAGAAAAGCAATATTTGACCTTATTACCAATCCACAAAACCATCGACATGTATTTAGTTAAAACCCCTGAACTTATTCAAAATCTGTTTCCAAATTTCATTTGGAGAATTCCAACTACCGAAAAACGGATTTTTCTGACATTCGATGACGGTCCCATTCCGGAAGTGACTCCCTGGGTACTTGATCAATTAAGTAACTATCAGGCCAGAGCTACTTTCTTTTGTGTGGGAGAAAATGTCCAGAGACATCCGGGTGTTTTCCTCAAGTTGAGAAAAAACGGGCATACTGTAGGTAGTCATACCAACAATCACCTTTCAGGTTGGAGTACGGAAAACATACCGTACTTCCACAATGTGAGGCGGGGTGCTACCCTGGTAAAATCACCGATCTTCCGGCCGCCATACGGACGGATAAGACCATCGCAGGTACCTTTTCTGATGCGTCATTACCACATCGTGATGTGGGATGTTCTGAGCGGAGACTTTGACCACAGGATTTCCATGGAACAATGTCTGGACAACGTACTGGAAAATACACGACCTGGATCGATCATCGTTTTCCATGACAGCCTGAAGTCTCAAAAGAAACTGGAGTATGTATTGCCTGCTGTATTGGCTCACTTTACCAGGTTGGGTTACCAGTTCCAGCCTTTGACAGAAGATCTATTTGATTTGTCGGAATCGCACAAACAACGGGCTTGAACGATCTCCGGTCGTCCGACTGGCTCGTTCCTCAATACCCGGATCGCTTCTCAATTTCGTTATCCTTCAATCATTGAACAGGTCTAACCTGATCATGCATGCTTACCGTCACTTTCATGCCGGAACAAAACAACTGTTTTTTGACGTTTATTGACAAACAGTTATATTCAGGTGATGAAGACACCCATCGAAGTTTTTAAATCTTTCACCCGCAAGTTTGATCAGAGAAAAGTCTTAAAGCAACTCAGGCAATATCTGCGGGCATCTGGAATTCAGCTGGTCTATGCGGTATTGCTACTTTATCAGGCCTATCAGCAACCAGACACACCGGGCTGGGCCAAACGCATGGTACTGGGAGCCCTGGCTTATGTATTGGCTCCAATTGACGGAATTCCAGACTTAGCTCCCTTTTTCGGATTTACCGATGACCTGGGGGTTCTGATGTTTGGACTGGTCAGTATCGCAGGCCATATCAATGCTGAAGTAAAGGCCAAAGCCCGTGGTCAGCTGAAACAGTGGTTCAGGGCCATTAATCCGGATGATCTCGTTGAGATCGAGCGGAAAATCGGTTAGTCGCTTTCTGAAATAAATATACCTGCTTTTCCTTCGGGAGCATTTTGATGAATGGAGGAACACCAGGCCAGCAGTCAAATCAGATTTCAAAGGAGTATAACCGGCATTTTATTACTTTTCCACCTTCAACGAGTTACCAATGGAGCGACACCAGACTATTGATCCGGCGTTATTTATCCAGAACCGCCAACGCTTTATCCGGCAGATGAAACCGGATTCCATAGCCATATTTCACGCCAACGACCCGATGCCCCGTAACGGCGACCAGCATTATTCCTATCGTCAGCATTCAGACTTTTTCTACCTCACCGGCATTGTTCAGAAAGGCTCTGCGTTGATCCTTTTTCCAGATTCTCAGAAGAAGGATTTGAGAGAAATCCTATTCCTGGTAAAGGAGACCGAACATTCGCGCATATGGGAAGGTGAAAGGTTATCGAAAGACGAGGGAAGCAGTATTTCAGGCATTCAAAAGGTCTTTTGGTATAATCAGTATCCTGTGGTTTTACACGAATTACTGCGTCAGGCCAAGAGGATCTATATCAATGGCAATGAAAGTCAGGGTGTCGATGATGAAGTTTTAAGCCGTGACCAGCGAATGGGTAATGAGCTCTTGAAAAAATACCCCCTGCACAAATATCACCGGTCGCAACCCATTTTAAGACAGCTTCGCATGATCAAGTCAGGCCAGGAAGTTGAACTGATCAGAAAGGCAATAAGCATCACCAGACATGCATTTGAAAAAATACTGATGAGTGTCCATCCGGGCATCTGGGAATATCAGCTGGAGGCGATACTTACCGGGACTTTTATTCATGAAGGGGCCAGGGGACATGCTTATGAACCCATTGTGGCTAGTGGTGCATCCGCCTGCATTCTTCACTATATCTCCAACCACCGCCGTTGTGCCAACGGTGATCTGGTCCTGATGGACTTTGGAGCGGAATATGCGAATTACGCTGCCGACATCAGCCGGACGATACCGGTCAATGGCAGATTTAATGAACGTCAGGCGGCGGTGTACAATGCGGTATTGAAAATTCTGAAGGAGATCCGCGAAATGATGGTCCCGGGAATGCTCATGGAAGAACTAAACCAGGAAGCTGGAAAAATGATGAATCATACGCTGGTGGATCTGGGCTTGCTGGATAAAAAGGAACTGAAGTCGTATGATGAAAAAAACCAGCCATACCGTCGGTTTTTTATGCACGGGATTGCCCACCACCTCGGGTTGGATGTACATGACCTGAGTGACCGGTTTTCTCCCTTACAGGCAGGTATGGTACTGACTTGTGAACCCGGCATTTATATCCAGGACGAGGATCTGGGGATACGCATTGAAAACAACATACTCATTACCGATGAAGGACCGGTAGATCTGGCCTCCGATATTCCGGTCGAGATTGAAGAAATCGAAACCCTGATGCAAGAATCCGAGTTATCGGCGTTTGACCGGTAAGTGAAGTAACCTACTCCCGGGCCGGTTACGGTGATCTGCTGAGGTACGTGAATTTTTCTAAATTTCCACTTAATATTGAAGTCATGGTACCTTCACGCAGAAAGTTTCTCCGGCAGTTCTCGGGATTATCAGTTATGCCGTTTACCACTCCGGGTATGTATCCTGTCTTAAGGAAGAGTAAGCCCATTTCCTGCAACACATATAACTGGACCACTTTCTTTAAAAGGGAGGGAAAAATCTGGGGAGCTGACCTGGATGAATCTCTGGGGGAATTTACCAAAAGCGGTCTTACCGCAATTGAACCCGCTTTCACGCACCCGGATGAGGTTACCCGACTGCAGCCCTTCTTACATAAATATCAACTTGCAATGCCATCGGCTTATGTCAACAGTACTTTGCACGACATAGAACAGGCTGACCGGTCGATTGAAGCGGTCCTGGCCATTGCTGACGTTTTGCAGGAGTCTGATACCAGGATCTTAGTCACGAATCCCAATCCCATCCAATGGGGTTCCAGACTGACGAAAGACGATAAACAGATCCAGATCCAGACAACCAAATTAAATACACTCGGTGCAGCCCTGAAAAGGAAAAACATGATGCTGGCCTATCACACGCATGATATTGAATTAATGGCTGGTGCCAAGGAATTTCACCATGTGCTGCAAAATACTGATCCGGACCTGGTTTATTTTTGCCTGGATGCTCACTGGGTGTTCAGGGGCTGTAGTAATTCGGAAATCGCTGTCTTTGATATGATCAAAATGTATGGCGACCGTATCATCGAACTGCACATTCGCCAATCGATCGAAGGTATCTGGTCCGAGACCTTTGGTGAAGGCGACATCAATTATCAGGAGATGGCTGAAATATTCAGAATGCGGAAAATCAGACCGCACTTGGTTATCGAGCAGGCAGTAGAGCAAGGAACCGCCCATACGATGGATGGTGTTGCCGCCCACCGGGTCAGTTTGCGAAAGGTGAAGGAGGTATTTCGCCCGATTCTATAGTGACGCCGGGAAGAAATCGTCTATTATGACCGGCAATTCATGAAGATAGCTTTGGCATTTTTAGGGTTTTCCAATATCCCGAAGAACTCATCCAGATAGTCGTGACATGCATTTCTGGAACGGCTTGAAGAAAGATGCTGATCGATCAGTTGATTAATAGATGCTTTCTTATCTAAGAATAAAGTACGGATCTCATTGATCTCTTCTTCAGTCTGACAGGGACCGAGATATAACCGTTCGGTCACCGACTTAATCGGGAGGCTTTCGTGTGGTACTGCATAAGCGGCATTAACAACCCCCGCATAATCAAAATCATACGGCACCGGGTAAAAAGTCCGTTCACTGTCCACCTTCACCACCTCCAGATTGTGCTTGGTCGACACCTTCCAGTCTGTATTCCCAATCATGAACTGAAACACGGAAAAAAGGATATAAGCCTTCCGGTCCAGATGATGGCTACGAAATACGGAGACTTGATAAATATCTCCGCCCAGTCTTTCAGACAACTGATCTTCATGTTCAAGAATAAAACCGGGTAACTCGATCGGATTTTTCTTTTCTTCCGTATCCAGGTAATGAATCACAGCTCTGCAGGCTTTGAAACTATTCTCTGTAATCAGATTGTATATTTTGTACAGGAGATACTCCAGCTCAATGTAGGTTTCCGAAAGATCGTTCAGGGTACAGGCATTGACAATCTTAAGGGTAGGGTAGTCTATCCAGCGGCGGCTTTGCAAATACTTCTTATCAAATCTGATTTTGGTGGGTGGAACGTAGCAATGCTGTTTTCTCATTTTACCGCGAGCACGGATTTCACCCATCGTATCCAGTGCGATCCCGCTGTCTGACCGTATATAAATGTGAGCTGGTTGATATTGGTCCTTCTTTCGCAGTAAATCCCGGACATTGGTCTCAATATATAACTCAGCCGAAGCCAACGAACCAATGAAATCAAAAAGGCTGAGGTCCTGAGCCGAAAGTGCCGGCCAGATCCCCAGGAAAATCAAAAGAATTCCGGTCAGTCGAGTGCGAAAAGCTATTTTGAGGTCCAATTTTGCCAAATGCTGGTATGATCACGAAGATAACTGTTCAGCATCTGGCGGTCAACCACTCCCACCATTTTTTCTGTACTGTATACCGGAATGATCGAATAACCTTTTTGCTGGAAAAGATGGAAGACATCCTTCAACCTTGAGGTTTGGGTAACTGGTTCGTACCGGGGGCTCAGATAGTTGCGCACCGGAGCAGTGTGATCATTTTGTTGCAATGCCTCATCGATCCATTCATCATGTAAGACCCCCTGCACATTTCCCCATTGATCTACCACAATAAAATTCTTTTCCTCACCCCGCTTGACCAGATCGAAGATATGGGACATCGGGTCATCAATAAAGACCGCCGTAAAGTCTGATCTCAACACATCATTGACTGAATGGTTTTGCAGCAGCAAATCGGCTTGCACCTGCTGGTATTCGGTTGCAGCGGAGAAAAAGACAAACAAACCGATAACGGACAAAATGTAATCACCTCCATAAATTCCCCAACTGAAAAAAACCAAGGCAAGGATCTGCCCCAGTATACTGGCCCAGCGGGTGGCGCTTTTACGCCCGAAACGCATCGACAATAATGCCCTTAAAATCCGGCCTCCGTCCATTGGAAAAGCGGGAATCAAATTAAAAATGATCAATATGGAATTTAATATGAAAAGGGCAGGCAGGAAATTGGAGGGATAGTCAAAAATACGCTGTGGATCACCGATTGGCATGATTCCCTGGTCGGTAAATATGGTAAGAATGGTACCGATTATCAGGGCGATTAAAAAGTTGACCGCCGGACCAGCAATGGCGATAATCAACTCATGCCTGGGGTTTTGAGGCATTTGTAAAAGGCGTGCTACGCCGCCGATCGGCGAGATGATGATATCTTTCGTATGAATCCCATACTTCCTTGCTGTCAGGGCATGGCCTAATTCGTGTAAGACCACGCAGACAAACAATACCAGTGCAAAGACGCAAAGCCTCACAATTCCAGACGGGGTCATCCCTGCCTGATAACCAACGTAGGCGATCCAGAGAAAGAAAAATCCAAAGGTCCAGTGCACCTTAACCGGTATCCTGGCAATCTGCAATATTTGATAAGACAACCCGAGCATTACACCATTATACTGAATTAAACGATTGACGGGCCATATAAGATTCCTTTAAGGATATTCCGGGAGATTACCAGCTTCTGTATTTCAGATGTGCCTTCGTAAATCTGAGTAATCTTGGCATCACGCATCATGCGTTCGACCTGATACTCCCTTACATAGCCATAGCCACCATGGATTTGCACGGCTTCCGTGGTATGCTTCATGGCCATATCCGCCGCAAAAAGCTTCGCCATCGAAGCGGCCATATCAAAATCCTTTCCCTCATCTTTTAAGATGGCAGCCCGGTGAATCAACAGACGGGCGGCTTCTATGTCTGTCGCCATTTCAGCCAGTTTAAACGAAATCGCCTGATATTGATGGATGGGCTTGCCAAAAGCCTCCCGCTGTTTAGCATATTCCAGTGCCAGTTTATACGCACCGGTCGCAATACCCAGTGCCTGGGCGGCAATACCTATTCTTCCTCCAGATAACGTCTTCATGGCAATTTTAAAGCCGGATCCGTCATCGCCGATCCGGTTTTCCTTCGGGATAACAACATTGGTATAGGAAATGGCCGTTGTGTCGGAAGATCTGATGCCCATCTTGTCTTCACGGGAACCGATTACTACTCCGGGCCATTCCGGTTTGACCACAAAGGCATTGATGCCATGATGGCCTTTTTCGGGATGTGATTGGGCGATCACTATCTGCAATCTGCTGGTAGCTCCATTGGTAATCCAGTTTTTTGTGCCGTTCAGGAGATAGTGATCTCCCTGATCGATGGCGGTGGTACGCACCCTTGTTGCATCGCTTCCCGCTTCGGGTTCGGAAAGACAGAAGGAGCCAAGGTACCGGCCGGTTGCCAGATCGGGCAGATATTTTCGCTTCAACTCTTCAGAACCATAATGTTCCAATCCCCAGCAAACCAAAGAATTATTGACAGACATTATGACTGCGGCCGCGGCATCAACCTGGGATATTTCGTCCATCGCCAGCACGTATGACAGGGTGTCCATGCCACCTCCCCCATACTCCGGAGAGGTCATCATCCCTAAGAACCCCAGTTCACCCATTTTCTTTACGGCTTCTGCCGGGTAAAGACCCAGGCGATCCCTTTCCATTGCGCCAGGTTTCAATTCGGTTTCAGCAAACGCCCTTGCGGCCTTTTGTACCTCCTGCTGTTCTTCCGTTAATTGATAATACATCAGATCGGTTCGATAGTCGAAAGGCAAATTAACCAATTTATCAGAATGGTAAAGGAGGTATAGGACAAGCCGGGTGGAAACTGTACTGGAACCAGATTCAAAAAAGAAAAGAGGCAAAAGGTACAATACCCATTGCCTCTCATCATTTTTATGAAAAGATATCAAGCTTAAAAACTCACCTATAGTTCGGTCGTCGGACACACGTAATCGCTCAGTTTCACATTACCGGCAGCTTTAATCGCCTCAAAACCACCCTGAATGTCAACCAGGTTGTCGTAACCCCGGGCTCTCAGTATCGAGATGAATATCAGTGAACGGTACCCGGAGACACAATGCACATAGTAAGTCTTATTTTTGTCAATCAGTGACATAGTGTCGTTAATATAATCCAACGGTGTATTGAGAGCACCCACTACGTGCTCACTGTCATATTCGCTCACCTTCCGTACATCGACTATTTGCTCTTTATCGACGGAGACCAGACGGGAAACATCCATTGAGGTGATGGTATCCAACTCCCGGCCTTCTTTCCTCCAGGCCTCAATTCCTCCTTCCAGATATCCCAATGTGTGATCATAGCCTACGCGGGCCAGACGGGTTACCACCTCCTCTTCCCTGCCCTTCGCGGCAATAAAGAGAATTTTCTGGGTCACATCTGGTATCAACGTACCTACCCAGGGTGCAAAATTGCCATCAATGCCGATAAAGATGGATCCGGGGATAAAACCCTTCTTGAAGTCTTCGGGTGATCGTGTATCGATAACCACGGCATCGGTCTCATTCGCCACCGTTTCGAAGACCCGGGGAGTCATGGCTGTCACACCTCTTTCCAGCACAGTATCGATGCTTTCATATCCCTGGATATTCATCAGAACATTCTGAGGAAAATAACCAGGAGGAGGTGTAAGGCCGGTCAGCACTTCCCTGATAAACTCTTCCCGGGTCAGTTCCGGTCGCAAGGCATAGTTCGTCTTCTTCTGGTTACCAAGGGTATCGGTTGTTTCTTTACTCATTTTCTTGCCGCAGGCACTTCCGGCACCGTGAGCCGGGTAAACAATGATGTCATCGGGGAGGGGCATAATTTTATTGCGCAGCGAATCGTATAAATGACCTGCCAGTTTCTCCTGAGTCAACTCAGCGATCACCTTCTGGGCCAGGTCAGGCCGGCCAACATCACCAATAAAAAGCGTATCTCCGGTAAACAAACCCACTTCTTTGCCCAACTCGTCCCTTAGCAGGAAGCAACTGCTCTCCATTGTATGTCCGGGAGTATGTATCACCTCAATGGTTACATTGCCCACCTTAAAAACCTGGCCATCTTCCGCCACGATTTTTTCAAATCCGGTTTCCATCTGGGTCGGACCATAGACGATTCTGGCCCCCGTTCTCGCTGCCAGATCCTTGTGACCTGAGACAAAATCTGCATGAAAATGGGTCTCAAAAATATACTTGATATTAGTCCCGTCTTTTCTGGCACGATTGATATAGGGTTCCACTTCCCGAAGTGGATCAATGATGGCGGCTTCTCCATTCGATTCAATATAGTAAGCCGCTTCGGCCAGACATCCGGTATAAATTTGTTCTAACTGCATAATATTACTGTTCTTGATTTTTAAAGAAAAAAATTAAATTAATTATTCATCAAGGATGGAAAAAAACTCTCCCTTGTTGACTGAATAATTAAGGACATCGTGAACCGCACATAAGGACGAATCTTTTTTTGAAATGAAGAAAAAACCATCATGCAATCCCACAAAGATGGTTTGAACCCGTATGCGATCGATGACTGATTTCCAAATTCCAATGTTTGTCATCAAACCATCTTTCCTGATTGCAGATTCAAATTTATACTGGTCAAAAAGGACGATTGGTGACCTGGATCACAAAGTCGCACATGCTTCTTTTAAATCAATGTTCCATTTTCAAAGAGAAATTGCCCTTGTCAATGCAAGGGGCGCTCCAGAAAGACAATGTTAGGCATCAGGATGCTTAGGTCATTGACTTGCACAGTAGTCCATGACACTTATTGCGCATGACTGGCATCGGTATCCTCAAAATCACCCCGGAGGATACGGAAGCGTTTTCGAGCCTCGACCGCCAGAGTACTGTTGCTGAAATCGATAAACAGGCGCTCATACAATTCTTTAGCTTTTTCGACATCCCCGAGATTGGTTTCATAGAGTTGAGCGAGGGCAAATAAAGCATTATCGGCCCTGATTTCTTCGAGATGATGATCGAGGATCTTCTGGTACATGGTTGCCGCATTCTCATATTCGTGCTTACGGGTATACATCTGCGCTTTAATGTAGAGAATATCATCGGCGAGGCTATGCTGTGGAAACTCTTCCTCAATCTGGTTCCAGATCTTCTGAGCATCATCATATTTGTTCTGAAAAACCAGAAGTTCTGATTGGGCATATAATTCAAGGGGTCGTGCGGTCGTATCCAGTCCCATATTGTCCATGATAAAAACACTGAGGTCAAGCGCGTCGTTGGCTATCAATTTTGAGGTAGAGGCCTTAAGCACATCAAACTGAGTCTGGGCCCACTGAAAATCACCCACAAAATAAGAGAGCTTCGCATTCTTGAATCGGGCAGTCTGACCGATCAAATCGTCTTTAAACTCCTTGTCAACCTGAGAATACAATAATGTTGCTTCCCACTGATCGCCCTCCATGAGATAATAATCAGCCAACTGAATCTTTCCGTTGGCTTTCAGGTATTGGTTTACACCGGGCAATGCGATCATTTCTTCCAGCTGTGCAATAGCGGCAGGAAGATCATTGAGGTAAAAAGCCTGGAGAGAGGCAAGATCCAGGATAATATTGGCGGTGTTTTTATGCCGGCCGAACTCATCGAGAAAAGCCTTATACTCGAGTCCGAGTGCTTCCAGATCTTCCCGTTTGTAATCAAATGCCTCGGTCAGTTTACGTCTTTTTGTATACAACAATTCTTTCTTTGCATCGAGATAAAAGGCTGAAGAGGGATCTTTGGATTCAACCAGATATTCATATGCGTCGATGGCCACGTCGTATTCCTTCGCATTGACCGCCATGCTGGCCAATTCATATACCCGGGTACCATTTTCCCGTAAGCGCCGGTCCAGGGCTTTGACCTGCCGGAATGCATTCTTAAAATCCTTGTTTTGAATAAAAACCCAACTTAATAATTCGGGATAAAGGACATTCTCCTGACTGGACTGAATTCGCTCGTAGAGCTGGTTCTGTAATTCCTTCCAGTCCTCTTCTTCCAGGTAACGCTCCAGAAGGAGTTTGACATTATCGATCCTCGAAGTTTCATTCTCCATCGCGTTGAGAAAATAGTGGATCATTTTCTCAACATCACGCTTCCGGCGATAAAGATCTCCCAGATTATACGAAAAAATGATATCGTCTTTGAGCAGTTTCGCCCCCCGTTCATAGGTTTTAATGGCCAGATCGAATTTATTCATATTGACAAATTCATTGCCCAGCTTTACAACCGCCAGCCGGTCGGTGGGCATTCTCCTGATCGCCTCTTCATAAAGCTTTTCAGCTTCATCATCCTTAAACTGTGCTTCCAGTATCTTTCCCTGGGTGACATAGAGCGCCAGGTTCTGGGGTTCCTTTTTAAGCCGGGCTTTCACTACCTTCTCCGATTCTTCAAAGGCATCCATGGCCAGCAGGCTTTCGATATACTTATCGAAGTAAAAAGTGCTGCGTGGATCCTTTTCATAGAGCTCCCTGAAAAGGGAAGCTGCTTTTTCAAATTCTCCCGTTTCAAAATATTGCATGGCCAACCGTGAAGTTTGAGCAATGCCTGTCTGCCACATGAAAAAGCCCGCCAACAGGAGTAAGACACGTAAATATTTCATCGCAACTCTGTGTGTTTGTCCAAATATAACGCAATTTAGCCTTCAGGTGTTGGATATCGGTTTCCTTAGCCCATTACGAAAGGTAATCCTGACCTATGTACGACTCTTCAGCAACAGACATTCCAGCCAAATGGGGGGATGTCATTATTTTTGCATCATTGACAAACCCTTGACCATGTTGACCAACGAACAGATCCATCAATTTATCAAGGACGGATATGTAAAGATTGAAGAGGCATTTTCCCGGCAGACTGCTGAAAGCGCCTGCAAGATCCTCTGGGTTGATACCGGACTGGACCCGGATGACCCGGGCACCTGGACCAAACCGGTCATCCGCCTGGGAGAATATACCCAACCGCCTTTTATCGAGGCTGCCAATACACCCAGATTAATCCAGGCTATCGATCAGTTGGTGGGTAAAGGCAGATGGCATCCCCGGAGAAGCCTGGGCAGTTTCCCAGTCCGGTTTCCGGTAAATGACGATCCGGGAGATACCGGTTGGCACGTCGACGCCAGTTTTTCCGGTCCTGATCCCGAAGATTACCTCAACTACCGGATCAATGTGTTTTCCAAAGGAAGGTCCCTTCTGATGTTATTTCTCTTTTCAGACGTAACCGAGGCCGACGCCCCAACGATCATCCGCAGAGGTTCTCACCAGTATGTCGCTCAGATCCTCGGACCTTATGGCAATGATGGTCTCAGTTTTTATGAATTGGCGGACAGACTGGACCATACGTCCCATTACCCGGAGGTATTGGCCTGTGGGGATGCAGGGACTGTCTTCTTATGCCATCCGTTTCTGGTACACCGGGCCCAGAACCACCGTGGAAAAAATCCGCGCTTTATGGCCCAACCAGCATTGTTGCCCGCTGATGCATTACCTTTTGTGCGGGAAAGCCCGCCATTGTCACCCATGGAGCAGGCCATTCTGACAGCAATCGAAGATGACATGGCTGATGGATCTTACCGCAAGAATTCCTGATTTGATTACTGCCATTCCTTCCCAATTGACCTAAGGTTCAAGGTGCCTCCCCATAAGTATTATCAAAGGAGATCCTCTTCAGATTGCTTTCGTAGAGTCTGTATGAGTCAGCTTTTTGAATCCAGCTAAGTTCGGCCTGTATCAGGTATTCAAGCACGACTATCAATGACGAATGACCATTAATAAATTCAAGCAGCTGATGATCACCGGTCAACAATTCGATTGCTGGTTTGTCATTACCGTACTCATAAATGCCGGGGCGCCAGAACATGACACCGGGTAAGTTCTCCAGGAAACTCCGCATTAAAACAAGGGTGTACAAAAGGGCATGAAAAGGTTTTCCGGTAAGGTGTAACTGAAAGCCCGTACACATTTCGTTTTGCCATTTATGAAAAACCGGAATGAAACAGAGAGGCCGCAGGATCACTCCCTTGATGGATTCAGGCACCGGAGCGGTTAGTAAGGACATCGTTTTTATAATCTTATCCAATTGATCCCACCGGATAAAAGGGGCGCCAATCAGTTGAAACGGTTTGGTCGTACCCCGTCCTTCGCTCAGTGTTGTTCCTTCAAAAAGACATTGTCCACTGTAGAGCTGGCAGGTTTCAACATCCGGAATGTTTGGCGAAGGAGGTATTGGGAAGATGCGTTCATCCGCTCCAAAGGGAATAATCTCCAGGGGAAATTGTCCTCCTGAACAGTCCCGGAAAAACCGGCACAATTCCCCGAACGTCAGTCCATAACGGTGGGGTAACCCGGCCAAGCCGATGAACGATGCAAATTCCGTGGGCATGGGCGTACCTTCGACCTGTCTGCCAGCCGGGTTGGGATGATCAAGCACATATACCTGCGGAGTCAGGTTGTTTTCCTTTAAAACATCAAATAAATATTGGGTAGTTGTCAGGTAAGTATAATAGCGACTGCCTACTTCTCTCAGATCGATGATGATCCCATCCAGATCTCTGAGCAATGCTGCCTTAATTTTCAATGACCTTTCCTTATCGCGCTGATACAGGGATACAAAGGTCACTCCAGGAGCCAGATCCTCATAGAAAGCGGTGGCATCGAGCGGCACCTGATCCTGTAATTCACCGAATAAGCCATGTTCGGGAATAAAGACCCGTTTCAGGTTCCCGCGTTCTGCCAGAAGGGAAAACAGATACTTTCTATGGATGAAAGAAAAGGAAGTCTGATTGCATAAAAGCCCCAGATTACCTTCCAGTAAAATGGTGTCCTTTTTACGCAAGAGGGTGGTGGCGGCGGTTTCCATATTGTCCATTGAACTGGGTTAAATGTACCGGAAATTCCAGGGGAAAACCGGATAAGACATCCTGAATCCCGCATAGCCGTACCTGCTGATACTCCACCAGGGAAAATCGATTCTGGATCCAGGTCGATAAACTGACCGGTCATAAGTTTTGCCTCGACTGCCCAAAAATCAGGGAATGTATACGTGCATTGGTAGCTGAATGTCTCCCAGCGGGCGGAAGTATATTCTGAATGATATAAATTCATAAATTCAACTCCGTCTAAATCATACCTTCGTACAATACACATGAGAATAAATACTGCCTTATTGGACAAATCGAGTCACTCACCGTCTCTTATTGATTTGGTTGGTATCGATCAGGCAGCTGATTTCGTTGATTTCTGTTTTATAGCCAATCCATACTATCCGACCGAAGCTATGATCGATCAGATGATCGACCGGTTTAAGATCCTGATCAAAACCTATCCCAAAAGCGATACCCGGGTAAACCACATTAACCTGGCCAAGGTCATCGGTGTCGATCCGGATAAACTGATTATCGGTAATGGTGCTACAGAATTGATTACCGAAATTTGCGACCATTTTGTGGAGAGTCTGGGAATACCTATTCCAACATTTGCCGAGTACATTGAAAAAGCGCTCCCCTCCAAGACCTTCCTCTATCCCCTGGACTGGAAGAAAAATTACCAGATGGACCTGATGAGGTATGCCCAGTGGTTACTGGACAACCAGATCAAGGCTGCCCTGGTGATTAATCCCTCCAATCCTACCGGACAACTTTTCAGTCTTTCAGACATGCACCATTTCCTGAAAATGGTGAGCACCCTGGATCTGGTGATAGTCGACGAATCGTTTATTGACTTTGCCAGTGAAGACGAGGTACCCAGTCTTCTACATTCAACCCAGGATTATCCCAACCTCGTGATTGTGCGATCGATGAGCAAGCATTGCGGGGTACCAGGGCTCCGGCTGGGATATGCCCATACCTCCAATACCGAGCTGTGTCAGACCCTGAAGAAACATCTGCCAACCTGGAACATCAATACCCTTGCCGAATACTATTTAAGCTTGTTGGTCAGCACGGAGAAAGAATATGAAACATCCCGCCTGATGGTTGTGCACCAAATGCGGTGGCTGTATGAAGAGCTAAGTCAGATCAAAGGAATCAAGCCCTACCCTACCGGAGCCAACTTTATCCTGATCAAATTGGAAAACGGCCTCACCGCCAAACAATGCCAGAAAATATTGCTGGAAGATTATCACCTGTATGTCAGGGATTGTTCGAATAAACAGGGCATGGACAACTACCACATCCGGGTAGCTTCCCAGGGCCGGGATAATGATAGCCGCCTGATTGATGCTTTATCCAGGATTTCCAAAAATGCTTTGATTGATAATTATTCGATTCTCCGCAAACGGGCTCCCCGGGTAATCATACCCACCGCACATCACCTCCGCAAGACCCGCTATATTCAGTATGTCGGTGACCAGCACCTCAATCTGGTTTTGGAAAATGGTGGAGTTCCGCTGATGGTACCCAATCTGCAGGACAACATCGGTCATATCGACATTTTCCTTTCTGATGCAGATGCCTTGTTATTGGTGGAAGGTGAGGACATCTCACCGGAATACTACGAACCGGATGAACAGGATCTGCGGATGATTGACCGGACCAACGCAGTACGTGACCGGATTGAAAAGTATATTTTACAATATGCTCTTGATCGTGATCTCCCGATTCTGGCCATCTGCCGTGGGCATCAACTTCTGAATGTAGTGCTGGGAGGCACCCTCTATACGGATGTGGTGAAGACCAGGGAGCGCTCGGTGTTACATCAGGGTAAAGGTGATACCTACAACACCCTTCGTCATGGTCTCAACATCGTGGAAAACAGTCTTTTATATGACATTTACGGCACTACGGAGATCCGGGTAAATTCGTACCATCACCAGGGTGTGAAAAGTCTGGGTAAGGGTTTGAATGCCATGGCATATGCCGAAGATGGTCTGATTGAGGCGACCATCATGCCGGACCGGAAGTTTGTGGTAGGACTGCAGTTTCATCCGGAACGATGTATCGATGAATATCCGGGGCACCGGGAGATCTTCAAACGATTCATTGCCTCGGTTGGTTAGACCAGGGTGATGATCCTTTCTTGCCGTTCAATTCATGACAGCAAATGATGGGTTCATTCTTCAATCTGGCTAATTCAGAAAGGATGCGATTGAACGGCGAGGTGGCGCAAACCATCTTTGAGCTGAAAAACAGACTCCTCTAGTGAGATTTACCCTACTAACACAAAAAGCTTAAAAGCACCAATATCATGAAACGAATACTACTGATCGGTCCATTCTTTTACCTGTTCACTGCCAGTCTGCTCGCTCAGATACATTACCCCCCTGCCGTCATGGAAAATCAGGACCGGTGGAGTCCTGCGCTGAAAGAGGCCTGGGTTGCCCGGAATACTGGAAAACTTCCTTCCGGAGGTCGAATCGAAACCAAAATGCTCACCGAAGACCTTCAACTGGATTCAACGATCTCCTACCAACCTACGGATGTCGGTGGGGGTAACATCATCCTCACTCCCTTCGAACGTACAGATTACCTGTATGTAAACCCGACAACCGTGATTGAACGGGAATCGATCCGCGAAGATAATCAGTGGAAAAAATCATTTCAGTCAACCCTGAGACTGGACGATCAGGGCCGGATTTTTAGCATAGTGTCTGAAAGCTTTGATCCCGATTTTGGATTTCTGATCCCGGTAAGCCGGTACCGGATCTTTTATCATGGCAATTCAGCAACAGAAGGTGATTCGATCTTTTTCGAAGCCTGGTCGGCTGATGATCAAAGTTGGATCCGTATTCTCACGGTCTACAATACCTTTAATGAGCTGGATCTGGTCAGTGAAAGCATTTCCATGATTCTGGGTATTGATGGAGAGCAAAAAACTTCCAAAGACATCTACTATTACGACGATCAGGCCAGGAATATCCGGATTGAATCCTTCCTCCTGGATGGTGAAAATGAGATGCCAACCTATCTGGAGGAAAACAACTGGATCTTTGAATACCTCTCCTCCACGACAACCAGCATCGCCGATGGTGCTGGTGGATTCTTTCCCCTGACCAAAACAGATTATGGCTATACGGCACAAGGCAACCCGGACACCATTGAGACTTTTCAATACCTCGCCCTGAATGCTACCTGGACCCTGACTGATGCCCATTATCAGCAGTATGACGCCGAAAACAGGTTATATACCGAAGAGCTGTTGCGGTTTGAAGTCGGAATTCCGGTCGAACATCAGATTATCAATTACGATTATCTTCAGGACGATTACCTGGCCTGGAAATCGGTATTCTATGTAGACCAGGCCAGTGGATTACAAACCCTGGACCATAAGACCCAGTACCATTATTCTACGCTGAGTACCTCAATTCATCAGGAAGGGTCAAAATATAGCCCGTTGTTTTTATACCCAAACCCTACCCGGGATCAGGTGGAATTTACTGCCGGCAGTGCTTCCTGGATACGGGTTTTCAATATTGGTGGACAATTGATCCAAACCCTCCGGGTCCCCGAAGGAAAAAACAGCATTGACCTGGCTGCGATGGCTCCAGGGTTCTACACACTCATTCTGCAGGACAACAACGCTGTCTATGCAGGGAGGATACTAAAGCAATAAGGACATTCTTTTATGTGAAGGAGTTTCATGTTTATCCTGATGAAATCCACAACGTCCTACAACTGCCGATAGTCAGGGATATTCAAGGTGTAAGAATAACTCTAGTTTAGACACTGCTGACAACGATGTGTTCGACCGGGATATGGCCGTGGGCTTCCCAGACCGTGACCTGGCCATCTTTAAGCGTAACCGTCCCAAATCCGGTATTGGTGGATAAAAAGGACGTAAAATCACCAATTTGAGATTGGACATACAGTGTTTTATCGACGGCGTCAAACCGGACACCTGTAAGACACTGAAAGTACCCATAACTGGCCAGTGCCCGGGCATACCAACTTCCACATTCGTATTCATTAAATGGATTACGTACCCGGCCATCATAGCGATTGCGGCTGGTCCGGACAATATCAAGCCCCTCCTGCACCTTTCCGACCAACATCAGGTGAGCGGCCACCTGATGTTCGATTCCGGTCCAGACTTCATCGCTGTACACAAAGGGCAACGAAAGTTTACCGCCTTTTGGCCAGGAACAAAGCAGGAGTCCCCCTTCATTACCCAAGGCAAAAGAGGGCCGCTGGGGATTGGCATGATTACTTAAATCATTTTTTAGATTGTATCTGTGAATCGATATTAGATGGCTTTTTAACATTTCGGAGTCAAGCACGTCGTCAATTCCACACATTCTCGTGATCCAGGCACCCAAAACCCCATCTGAAAGACAACCAGTACCATATTGGTATTTTGGACCTTCTCTTTCAAGAAGAGCCTTGGCCTCATCCGAGTAGGTGCCGGCATTGATTGAACCAAACGAAGCCGCCACGGGATCTTTGGCTCTAAGACCGGTATATTGAATCTTCTGAATAAAATATTCACCGTCAAATAGTTCGCTGGCGGCAAATTCCCGGCCTTTTTCCAACACCCGTTCATACCGGCTTACCTCTTCCCCTAAATAACGACCCATGGCAATCAATGCCGAGAGGGCCCCAAGGTAAAAGGAAGAATGCATACCATCGGGACCCCAAAATTCAATGTCGTAAGTATTGTGATGAGGCTCTTCGATTACCCCCTTTTCATCAGGATCCCAGGTACGTATACAATAGTCCATACTCACCCGGACCATTGGAAAAATCTTTTCCAGCCATTGCCGGCTCCCGCTGATACGCCATTCACGGTATACTTTCATAATACCTCCCAGCTGACCATCGGCCGCTGCATGAAAGGCATGGTCATTGGGGCCAATTGGTAAGGTAGCGCGGAAAGTCTGATGGCCTTCCCGGTCCTGATTCTCACAAAATTCCGTTTGACGCAGGCTGCGCTCAAGCTCTGGAAAAAGATGGGCAACTGCCTGAGCATAATTCCATACATGAGTACACGACCCGTGACAACAGCCCCAGTTATCTCCCGAGCCTTCGTAGCACCAAAACCGGCCATCGTGTTGCCGCATTACTGTGGTCGATTTCAAAATGGATAAATTGCAGGCAATCGCTTCCATGACTACTGGAGGAAGACTACTGGCGTAGAAGGCTTCTGAAAACAAATCTGATTCCTGCCTTAAGGTCGCATATTGCTCCTTCCAGAATCCACACACCGCTTCAATATTACTAAACCGACTGCTGTACCATGGTTTATAATAAACCGGATTCCCGGCGGATTCACTGTTATGGAAGCCACCTTCGGCCGAAGTATTACAACATCCAGCTGCCGGATCACAATTCATCTCTGAATCAACAGTTTTGCCGTGTTTTAAATCGGACTGAGGAACATACCAGGTCATGTAAACGATCAATGAAGATGTTTGTCCTGCGTCCAGTTTCAAAGGGACAAAAAGGGAAGCTCCTGGAGCACCGGACTCTACCGGGTCCACTGGTTGCATCGATCCACTTTTGATGTTATTCCAGGCCATGGTCAAGGGATCCCACCAGCCTCCTCTGAACCAGCAATGATCTACGGCGGTCTCGCTACTATTGGTGAAAATGGCAAAATCAGCTTTGAGATAAGGTTTTTCTTCTGTGCCCTGTTCCGACAGGATGAAACCATTCGGGTATGAACGTATTAGACTATTACCACCTTCTGTTTTTAAAAAATTCTTTGCATTAAATGAAAATACTGCTTCCAGCAACTCTGTTCCCAGGTTGGTAAAGGTGTATTCCAGGGCACCGACCGGAAGGCTGGAACGATCGGCTTCGGTCGGAATAAAAGGACTCCAACCGTTGATCTTCACTTCCATTGGTATTACTTCATCCTTCAGACTGATACTTGCAAAAGGGAAGCGCGGTGTGAAAATGGCCTCCTGAAAATGGGGTAAACCACTGATGCTTCCCCCCAATCCGTTACCTGCCAAAGGCAAGCCATACTTCTTCCAGTCAGGAACCGGTCCCTCCAGGATCCTGGCAATATTTTGCTTTCCCCGGATTGTAATGGCTCCGAAAACACCGGGTTCGTGAAAAATAGCGGGGCGGTGCAATACAGACATGTGGGAGATGGCCCCCGTACCTTCCAGACAAAACATACCGGTACCGATACCCCCGATTGGAAAGGCAACCCGGTTGAGGTGTGGTCCCGAGTACGGCCCGTTATAGTCACGCCCAGTGTCTTTGGGAAAAACGGATAATTCAGGGAGCACCGAAGTACCTGGCTTACTGTGCGCCATCTGTAACATGGATTGCGTGGAGGCAGATATCACTCCACCGATGCCCAGATCCCGGATAAACTTACGGCGGTTAGACTTGCTCTTCATATGACATCATTCTTTTTTGCCGCTAGAAGATACGGAATTTCGGAGCTGCTGCGTGCTTTTCCATACCGCCTTCCTCCGGTCAATGATGAAGGTGGAGAAAGGGGAATTGAATTTTACTGATCGGGATAGCGATAAGTGGGTTTTGGATAGCCAGGCTTGAAAATGGACCTTTTTCTGACAGCAATTTTCCCTTTAGAATCCTGCCTGACTGAATCAACTACCTGATTCATGATCAGCCCTAAAGCAGATATAGATATCTCCACCCTGGCATTGATCAGCAGGGAAATCCGGTTTGATCTGACTAATCCTTCGGTTGATCTTTCATCCGGATTAGCTGTGAAACTGACTTTTTGCTGTTGAGTACCGTGATCAAGGAGAAATTTCAAGTGTCCAATCCTTCCCTGACTCCGGACTTCCCTTTCAAGCCCTTTGATTATTTGATCAGCGATGAGAGCTGCTGAATCGTCGGTTGTCTGGATTTCAATCCATTCATCCAGCCATGCCAGGGCTGATTCTCCCTCCGCATACATATCATAGTCAATCTCCAGTGAGGTTCGTTTTGGAGGTGCAATACTTAAATCGGTAACCCCCAACCAATTTCTGATTCCATCGGGGTCGAGAGAATTCTGAGTGATCAGGGTTTTCGAAGGATATTCCTCTCTAAGTACATTCAGTACCATTTCCAGTTCTTCCTGCTGCAGAAGATCCACCTTATTAACCACCAGAAAATCGGATTCTTCCAGTTGTTTTT
The DNA here is from genome assembly GCA_964428345.1 of uncultured Saprospiraceae bacterium. Classification (GTDB taxonomy): domain Bacteria; phylum Bacteroidota; class Bacteroidia; order Chitinophagales; family Saprospiraceae; genus JABDMH01. The sequence continues at coordinate 40,516 of CAYRYD010000008.1, read as the reverse complement.
TGTAAATATATCGGACCTGATCGTTCAGAAAAGACATCCTTGTAGTCATTAACCCGGATAATAGTGCCGCATCAGCAAAGACACTCATTGTAATTTGAAGTCCAGGATAAACCCGGGCTAAAGGCCGAACTACCGTCGCGATTAAATCGGTACAGGTACCAACCGATTCTGCAAAAATTATTTCGGGGAATTCCAGCCTCTGCAGTTGCCCCATTTTTTCCAGCAGCTGATCAAAATTGCAACAAAAACATCCTCCTACTACTTCCTCCACCGGGACGCCGATACTACGGCTGTAGATGGTGTCCACCAGATCTTCGCCCTGATCATTGGTGATCACCGCTACTTTTTGATGGCGGTCAATCAATATCCGGGAGGCGTGATTGATCGCCGTCGTCTTTCCACTGCCTAAAAAACCGCTGATCAGATGAAGCCTCAAACTGACGTTTTTTTACTACCTGGAAATTATCCCGATGGGGTCATTAAAGCTATCTTTTGAAGATGATTAGAAGGCGAATAAAATTGAACTCTCTCCTTCAGCCATAAGATACGAGCAATTTTCTTAAGGTTTGAGTTTCTTTCCTAACAAAGATCATATTGTGAAACCAAACTGACAAAATCAGCTGAAGAGAGCAGACCAACAATCTTTCCGCTATCGACGACCACCAGATGATGAATCTTCTTTTCCTGCATCAAATCGGCTGCGGTGCGGACTTGGGTATGCGGTGGGACGATCCAAACCCGGTTGGTCATTACCTGCTGCACATTGACATTATCATCGTACACACCGGCAATGTCGCGATAGGTAACCAGACCTTTCACGTTGGCCTGATCTCCCTGCACTTCGACGACCGGCAGGGCGCTGAATCCCTTAAGGTGCATGAGGTCCCTGACTTTGCCTACGTCGGCATCGATGGTACAGCTGGTAACCGGTGCACTCATAATGTCTCTTACTCTTAAGTTCATCATCTGTTTGATGGATCTTTTGATCAGTAAATTCAGGCATTCTCTCAATTAGGGTTGAATTTGCCCGATAACCTGCTCATTTTTTATGATCAGGGTCAGTGGCTGGTCTGATTTTGATTGTGGTTGGTCAAGTCCCATCGGGCTACTATCCGCACTTTTCATTGGTATTTCGACCGATCCTGTGTACTTTTGTGAGAGCTGCTCCATTGGAGAAAATTTTAGTGGTTATCCGGGTACTTCAGCAATTTCATTTTGCTCTATGGAAAAGATCGCGACTGGTACCCTTTCACTTTAACTATTGTAAGCATGACGGTAAGTCGCACTTTTGGGCCGGGCATTGATCCGGCCGATCACGCTATCGATGAAAGCAAAGTCATCCAGTATATTTATCTGAAACTGGCAGCCTTAGGCTATCACAATTACGGGGAGGGGGAAATATCCGAATTTCTTGACATTGCCAAACCGCTGCTTAACAACTATAAAGAGAAGGCCCGATTGTTGTCCAGTCACCTGTCACCCATTGGCAGCCGCATACAGGCCTATCTGGATGACCTGCTTAAAGACATCCCGAATACCAGCCACATCACTCTCCCGGAACATCCGTTTTTGCTCGACCGGCATGGTCTTGCCCGGATCATGTCGCTACCGCCCAACGCCGATAGTTATGAAACCGACATTGTCAAGTCTTACCGCACGGCCCAGGGCATCCTGCACAATCCCAAAGAAGACCGAAGGACCACTAAAGGAGTATTTCATGTTTGTGAAGGGGGCTTACCGATACCCGATGATAAGAAATCAGTTCCGAAAGTAGCCTTTGCCCGGTTGCTGGAGGCAGCCCTGAATCCACCCAAAGAATTACTAACCTTACCCTTTACCGCCACCCAGAAAGAGAAGGCCCGGTTATTTGTCGGGTTGTTGTTAAGACCGGTTGTCGTTCCGGAAGTACCCGGGGTAATCCGGGAAAAATCGATGGAAATCCGCTTTTTCGCCCCGGGAAGCCTTGTCAGCAACCTCGACTTTGTAGAGTCCATCTTTGGCAACGCCGGCGACCCCCATCTGCCGGAAAATGACGCTGCCCTCAATGCCGAGGAATGGACGGGTCATACCGGCTGTGTGATCCTGGCTCCTCATCTGGTCAATCTCCGGAAGAAAGATCTCGGTCTGCCTCATTATGACGAGGCTACTGAAAGACAGCGTCGTGACGATATGTGCTGGCGTGACCCAGCTGAAAAATACAATGATGGCCAGGCTTTCAAGATTACCTCACGCGACGAAAGAGGGGTGATAGTGACGTTGATCGCCGACAATTACTATGGCTATTGCAAGAAGGAAGTAAAAACACAAATCAGCTATTCTGCCAATCTCTATGGTCTCTGTGAAGAAGAGCATGCGGGAGGGGCTATTGCCTTTCCCAGCTATGATCTGGGTGAAGAATTTCAAAGCGATGAAAGCCTGCAGGGAGGGGATACCTCATTTTCCGATCTCCTGGATCACTACCGGGATCTGATGGATCTTCAGGTGGAAGGCTATGGAATCGATAAGAAATATCCCCACATCTATTATGTGCCCGAAAATGCACATTTCAAGCTCGTTGGTCAAACTATCCGATGGGAGTCTAAAGGATTGGAACGAAGCATCCGACTACTACCTTACAAGCACTATGTCTTACCCTCCGGCTTCAAGGTGGAGATGAAAAAACATATTCAGGGCTCAAAATGGAGATTGATCGGTACGATGGCTGAAGGCACCCTGTGTCATAAACCATGTACGGTTTCTGGTGGGGGTAAATCGGAAATCTCGAAATCGATCCAGGATGCGATGATTGAAGGAACCGTGATCGTAGCCGATATCAAGAAAGATTTCAATGCGGTCGACCAGATTCTCAGGAAGGATTTTTCCCAGCGTTGGAGTCGCCCTTTTGCCGATCCACGTACTTCCCGGCCCATCCTGAGCACAGAACGATCACTGGGGTCCGTGATCAAATTATTTACCCCATCGGACGATTATTCTGAAGAATACAACAATTGGCTGGTTTCGATTCCTCAACGCATCAAAGATCTGATCTATGTAATCAAGCGAAATTACGATCAGGCCTGGGGTGAGGATTGGCGCAGTCATTTCAGCGTCGACCGAATTAATGGTGTGCCCGGAAATGAGTTGAAGTTTAAAAACCGGAAATTGCAGTCCTTCTATTTGAGGGTAGGGCGGGATACGGATCATTCCTGGCGAATCTTCCAGCTTCGGAAGGATTTTGCCGCAGCACAGAAAGTTCAGTTTGAGGATGACATCACAGCATCCGTGGTGCTTGATGCCAGGCGCCTTCAATATCTCAATCCCGATTATGCCAATCCGAGTGTCAAGTTGGTAAGAAACTGCGAGGTCCGGCTTTTTCAACGACCAGACGACTGCATCCATAAGGGATATGACCGGCAGGCAGAATTGGATCTGTCCAGTCCGAACAGCTTTATTTCCAACTTCGAGCCCCTCACCCGGGCTCAGGTCAGTGAAATTTTGGAAGATACCATCGGATTTGAAGACTATACCCAACCGGTCAAGGACCTGATTGAGGGTTTTCTCGCCAGTAGCAAACCCCGTTATCTGGTGGTTCCTTCCGAACCCCGCCTGGTGAACGGTGTGCCGTCAAAAAATCCACGTTACCTGCAAACCCGGCCCGACCTTGTTCATCCGGATGAGCGCTATCTTGCCGAAATCCGTACCCGTTTTCACCGAAAGATCCCGGCAACGATGCCTTTATACCTTCCGGTTAATGCCGTGTTGCCCGGCAGAAGAAACAATCCTGCTGATCCGTCACTCAAAGTGCCCCCACTGGCCATCTACAATCCGATTCACTACCAGGAGTTGCCAGAACTCTTTATTGACTTTATTGCCAGCATCACGGGTAAGTCTCCATCCACGACCGGTTTTGGTTCGGAAGGTGCGTTAACCAAGGGCCCATTTAATGCATTATTGCCGGCGGCCGACCTCAACAACGCCTTCCTTTCTTACATCCTGACTGGATATGACGGTTTCTCCTCGGCAGCCGGACATATCGGACCCAAATACCGGGTTGACCACGATATCAGCCTGCTAATTCCCGAAATCTGGTGCCGCATGTCAGTCAAAGAGCGCAATCCACGATACCTGATTGAAAATGACTACCTGGAAAAAGTAGAGGACTTCAACCACAAAGGCCGGAAAATCAATGCCAGTCTGCTTGGATACCGTATTACCCGCAAATTTGTCCACCATTTCCTGGGTAGAATCTTCAGCAATCCGGATGCGGTTCTGACAGATGATATGCTGGCACCTGAACTGCAGGACATCGATGTTTTTGTGGCATCAATCGACAATCTAACCATTACCCAGAAAAGGGTGGCTGAAGGTTATCTGCGCGACGGTACCCTGGAAGCATTGTGTCCGCCCTTACAGATTCTGGTGAAGATCATGGCTGAAGGTCAGTATAATGGGAAAGACCGCCATCATCCGGAAATCCGGTCCATGTTTACCCGTGAGTCCGTCTTAAGCAGCCAGTGGTATAAAGACCGTCTTTATATCAAACAGCAAAGGGACATCGACCTCTGGACAAAAAATATTGAATATCTCGAAAACTTTTTGGCGAAGAAGAATTTCGCCGAAGCTGCTGATCGGCTGGACATTCCAACGCGACTCAACGAAGCCCGGTACCGGTTGGAAAAGGTCCGGTCTACTGCTTATGTCAAACAGCTGGAAGGTACGTTTGGTGCGGATCCGCTAAAACCGGTCGGTGTTACTGTTGAGTCCGGCATGTGACCCGCCATTGGCATAAGCAAGCCCTAAGCTCAGCGATCTTTGACATACGGGTATTCCACGACTTTTTTGAGATACGGGCCAGCTTTTCTTGGCTGGCACTAAAAACCTAACCGGTTCATTAAAGGTTTTTGAGGTAAAATCATTATTTTATCAATGAATCTTAACAAGATAAATCTTAATGCAGAAAATCTTTGTTACAGGCGCCAATGGCCATATAGGCTGCAATACTGTTCGGGAACTGTTAAAAAGTGGGTATTCGGTAAAAGCACTGGTCCGTAAAACATCTGACCTCAGGGGTCTAAGCGGTCTTGACCTGGAAATCTGTTACGGAGATGTACAGAACCGGCAATCGCTAATTGATGGATCACGGGGTTGCCAATGCATTATTCACCTGGCGGCCGTCTATCAGTATTTTGCCAAATCCCGCAGGGAGATTATGCTTCCCGCCATTGAGGGAACGAGGAATATTTTTGAGGCAGCCCATCAAAATGATATTCAAAGAATTATTTATACCAGTTCCAGCATGACTGTAGGGCATACTAGTGACCCTTTGGTAAAAAGAAAGGTTCAGGACTGGATACCCGACTCGACCAGGGACGTTTATTCTCTGGCGAAGCGGGATAGTGAAAAAATCGCCTGGGATCTTTCGGAAAAATTGGGTATCCCCATGATCGCTCTCCTACCCGGTGCTGTGCTCGGCCGGTACGATTACCAGGTTACTCCCTCCAACCGGGTGATCGTTGACATGTTAAAGGGTTTGGGTCTCACTATGGAAACCCAACTTCCCCTGGTTGACGTACGCGACGTTGCCCGGGTTCATGCCCAGGCGGTAAAGCAGGGTAAATCCGGAGCCCGTTACTTTGTCCTGTCCGACCCTGTTGATCTTAAATACCTGGGAAAGTCTATACAAGAGCTGATTGGCCGGTATGTTCCTCATCTGCCCACCCCCCGGATCATGAACATCATGACCGGATCTATTATGGAATCCGTTGGGAGGTTGACGGGATGGACCCCTCCCCTGACCAAAAATCTGGCAGAATGTCTCAGTCACCGGTACGCCAATTTTGATTTCACCGAAACAGTCACCGATTTCAATTTTAAGCCTACTCCCCTTGAAGCAACATTGAGGGATACCATCAATTGGTTTCTGTTTCTCGGTATTGGTAAAGTTCATCCAAACAAAACCGGACCATTTATCCCAGAACCAGACTGGATCAAATAACGATCCTTTTTCCGGCAAACCAACCACTGACCATCGAAATGCTGATCGATCTCGCCAGCGTTTCACCGTTATCCGGTAATTTACTATTTTAAGGAGGTAAATCACTGAATATGAAATATCTATCTGATCTGTCCCTAAAAGCCATTTGTTGTTTATTGGTCTTGAATACTGGCCCTCTGTTTTCTCAGAGTCATCCGGATGGCAAGCTCCGGATTATCGCCTTTGGCGCTCATCCCGATGATGCCGAGTTAAAAGCCGGGGGGGTGGCAACGTTGTGGGCGGCACAGGGTCATCATGTAAAATTTGTGGCCATGACCAATGGAGATATCGGCCATTTTAAGGAAGCCGGAGCTCCACTGGCAAACCGTCGCAGAGCCGAAGTTGCTGAATGTGCCCGGATCTTTGGTATCGAAACTGAGGTGCTTGACATTCACGATGGAGAACTGATGCCTACGATGGAAAATCGTCGCAAAGTTGCTGATCTCATCCGCGAATGGCAGGCCGACATTGTCTTATGTCACAGACCATATGACTATCATCCGGATCACCGCTATACCGGTGAGCTGGTGCAGGATGCCGCCGTCGTGGTTGTTGCTCCTGTTTTCTCCAGCAATACCTCTCCAACCACACGCAATCCGGTATTTATGTTTTATTCTGACGGTTTTAAGAAACCTTATCCATTTGATCCATCGATTGTAGTCGATATCGGAGAAGCTGCCGAAGAGAAATGGGATTGTATAGGGGCTATGCCGTCACAGTTTGCAGACGCACACTCGTGGCAGGCCAGTTATCGCGCCGATGTACCGAAAGAAGAAAATGCCCGAAAAGCCTATATCCTGGATCTCGTCAAGAAAAATAACGAGGCAGTAGCCAACCAGTACCGGGAAAAGCTGATTGAATTATACGGTGAAGAGCGAGGAAGGAAGGTACGGTATGCCGAGGCTTTTGAACTTTGTCAGTATGGCACCCAAGTGACCACCGAACAACTGAAGGCATTATTCCCCGGATTTGAATGAACCGGTAGTCTGTCCCGGGTTGATCAAGAAGCATTAAAAGTCAAAAAATCTCCCGGAGTCATCGGCCCTGTTATGGCCTTTCCCTTTTCAGTGACCGTTCAAATCATAGGACTTTCTACAACTCTGAAAATCTAGTAAATTAGGATTTGAATGATGATCCATGGCCGCTCAGCGATTAGCCGCGATTATGTTTACCGATATTGTGGGATACACCACTGTGATGCAGCATGATCGGAAAAAAGCCATTGCAGCGGTGCATACCCATGAAGATGTTTTACGCAGACTGGTGCCAAACCAGGATGGTGAGTTGGTGCAAACATACGGTGATGGCAGTCTTAGCATCTTCAACAGTGCTCAGCTGCGGCGGAATGTGCCCGCTGGGAATATTTATCGCAGGCAGATCTTCTGGAAGAAGCTCAGATCTTCTACGAAAAAGCCCTCGAATTTGCCTCGATCAACAATACCCTTGAAGCAATCAAGTGGCTGGGATATATACATCATATGACAAAAAAAGGGTGAACCATTGCTGATTCACCCTTTTCGATTTTTTTAATAAGGTGGCGGATTATTCAAGCTGGAATTTAACCGGTAGGTTAAATTGTACCCTCACTGCCCGGCCTCGTTGCTTACCGGGAGTCCATTTCTCTCCCATACCGTTCATCAGATTTACAACCCTCAGTGCCTCATCACCACAACCGGCTCCAATATCACGGACCACCTGGGCATCGGTGATCGATCCATCTCTTTCTACTACAAACCGGATGACACACATGCCTTCTACGCCATTTTCGCGTGCAATCGCCGGATACTTGATGTTTTTGTAGATAAACTCAAGCATTTTCTTATCGGCACAGGCCTTTTTGGCGTTGTTATCTCCCGGCTCATCTTCACAGCCAGGGAAACGTGGCATTTGTTCAACCACCTTGAAAATTTCTTCCACTTTTGGTTCTGGTGGGGGTGGGGGTGGTGGGGGAGGTGGAGGTGGTGCCTCTGGTGTCGGTGGAGCCTCGACGACCGTCTCTTCCTCAACCGACTGGTCCACAAATTCAGGTTCTTCATCCTCCAGAATTTCCTCTTCCGGCACTTCCTCAATCACTGGAGGAGGTGGTGGTGGTGGCGGAGGAGGGGGTTCGGCAGTACGTGGCGGCTCAATCTCAATATCGTCTTCAATCAGCAGGGCATCTTCCGGGATAAACACTTCATCATCCATTTGTGTCCAACTAAATGCCAGCAGGGTCAATCCCAGAGCAGCAGCCAGTCCAAAATTAAACAAAGGCCCACTAAACGAAAAGATATCGACATCCGGATACTTGGCTCTTGCCTCCAGAGGAGAAGCCCACTCCTTACCGCTGTATTTCTCTGCCAGATCTTCTGATGCTTTTTTCCCGATAATATTGCGGAACAACAGAATGATCCCGATGATCAGGATCATGACACCCAGAAGGGCAAGCACCAGGGTACGTCCATCAACGGAAATATCCATATTTCTATCTTTTTAAGAATAAATAAACTAAAACAGTCCCCGTAATCGAGCCAATAATATTAGCAATAATATCAGGAATTTCAAAAAATCGATCCGATAAAAAGTAATATTGCATGGCTTCCATGATTACACCATAAACGGAACAAAGCAAGACGATAAATAAAAGTTCCCGGTACTTCCATTCAACTTTTGTCTTACCAGCTGCCAGGACCAGCAAACCAGCCAGAACTGCATAAGTCACACCATGTGCGATCTTATCAAGCTGAATAAAAAACCGCCATCCCACTTTTGGAATGTTCCTTCCCGGCATGAGCGACAGCGCCAGAATGATCAGAGCCCATACCGTTGTATAGAGGAACCGCAATGCTTTGTTAATCTAATAGATGCAATTGGCGGACAATGTGGTGTATCACCTATGATCCGCTAATTAAATTTTCATATTCTCCGGCAGAGAGCAAGATATCCAGATCAGCCTTATCATCCATTTCAATCCTGATGATCCAGCCTTCACCATAAGGATCATCATTGATCAGGGCGGGATTGTCGCCGTCATCTTCACTCAGAGCCGGATTAAACTCCAACACGGTACCTGATACCGGCATAAAGAGATCGGAAGTAGTCTTTACAGCCTCGACCGTTCCAAACACTTCGTCTTTCTGAAGCGCTTCGCCGACCGAATCAACTTCCACATAAACCAGATCTCCCAATTCACTCTGAGCGAAGTCGGTAATCCCTACCACTGCAATGGTTCGTTCATCATTGGAAGCCTCCTGGTCAATTCTGATCCACTCGTGCTCATTGGTGTATTTCAAATCTTTTGGCAAATTCATAGCCTGGTTTACAGTTATTTTTGTTGTATAAAGTCAAAAAGCCATTGGCTGGTAACCGATTTCGGTCGTTCAAGCGGAAAACCCAGGGCACGGCTCCAGCATAGTGCCGATAAAACACCCAATGCTCTGGAAACACCAAAGAGCACTGTATAAAAAGTGAATTCTTTCATGCCATAGTGCACGAGAATCGCCCCTGAATGAGCATCGACATTGGGCCAGGGGTTTTTCACTTTTCCCAGCCCCTGAAGAATAGGAGGAACCACTTCAAATAGTTTCCAGACTACCTGCACAATCTTCGAGTCGCTCAGATGTTTCTCGGCAAAACGTTTTTGAGCGATAAACCGGGGATCCGGTTCACGCAAGACCGCATGACCATATCCGGGAATTACTTTTCCTTCGCTGAGGGTCCGGTTGACGAATTCTCCAATTTCCTCCTTGCTGGGATCTTCTTTGCCAATATCTTCCAGCATTTCAAATATCCACTTGATCACCTCCTGATTGGCCAGTCCATGCAGGGGTCCTGCCAATGCCGTCATCCCGGCGGCAAATGACATATAAGCGTCTGAAAGTGTAGAACCGACCAGGTGGGTGGTATGTGCAGAGGCGTTACCCCCTTCATGATCGGCGTGGATCGTCAGGTATAACCGGATAAAATCCAGAAAATCCGCTTTATCATTACCCAGCATATGGGCAAAATTGGCCCCCCAGTCGAGTGAATGATCCGGGGCGATCTGCTGATTATCAAAGAAGGATCTTCGATAAATATAGGCCGCCATCTGAGGTAACCGGGCAATCAGGTTCATGGTATCTTCATAACTGGCATCCCAGTATTCCGATTTGTGCATGCCTTCGAAATATCGTCGTGCAAATTCACTTTCTGTTTGCATCGAGAGTACACCTATGGCAAACTGGGTCATCGGATGGGTATCCGGCGGCATGGTGTCCAGCAGCCGGAAAGTATGTTCAGGGATGCTACTCCTGCGCTCCCATTCATCAGACAACCACCGGACCTGCGATTCGTCCGGAATTTCTCCAACCAGCATCAGCCAGAACAACCCCTCCGGTAAGGGCTCGGTGCTACCGTTGATCCTGGGTAATTTTTCCCTTAAAACCGGGATGCTGTTTCCCCTGAATTTAATGCCTTCGACCGGATCAAGACTCGATGTCTCCCAAATCATGCTTTTGACCCCACGCATTCCTCCAAACAACTGTTCGAGTGTCACTTTGTCTACCTGTTCACTGCCTCTGGTCTTGATCAAATTGCGCAGGTTGTTCCTTACAATTTCTGACTTTTCTGCAAACTTTTGTTTTAGTTGATCCATTAACTGATTTCGACGTGTTGTAATTTATTTCGGGTATCAAGGGGCGTAAATATACATATTTACCAAAGCCTTTGGGAATTTGTTTGGCTAAATCGATACGGAATTCGGATCATTTTCCTCATCATTGCCCTGGCCCGAACCGGTAGTCAATATGACGGAGGAAAAGTAAAATATTTCGGAACTTCGCCAGTGTAACATGCTGCTGATTGACAATATACTGGTCAGTGAGGACCTTTTCAAAAAACAGTTCACCTGCAACCTGGAAATCTGCCGGGGAGCCTGCTGCTGGGAGGGTGACTTTGGAGCTCCGCTCGAGGAAGCGGAAACTGCAATCCTTGAACAGATCCGCGAGACACTGAGACCTTTTCTGACCGATGCCGGCAACGCGGTCATTGATCAAACCGGAACCCACATACACTATGATGCGATCGGCCGGGAGGGGACTCCCCTGATCGAAAATGCGGCCTGTGTTTATCTCACGTTTGACGAAAACGGTATCGGCCAATGCGGAATCGAAAAAGCATGGCAGGCAGGATATGTCTCTTTTCAGAAACCAATCTCCTGTCATCTTTATCCGGTAAGGCATTCTGTGGTCGAACACGTAGATTTTCAGGCCCTGAATTACGAAGAGTGGGATATCTGCCGGGCCGCCTGCAATTTGGGAGAATCACTGGGAGTACCGGTCTTCCGGTTTGTTAAAGACGCACTGATCCGAAAATTCGGATCGGCATTTTACAGTCAGCTGGAAGAGGTCGCCGCTGACCTTACATTAGAATAATGTTTAATATATAAACATTAAGAGAGGGAGCACCATTCCCGCAATATTGTTTGAATTTCAAGCCTATTCTTTTACATTTGCAGTGCTTTTGAAAAAGGCAGCTGAAACTGAAACCCGGTATTGCCTGCATTGGATTTTATCTTTTTTATAATCAGGTACTTATACAATAATTCTAGAAGTATATGTTCCTGATATCCAGATAATCCTACAAAGGCGCGAAAGAAATTTAAAGACTTCAACGTTCACCTTTTATTTAAATTACAGGTAAAAAATGGCTTTAATAGGTAAGATTCGAAAACATAGTTGGCTGCTGGTTGTGTTGATTGGTGGAGCTCTTGCTGGTTTTGTCATCATGGACATGACCGGCAGTGGCCTGACTGGTGGAGGTCAGATTCCGCCACTGGTCGAGGTGGATGGAGAAAAGGTCGACTGGATGGAATTTCAGCGAGCAGAAAGTATTCTCTATACTGGTTCTGCCGTTGATGTCTTCAGCCGGAGAAATTACCTCTACAATTACTTTGTAGACCGGGCTATTGTCCAACAGGAATCGGAAGCCAACGGACTGGCAGTCCCGGTCGATGAATTGATGGATCTCCAGTTTGGTAATAACCTGAGTAGTCTGATTCAGCAACGGTTTGCCAACCCCAATACCGGTATGGTAGACCGGACACAACTCAATTCGATCAGGCAATCAATCGACCAGGGACAACTAACTCCACAATTACGGGAATACTGGGCCTACCAGGAAAAAGAGATCATCACCGAACGCCTGACCAATAAGCTCACTAACCTGGTGAGTAAAGCTCTTTATACTCCGACCTGGATGGTAGAGCAGACCAACGAAGATCAGACTATTCGTACGGATTTTGAATACGTCGGTATACCTTATGAAGAAATACCTGACAGCGAGGTCAGTGTCACAGACGGTGACCTGAAGCAGTACCTGACGGAAAATCAAGGTGAATATTATAATCCGGATGAGTTGCGTACCGTCAATTTTGTAAGCTTTGAAGTAACCCCGACGGCCAAAGACAGCGCAGACCTGCTTCAGGAAATCAAGGATCAGATCGCCGAATTTAAAGTCACCGAAAACGATACGCAATTTGTTGAGAATTACTACGGAAGTTTTGACCCTGCCTACGTGAAAAGGGAGATGGTCAGCCCGATCATTGCCGATTCCGTTTTTCAGCTCCCGGCAGGAACTATTGTAGGACCTTACCTCGAGGCCAATGCCTACCGTGCGGTGAAAATCAGGGGGCGGATGATGGTGCCGGATTCCGTACACGCCCGTCATATTTTGCGACGAGCTCAGACCATCGAACAATATCAGGCTGCCCAGAAAACTGCTGACAGCCTGGTGGCAGTGCTGCAAAGCGGAGAGCAATCATTTGACTCCCTTGCTGCCCTGTATACCCAGGATCCCACTGGTACGCTTAACGGTGGGGATTTGGGTAATGTCGGTCTGGGTACTTTTGTCAAGGAGTTTAATGATCTGGTCTTTTATGACGCCGAACTCAATAAACCCTATACAGTAGTTACCCAATTTGGTGTGCATGTGATTGAGGTACTGGGCAGAACCTACGAGACGAAGGATGAAGGGGTGCAGCTGGCTTATCTGAACCTGCCAATTATCCCCTCTGAAAATACCCAGGACAGCATCTATGACCAGGTGTTGGACTTTGTAGGCAACTACCGTAAGCTGGATGAAGTGCGAACAGCCCTGGCTGACTTCCCGGGAAAAACCCTGCAGTTAACCACACCATTCAAGAAAAATGACTATACACTCAGTGCGCTGGGATCTGGACAGACCAGCCGTGAAATTATCCGTTGGGCATACGATCCGGCAACTGAGGTTAACGATGTATCTCCCGAGGTTTACATATATCAGGAACCCACTTTATTTTTTAATAACCGTTATGTCGTAGCCAGTCTGGCAAACATCACCCCCAAAGGTCCGGCCACACTGGAATCCGTCCGGCCAACGATCGAAGGTCTGGTAAAAAACCATAAGAAAGCTCAGATCCTTATCAAGAATCTGGAAGGATCGGATCTGGCCAAAGCATCTCAGACCTATTCGGTTCCGATAGATACTGCCCGCGGAGTCAATTTCCTGACCGACTTTATAGCCAATCTCGGTGAAGAACCGGCGGTAGCTGCCCATGCAAGGATGGCACCCCTGAACGAGATCTCCAAACCCATTGAAGGTGTCCGTGCGGTGTATCTGATCCGTCCATTCAACCGTACCGAAGTAACACCTCCCAACGTAGCAACCTTGCGTCAATCATACACCAACCAGATGGCATCCCAGGCAAAAGCTGGTCTGATCCAGAGCCTGCGGAAACAGGCTGATATTGACGATATGCGCTATACATTCTATTGATCAATCACCGGTCCCGGGTAAATTAAAAGCTCGGGACCGGTATTCACTGTTTAATTCTGATCTTAATTTTTCCGGAAAATCCCCCCTTGGCAGGGAGGTATTGCATATTTTTCCGGTAGATTGTCGTTTATTAAGCATGAAATCGCTAATACTGATTTTGCCTTTGCTGGCTATCTTTTCCTGCTCTCGGCACCAGAAGGTGGAAGTCCGGGACGAAAACGGGAAGATCACTGAAGAGTATCATATTCTTAAGAAAACGGGAAAAAAGGAAGGTGAATACCTGAAACGATTTCAGGGAAAGACCATAGAAGTGGCTTATTTTAATAATGACAGTTTGCATGGTACCCGTACGATTTTCACCCCGGAAGGCATCAAGGAAATTGAAGAGCATTATAATCATGGAATTTATGAAGGCCCTTATTTCTCTTACTATGCCAATGGTCAGGTTAAAGTGGAAGGGAACTATGAAAATGGAACCATGGAGGGTATCTGGAAAAAATATTATGAGTCGGGTCAGCTGATGGAAACGGTCAGCATGCATCATAATGAGGAAAACGGCCCTTTTGTGGAATATTGGGAAAACGGCAACCTCAAAGCTGAAGGAAATTATCTCGATGGCGACAATGAAAATGGTGAACTTAAACTCTACAACGAACAGGGACAGCTGGAAAAAACCATGCAATGCGAACGGGGTGTTTGCCATACTACCTGGAAAAGGGAATCTAATCTGATTCAATGAGGCATTTTTTACTCCTTTTCCTTTATCTCGCTTTTCAGTTTCCGGTATCGGGCCAGACTGGCGGCCAGTCGGTATTCTCCTTTCTAAACACTTCTTCATCGGCCCGGGTATCGGCGTTGGGTGGAGCTCTAATCGCCAGCCCGGAAGGTGATATTTCGCTGGCATTGGAAAATCCAGCCCAGATCTCTGAATCAGCTGACGGTCAACTCAGCTTTCAGCATCAGTTTGTTCCGGCCGGTATCCAGTCAGGTTACTTTGGATATGGAAAAGACTTCGAATCCAAAAAGATCACCACTCAGGCCGGGGTGAAGTATCTACTATACGGCTCATTTGACGAAACCGATGAATTTGGTAACCTAACCGGAACCTTTAAAGGCAGCGAACTGGCTATCCACGCTGGCATATCGTATCTCGTATACGACAAACTAAGACTGGGTGGTAATCTGAAATTCATCCAGTCTTCCCTCGACGTTTACCGTTCGACCGGATTGGCTGTTGATCTGGGAGCCCTCTATCAGGATACCGCTTCTGGATTTTCGCTAGCACTGGTCATTAAACAAGCCGGCATCCAACTGACTACCTACGATGAAGTGCGCGAATCAATGCCGCTCGATGTGCAATTGGGACTATCCAAGAAACTAAAATACCTGCCTTTCCGGTTTTATGTCACCTTACATCATCTCAATCGATGGAACCTGTTGTATGATGATCCCAATAATGAGGAAAATGGTTTTTTTGGCGGATTTCAACCTTTAAACAATGAGCCCACTCAGGCCGACAATTTCTTCAGGCACCTGATTTTTGGCGGTGAGATGACACTGGGTAAAAATGAACTGGTGAAACTGCGGGCAGGATATAATCACCAGTTGAAACAGGAACTGAAAGTCACCAATATCCGGTCATTAACCGGTATTACTTTTGGCTTTGGCCTCAAGGTTAAAAAGTTTCAACTTGATTATGCGCTTGCAAAACTGCATTTTGGCGGCAGCAGTCATCACCTGGGTATTTCAACCAACCTCCGATATTTTACCGGTTCAGGGATACTATAAAAAGTTGTTCTTCATCACAACATCAACCTACATCCATTTTTGCCGGGACGATTCCACTTTATACAGTACATAATTTTTTATCCGTAGGGCTATCTCCATCTTGACATACGGGATTTTAATATCACCGCTGGCACTGTGCAAAATAATCGTGGATAATCCATGACGGTATTGATAGGGGCTTTGTTTTATCTGTACACCCTGCACTTTTTGAAGCAGAAGGACTCTGTGTACTCTTTCCAGTACGCCGGATATAGTCATTACCCCGGAGCTATCCAGATCATAACGCCACTTTTTCTGCAGATGATATTGAAAATAACCGCCCACTACAAACCACAGGATCATGACAACCAGCCAACTGACAAATCCTGTCAGCCAGATTAAAACCAAAAATCCAAGGCAGGGTACAAATACCAGGTATATGAATCTCCGGGTAAAATAACTTTTATCAACCCGGTATCCGGTACTGCTTAATAAACTTACTCCCTTCTTCCCCAAATAGTAAGTTAGAATCTCACTCATTAAATTACGCGGAACGCCAGGGACTGTAATACTTGTCTTACTACTGCCCACCGCACTGGATGCCTGAAAAAATCGCAATTGTACAATGCTAAAGATGTCCCGGATCGGATTCGAGACCCAACGAATGATCTGAATTTTCTGGTTACGTACTACCTGTTCCCTCCGATTAAACAATCCTGACTCCATCTTGTAGCCATCAACGGTTTTCCATAGACGCAAATCATAATATTGTAAAACCGAATAGATCAACGTACCAAAAAATGACAGGACCAGGATGCTTACAAATAATCCGACACCATATACCACAATATTTTCAAAAAGCCGGTCGGTCACTGTATCAAACTTGTCTACATAGCGGTCTCCTAAAGAATCCCGGATGCGGTCCCGGAGACCTAATAAAAAAGCCACCACGATACCGGTGGTACGCAGATGATTCTGGCTGATCCCAACCCTTAGAAGATCCGGAATATCGAGACTCAATAATACCCTTGCTGGTGCTGCTGTCACAACCGGCTCCATTTCCCTGACCGTTTTCCGGCTAAGGATAAAAGACCGGAGTTCATCAGCCTTCTCAAGGTCCAAAGCTGTAAATTCAAATTCTTCACCGGAAGATCCGGCGGTATCGATCTTCACCCGGACAACCTTAAACAATTGATGGATGATGTTCTGCTCAAAAGTGATCGACTGAATCCGGTCAAACGGAACGTCTAGTTTTGCCCTGGTAAAAACTCCTTTATGTACGTGTAATTTATTGGATGACAGAAAAAAATAAAAACGATAATACTGCCACACCGATGCAATAATGACCAGGATGGTGACCGATCCGGTCAATAATACTGCTGAGTCACGGGTAATAAAATTGGCACGAAAAATCAGGATCAGAATAAAAGGCCACCAGGTCCGGATCAATGATTTGACAATACCGAATAAAAT
The DNA here is from genome assembly GCA_964428345.1 of uncultured Saprospiraceae bacterium. GTDB lineage: Bacteria > Bacteroidota > Bacteroidia > Chitinophagales > Saprospiraceae > JABDMH01. The sequence goes on along the minus strand of CAYRYD010000008.1, from coordinate 23,493 downwards.
CATCAGCATGGCAATCGGTGCCTGTCTGGTATTTTGCTGATACCATAACAAATCACTCCTCTTCATCCTGATCGATTACCTTCCCAATTATCTGTTCCTTCAACCTGAATGCGATATCCGGTTTTAGACCGGGTATGACGATATCGCTGGAAGATCCACCGGCGGTAAAAATTCGAAGTTCAACCAGGCCAAACAAATTATCAATTAATCCTTTAATAATTTCACAATGTTGAACCCGGCTAAAAGGTATGGTTATCCAGGATTTAAAAAATACTCCTTCTTTAAAACTGATATCATGCCATCTGACCAGATATTCCTTTTTTCTGGTACTCACATGGGCAAACCACAGACTAAAAAGATACAAACAGATCCAGCCCAATAACAGGGCATAGGTCATCCAGTGCAGCAAACCCAGCTGTACCAGTGAAAAAATACCAATACCGGCAAGAATGAGGAGGAAATACAGCGTATTGCTCAAATACAGCACCCGGGCATATCCCGGATCGATGGGTATAAATTCATTCTCTTCAACCGCAGGTAATTCATTGGGGTCAACCGCAATATTTTCAAAGTATTGACTAGGCATCAACCGTAGAATCTTTACTTAATAATCGGCTGCTGATTTGTTCCAGCAGGGACCTGGCTTCCTCCAGAGTCTCTATTGCATCGTGTACCAGGATCAGGTACTGACGGCTTTGTTTCAGGGTCATGCCCAAGTCATCGCCATGGCTGGCAATAAATGCCAGAAATTCTTTAAAGAAGTCGGACTCATAAAAAGCAGACTGTGGATTCAGGACAAAGAAACACTGTAATTTGGCGTTCTTCAGGATGCACCGTTCAAAACTGAGCTCCTTGCATAACCACCGTAATCTTAAGGCGTCGAATAATGTTTCAACCTGAGGCGGCAGGGGACCAAAACGGTCGACCAGACGACCAGAAAAGGCCCTGAGCTCCTCTTCGGTATTCAGGCTGTCCAGCTCTGTGTACAAATTCAACCGCTCCTGGATGCTGTTGACATATTCATCTGGTATCAGCATTTCAATATCGGTTTCTATCTGGACATCCCTTACATAAGTGCGTTGATCTCTATCGTTGACAAATAGATCTTTGAAATCGGTTTCCTTTAATTCCTGAATCGCTTCTTCGAGAATCTTGGTATAGGTATCAAATCCGATCTCATTGATAAATCCACTCTGTTCTCCTCCCAGCAGGTTTCCGGCTCCCCGGATATCCAAATCTCGCATCGCGATGTTAAATCCACTACCCAGATCGGAAAACTCTTCCAGGGTTCGCAACCGCTTGCGTGCCTCGGTGGTCAACGTTGAAAGGGGAGGACTGAATAAATAACAAAACGCCTTCCGGTTGGATCTGCCCACCCGGCCCCGGAGTTGATGTAAGTCACTTAAACCAAATTGATGGGCATTGTTGATGATAATCGTATTGGCATTGGATATATCCAGGCCGGTCTCAATGATATTGGTACAAAGCAAGACATCAAACTCACCATCGATAAAGCTGATCAGGGTTTTCTCCAGGACCTTCGAATCCATCTGTCCGTGGGCCATTCCAATTTCGATATCCGGACAAAGTCGCTTCAACAGGACCATCATCTCTGGCAAATTTTTCACCCGGTTATGGACAAAAAACACCTGTCCACCACGGGTTACTTCGTAGTATATGGCATCTTTGATCAGCTGGTCATTAAAGACCCTCGTTTCGGTATGAATCGGTTGCCGGTTAGGTGGTGGTGTGCGAATGATGGACAGATCACGGGCAGCCATCAACGAAAACTGCAATGTGCGAGGGATTGGAGTGGCCGTTAAGGTAAGGGTATCGACATTGACTTTTAAATTTCGGAGCTTTTCTTTAGCAGCTACTCCAAATTTTTGTTCTTCATCAATAATCAGTAATCCCAGGTCTTTAAACTTCAGCTGTTTATTTAAGATACCATGGGTACCGATCAGAATCTCAATCTTCCCATCGGCAACCTGTTTGATGATCTGATTTCTCTCAGCGGTGCTTTTAAACCGGTTTAGATAATCGACCGATACGCCAAAATCTGCCAGTCGTTCACTAAATGTTTTATAATGCTGTAAAGCCAGGATCGTCGTGGGCACCAGTATGGCTACCTGCTTTCCGTCACAAACCGCTTTAAAAGCCGACCGGATGGCTACCTCCGTCTTACCAAAACCGACATCACCACAAATCAGGCGATCCATCGGTGCAGTGTTTTCCATATCACTTTTTACATCTATGGTGGCTTTGAGTTGATCAGGAGTGTCTTCATATATGAATGAAGCCTCCAATTCATTTTGCAGGTAACCGTCCGGTGCAAAACTGTGCCCTATCGAAGCTTTTCTCTTGGCATAGAGCTTAATCAACTCGCTGGCGATATCTTTAACCTTTTGCTTGGTCTTACGTTTGAGGGTTTTCCAGGCTTCGGTGCCCAGCTTGTTCAGGACCGGAGCGGTGCCCTCACTCCCCACATATTTCGATATTTTATGCAATGACTGAATGCCTACATACAGGATGTCGTTGTTTTTATAGATCAATCTTACGGATTCCTGTAGATGACCATTAATCTCAATTTTCTCCAGGCCCGAATACCGGCCCACGCCATGGTCGATGTGGGTCACAAAATCACCGGGTTGTAGTTCCCTCAGAAATTTCAAGGTCATCGCCTGATCCCGGGTAAAACCCCGTCGCAGATTATACTTATGAAACCGCTGGAAGATCTCGTGGTCGGTATAACAGGAAATCTTATGATATGGATCAATAAATCCCTTATCGATCGATTTCATGACCGGATGTAATATTACCTGGGCATCCAGATCGTCAAAAATCGATTCAAACCGTTGTACCTGCTTTACGCTATCGGTAAAGATGTAGGAAGTATAACCATCAGCCTGGAGTTTCCTCAGATCCTCGATCAAATAGGTAAAGTTCTTATTAAAACTCGGTTGTGGCCTGGCCTCATAAATGACTTGTTGACCGGTTTTAAATTCGGCAGAGGGTTCATTGAGGAACACCTTATGAAATAACGCCAGATCATTCATGATCTCCGCCGGTGTGACAATCGCCGGTTTATTCACCTCCCGGTCGTCTTCGACGAAAGCCTCAGCACTGTCACGCAATGTTTCAAAACAGTGCTGTAACCGGTCAATCATAAATGATTCTCCGGCGATCCAGATCTGGGTATTCCGGGGCAGGACTTTCAGGATGCTGACCCGTTCGGAACTGCCGAACTGATTATTGATATTGGGCACGATGGATAATCTCCCTACATTCTTGATCGACAACTGATCCATCGGATTGAAAGTGCGGATACTTTCGATCTCCTCGTCAAAAAGTTCGATTCGGTAAGGCCATTCATTGCCAAACGAAAAAATGTCGATGATGCCACCACGCACTGAAAATTGTCCCGGTTCATACACAAAATCGACATTGGCAAATCCGTATTCAACCAGCACTTCAATCAGAAAATCAACATCGACGGATTCGCGAATGGCCAGATTGATCCGGTTCTTATTGAGAATAGAGGGAGAAACCACTTTTTCAGCCAGTGCTTCCGGGTAAGTAATCACCATATGGGAAGCGGCTTCCAGGCTGGTAATTTTATTAATGGTCTCAGTACGCTGCAGTACCTGATTGCTGTTTACCTCCCGGTAGGTGCCGGGATGACGACTTGAATCGGGGAAAAACCATACCGGTTTTTTGGGAAGCAAACTGGCAATATTATGATAGAAATAGGCAGCTTCTTCCTTGGTATTGGCCACATAAAGTATGGACCTGGGGCTTTTCAGATAACTACCACAGAAGACAAAGGCTGCCTGTGCGCCCACCATTCCCCTTAATAAGAGCGTATATGGTCGTTCCGATTGGAGATTTTCTACTAACGCTTTCCCCCGATCATCTTCAGCATATTTGCTGAGGAGCAACTCCAGATTTTCCACCGTACAAAGATAGGCCAAATTCGGTCAAAAATTACTTACTTAGATGACCATAACAATTTTTTGACCATCCCCGTGCATTTAAGAAAATACCCGGCCAAAATCTTGCTGTTTGGCGAATATACGGTATTGTTTGGCGGCCAGGCTCTGGCTATTCCCTACCCCCGTTACTCAGGAATCTGGAAAAAGGTTGGTTATCCTACATTCCCGCAATTTGCTGATCTGGTGACCCATCTCGAAAGCGTCAATGACCAGCTTGCCTCTCCTCTTGACCTCAAAGCATTCCGTATCCTGCTGGACCAGCAGCACCTTTTTGCTTCCGACATTCCCATCGGAGTGGGGTTGGGAAGTTCGGCGGCGCTCACAGCCTCCCTTTATGATATGTTTGCCAATCCCACCAGCCTTGCACTGGAAGCAAGAAAAAATGATCTGGCCCTGATTGAATCTTTTTATCACGGTAAGAGTTCGGGGTTTGATGCCCTGGTCAGTTTACAGCAGAAAAGTCTGATCCAGACGCCAACGGGTATTATTCAAATGGAAAACCTGCCCAAAGCAGCGGGATACTCTTACCTGTTGTATACGGGAAGCCCGAGAAATACCCAGCCACTGGTTCAATGGTTCCAGAAAGCCTGTGAAAACAAACGATTCAGGGGGAGGATGGAATGGCTGGCTGACGTCTCCAAAGAGGCGATCCGGCAATACATGCAGGGGAAAGATACCTTCCATACCATTCAGGATATATCCCGTCTTCAATTGGAATTGCTGGACCACCTGATCATACCGGAATTAAAAGATCTTTGGGAAAAAGCACTCTCGGAAGATAACTATTCCCTGAAAATATGTGGCGCCGGTGGAGGGGGATGTTATCTGGTCTTTTCACGTAAACAAATAGCCGAGGATCGCCTGGGCCGTTACCGGATCGAAGAAATTACCTGGTAACCGGGACGCCAATAAGCCTTTCTAAGCTGCTTTGTAGCAGGCCAAAATGAAAGCGGGTGGAATATTTAACAGGTGAAATGTGACATCCACATGTCCAAAGATATCCTTGTAGAGATTTTTCTCCAGCAGGGAATAATGGATCTGCAGATACTGCCCAAGTGGTTTTAAAAACCGGTAACAACTCGCTACAATGGCGTTGGCCACGTCATGGGGCAGAACCACAAAAGGCAATGCTGAAAAGACGGTATCGATCTGGGAAAACCCATGTGCCGACAGATGAAACTCCAGATTCTCTGCTGAATCTTCGACCACACAAAGCCGGGGATCGTTGATACTCCTTAGCCTTTCACAAAACTTTGGATTGATTTCGAAAGCGAAAAGCCTGGCATCCTGTGGCATACCTTTCAAGATATACTTGGTCATCACCCCATCGCCGGCTCCTAATTCCACGATGCACTTGGAACCATCCAGATTTGACAAACTGACAACTTTCGAACACAGGAATCTGGAACTACGGGTAATAGTACCCACCGTCTTGATGTTTCGAATTCCTTCCCGTAAAAACTCCATTTTATCCATTTTCCTGTTTAGTTAATATACAACATATAATTTCTCAGATCCGGATATTCCCGCATCAGGTTTTCATCAATACCTGTATTGCTTCGCCGTATTCCGTCCATATAGGGAATAATGCGGGCGCCGGAAAATCCCTCCTTTTTAATTTGCGAAAGATGGGTCAAAGCCTGATTAAAATTATCAAATAAGCCCGAACAGTAAATATAGGAATCGGAATCGGGATTTTTCTCAATCATCGAATCGGGATATTTCCCAATTAAATCCCCTTTATATAATTGATCCAATACTGCGAATTCGACCCGGTAGGTCAAACCTTTTACTCTTTCATAATATTGGTCCAAGCGAACATCCCGCATATTTTCCATAAATTCAGGCAACAGATAATTGATACGCAAAGGTAACTGTTCGTATCCATGGATACGAAAATCAATCCTACGGTTATAATAGCGCCCGGTTTCATTATCTTTTCCTTCAATTTCATTTTTGGCCAGCGGATAGTTACCGCCGAGTCCTTTGAGGTAGACCGACGACGGCTTGATACCCTGCTCTCCCAGGAAGGTGCCAATTTGCTCAGCCCGTTTAATGGCAAAAAACAAATCAAAGTTGGAAACGGCTGTCTGGTCAGAGTGGCAGATGACTTCAAGAATGACATGGGGATAGGTCTGCAGAAGTCCTGCCAACTTTTCCAGTTTTGGGCTATTCTGGGGCGTGACGACCTGATCATCCCGGTATAACAGATAGGGCATGTCAAAGGCGGCCATGGCTTTTTCAGCCATTGTGGCCGGATCGTCATCCAGATCCACCAGCGATTGATTGAAAAGCTGAAAATCCCTGACCTCCGAAAACAGCAAAGGAACAGAAGTCATCAGATTGGCATACTGAGGTTGCTTGTAATACGCACTGTAAATATCGTGGCCTCCCACCCCTGTTTTTCGGTCACTGGAGAAAAAAGCCATCAGCCCGTTGGCGGAAATCCGGTAAAACAGGTCATTCCCTGCCGAATTAAGCGACCTGCCAAGGTTACCGGGAACTTCCCACTGGTTTGAACGCTCATTGTATCTGGTTTGAAATATATCAAATCCGCCCATGCTTTCAAGACGATTGCTACTGAAATACAAGGTCCGTCCATCCTTGCAAAGGAAAGGTGTCACTTCATCAAAAGCGGTGTTGATCTGATCTCCAAGATTGGTAGCCGATGACCACCCATCGGTTTTCTTCCGGCAATAATATAAATCAAAGCCACCGTATCCTTCCCGCTGGTCAGATGAAAAAAACAAGGTGCTGTCATTGAAAAAAAAGATTCCACGGATTTGCTCGCCGGCTAAGAACGGACTGTCGTGCCAGAGTCTTCCAACACTTTCGATTTCATCCGGGGCAAAGGTATCCAGCCATATTTGACCGCTGTTGATCTGATCGCTTCGGTTAAAAAACAAAACCATTCCGTCCTTGCTGAAGTCCTGTAGGACCTCATGCTGAGAAGTATTCAACCGCGGATTCAGAACCTGACTTTTGGCCCAGGCTCCGTTAAGGATCTCGGTGCCAAACATGTCGGTATCATATCCCTGGACACTTTCCCTCAGAGTACCATCCTCATTAAATCTGTCCTGAATCCGTAATGCCCGTGTGGAAGAAAAATAAATCCGGGTATGATAATTGGGGCTTTCAACCGGAGCTATATCGTCAAAACGTGAATTGACATCTGATCCCATATTCTCGACCAGAACTTCGTCTGAGATAAAATTATACCGGAGTCCTGTTGCACATCGCTTTACTTCATTGACTACACCGGCATACCTGGGATCCCTGATGCCATTGGTAAGAAAACGCTTATAGTATTCAATAGCCTCATTAAATTGGTGTAGCTGATGGTGTATTCTGGCCCGCAACAGAGTCGTCTCGATATCACTTTTCCGGTGCTCTTCTTCGAGCATTTGTAAAAGGTGAAGCGCCTCTTCGCACTGATTGGTCTCAAAGCGGGCCTCGGCTAGCCATAACCAGGCTTCAAAATCTTTGGGCCTGGTCGGGCAGTAGGCCTCCAATACTTCAATAGCCTCCTGATACCTGTGACTTGCAAGATATTGCTCTGCAGCTTTCCGGTTATTCCGGTTTTGACCAGATGCCCAACAAGTCACCAGACAGAGCATCATGACCATGCTGATGGATCGGTGTACATAGCTTCTAGCTGATGTCATCGTGACTGAATTGTTCGAGATAATCCGCTACTTTGCGCAGAAAGGACCCTCCAAGATATCCGTCAACGACCCGGTGATCATAGGACATAGACAGAAACATCATGTGCCGGACGGCTACCAGATCGCCATATTCAGTCTCAACAACGGCCGGTTTCTTTTTGATAGCTCCGGTAGCCAGTATGGCCACCTGAGGCTGGTTGATGATTGGAGTACCCATCACATTGCCAAAAATACCTACGTTGGTGATGGTAAAAGTACCACCGGTAATTTCATCCGGCTTTAATTCATTATTTCTGGCCCGGTCTGCCAGGTCATTCACTTTTTTTGCCAGTCCGACCAGACTATAATCATCGGCATGCTTAATGACCGGCACAATCAAATTGCCGGAAGGTAAAGCGGTAGCCATACCGATATTGATATCCCTTTTGACAATGATCTCATCATCTTTCACCGAGATATTGATCATCGGGAAATCGACGATGGCTTTAACTACTGCATGGATAAAGACCGGTGTATAGGTAAGGCGGGTTCCATGCAGATTAAAAAAAGCCTCCTTTTGATGTTCCCGCCATTTCACCAGATCCGTTACATCGGCCTCCACAAAGCTGGTTACATGGGCGGAGATCCTTTTGGAGTTTACCATGTGCTCTGCAATCAGTTTCCGCATCCTGTCCATCTGCACGATCTCCTCACGCCCTGTCATGGAACGGGCTGCTGGAACTGCTTCTTCAGAAACATCCCTTGCCGGTCTTGCTTCCGGTGTTACGACTGCCTCATGCGAAAGCGGAGGTAGTTCCGGAGCAGGCTGCCGCAGCTCTTCGATAAAGGACAAGATATCCCGTTTGGTAACCCTGCCATGCAATCCTGACCCTGGTACAGTATCGAGTTGTTGAAGGGAAAGTCCTTCTTCCTGTGCTATTTTCCTAACCAGAGGTGAATAAAACCGGCCATTGGATACGGGTGGAAACTTCTTCGCAAATGGCATGGTGGCACTGGCTTCCTTACCGTTACCTCTATCTTCCTGATCTCCCTTGCGTGCTGCAAAAGTACTTTGAACCAATACCGGGACATCATGGGTCTCTTGCGGAGTAACGGGAACCGTACTATCTGATTCGACATCACTGGTTTGGATCAGGGCTATGGTACTTCCAACGGGAACAACGGCATCTTCATCAAACAGAATCCTGGCAATTTTGCCGGAAACAGGAGAAGGTATCTCGCTATCGACTTTATCGGTGGCAATTTCCAAAATGGTTTCATCAATCTCTACATGGTCACCTTCCTTTTTATGCCACTTGAGGATGGTTGCTTCCATGATGCTTTCGCCCATTTTTGGCATCACCAACTGAAAATCTGCCATGTCTGGTTTTAAATTAATGGTTCACAAAAGTACGTGAAATTATCATGCCGTTAAAAACTTTCGGACCTGGTCCAACGCGTAAACAGCTGTGTACTTGATGTTTAACAATCGATCTTTTACGAATAAAAAGCGTTTTGTCTCCGTCTTTTCCCGGTTCCCGATAGCGATCCACACGGTCCCAACCGGCTTATCTTCCGAACCTCCGGTCGGGCCACTGATACCGGAAACCGCCACGGCAACATCGCACCGGAGCTTCTTTAAGGCCCCCTGAACCATTTCCCGTACCGTTTCTTCGCTGACTGCTCCATGCTGCCCCAGCGTGACCGCATTAACACCCAGAAGATCTTGTTTGATGATATTATTGTAAGCAATGATACTTCCCTGAAAATAGCGGCTGGCACCGGGCACCGTAGTAAGCAGGTGAGCAAGGTAGCCTCCGGTACAGCTTTCGGCCGTTCCCAGGGTCAATCCTCGTGCCAGCAAAAGGTTTCCGATATGCGCCTCCAACGAATCGTTATCAAAACCATAGACATGGGGAGCTATGACCTTTACGGTCTCTTCCACTGCCAGATCAAGGGCTTTTTCGAGTTCTTTCTCCCGGCCTTTTTCTCCGACAACCGACAAACGTAACCGCACCTGGCCATGAGATGGTAAATAAGCGACATTGACGGAATGTCTTGCCAGAACCGGTTCGATCAGATCTGCCAACACTGATTCTCCGGTGCCGGATGTTCGAATGGTTTTCTGCCGGAAAACTGTCTGACTTCGGGACCGCACCCGGGGGATCACTCCATGGAGCATGACATACTTCATTTCATGAGGAACTCCCGGCATAGAGCAAAGCATCTTGCCATCCTTCTCAAACCACATCCCGGGTGCGGTTCCCATCTGATTTTCGATGATGCTGGCGGAAGACGGAAGCATACATTGTTGCCGGTGTGCTTCAGAAATGGGAATATTTCGTCTGACGAAAAGTTTTTCCAATCGCTCATAGGTCTCCTGAGAGAAGACAAAGTCACCGCCAAAAAAGGCGAGCAGGGCATGTTTGGTCATATCGTCTTTTGTCGGACCCAAACCTCCTGTCATGAGTACCAGATCGGCATCGCTGAACGCCCGCTCAATAGCAAGGCTGATGCTTTGCAGGTCATCTCTTGCCGTCATTTTTGAAGCCAGCAGGATACCTTCTTCGGCCAATACAGCCGCTATCCAGGAAGCATTGGTGTCAACGATCTGACCTATCAGGATCTCATCGCCAATAGTAATAATTGATGCCTTCATCGATAGGATATCTCTTTCAGGTTATAAAATCCACGACCTCCTTCCTGTTGCCGGATGATCAGCCGGCCCAGGCTATCAACATCTTCAATAATCCCGGTAAATGCTCCTTGTGCCTGGTGGTTAAAGATCGTTTCTGTTCCCCGCCGGTAGAGGTTATTGCGATACGGGACATCCAATGACCCATTGTCCGCATGGAGCAATGAATAATAGTGGTCCAGCAATAAAAAAAGCCTGGTCCGGACCTCCATCAATTCATAGGTCCTGCTGGATTCCAGCGCTAACGATGTGGCATTGGGCAATTCCGGAGGAAAATCCTGCTGATTGACATTGAGACCGATACCGGCAACCGACCAATGCACCTGCTGCCCCTGGACTCCGTTTTGGATCAGGATTCCCGAGATTTTTCGGTTCTGTACGAGAATATCATTAGGCCACTTAACGGAGGTTTGACCCCGCACCAACTGCCTTACCAGATCAAATACCGCAAGGCTGACTGCTTTATTCAGGTCGAAGAGCCGGCTGACTGGTAGAGAAACGGGTCTGAAGATCACCGATAGCATCAGGTTTAACCCAGCCGCACTTTGCCAGCGGTTTCCCATCTGGCCTCTTCCGTCTGACTGATAACCAGCGGCGATCACAGCACCCTCTGGCAGGGTGGTTTCAGACAACAACTGAATGGCACGGGCATTGGTGGATGGGAGGCTGTCGTATTCATAGAGAACCTTTCCGACAATATTGCTGTTATCAACAGTACTCAATTTATTTTTAACTAGATTTGTTAGTTTAATAGGAGCCATAGGCAATTGTTTCACATAAAAACAGAATTTGAATTTACAAAGGCAGCCCGCATTTATACCCACCGAAGATCAGCATCTCAATGAGATAATCATTGATGCGATCAGGGACATCAAAGGTAAAAGGATTACGAAACTTGATCTCAGACAAATTGATGATGCCCCTTCTGATTGTTTCATCATTTGTGAAGGAGATTCAAATACGCAGGTAAAAGCTCTGGCGGACAATATCTATAAAAAAGTCTTTGAAGGATCGGGTCTGAAGCCCAACCATATGGAAGGTACGGGCTCAGCCAGGTGGGTGTTGGTCGATTATTTTTCGACCGTTGTGCACATTTTTCATCCTGAAGCCCGCTCTTTTTATGAACTTGAAGATCTTTGGAGCGATGCCAGGATTACTTATTATGAAAATCTGTAGAAGCTGGAAGTATTCTAATAATGGAGGATAACAACGAAAATAAGGACAACAATAAGAGGTTCAATAAATTCAACTCTTTCTGGATTTATGGCCTGATTGCCCTGATTTTACTGGCATCCCAGGTATTCTTTGATTCGAGTTTCACCACCAGTCAGGATATCTCTTTCAGGGACTTTGCCACTTTCGTCGAACAGGGTGATGTAAAACGGGTTGAGGTCATCAACCAGCGTTATGCCAATGTCTATATCAAAAGTGACCGTCTCAGTGAGGCTCGTCATGCCAAAGCCAATAATAATAAATTCAGTCTGAGTAGTCCGAACTACCAGTTTAATATTGGATCCGTTGAGACCTTTGAAACAAAACTGAAAGAACTCAACGATTCTGTGAGTCCGGAATACCGGGTCGATGTTACCTATGATGAAAAGATCAATTTCTGGGGTAACCTGCTGGGTTGGCTCTTACCCATATTCTTAATCGTCGCCATCTGGCTGTTTATCATGCGTCGCATGAGTGGTGGAGCCGGTGGTCCGGGAGCTCAGATCTTTAATATTGGAAAATCGAAAGCCACCCTTTTTGACAACAGTACGCTGAAAGTCAATGTCACTTTTGCTGATGTTGCCGGGCTCGATGAAGCCAAAGAAGAGGTGATGGAAGTAGTTGATTTTCTCAAGAATCCGAAAAAATATCAGGCTCTGGGAGGTAAGATACCCAAAGGAGTGTTGCTGGTCGGCCCTCCAGGTACCGGTAAAACTCTGCTGGCCAAGGCGGTGGCTGGAGAGGCAGGTGTCCCGTTTTTCTCCATTTCTGGTTCCGACTTTGTCGAAATGTTTGTTGGAGTAGGAGCCTCAAGGGTTAGAGACCTTTTTCGGCAGGCCCGGGAAAAAGCTCCCTGCATAATTTTTATCGATGAAATTGATGCCATTGGACGGGCCAGGGGCCGAAACAATATACCCGGAGGTAATGATGAACGGGAAAACACCTTAAATCAACTACTGGTCGAGATGGACGGTTTCAGTACTGATAAAGGAGTAATCCTCATGGCCGCCACCAACCGGCCAGACGTCCTTGACAGTGCTTTGCTGCGTCCCGGGCGATTTGACCGCCAGATTGGGATCGATCGGCCGGATTTGAAAGGAAGAGAGCAAATATTCAGAGTTCACCTGAAAACCATCAAGATTTCGGAAGAGGTTAAACCGGAGATATTGGCCGAAATGACACCTGGGTTTGCCGGAGCTGATATTGCCAATATCTGCAATGAAGCCGCCCTCGTGGCAGCGCGCCGGGAGAAGACCGCCGTTGATCTCGAAGATTTCAACTATGCGCTGGACCGGGTGATCGGCGGACTGGAGAAGAAGAACAAGCTGATCTCTCCGGAAGAAAAAGAAATCATCGCTTATCATGAAGCCGGACATGCCGTTTGCGGCTGGTTTCTCGAGCATGCCTCTCCGCTGGTCAAAGTCACCATCGTACCGCGGGGTGTAGGGACTTTGGGTTTTGCCCAATACCTTCCAAAAGAAGAATACATTACCCGAACCGAACAGTTGCTTGATAGGATGTGTATGACTTTTGGTGGCCGGGCGGCCGAGAAGATCGTCTTTGATAAAATATCGACCGGAGCCCAGAGCGATCTTGACCAGGTCACAAAAATGGCCTATAGTATGATCTCCATCTATGGCATGAACAACAAGGTTGGCAATGTCTCTTTCTATGGAATGGCCCAGGATCAGTTTACGAAGCCTTATTCTGATGACACCGCCACCTTGATTGATGATGAAGTGCGCAAACTGGTCGAATCACAATATGAACGAGCTCAGGATCTTCTCAGGAAACACCGGGAAGAACTCAATATCATAGCAGCACACCTGCTGGAAAAAGAAGTATTATTGAAATCAGATATCGAGCGACTCATCGGACCCAGGCCATATACCGTGCCTCCTCAACACGAGGACGCCGAAAAATTGGCTGCCGAAAACGGGCAGGAAGCAACAACGGCAACGGCTGAAACCGAATTGGAAACGGAATAAAAGAAATCCCTTCAGTCCAGAAGGGGTCGTTCTGCCTGTTGGTTTCAGCTGGCTGAGGTAGTTTTTCCTGGCCATGATAATACCTACTTTCGTATATTTCCCGTGATTAAAACCGAAAGTCATGAAACATCATCGACGATCCTTTATAAAGTTATCCTCAGCCGCAGCAGCATGGTTGGGTCTGAGTCCAGTGGCATCGTCTCAGGGGGTACGCTTTTCAGAAATTGAAGAAATCCTTGCCAGGGAAGAAACCGCAAGAGTACAGGGACAAGCCAGCGTTATTAATCTCCGGAAGGCCCCGATCAGCCAGGTAAAAGTGGCCATGCTGGGTTTGGGAAACCGGGGTACCGGTCAGACTCGACTGGTCAACGCCCTCTATCCGGATAAAGCCAGGATTACCGCCGTCTGCGACCTGAGGGAGGAACGAATTACACCTACCCTCAAGACACTCAAGGCTTCCGGTCAAAATCCGGATATCTATACGGGCAGCAAAGATGCCTGGATGGAAATGTGCCGAAGGGATGATGTTGACCTTGTCATTATCTGTACTCCCTGGGATGATCACGTACCGATGGCCGTCTATGCGATGCAGCAGGGAAAACATGTAGCTATAGAGGTGCCGGCCTCCATGACCCTGCAAGGTTGCTGGGATCTGGTCAATACCGCCGAGGAGAAGCAGGTCAACTGCATGATGCTGGAAAATGTATGTTATGGTGATGAGGAATTATGGGTGCTCAATATGGTTCAGAATGGGGTATTTGGAACACTGACCTATGGTGAGGCTGCCTATATCCATAATCTGAAGGAAAGTATGTTTGAGAATCAGCATTACCAGGACAACTGGCGAATGCGGTATCATCTCAAACAGGATGGCAACCATTATCCTACCCATGGACTCGGTCCCGTGGCTCAGTATATGGGCATTAACCGGGGCGATAAATTTGATCACCTGGTTTCGATGAGTAGTCTTCAGGCCAGCTTGACCGAATTCTCAAAAACAGTTGAAAAAGACAACGAGTTTTACAACCGCACGGATTTTGTGCATGGTGACATGAATAGTTCCCTGGTAAAAACAGCCCGGGGCCGCACCATTCTGATTCAACATGATGTAGTAACACCACGGCCCTATAGCCGGATCAATGCGATCGCCGGCACCAAAGCCTATCACGAGGGATATCCCAGCCGGTTGGCCATTGCTGGCAAAGGTCATGACTGGCTCGATGAAACTGCCTTCAAAGAATACCAGGAAAAATACCGTCACCCGATCTGGGACAAATTAAAAGACGGAATTGCCAAACACGGCGGCCACGGTGGAATGGATTTCGTGCAGATGTACCGGTTGATTGATTGTCTCAATCAGGGATGGCCACTGGATATGGATGTTTACGATGCAGCGGCCTGGTCCAGCATTGTCGAACTTTCAAAAATTTCAGTCGAACTGGGAAGCATCCCGGTCAAATGCCCTGATTTTACCCGTGGCAGCTGGGAAGAGACCCGGCACCTGGGGATTTTTGAGAATATTTGATGCCCGAGGTAAAAGATTTTCCCCTGGACCATATCGGAGTAGCGGTCAGAAACCTGGATGACGCCACCGAACGCTACCGCCGATTATCGTCCGTCACGATTTTAGCCGAAGAAGAAGTTCAGTCACAAATGGTGAGGGTTCGGTTTATCCGGCAGGGTGACCATAAAATTGAACTGTTGGAGGCAACGTCTGCCCAGAGTCCGATCGCTAAGTATCTGGAAAAAACCGGAGAGGGTATCCATCATCTGGCCTTTCGCGTACCGGATATCCATAAAGAAATGGATCGCCTTCGAACTGCTGGTTTTGAAATTCTGCAGGACAACCCTATCCGGGGCGCCTTGAACAAATGGGTTTTTTTTATTCATCCCCGCTCCATGGGAGGAACTCTCATCGAAATCTGCCAACCAATCAATGAGGTACCATGATCGAATGGTATCAATATGCCATCGCGATTTTTGGCGGATTTTTGGCGGGTGCGATCAACACCCTGGCTGGTAATGGTTCGGCTATTACCTTATCCATCTTGACAGAAGTTATGGGACTTCCCGGTAATATGGCCAATGGCACCAACCGGATTGGTGTTTTTACCCAGTCAACCGCTGGCAGTTATGCTTTTTACCGGAGCGGCAAACTGGATCTCAAGCATAGCCGGCAGAATATTTTCTGGACAGTGACCGGTGCTATCGCGGGAGTATACATCGCCATCCAGGTCAGCAATGAGCAATTTTTATTTGTCTTTAAGTATCTGATGTTGGCCATGCTGGTGGTGATGCTGGTGAAGCCTAAAAGGTGGTTGAAAGAACAAAGCGATCTCAAACCTATCCACTGGAGTATTGCCATTCCGGTTTATCTGGCTTTGGGTTTCTATGGTGGATTTATCCAGATGGGGATGGGTATCTTCTATCTCGCTACCATGGTGTTGGTGGCCAGATACAGCATGGTGGAGGGAAATGCCCTCAAATCGTTTGTCGTAGCTATTTATACGTTGATCGTCTTGCTGATTTTTCAATACCAGGGACTTGTACGTTGGGATATCGGCCTGATCCTGGCCATTGGCCAGACCTTTGGAGGATGGTATACGGCCAAATTTGCCAGCAGACACCCAAAGGCCAATACGATAGCCTACTGGCTTCTAATTATTATTGTCATCACCGTACTGGCCCATATGTTTGGTATTTTCGAGCTGTTCTTTCGCTAATCATTCTACGCTGGAAGTTTACTCCCCAATCCTTCAAACAGGTCTGGAGATAATTCGTAATTTCAATTTTTATTTGAGTAATCATGGCTCCTCATCATCGAAAATCACCTGCCCACATCCTGCTTTACGCTGTGACCGGTGTGTTCCTCCTGCTCAGTTGTCACCGTACCATCCTTGCTTCTGATGCCTGGGCCGTGACCGCAACCGATACTCCCGATCATTTTCTGGAGGGCCGCTTCAATGGATGGGATATGTCAGAACCAAAAGACGACAACCGCTGTCACAATCCAATGATCGATCCTACAGACAGCACTAAAATTTACCTTTTCCGATCCTTTGATGGCAGGGGAGACTATGAAGTACCGGAGGGAAAATACGGCGTGCAAAAAGGCCAGATTCTGAGGTTGGACTGTACTACCGGCCGGGTTGTTGGCATCTTTAAGAAATAGTCACCCCTGCTGTAGCCGGGTTGAACCTTCTATCATCACGGCCAAACAGCAAGAAGTTATATCTCTTTCCAGTTTAACGTACCATCAGATTCGCCGGTTTGGCATCAAACCTGTAGATGAAATGGTATTGAAGCCCGCAGGAAATTAATCGACTCCCGTTACGTTTTATTCTGTAACTCACTTCTGGCTGTTTTTCCCGATCATTTTCATCAAAACAATTTTCAGAATGAAAGGAATGTTTCTTCTGTGGGTTTTCATCATCGTATCAGAGGCATTAAGCGCCACCAATTACTTTGTTTCAAACGCAGGAAACAACCAAAACGATGGTCTTTCTCTTGCCACCGCTTTTGCGACCATCCAGCATCCGATCGCTCAGTCTATACTGCAAGCCGGTGATACTTTGTTTGTGGCAGACGGCTTTTATGCCGGATTTGATAACCGAACGATTTCTGGTACTTCTTTGAAACCTCTGGTCTTTAAGGCATTAGGAAGCAATGTCTTGATCAACAGTCATGGTCCAAATCGCGATGATGGCATCAATATTGAAAACGTCGACTACATTGTCATCGATGGGTTCATCTCCAACAATATGCCCGGCAGCGGCAACGGAATCCGGCTGGTCAATGCTGATTTTTGTGTGGTAAGAAACTGCATCACCCGAAACAATGCCGAACGGGGTATTTTCACCGGATTTACCGATGACATCCTGATTGAATACAACATCTGCTCCGGTTCGGTTGACGAACATGGCATCTACGTCTCCAACAGCTCCGACCGGGCCATCATCCGGTATAATGAATGCCACGACAACAACCGGTCAGGGATTCAGATTAATGCCGACGCCAGTATCAGTGGAGGAGATGGGATCAGCGACGATTGTCAGATCTATGGCAACCGGATCTACAACAACCAACTGGGTGCGGGTATCAATCTGGACGGGGTGCGGAATTGCAGCATTCTTAATAATCTGATCTACGATAACCATTTATCTCAGGGTATCGCATTTCATCAGACGGACTGCGCGATACCCAGTATCGGTGGCAGGGTTTTCAACAATACGATCATCGTTCCTTCCGACGGTCGCTGGGGTATCCTGTTTGCCAACGGATCATACCAGAATGCCGTACTCTACAACAATATCATCATCACCAAACATGCCTCCAGGGGAAGCATTACCACTACATCGACCCAGACGATGACCAGTGATTACAACATCTTCAGCAATGTGCTCAATCCGGTTGATGATGATCCCGGAAACAGTCTTACATTGACTGAGTGGCAGTCAAATACCGGCCTTGATCAACATTCAATGATTGCCGCCGCATTTAGCCAGCTATTTGTTGATGAACCGGGTCGTGATTTTCATCTGATGACCAACGCACAGGCTATCGATGGGGGCACCAACCTTGTCAGTCCCAAAGTGACTATCGATTATGAAGGCAACTCCAGACCACTGGGTAGCCAATACGACATCGGTGCGTATGAGAAAGGTGATTCCGACTGCCTTCACCAAAATCTTGAAGTAACGGATCCAGTGATGCACGGAATCTACAACCATGCCCTGACGATTGAATCCAATGCTTTGATCA
Organism: uncultured Saprospiraceae bacterium; assembly: GCA_964428345.1. Lineage (GTDB taxonomy): Bacteria > Bacteroidota > Bacteroidia > Chitinophagales > Saprospiraceae > JABDMH01. The sequence goes on along the minus strand of CAYRYD010000008.1, from coordinate 5,201 downwards.
ATCAGCCCGTCACTTTCAAGGCCAGTCAATCCATCGAATTGTTACCTTCCTTTGTAGTTCCGCTCACTTTCACTTTCACTGCTGAGGTTTTACCCTGTAGTCAGCATTAGCTGAGTCCTGAGCATTTAGGGGAGAAACCCGAGGCTATCTCTTACAGAAGGTATTCAGAAAATAGTCGGTGACGGCTTCGTTTCCCTCCAGAGCGTTTTTGGGTTTGGGATGCTGTTCGTTGAAAGCGGCCAGTTCTTGCGTCGAAAGGAGGGTGATAAAATCTTCATTCATTTTTCCGGTTACGGCATCATACATAGCACCACTGATCGATAAACTCAGGTGATTGGCCATAAAATTGTACATGGCTGCCCGTTTGTTCGGACCATAATCATGTCGTTCCAACGGAAAATGTACATGATCCAGCTGACTTTCCGCCGAATAGGATCTATAGACTTTTTTTAAGTATGGTATTTCGATATCCGGATTGTTGCTGGTCCAGTCTCCCCCATCAGAAACAATCAGCATCGGGCGCGGGGCAGTCAGCGCAGCAATTTCCACATTGTTGGTCTGATGATGCGCGCTCTTATGAATGGGCATCCCGCTTTCACAGATACAGCCACCAAAAAAATGAGCCGACACCATAACCACCGGAGCACTCACTCTGATCCGATCGTCCAGTGCTGTCAGGAGGAAAGTCTGGGTACCACCACCCGATGCACCGGTCATCCCGATGCGTTCCGGATCGACATCATCCCGGCTTAAGAGATAGTCGAGCGCTCTCTTACTGCCCCAGGTTTGCAGCACCAGAGAGATAGGCATCCGGTGGTCAATTTGATCCGCATCTGCATAGCCCACCATATCGTAAGCAAAAACCACCGCTCCCATACGGGCAAGAAAAGCACAACGGATCTGCATGTCGTTGCGCATCCTCCCGGGCGGGTCGCTCCAATGTCCATGGGGACATAGTATGCCGGCTCGTTTCCCTGTGCCCTGAACTGGCCGATACAGATTGCCCGTCAGAAAAAATCCCGGAAAACTCTCAATGGAAATATTTTCCACGATATAACCATCCATAACCCGTCGACTGTGGATTACCGGGTTGAGGTTAGCAGAGTATTCGGGTATCTTATCCCAACCCAATCCCTGGATTATTCCTTCTCTGATAACGGCGGCCCGGGTTTCCCACCCTGCGCGGTCAGACCACTGTCCGGAAAACTCCATCATCATTCTTTCTGCTTCCAGTTCCGTCCAGTAGGCTCCCTGACAGAGGTTATTCTGTGCAAAGGAAGATACAGCATAAGTGGCCGTCATCACCACAAAAATCAAGGTCAATTGCTTATTCATCTTATTGGCTAATTATCTGGCTAATGGAAATATTTCGAAAATGAGGATCACCCTGCCGGGATTGGAATGACTCGACCACCCGGCTGTAAAACTCGGGTACTTCAAACCAGTAAATAAAGTCTCCGTTGATAAATACCAGAAATCTATCCTCCATTTTTCGCAGGGTAATATTATTATATCCCGGCTTTATTCCCGAATACCGGCTGATGTCGCGCATGGTGCCATACAAATTTTTACCGCTGTCAATAATGACCCGGCCAAATCCGGTAAAGACAATCCGAAAACTGCTTTCAAAAGCGGAACCTCCAACCTGGATGCCGACATAAGAAAGGCTCTCAAAGATGTCTACATCCACTTCAATCTCCCAATTATCCTCTGCTGTCAGAATAAAGTTGCGCCTGAATTCGGTAACAACACTGTCCTGGTAGTAGAGTTGGATTTTATTTGATTCATCCACGGCACCAAAGTCGGCCCTAAAGGTTGCCCAATCCGGCACTACCACGCTTTCATCAAACAACTCGTCAATGTAATATTGTCGCCTTACCCCTGAATAATTGATGACCGCAGACAAACCGTCCGGAATAGGACTCCCCCGCATCCGGCTTGCCCATTCACCATTGGGCAGGGTATCATTACGATGCCGGCGGTTTAGCTCACAATGTCCCAGTTCATGAAAAATCAGGCCCTCCTTTTGATCGTCGTTCAGGTCTTCCCAATACAGTTTTTCAATCTCTATCTGATGATTACCCCGGCAAACACCACCGGTTTCGGTATCGACCGCATCCCTGAATTCAATGGAGAGCCCGGAATCGGAAAAATCGATCTGGTGCCCCCGACTGCTGGCTTCTGCGATGAAGCGATCGACGTAAATCTGAAATTTCGGATGGATCTCAATGACTCCTGCATTGTCCTTGCGGCAGGTGATGCCCGACATAACAATGATAAAAAGCCACAGATAGAAACACTTTTCCCGCACCTTCATTTGGACTGGTCGACTGTACAAATATAATCGAACTTTAACCAGTTTATGTATGCCCAATCCGAATCCAAACAAGGTTACTGACAACTAAGCTACTTCATCCATTTCATAAAACTCCGGGGGATATTCAACAACACCTCCTTCCGTGCCATTAAGCGCCCCGGAAATCAACTCCAATGCCATGAATGCCTCATCGGGGGCTGGAAACGGACAAATGATCTGCCAGCGACTGGCCGGTAAAAACCCAAACCGGGGATAATACCCCGCATGACCGAGAACAATGACAGACCCATAACCCAATTCTTTTGATCGCTTCAACCCTTCCCGTACCAACGCACTGCCAATGCCTTTCCTTTGATACTCCGGGAGCACACTCATTGGTGCCAGGGAGAGAGCAGTAACCGGTTGGCCTTGTCTGGAAATAATCCGTACCGGGTAAAAAAGTATATGGCCAACCACCCGGTCCCGATCTATAGCCACCAGAGACAATCCGTGAATAAAACCAATCGTCTTGCGAAGTTTCAGGACGAGAAAAGCCTCAGCCGTTGTACCAAAGGCCATTTCATGGACTTCGGAAATCTGACTACAGTCTCCTTCTTTTTCCGGCCTGATCAAATATGACATCCCTGAATATCGAAAAAAAAGACGTCAACATTCATCCGGATAGACGGATGACATTTTATTGCAGGCAATCACTCATCATTCAGCGTAAATTCTTGTGCAGTTATGTAAGAGAATCATCACCGGAGTCAGTGCCTGAGGGGTACCCGTTTGGCTTTGGTCAATTTTACCCGCCAGTTCATAATTGCATTTTTTCACTTCTAATTTTTTAGGGATCATATTGAGCGTAAAAATGGTAAGGCCGACAATCAATAGATGAATGAACTTTACTGATGATCGACCGGGTATAAACTGATCCTGGCGATTGCCGGTTACAGCCAATGAAAATATCCGGTTTTTTGAGGGCAGGTACCTTGCCAGGATCACCGGCAAAGCCAGCGCAGCGAGGAAAGGCCAGTTTGATCGATCCACCACACTCATAAAACCGATCACCGGAGTAATCAGAAGGATAACCTGCAAATTCATTTTCTTAATGGATACTGACATGGCTCGGTAATTTGATTCAGCTAATTCAAGGGCTATGCCGGAATCATATCAGACTGATTATCTGATATTTATGATTTTTTTTATTTACCATTCTGTTCGATACCGTACAAAAATTGTTCGAAATCGAACATATATGTACAAGTATAAACGGATGATTTGATCAAAATGCCTGTCAACTTCAACAGACGGATTATCTTTGCCGGTTACATATGACAACGGAAAGATCAGCAATAAATCCAGGCGGAAACCAGGCAGTGGAATGGTGTATCCAACTGTTACATCAGTTGAATCAGGATCCTGAAATGTTAATGAGTCTCCCGGAAGATTTGCGCATTTCCTTACTCAAGGAAGCCGGTATTTTAACCAGGCCGCATCGCGATCAGTTAGACCAACGGTTGAAAGCAAAACGAAAACTGGCAAAACAAAAACTGGCCCGCGAGATTCGCCAGTCTACCGCCAAAACCGGAATCCGGACCTCCCGGGAAGCTCAGGTATATTTAGCCCCAGGGCAGATTAACAGTGCTAAGGACACCCTCTTCACACCCCTGGTCTCTCCAAAATCCTGTTACATCTGCAATTCCAGCTATGACCGGTTGCACCATTTTTATGATGCACTTTGTCCTTCCTGCTCTGAGTTTAATTATCAGAAAAGATTTCAGACGGCTGATTTATCCGGACAGGTGGCCCTCATCACTGGTTCACGTCTGAAGATCGGTTATCAGGCTACTCTAATGATGCTCGAAGCAGGAGCCACCGTGATTGCTACGACCCGGTTTCCGGTGGATGCAGCGATGCGGTACGCTGCTGAGCCCGGATTTGGCGAATGGGGTGACCGCCTTCATGTCTACGGACTGGATCTGCGGCATACGCCCAGCGTCGAATTATTTTGTGCCCACATCCAACATTCCTATCATCGGCTGGATCTCCTCCTGAATAATGCGGCACAAACCGTGCGAAGACCTTCCGGCTTTTATGAACACCTGATGCATAATGAACTGCTGGCGGCCGGAGACCTCGGATCGGATATTCGAAGATTACTGGGTAATTTTTCCCATTTTAAAAATCAAATCCAGACCATCAATACCCCTGAAAACAGTCAAAACCTTCCGGTATCCTGGCAGGTAAAAAGCCAGGGCATGGGTATTCTTGCATCGGCCAGGCTGTCACAGATCCCCTATAGTTTCGATCATGCTATCCGCGAAGAAGAAATCTTTCCCAAGGGAAAACTGGATGCCGATCTGCAACAAATAGATCTAAGGAAAACCAATAGCTGGCGACTGCGGATGGGTGAAATCGAAACCGCCGAAATGCTGGAAGTGCATTTGGTCAATGCAGTAGCACCCTTCGTCTTAACCAACCGGCTCTCCCCCATGATGAAGCGGGAAAATACCGGGAAAAAGCACATCGTCAATGTCACGGCGATGGAAGGCAAATTTCACCGTTTCAAGAAGTCCGACCGGCACCCGCACACGAACATGGCCAAGGCAGCCCTCAACATGATGACTCACACTGCAGCCAGTGATCTGGCCAAATCCGGTATCTATATGAATGCTGTCGATACCGGATGGGTGACCGATGAAGATCCGGTTCATCTTTCCCGCCAAAAGCAGGATCTGCATGATTTTCAACCTCCACTGGATATTGTAGACGGTGCTGCGAGAATCTGTGATCCCTTCTTTGACGGCATCAATACAGGCAAACACTGGTGCGGTAAATTTCTGAAGGACTATTTTCCGATCGACTGGTAGAAAATCTCAATCCACTTCAAACCACTTCAAAC
>CAYRYD010000007.1:13715-140103 GCA_964428345.1 uncultured Saprospiraceae bacterium | reverse complement strand
CCTGGTACTAAACGCACTGCCACGGCGATCAAAATCGTCGCTCCAAATAGTTACTACCGTCAACATTGGCAACCCTTAACCAAAAGACCAAAAAACCAAAAAACCACAAGACCAATGAGAATTGCCTCTCGCAGAGCGCTGCGGAGTACCGCAGAGAGGGGAGATTGCAGCGGTTAATATTAAAATGGAGATAGGGTGAAGCAGTACCCGGCGAATGACGAAGCAGCTGGAAGGGTGAATTTATTCGCCCGGGTACTGGATATGTTTGTACTACGGCGATTGAAATCGCCGCTCCAAAAGGGCTGCAGATGTATTCACCTCGGGTATGAAACCATGTTTGTGCTCCGGCGATTGAAATCGCCGCTCCAATGGTACACAATAGCAGCCCTAAACCAAAAAAAAGACCAAAAGACCAGAATACCAATGAGAATCGCCTCCCGCACAGATAGTGGAAATCCACCGGGAGGATATGTCATCTGATACTGGTGACGTTCCAATAATCAATAATTAATAATCAATAATTTTCCCAATCCTCTCAGGTCAATGCCCGGTCCAGATGCACATAACCACCATCCACGATCATAAATTGGCCGGTGGTATGGGAAGAAACATCCGATAGTAGGAATAAAGCCATGTTGGCAATCTCCTGACTGGTCGTCATCCGCTTTTCCAGGGGAATTTTGGAGACGATTCCAGCTTCCTTGCTGGCTGGATCCGGAAAAGTATCCAGCCATTTGCGGTAGAGCGGAGTCATCACTTCTGCTGGTAATATGGCATTGACCCGGATAGAGTAAGGCAATAGTTCTGCTGCCCATTCCCTGGTAAGACCCAGTTGTGCTCCTTTGGCCGCTGCATAGCCGGAGGTCTGTCCCTGACCGGTAAGGGCCACTTTCGAACTGATATTGACGATCGAACCCCTGGATTGCTTCAGATAAGGCAGGGCATAGTGCACCAGATCAAAATAGTGGTGAAGGTTGACACTGAGAGAACGCCGGAAGGCATCCGGACCGGCTTCCAGACCTGCACCGTCATTAAATCCGGCGTTATTGACAATGCCATCGATCTGACCAAAGACCTCCATGGTTTCTTCAATAACCTGCTTGCAAAAGGCCGTATGTTGCAGATCTCCAATGATACCGTGGCTCTTTGTCCCCTTGGCCTTAAATTCCTGAATCAGGGCTTTCGTTTCTTTTTCCGACCGGGAAGCAATGACAGGGACTCCGTTTTCAGCGGCGATGCTCCGGCTGATGGCTTCTCCAATCCCTTTTGATCCGCCGGTGACGATATAGACTTTATCCTTCAGGTTTAGATTCATGCGTTTTGTTGCGTTTTGTTGGCCGGTAAATTTAATGCGGTTTGCCGGATTTCTTGTCCATTATCTCCCCAGACAATCAATCCTGTCACGTATTGACTCCGGGAGTGGCCTTAAGGGCCAATGATCAGGGGGGTAGAATATCAGATATAGGTGTCTTTTCTCCATGATTTGGAAAAAATCAGGGAATCCTGACAGGATTCATTGATGATTAAAACCTGAAGGCCTTATATTTGTTACCCTCTTAACTATATTTTATTATTCTTTTATAAATACCAAATACGATGACAATCAGACTAGGAGACATTGCGCCCGATTTTACTGCTGAAACTACTATGGGTACTATCCATTTTCACGAGTGGCTGGGAGACAGCTGGGGGTTATTATTTTCACATCCGGCAGACTTCACACCCGTTTGTACTACTGAACTGGGCAGAACCGCTGCTCTGAAAGGCGAGTTTGAAAAACGAAATGTGAAGGCCATTGCCGTGAGTGTGGATCCATTGGATTCACATTATGAGTGGATCAAGGATATTGAAGAAACTCAACATGTGACCATGAATTTTCCAATCATCGCCGATGCCGATCGAAAGGTGTCTGAGCTGTATGACATGATTCATCCCGGGGTGACCGAAAAATCAACGGTTCGATCCGTTTTTATCATCGGTCCCGATAAGAAAGTGAAGCTGACCCTTACCTATCCCCCTTCTACGGGCAGGAATTTTCTGGAGATATTGAGGGTCATTGATTCCCTGCAGTTAACCATGTATGACAAGGTTGCAACACCCGCTGACTGGGAAGATGGTGAGGATGTTGTTATCCTGCCATCGGTATCGGATGAAGAGGCTAAAGAGAAATTTCCCAAAGGGTTTAAAACCATTAAGCCTTACTTACGAATGACTCCGGCTCCAAGAAAATAAGAAGGATAGCAAAAGTGGTAAATAGATAAGGAGCTAACAGCTCCTTTTTTTTTGCTCATAATTACGCTTTGGTGGGTGATAAACACAAAAGCTACCACCGCGGCCGGATACCCGGAGCATAAGGGTACCTTAGATTCTGGTAGTATTCAAGATCATGCGGGGGATGAGGTACCCCTTCCGGCAGTGGTAGTTTCGACAACGATTGAAAATAGCGGATGCACGCGTCGCGCCACCATTGGGCTTCCTTAAGTTGAATACCTAATAGAGCTTTTACGTGCTCGAAGCGCTCCTGATCAACGCTGTCCCCTAGACTTTGCCAACCGGCCAGGAAGCCTTCGACTTGTTCAACCCCCTTCTGATAACGAAGGCAAATTTCATCCCACAGGGTATGGCCGGATGGCATGGGCCTTCTCCATTCCAGGTGATGAAACCAGAGGAGATATTCTTCCGGACAGCTTTCCGGTGATTCAAAAATACGGGCAACCTGGCGGTGGTACTGACCGACAGCATTACTGCCGGAAAAGGTCCGGTCAAAACCGATCCCAAGGCTATCTGCCCGGTGGTAGTATGTGGAGGTCCAATCCGCCCGAGGCATTTTACTGACCCAGGGAGCTGGTCCGTAATGATGTCCTGCTCCCATGATGTGATGCAGTCCCAACGGAGTCATATAATTGACCACGGCATCGTGTGATTGCATCATGATGTCCTTGATCTGTTGCAAAGGTTCTTCTCTATTACCGAACGTCATCCGGATCCATTCATCGGCAATCATTTCTTCCGGCAATTCGTGGTCCCAGGCCAGTCTTCCGAAGGCATACCAGTTGGCCTGCCCAAATGGATGACTGGTCCAGTTGCGGTCGGTACCGATATTGGCTACTCCCGCCATGGCGGTTATGGACTGCCTGGTGAGACTGCCATCAATCACCCGGCCTACCGCAGACCCTTTGCCTTTCATATTGGTATCGGCCTCCAGTACTTCTTTAAACAATGAACCCAGATAGACCAGGTGAGTGCCCTGTCCCAGGTATTCCTGTGTGATTTGAAATTCCATCATCACCGGCGTTTTTTCCATCGCACCAAACAATGGGTGAAATGGTTCTCTGGGTTGAAAGTCAATGGCACCGTTCTTCACCTGGATCAGTACGTTGCTGTTAAATTGCCCGTCAAGGGGCACAAATTCATTGTTCGCCTGCTTGTGCCGATCGTCCGGTTCTTCATTGCTGTACACGAACGCCCTCCACATGACGATGCCACCGTAGGCACCCACCGCTTCAGCCAGCATGTTCGCACCGTCGGCGTGTGTGCGATCGTAATTTTGGGGACCGGGCTGGCCTTCGGAATTGGCTTTAACAAGAAAGCCACCAAAATCCGGTATCAAATCATAGATTTCCCGGGCTTTGTCGGTCCACCATTCTTGCACCGCCGGATCTAACGGGTCGGCGGTCTCCAACCGGCCGAGCTCAATGGGTGCACTAAAACGTGCAGTGAGGTATACCCTGATGCCATATGGGCGGAAAACATCGGCCAAAGCTTTAACCTTTTCCAGATAATCCGGCCGGAGAATCAGGGCATTGGCATTGACATTGGTCAATACCGTGGCGTTGATTCCAATTGAGGCATTGGCCCGGGCATAGTCGACATATCTTGGATCAATAAATTCCGGGAGCTGGTGCCAGTTCCAAATGGAAAATCCGGCGTAACCCCGTTCAACCGTGCGATCCAGATTATCCCAGTGATTAAGGATACGCACCTTGATTTTCGGGATGCTGCGGATGTTAAGATTGGAAATATCCTGGTGCGTCTGTAATAACCGGAGAAAGTGAAAGACTCCATATAAGACGCCCCGATCATGAAGACCTGTAATGACCGTTACATTCATTCCCTGAATTTCCTTGGACAAAACTGTGAAACCCTCATCGCCCAGGTCTTCAGTCTCGTTTGGACTCAGCAATTCCGAAAGAATGGTATTTGGCCCATAGGTGCCAACCAGCAGCATATTATCATCGTTTAGTGAACCTTCGTGAACCTCCTGACCCAGGAGACCTTGCAATCCGAGATTCAATTCATTTCTGATGGCTTGCATAGTGCCACTTTCCCCGATGACCAACACCGATTGAATGTTTTTTCGATAACTTTCCAGGAGTTGCTGCTGGTCAATTAAGTCGTATCGCAACCAAAGCCGGTATCCATCTTCAGCCCTGGAGACCATGAGGAGCATGAGCAAAGTGAAGGTGCTAATGAAGTGACGCATCCTGGAGGTTTTTTGAAAGAAAATACAATCACCTAAAAATAAGAAGATATCCAATGCGAGAAAAAGGCTTATCGCAGGACTTCATTGAGGGGTGTATTCATTTTGCCGTTACAGAAACAATGCTAATATTAGTACCAATCTAATTTGGTGATGTTCCGGTTATCCTATGTCCAACATTTCTCTCCCAGGCCCACCTACCCGGCTTCATTATAGGCATCCTGCAGCCAGTTAATCAGTTCGTCATCAACCTGAGATATATCAGTCAGCTGAACCCGGTGAGTACACATGGTACCAAACGGACCGGATGTTTCCAGACGCCCTGAGTGAGGCCGGTTGTTATACTTTAGTCCCAGATCAATCCGGGTTTTGGTAGTGGGCTGGATCAGGGCAAACTGACGTTTTCTCCGGCAGCTGACTGCGCTCTTTTTTGGCGAAATCTCCACATCCGGTCCGAATTGTGAAATCCGGGAAAGTAGGGCATCATAAATCGGTCTTAAATGTTCCTTTCCCCGATATTGGGTAGTGATCAAATCCTGATCATCGTGTGAAAATGCCGCGCTTTCTTTGGCCAGGTGTACGATCATATTGGCGTATCCATGACCGATGCCATGTTCTTCTTTCAACATTTTTACCAGGGCGCCATGTTTATCGATACCGGCATTTTGAACCAGATCGGTCCAGTGTTTAATGTTCCTTCCGGTCGATTTTTCCAGGTTTTCAATCATCTTTTGTAAAGCTGGGTCCATGTCTTTTTGCTTTTCTGAGTCATTTTGAATGAATAAGATCAACATTTAAACGAATGGTAATCTATCCTATTTTTTAATCCTAACTTACATTTTTGTTATTTTTTTGTCAGACCAATCCGGGAAGTACTTGAATCTCATTGATTACGTCCGGAGCTGAAACTACGGTCTGGAACTTACCGCTACAGTCTTTATTTGTATATTCGGATCCGCTCTTCAAAGCATAAAAGATGATAAAGATTGTTTCCGTATTGGCTGCCTCGATTTTTTGCATCGGTATGATGCCTGCCCAGCATAATCTGCCATCCCGCGTTCATGCCTGGTCGGAACTGGAACAGAAAAACTCCAGTGAGCGCATTACCCGCCCGATTCTGGAAGGTTCAACAACCCATCTGGAATTTCTGGAAATTCATGCGACCACCATTGCTCCCAACACTTCACCGCACCCTGCCCATCAGCATTTGGATGAGGAATTGCTGATTGTGAAGGAGGGGACATTGGAAGTCACCGTAGGAGATCAAAAGAAGATTTTAGGACCTAAAAGCATTGTCCTGATTCAGCCTAACGCCGTGCATGGTTTTCGTAATGCGGGAGACGAACCGGCTACCTATTATGTGATGAGATACCGGGCGAAGACAGGACCAGATCAGGCCAGAGGCGAGGCAGAGGGAGGCTCCATCCTGGTGGACTTTGAAGACATTACGTATAACACCCATGACCGGGGAGGCAGGAGAAATTACTTTGACCGGCCAACGGCTATGTGTGTCGATTTTGAAATGCATATGACCAATTTAAATGAAGGGACTGACAGCCACGCTCCGCATACCCATGTGGTTGAAGAAATCATTTTGGTAACCCAGGGAGAAGTGGAAATGCACATTGATGGTCAGTGGTACCCCGCAAAACCCGGAGACCTGGTATTTCTGGACTCCATGGTACCGCATGCAGCTAAAAATGTGGGCAAAGGTCAGTGTCAGTATTTTGCTTTTCAGTGGAAATAGAACAGGAACGGGAAGTATTGCCCCGTCGATTGAAATCTTGGAGGGGCGAATTCATTCGCCCATGTACTGATGTAACGCGGATGTATCGCCTGGGCTTGCTGGAAATATTATCAGGTAACCGGAGATAAGACCTGGCTCCGTGAAAAGGGTTGGCCAATTCTCGAGCAGGTTGCCGAATTTTGGTGTAGCCGGGTTGATCGAAACGGCCCTGGCAGGTATGATATAAACAATGTCATTGGTGCCAACGAGTGGATGGAGAATATTGATAATAATGCTTTTACTAATGGAATGGCCATCACATCATTACGATGTGCAATCAGTGCTGCCAACGTGCTTGGAATTAAACCCGATCCTGACTGGGACCTGGTTGCGGAAAATATTCCCATTTTATCTATGGAGGATGGCACTACCAAGGAAAATGCTACCTACCAGGGTGAGATCATCAAACAGGCCGACGTCAATTTATTAGCTTACCCCTTGAGTATAGTAGAAGATGAGGAGCAGATCAGAAAAGATTTGGATTATTATCTGCCAAGAATGTCTCCGGAAGGACCGGCTATGGGTGCAGCCATACTGGCAATATTGTCCAATCAATTAGGGGAATCTGAAAAGGCAGCCAGGATCTTCTCAGATTCCTATAAAAAAAATGAAGTACCACCTTTCGGAGTCATTGCTGAAACAGCGGGAGGGACAAATCCCTACTTTGCCACCGGAGCTGGAGGCATGTTGCAGGCGGTATTGGCAGGTTTTGGAGGTCTTCGATTCACGGATCATGGTATTGAGCAAATGGCGACAAAAATTCCTTCAGGCTGGAGGAACTTAAAAATGATCGGAATCGGGCAACAAGATGAGGTTTATGAGGTAAAGGAATGATGCTTTTAAAAATTGAAGATGAAATGGATTCTCTCTATCAGGCAGTGACAAATCGACCATCAATAAAATCGTTGATTCTTTTATTCTTTATGGTTTTTATTTTTTGTTGTCAGAAAGCTGATAACCAGGGAGAATTTAGTGGAATCAGGTTTATCGACCACCCGTCGGTTCATGGCGGTCAAGCCTTTTTGCATGTGTCAGGGGATGACAGAATGTTTTCCTCCTGGCTGGAATACATCAATGATTCGCTGGTAGAATTCAGATACAGTCGATTTGAAAACAATCAGTGGTCTCCATCCCAAGTGATCAGCCGGGGAGATGACTGGTTTGTCAACTGGGCAGATTTTCCCTCCCTGGTGGTCAATGGCCACTGGATGGCTGCCCATTGGTTACAATATCGCGGAGCCGGAGTTTACGATTACGATGTGCATATCACCCAATCGATCGATGGCCAAAACTGGTCTTCATCCTTTATTCCACATTCGGACGGTGTGGCTGCAGAGCATGGCTTTGTTACCTTGTTTCCGCTCAATGATCAGGAATTTTTCGCCACCTGGCTGGATGGCCGCCATACCCGGAGTGAAACGACCGATGGGAATGATCACGAACACCACCACCAGGGCGCGATGACCTTGCGATCGGCGATCTTTGACCAGACCGGAAATATCACTGGAGAGGCTGAACTGGATGCCCGGGTGTGCGATTGCTGTCAGACCGATGTCGCGCTGACCCGCTATGGTCCATTGGTGGTTTACCGGGACCGGTCACCCGATGAGGTCAGAGATATCTTCATCGTTCGGTCTGTGAGAGGCGAATGGCAGGAACCCAGGGCGGTATTTGAGGATGGCTGGCAGATCGGAGGCTGTCCGGTCAATGGTCCGTCGGTAGTGGCCAGCGATGATCTGGTTGCCGTGGCCTGGTTTACCATGGCGCGGGATTCAGCCCGGGTTAAACTGGCTTTTTCGGAAGATGGAGGGGCATCGTTTGGCGAACCGGTCATCATTAGTGATCGAGACCCGGCCGGAAGGGTTGACCTGGTGTTTGCCGGTACCGATAAGGTATTGGTGACCTGGCTGGAAAATATGACAGACCATGGAGCCATGATCAGAGGCCGGCTGGTTGCAAAGACCGGATGCCAATCGGAGCCTTTTGACATCCTTTCTACTTCACCGGCCCGCAAATCGGGATTTCCCCGCCTCGCACGATCTGCTGGAAAGATTTTCCTCTCGTGGACGGCTATAGAAAGCGAAGAGGTCAGCCGGATCCGGACCGGCGAGTTATTGTTCAGGTAGGTTACTGCCGGGCGGGTCAACACCGGACTGTTGTCAGATAATTAGCTGCTGGTCACCCAGAATTAAACGGTTGACCGGAATATCATAGGCGGCATGGGGTAATTTTTCGACCAGCTGCAGAGGAAAGCCAACACCGATCTTCAGGGCCTCCGGATGCCGGGCCAGAAAATAATCGTAATATCCACCACCATATCCGATCCGGTAGCCATTTCTGGCAAAAACAACTCCCGGTACCAAAATGAGGTCATATGGTCCCTCATAAGCGAGAAGGCACGCAGATTCCCTGATGCCCATTTTATTGACCCGTAGCTGGTTTAGATCGGGAGTCTCCAGGTGGATCATTACCGGTTTTTTTAAAATTTTTGGGGTGATTACTTTGATTTGATTTTCCAGACAATATTCCAGGAAGGGAAAGATGTTGATTTCGGTGCCAAAAGGAAGAAAGCTGTGCACTATCCTGACAACCGACTTTCTGCTCAATTCCTCCAATTCCAGACAAGTCTGCCGGGATAGAACCGTTCGCCAGCTTTCCGGCATTTTATTACGACACATTAAATAGTGCTTTCTGATTTTTGCTTTTAGCTCCGGAAGTGAAGACATTTCAGCTGGAATTTCGGTAAAGATACGATTGGCATCCCGCAAGAGGACTTTCTGATGTCATTTCAAAGACAAAGCAAAGACTTATTCCACCAATTTGCCATCTCTTTTCAATATCTCCAAAAGTCTGGGATCATTCCGCCGGTCTGGAATCGGTTGATCCAAAGAAACGCCGGGATATCCGGAAAATATCTTTAATTCCTGACCCAATGGCACTGCCACCAGCCAGTCGCAACTGGTCGAAGAAATCAAACTCCAGAAGTATCCGGTATAAATGATCTCCTTACCGATCGCCAGTGCAAAAGGTCTCTGATAATAGCCCCGGCGAGTGGCACTAACGTCGATTTCCCGGCTCAGTGCCTCCCTGATGATAAATGCATGAGTCCTGCTATTATAAGCGATGATATCTTCATACGCGATCAGTAATTCGTTGCCTGGTTTGGCTGTAGATTCATTGATGGCAAATCCGGGACCGGAAGTGTCAAATTTCTTCAGGTTATAAAATGCAATGGTCTGATCGAGATCATTTTCCGTTTTTTGACAGCCCCAGGCCAGCATGGCGAGTCCAATAATGATCATTCGAAGCATCAAGTCGCTAGTTTATTTTGATAATTAGAATCCAGGGTCCATTGCCGCTACGAATCCTGAATCAGGTGACTGCCATGAGGGTCCAACTCTGGCATCCATATCAGGCTCGCAACTAACCGGTGGAATTGACCTTCTTCGCAACAACGTATACCTAGTCCTTAAATTATAAAATTCTATTTCTTCGTGCAAGTTCACACTGGAGGAGAATTGGCAAATCACTTGTACCTTTAGATGATGGAACGCATCAGTATTTTCGATATGTTTAAAGTGGGAGTAGGACCTTCCAGTTCACACACGATGGGTCCCTGGAGGGCTGCCCTGGAGGTAGTGAAGCAATGCCAGGGTGAAAAGGTCCGGTCCATTCAGGTTAAGTTATTCGGGTCGTTGTCGAAAACTGGTATCGGCCATGGAACCGATACGGCGGTCATGCTGGGATTGTCAGGGTATGATCCGGAATCGATTGATACAGCCGCCATTCGTTCCTATATCCGGGCGATTGATACGCAGAAAAAATTGAATTTTGGCGGTGAGTATATTATTGATTTTGATCCGAAGGATTGCATTCAGTTTCTTAAGAAATTTTTGCCACAGCATCCCAATGCAATCCGTTTGATTACGCGGTTCGCCGGCAGGAAGGAAAGGATTGATACCTTTTATTCCATTGGTGGTGGCTTTATCAGGAAGGAAGGTGTAACGGAAGAGACGACCGGCAGAACATTTCCATTTCCCATTGATTCAGAAAAAGATCTGATGAAATGGGTGCTCCATGAAAATTGTCCGATCGATATGATTGTTTGGAAAAACGAACTGAGTATTCAGCCGGAACAGGCGATACGGGAAAAGATCCGGGTTATTTGGTCGATCATGGAAAATTGTATTTATCAGGGATGCCATACCGGAGGAATTTTACCGGGTGGTCTGGCCGTGCAAAGAAGGGCATTTTATCTAAATAAAAAATTATTGGATGGAATGGAGTATGCCGGAAAAGATGCCTGGAAAAATGTGATTAAAACAACCGGAAATTCGTTTTCCAACATTACCAGGTGGATCAGTTGTTTTGCACTGGCCGTTAATGAAGAAAACGCATCCTTCGGAAGGGTCGTCACCGCTCCGACAAATGGTGCCGCTGGAGTGATTCCGGCGGTGCTCATGTATTTTTTGTGTTTTTGTGAGAACAAGGGTGAAGAGGATATCATGAAATTTCTTTTGACAGCGGGAGAGATCGGCAGCCTTTTTAAGAAAGGCTCGACGATTTCGGCAGCGATGGGCGGATGCCAGGCTGAGATCGGTGTATCTTCGTCGATGGCTGCCGCCGGCCTGACCGCATGTCAGGGAGGAAGTCCCCAGCAGGTGATGATGGCTGCCGAGATTGCCATGGAGCACCATCTGGGACTAACCTGTGATCCGGTCGGCGGTTTGGTGCAGATACCCTGTATTGAGAGAAATGCGATGGGAGCCATGAAGGCGATCACCGCCAGTCAGCTGGCATTGTCGGGTGACTATGCTCACTCCAGGGTCCGTCTCGATGACATTATTCGTACGATGTGGGAAACGGCGCTCGATATGCACCGTAAGTATAAGGAAACATCCGAGGGTGGTCTGGCCAAACAGATCAATGAGATGCTGCCCGAATGTTAACAAACCAGTGACCCCTTAAATGGATAATAGAATTTAGAGAGAGGCCCGGTCTTCGGAAGATTCATAGAACCATTCGGCTCCTTGATCGACAAAATGGACGTTTTAAGGGAGTTTGCACAATCAAATGTCGGCAATCCGGTTAATAATGTAGCTTTCGCAATCCACTCTGCCAAACCCGCATACACATGAATGCTTTGTTTTCAGGCTCGTTCCAGCCATATGGACCAGATTTTGCAAATGATGTAACAACTTTATGACGCAGTCGCAAAAATTTGGTTCCGAGTCGATTGGTAAATTGCTACGTCAGCAGGCGATTCCGGCTTCGATTGGTATTCTGATCATGTCGATCTATGGTATTGTCGATACGATCTTTGTGGGTCGCTGGGTGGGCAGCATGGGGATTGCTGCAATAACGGTGGTGATGCCCATTACCTTTCTGATTGGTGCTATCGGGATGTCTATCGGTGTTGGCGGGGCTTCGATTATTTCCCGGGCTTATGGAGAGGGTAACCGTGAAAGGGCCAACCAGGCCTTTGCCCATCAGATTGTAATGACCCTGGTCTTTGCTATTCTCTTCTCGCTGTTGGGAGGGATTTTTATGGATGATCTGCTCCGGTTGTTTGGTGGAAAGGGAGACATCCTGCAGCCCGCTCATCAATATTTCAAGATTACCCTGTATAGCGTACCTTTTCTGGCCTGGGCAATGATGGCCAATAACATCATCCGGGCTGAAGGCTATCCTAAATTGGCGATGTATACCCTGATCGTCCCGGCACTGGCCAATTTGATTCTCGACCCGGTTTTTATAGTCATTTTTAAAATGGGTATCGAAGGCGCTGCATGGGCAACCGCCCTGGGCTATATTGCCAGTGGTCTGTACGCTATTTACTATTTTATTTTCGGAAAATCGCATCTCCGGGTGGGTCTTAAAGAACTGGTTCTGAAAAATAAAATCATCCGCGAAATATCGGGTATCGGTTCGGTGACACTGGCCAGACAGGGTACCATCAGTATTTTATACATCGTACTCAACAATGCCCTCTTCAAATACGGCGACGAACTGGCGATCTCGACCTGGGGGATCATCAACCGGGTCATGATGTTTGCCAATTTTCCGGTACTGGGTATTACCCAGGGATTTGTTCCGATTGCTGGTTATAATTATGGCGCCCAGCTTTGGGACCGGGTCACCCTGGTGATCAGGAATGCCATTAAGTACGGCACGGTCATCTCCTTCGGGCTATTTATTCTGATCATGATTTTCGCTACCCAGTTTGTCCAAATATTCACCCTCGATGAAGCGATGCTCAACCAGACACCCTTTGCCCTGCGGCTCGCTTTTCTGGCTACTCCTTTAATCACCATACAGTTAATTGGTTCTGCCTATTACCAGGCCATAGGTAAAGCGGGTCCCGCATTATTTCTTGCATTGACCAAACAGGGTATTTTTTTAATTCCTTTGATTTTAATATTGCCGGTATTTTTTGGTCTCAACGGTATCTGGATTTCTTTTCCAATAGCAGATGTTGCTGCCGCTGCCATCAGCCTGAGGTATTTGAAAAGAGCAACCAGAAGTATCCAATAAATACGTTGATTGGTACCGTTCAACAAGTGAGTGTATGACGTCTCTTCCTGCGCACCAATAATCCGGAAAGACCGCTTAACCTGATCTTATCCGAGATCCGTAATTTTCTTTTGGGAGACTTAAACTGCCTTATGCATGGCTACAAAATCAGGATCTAGTTCGATACCGGATCCAGGTCCGGTGGGTACATCAATCCATCCATTGTTACTTTGTAGGGATGAGGTGGGGCAATCAAATGGAATTGTTTTGTTAAATCCTTTGAATTCATGATAAGGCCCGGCATTGGCCAGAATGGAGACAAAATGCAGCATATAGAGATAGCCCAAACCCGAACCTGAAATATGGGGTACGCAGGGTTTTCCTTTTGCTTCGGCCATCTGAGCCACCCTCAGTGAGCGGATCATACCACCAAAATAGAAGATATCCGGTTGGACAATATCCAGGCCATCATTCTTAATCAGCCACTCAAACTGATGCATGCCCGGCTCCTGTTCGCCACCCGCAATGGGTATGTCCAGTTGATCAGCTACCATTTTAGTTTCTTCATACCAATCAAAGGGAACTGGTTCTTCAAAAAAGTCGATCCGGTATTCCTCCATAATTTTGCCGATCCGGACAGCTTCATGGACATCATACGATCCGTTGGAGTCGGCGTATATCACCATCTCTTCTCCAAATGTTTTTCGTACCAGAGGGATCAGGGCTTCAGTCCGTCCGGGAGGATAGTCGAGGTTTCTGCTCATCCGGCCTCCAACCTTAAATTTCAAGGCATTGGCCCCCGATTCGGCGACGTCTTTTTTGATCAGTTCAATGGATTCTTCGGCAGTCTTCCCCCGGTGATTATTTGCCTGATAAACGGCGATCTTTGGGTGGTGGGTGTCACCTAGCAAATTGGCCATTGGCTTTGTCGCTATCCGGCCGAGCATATCGAGGATTGCAAATTCAATCGTAGCGAGGGGCACCCAGAGCGCCAGACTTTGCAGTTTGTAATTGCTTTGATAGACATAAACTTCTTCAAGGAGGTACTCAAGGTCTCGCGCATCTTTACCGATGAAAAAAGGCTGCAGCCTGCGGGTGAAGATAGGATACAGTGCAACCATCTGCATATTGTTGCTGACTGAAAGACCTTCGGCACCATCCCTGCTTCTTACACGGCAAAGAAAATTTTCCTGGTATCTCAGTAATTCCAGGCTTTCGATCATTACAGGAGTAGAGAATAGTTCGGTCTTGAGCAATTTACCCTGACCGGCAGAATCCGGAATGGTGAAGCTGGATTGCATCTGACTCCTATGCCGGGAACCAGATCCGATTGCCGATCCGAAAGTACCCATGACGGCAGTTTCGACAAATTTTCTTCTCTGAAGTTTCATGTAGGCCTTTGAACTTTATCAACTGGTCAGGTTGCCGGGTATAGGAAGCCGGGCTGTTGCCGGTAGCCCGGTTCCTCTCATCGTGTCTTTATTTCAATTCTACCGTTTTTCCCGTCCTTACTGACTCATCTGCTGCCAGAACAATGCGCAAGCTGTTGACGGCATCGTTGAGGTGAGCGGAAAGATCCACATCATTCTGGATGGCATTCAAAAGAAACTGCTGTTCGAGGTAGCAGAGCTCATCGTGACTGGGCTCATCTTTGGTGCTGAAGTATTCATCCTTTTTGGCGAAAAGCCTTCTTTCATCGAGATCGGCATGATGTAACTTGATACCACCGGTTTTGGCATGACCCTCGATGTCCTGTGATCCTTCTTTTCGCTCACCACTTTCATCGACGATGCTGACCGATCCTTTAGGTCCGATCACATCTTTGACAAAGAAAGCAGTCTCGCTCATCATCGGTCCCCATCCTGCTTCATACCATCCGACTGAGCCATCGTCAAAAGCGACTTGCAATTGTCCGTAATTGTACATATCCTCGCTGACCTCATCGGTGAGCCTGGCTCCGATTGCGCTGACCCGGATGGGTTTGGCTCCGGTCATCAGACACATGACATCGACATAGTGTACCCCGCAGTCAACGATCGGAGACATTGAATGCATCAGTGACTTATGGGTAGACCACATCGCGCCATCGCTTTGCTGATTGAGATTCATCCGCATCACCAGCGGTTTGCCCAGGGTTTTGGCGATATCGATAAATTTGGCCCAGGCTGGATGCACCCGGAGGATATAGCCGATGACCATCTTTCGTTTTTTACTATGGGCCAGATCGACCAGTTCCTGGGCCTGTTCAACGGTAAGTGCCAGCGGTTTTTCAATAAAGACATGAGCACCCGATTCCAGGCTCTTTTTACAATAGGGGTAGTGGGTCTCCGGATAGGTATTGATTGATATGATATCCGGCCGGGTTGCTTCGAGAGCAGATTCAAACCGATCATAGGTGGGTAGGCCACCCAGTTCGTCCGACAGACGGTTACGGCTCTCGGGTTTCCGGCTTACCAAGCCAACGATTTCAAACTCATCCATCTGATGATAGGCCCGGGCATGGGATATGCCCATGTGGCCACATCCAACAACAAGTACGCGAAGTTTATTATTCATAATTCAACAGCCTGTTTAGATTTTTAATGACAACTAATGTAGGTAAATGATTTCAGAGGAGGAAGATGACTGGCAACTTAATCCGTGATGGTTGAAGGGATTTAGAGGTACACCGGGCTAGCTGGAGACTCTACACGGAGTCACTCCGGGAGAAAAGGGAAATCATTGTCCTGAGTGATCATTGTCACAAAATACTACCTTGTTTTTTCGTCATTTTACAATGGATTAAGATTTAGCTAGATAACGATATAAAACCTATTGGCATGCTTGATTTTTTTATGACCGTACGGGACTTTATCAGTCAACCCTGGCCCTGGTGGGTGGGAGGTTTAATGATAGCCCTGGTTCTTTTTTTGCTCTTGTTTTTTGGGAAAGAGTTTGGTATCTCTGCCAATTTTAGGGTAATGTGTGCTGCCGATGGAGCGGATGAGTATTCGGATTTTTTCCGTTTTGACTGGCAATCACAGGCCTGGAATCTATTGGTGGTTTTGGGCGCTATGTTCGGAGGGTATATTGCAGCCACCCATTTTGCCGGAGAAGATGGAAATATCGCTCATGTGTCAGAAGCTACCGTCCGCTCGCTCAATGAACTGGGTATACCTGCGGAATATGGAAATGTACCCCTGGTGCCAGAGTTTTATAGCTGGACTTCCCTATTTACGCTGCAGGGATTTCTGATGATTGTTGTCGGTGGTTTTCTGGTTGGTTTTGGAGCAAGATATGCAGGAGGATGTACTTCCGGTCATGCCATCAGTGGTTTGTCAGCATTGCAGATATCGTCGTTGATCGCCGTCATCGGTTTTTTTCTCGGAGGCTTATTTATGACTTATGTCATCTTCCCATTGATATTTTAACCTGCTTTAGAATTCAGATAAAATGAGATACTTTAAATATATCGTAGTCGGAATCATTTTTGGAGTGACTTTATTTAAGACAGAAGCCGTTTCGTGGTTCCGGATTTTTGAAATGTTTCATTTTCAGTCATTTCATATGTACGGAATTATCTTTTCGTCGGTCGTACTTGGAATAATCATTGTTCAGTTGATAAAGTGGCGTCATTTCAAGTCGATTGAAGGAAAAGAAATTGTCATTCCGGATAAAAGTAAATCCATTCCCCGCTACATTATTGGTGGTTTTATTTTTGGTCTTGGCTGGGCCCTTGCCGGCATTTGTCCAGGTCCGATGTTTGTTTTGCTGGGTAGCGGATATACAGTACTGGTCATGTTTCTGGCAAGCGCCATGTTTGGAACATTTGTATACGGATTGTTGAGAAATAAATTGCCTCACTAGCATAAGCTGAATTGTCAATTGGAGTATTCCAGGTCAAAAGACGATGATTTATGCAATTTAGCCATCATGCATTAAACTATTAATATTATGCAAGCAAAACATCATCAAATCGCAATTATAGGAGCTGGTACCGCCGGCATTACAGTTGCAGCCCGCTTGCTCCGGGAGGACCGGAAGTTAGACATTGCCATCATTGACCCGGCAGAAAAGCACTATTATCAGCCTGCCTGGACATTGGTTGGAGCGGGAACCTATAACTATAGAAAAACGGAGCGAGATATGAAAGATCTTATTCCGGACGGTGCCATTTGGATAAAGGATTTTGTGGATGAAATAGACCCGGATCACAACCGGATTGTCACCAGGACCAGTGGTGATATTACCTATGATTTTCTCGTCGCCTGCCCGGGTATTCAGATCGATCTGGATGGAATCGAGGGATTAAAGGAGACCATCAATAAAAATGGTGTTTGCAGCAATTATGTGGATCCGGAATATACCTGGAAAGTTTTGCAGGAGTTTAAAGGAGGTAATGCTTTGTTTACCCAACCCGCCACTGCCATTAAATGCGGCGGTGCTCCTCAAAAGATCATGTACCTGGCGGAAGATTATTTTCACCGATCAAAGGTGAGGGATAAGACAAACGTAATTTTTGCTACTCCCGGTTCGGTTATATTTGGTACAGAACCCTTTAAGACCACTTTGATGAAAGTGGTAGACCGCAAGGACATTCACCTCCGCTTTTTTCACAAACTGACCAAGATTGATGCCGCACATAAAAAAGCTTATTACACCATTACTCAATTCGCTGATCAGCCGGACAAACTTTATTACAATAAGAAGGATGCCGGCATCATCGAGTTGTCGCAGACTGAAGTGGTCATACCGTATGATATGATGCATCTCGCACCTCCGCAATCGGCACCGGATTTTATCAAGCGATCTAAGATTTCAGTTCAGGAAGGACCTGACAGGGGTTGGATCAATGTGGATATCCATACCTTGCAACATAAGGAGTATCCCAACGTTTTTGCACTGGGTGATGCAGCCGCCCTGCCCACCGCCAAGACGGGTGCCGCGATCCGAAAGCAGGCTCCGGTATTGGTTGAAAATTTGTTGACAGTCATGAAGCACCAGTTGCCAATGCAGCGATACGGAGGTTACTCGTCTTGTCCGATTGTTACTGGTTACGGAAAGATGCTACTGGCAGAATTTGATTATAGCAACGAACGGGACTCCGACCCTCTGCTGACTAAATTTTTTGATACTTCAAAAGACCTTTACAGTATGTGGGTTTTGAAGAAATATGGCCTTCCCTTCATGTACTGGAATCTTATGTTGAAGGGTAAAGCCTGACAGTGCTTAACTGGTTTAATCTGGATTGAATGCCCTGCGATCTACCGGTTCCAGGGTATTTTTTTGATGATATATCCCACTAGCGTCCAAAATAATGTCCAACTACAAAAAAAAGGTTCTAAAAATCAGTTAGTTAGCTATTGTGAGTCGTCTAATAATCAACGAATCCTTTTTTTCACTTGAACTTAGAGGTCCTTGAGTCTATGGTTCAGGTTTAAATGCTTCAACGATCGGTCTTTGCTTTAATCTTTTTCTACTTTTTGGCAGCAAAAAGTAGCAAAAACTGTCCCGCAGAATTGCGGGACATTCGCCGGCGACCCACATCCAGGGGCTACGCTATGAGCGAACGATTTCCACCCTTAGGTGGAATAGAGATCCGGTGGATCTCTAAGTGAGCGAACCGCTTGCGGGTGGGAGAGCAAGGCTACCATTCTGCTGACTATCCATATCATAGAAACAACTAACTCTCTTGTATCATTGAATTTATTCATCGCTAATCGCTGGATAAAATCCGACGCTCCGCCCCTGGTGTGGGTGCCCACCGTCGAATACTAAGCCGGAATCACCTTACAATAAACTTAGTACAATGAAATAGCATTTCATATCTTATTGGTGATCGAAAGTAAGCAAAGTTTTTAGGATACATTCCATTACCGACCGCCATAGACTATCACCGATAGGGATGATATTCTTAAATGAAAAACGTTTTGGACGCTTGATGATATATCCCAACATTAAATACTGACCCGTTTCATTTGATTTTCCGGTCGTCGTGGTCACTTAATGCCTTTGCCACCAGGCGTCTTGTCTCATCGGATAGATTGAGTTGCAATGCTTCTTGCTGCGCTGCAGGAGACATTTTTCGCCAGGTTTTTCGCAGTATTTCCATCATCTTTTCCGCTGATTTTTTCCTGGAAAAATCGGGCAGGTAATACTGCAGGAAGACGAGACAAACAACGTCTTCCAGCGTCTGGGTGTCTTGATTTTGTTTGAGATTTTTTTTCTCAATCAAGGCAGTCACCTCGTCGATCATATCCCGGTGATATCCCACTTCTTCCATGATTTTAGCGGTCAGACCTGCATGCAGTTGTTTTAACTGGTTCCGCCAGCGCAGATAACCTGCACGGTCCATCGGAAACTCCTCCCGCGGGACCTGCCAGCGGCCAATATGCTGGCCCCGGGCAGCCAATTGTAAAGCTTCAGAAGCCTCAGGTGCAAACTTATGAAGCCAGTTCGTCATTCTCAGGGAATAGAGGAGTTCTTTGGGATAGCGTTTTCCATTCCACTCGTCCTCCCGGGGGTCCCGGCGGTTCTCCTGGTCTATCAGTTCCATGGCATGATTCAATCGCTGAATGTCGTTTATCATAAGATCAGCTTTTGCAGAATTTCCTTCGGGGAAAACATGCTATGGGCTCAATTTAGGATAATATTCCGGAGTAAGTGGAAATGACAACTGTTTTCTCTAAATCTCCGAACACCCTGTCATCGCCATCGCATATCGTATTCTGATGTAAGAAAAAGCAGCCTCCCCGCGGATGAGAAGGCTACTTTTCTTTACAATCTACTTACTAAATCTATTGCACTCGCAAAAAAATTGTCCGGTGATGAATCACCTCATCAATTTAATAAGATCTCGCGTATATTTCTACCCATCTTCCGATCCTGAAACTTGTTATAGTTCAGCTGTACCAAGGTATAGGCGCTTTGATATATAGTTTAAAATGCTGATAAACAGTAAGATATGATTATCAACCTTTTCCTGAAACCAGGTCGTGTTCTTCTTGTTTGTTATAGGTTTGTAATAGGTCTTAGGGTGAAATTCCAGGGTATGGCAATGAGCTAACCCCTGTAAACGGCAATTGTTATATTATTATCAAGGTGTTTTTCAAATCATGCAGACAACCCTTTTTCACCGAAACCCTTCAGGTAGAAATCTTGAATCCCTGGATTTGATAAACCTACTGGCTGCCAGAGTGACAACCTCCTGATCAGACATCCCTTTACATCGTTTCGATGATCCATTTTACTTTCCGGGCATAGCTGCCATGAAACCGGAGAAGTTATCCACTTTCTGAAACCGGGTGCCTGTAAAATTAGGGTTGTTATTCCCTGATAAGCATCTATTTCGGTAGTATGATCGATGAGCCATATTCGTCTGAAAGAAGGAGGTAGCCTGAAGTGAATTGGGATGTTGGATATGATGAACAGTACGCTCATGGTCTTTGATATACAATTTATGTCTGTAATCATTTAGTTGGTGCCGGAGATGTTCAATGAAAGGCATGCGCTAAGAGTCCTGCCACTCAAGCCCCCATGGGGATCCGGCGAAGCCGTCATTGGCATGCCCGGGTAACCTGACGGCCAGCTGTCCTGATAAGCGGAATGGACGTGTTTGTGATAGAAATTTTGACTGACCTGGAGAGTACAGCGTTGACCGTATGGATTGGCCAGCATGGATCCGGAGGGAATTTCCCGGACCTTTGTACTGGTTCTTCCTTTTTGCCGTCTTGTAAATTTTCAGTTAATTATTTAATTTCGAAATAATTATTCGACAAATCCATTTTAAAATCCGAAAAAATCAGGGTAATTACCTTTTACCTTGAAATTGAAAAAAAATATAACTATATCGGATTTTTTCGTGAAATAGCGAACAATTTAATTTATGGAAACGTTGTAAATGATGGGTTATGCTGTAAAAGGCTAATAATTTTCTGCATAGACAGTGATCATAGCATCTTCCTTCTTTGACAGCTGATCAATTTTTACGAACTTTACGAAATGATTAGTTGATGAGTCCCAGGATAAATATCCGTTCTCATCTCCATTCTTGTTGAATTTTTAATTCGAAGAATGATGGGTAATATCAACTAAATTCTAACTAAACCAATTTATTTTGAATAAAATCAGAATTGCCTTAATCAATATTCATGGCCTTTTAAAGGGGTCTGGGCTGGAAATCGGCCGTGACTCCGATAATGGAGGTCAGACCCGCTATGTTTTCGAGCTGGCCGAATATCTTTCCAGGCATCCGGATGTCCAACACGTCCATCTGGTGACCCGGCTTATTGATGATCCCCAACTGGATGATGCCTACAGCCTTCCGGTAGAGATTGTTAATGACAAACTGGATATTCGCAGAATTCCCTTTGCCGGAAAGCGTTACCGGATGAAAGAAGAGTTGTGGGAGTACCTGGATGAGTTTGTAGCCAATGCCATCAAATACTTCAAGGAAGAAAACATCATTCCTCACTGGATCCATAGCCATTACGGTGATGCCGGCTATGTAGCCAGTGAATTGTCAACCCTGTTAAAGGTTCCCTTTGCACATACCGGCCATTCACTGGGTATTGCCAAAAAACAGAAAGTGCGTTCGATGGGTTTGACCGAGGAAGAAGGTGAACGGAAATTTAAGTTTAGCAAGCGGATAAAAGCGGAAAACCGGGTCCTGAAGGAAGCTTCCTTCATCATCACCTCAACGGCTCAGGAGATCGAGACTTACCGTATGTACGAAGATCACGATCGGGCTAAGTTTAAGGTTCTTCCTCCGGGGGTCGATACGGAAAAATTCCTTCCTTATTACCAGCTGAATCTGGCGACCGACAATAAGGAAGAGGAAATTCAGCGAAAATATTGGGTGGGTGAATACATCGAAAAATTCCTGTCCCAACCTCAGAAGCCCTGTATCCTGGCTCTTTCAAGACCCGACCGGCGTAAAAATTTACATACGCTGATTGATGTTTATGGCAAGGATAAGGAATTACAGTCCCTCGCCAACCTGGTCATTTTCGCCGGTATCCGTAAAGATATTGAGAAAATGCCGGAAAATGAGCGGGAGGTACTGGTGCAGATCTTGCTTCAGATGGATAAATACGACCTTTATGGCAAACTGGCGATTCCCAAGAAACACGATGTGGAAAATGAGGTAGCCACCATTTATCGTTATTGTGCCGAAAAGAGGGGTGTCTTTGTCAACCTGACGCTGCACGAGAATTTTGGCCTTACCCTGATTGAATCTGCCAGTTGTGGCATTCCGGTGGTCTCCACAAAGAACGGAGGTCCTTCGGAGATTATTCCCAAATGTGAGAATGGCATTCTCGTTGATCCGATGGATTCCGGACAGATTAAATCTGCCATCGTCAAAATATTGACAGATGAGCATTTATGGCGGCAGTATTCGGATTCGGGCATCATCAATGCCCAGAAATACTACAGCTGGGACAAACACGTCAATCAATATATGAAATGGGTGATGCCGGTCATTCAAAAGTACCATCAGGGCAAGGTTTCCCCTCCGGCAGTGGTACGGATGAAGACCGCCCGCATGCTGCTGGCAACCGATATCGATGGTACCATGATCAGTGAAGAACTGGGACATCCGGGGTTGCTGGAGTTACGGCATATCCTCGAGAACCGCGACCCGGATTTTGCCCTGGCTTATGCATCGGGTAGATCGGTCAGGTTGGTCGAAGATGTCATCAGGAGCTTCTCTCTTCCACAGCCTGATTTTCTGGTATGTGCCGTTGGATCGCAGATCTATTACCGGCAGGGTGAGGAGTATTTTATGGATAAGGGCTGGAGTAATTACCTCGACCGCAACTGGAACCGCAATGAATTGCAAAAACGGCTGGATCACCTTTCTTTTCTTGAATTGCAGGAACCGGAAGGTCAAAACCCACACAAGATCTCCTATTATTTAAAAGATAATATCTGGAAGCCCGGGCAGATTGACACCATTCTGGGAAAATACCGGAATCAGGTGGCCGTGATCATGTCACATGACCGCTACCTGGACATTTTACCGAGAAGAGCCTCCAAGGGGAAGGCGCTGAAGTACATCTGCAAGAAGTGGTCGATTCCCTATTCCAGTCTGTTTACTGCCGGCGATTCGGGCAACGATTACGATATGCTGGTCGGTTCAGGAAACGGTATCATCGTTGGCAATTCGGCTCCCGAATTAAATGTCCTGAAATCAGGCAAGAATCTCTACCGGGCGGAAAAAGAGGCAGCGGCCGGTGTGCTCGAAGGTCTGCGTCACTTTGGAGTGGTCTGATGCCCGAATGCGGTAATTTCCCAATAAATCCGGATTTTACCCCGGCTGATCCAAAACCTTTTAAGGTGTCTGACCAGCGCTTCATCCCTTAGGTATTTTTTCTTTTATTGTGTCAATAGTTAAGTTTTTGAAATACTCTCAATATGTATGCAGGTGCTGGTTACAGCGATTGGGAAATCGGTGATATCGATGTTTTTTTACATCAGGGAGTTTATCACCTGTTTCACCTGATCATTCCGAATCATGATTATATCGCCCATGCAATCTCGCATGACGGCATCACCTGGAAACGGGTCAAAAATGCCCTTTTTGTCGGTCATCCGGGAGACTGGGATGATGACATGCTCTGGACTATGCACGCAGCGTTGTATCATGACCGGTTCTATCTTTTTTACACCGGACTCACCTTGAGAGACAAAGGGGTCATGCAGCGCATTGGCATTGCTGTCAGTGATGATCTGATGGATTGGACCAAAGTTCGTGATACCCGGTTTCCGGCACAGTCAAGGGCGCCATACTATGAAGACCTGCGGAATAATCCCCGGCAGTGGCTTAGTTTCCGGGACCCCTTTTACTACCACGAAAATGACCGTCATTTCCTGCTGGTTTGTGCCCGGGCTGCCGATGGCCCGCTTTCCCGGAGAGGATGTGTGGCGGTTTTGGAACTGAAAGATGAAGAGTTGGTGTTTCTGCCTCCCCTGATTTATCCGAGAATTTATGATGATGTAGAATGTCCCTGTTTATTTCGGATCGGCGGCCAGTACTACCTGATCGGCTCTATCAGGGAAGACGTCAAGGTGCGCTACTGGTTTAGCGACCGGCTTTTAGGCGAATATCAATCCTTTCACTCGGATGTTCTGCTTCCGAGGGGAAATTATGCCGCCAGAGTGGTGCGGGACAACGGACATTGGCTGATTTTTAACTTTTATTATATGGACGGCAATGTTCATAGTAAACGGGTGTTGCCACCCCCTAAACAATTGGAAGCTGACTCAAAAGGCCGTCTGGTTTTAAAGAGCTATTACCGCTGGGACAAAATGGTGTTGCAGGAGATTTCACAGGAATCACTTCCTCCGGTAGACCGCATTTTTAGAAACCCATCATCGCAGTTGGCAATGAATGCCGATGGCTGGATGCTGTCCTGCCGCAGCGGGCATGAATTATTTCGTATGCAGAGTCCGGCAACCAGTTATATTTGGGAAGGCAGGCTCCGTTTGGTTGGTCTTGGAAAATGTGGGCTGGTCTGTGATGTGGATAAGGAAGGTAACGGATATTTTATTTCCTTCGATTTGCTGAATGGTCTGGTTCGTATCCGGCGATGGGGGAGTAATCCCGGTAATATGAAAGAAGATTTTATTTATTCCGATCTGCAGGCCAATCTGTTTACAGTGCCGGAAGACCATGCCTTTGATTTCCGTTTGATCCGGTATGGACATTATTTTGAATGCTCGATCAACAATGTAGTGAGGCTCACCTTAATCGACTACACTTTTTCCGCACCGGGATTTGGTTTGTATTCGGCATCCAGTGAAATTCATTTATGCAACAGCCGGTGGAAGGAATTGCCGGAACCCATCGTGGAATATGCCAGCCAGGAAAGTACGGAAGCCGTTTAGAAGGTTGTTTGGGACTATTGCTGCGGTTTTCCGAGGTAATTACCCACTATTTCCAAGGGTATAAATTGCGCTAAGTATTCAGTACACAGCTTCTGGAATAAAGATTCATTCCGGAGACTTCCAAGGGGTCATGACCCCTTGGACCCGTTATCAAGGAATGTTGTTTTTAAGACCTGATCCTTGAGAATCGAACAGTTTGAGCATAAAAAGAAAAGACCCCGGCATTTTCAAAATACCGGGGTTTTGTTGTAATTCTTAAATTCCTGGATTGATTAATTGGAAGCCTTCATGACCGGAGCTACACTGAAAGCGGCTTTGGTATCGGCCCATTTGATGGCCACCCAGGAAGATCCGTCTTTTTCGGTCAGGGCGATTTTAAATTGTTCTACCGGGGTTTCCAGTTTCTTGGGTGTCACGTCAACGCGCAGTACATCTTTGGATTTGTCGTAATTGTAATCACCCCACTGATCCCAAACCGAGTTGAATACAATCGTCCATTTATCTTCACCAGGTACTGTAAACAATCCATACTTACCGGCCGGAAGTTCCTGGCCTTCTACCATAATGTTTTTGCTGACTTCAAAAGTCGTTGCTTCATTAGCGCCGGTTCTCCAGGTTTTTCCATAAGGTACCAGATCTCCGAAAATCGTTCTTCCATTGACAGAAGGTGCACTGTAGTTGATGGAAACCATAGCGTCACCTATTTTACCCTTGGTTTCCATTGGCGGACTTTTCCTCTTGGACTTGTCGTCTTGCGCCTGGGTGCTGGTGGCCACAAAAGCTATCAGGGCCAGTAGAAATGAGAACTTGATGAAATTTTTCATAAATGACATAGTTAGTTGATTTATAAGGATTAAGAAATTGATGGAAAAGTAGTCAATGAGTGTTCGCCCAACGAATTTAAAGTGGCAATAGAACTACATAATAGAAACGTATAAAGTGCCGGAACGTTTGGAGAGGTTTGTTAAAAAAATCTTAACGTTTTACCTGAGTCCTGAATTAGTTCATTTCACGGACAACCGTCCAGCCGGATTTCCAGCACTGCTCCCTGCATGACTTCGATCTGGGGCATGAGGTTTACGTAGTTGGTGCCGGTCAGTACTACGGTCGAGGCAGGCAGGATAATGCCTTCTGCTTCAATAAAGTCACTTGCATAGTAGAAACCGGCTTCGATGGTTCCCTGCAGATCGACCATGTTTTGACACGGCTGAATGGCAGCTCCCAGAGCCGGGCCGTATATATAAGCTGCACCACTGTCGTGGGCCCCGGCATCGTTATAGGGAGCACCAGCTATAGCATACGTTCCGTCAATATCCACCTGGGTGCCCAGATGATCGCCTGGCATTCCATCAGACGCAGTGTATTTAACCGTTTCCGACCAGACGGTTCCTGACTGACCAAAGAGGTAAATGCTGCCCGATTCGTTGCCCAGGTCGTCATCCAGGTAGGAACCTGCAACCGCATTACCGGTAGTAATTCCGACTCCCCATCCGAATTTATCGTGCGGTACACCGTCGGAAGGAGATAATTTGGCTTGCTGCGACCAGTGGTAACCGCTGCGGTAAAAAATATAGGCATTGCCGGTTTTGTCGTTGGCAAAAGGTGCTCCGGCAATGATGTAGTCTCCCTCAATATCGACACTGTGACCCAAATGATCGAATACCCCGGCATCAAGATGGGTCAGCCGGACGGTCTGAGTCCATTGGCCATAATGCGGGTTGAAGACATAAACGGCTCCCGATTGCTGATAAGGTACTCCTACATTGACCGGTGATCCGACGACCACGGTCGTACCATCAATGGCTACATCGGTACCAAAGGCGTCACCGGAGTGTGCATCGGAAGCCTTCAGCTTGGCGGTTTGAATCCAGTTGCCGTAATGGGGTTCAAAGACATAAGCCGCGCCTGTCGATGTACCCTGGTCATCATCGTCAGCACAGCCGACTACGGCAACACCCGAGCTGTTTATCCCTACACTGTTGCCAAAGTGGTCCTGATGATCGGCATCTATGGCATAGAGGGTAGCCTGCAAATACCATTTTCCTCCTGAAGTGACAAAGACATAAGCCGCACCGGCATCGGTTTTTCCATGATGATCGGTATTAATGGCACCAACAATGGCATAGTTGCCGGCGATATCGACACTGGTGCCAAACTGGTCACCCCGATCACCGTTCCAGGGAGGAGTCAGTTTGGCCATATAGTTCCAGGCGCCTCCGGAGCGGACAAATACATAGGCGGCTCCGGCATTGGTAGTCCCAAATCCCCCTTGCAGCGGGGCACCCACAATGGCGT
The DNA here is from genome assembly GCA_964428345.1 of uncultured Saprospiraceae bacterium. Taxonomy (GTDB): domain Bacteria; phylum Bacteroidota; class Bacteroidia; order Chitinophagales; family Saprospiraceae; genus JABDMH01. The sequence continues at coordinate 113,161 of CAYRYD010000007.1, read as the reverse complement.
AATTCCCATCGATGGCCACACTCAGTCCGAAAAGATCCGCAAAGGCTCCGTCGAAGGCGGTCAGTTTGGTTTCCTGGGCGGTGAGCGTACATTGGATCAGCAGGGCAGGGATCAGGAAATAGTGGTAGTTTCTGGTGCTCATGGTGTCTTATTTTGGTTGACCTGAACCAATAAAGAGAGCCACCCAAGGGACTCGAACCCTCGACCCACGCATTACGAATGCGTTGCTCTACCAACTGAGCTAGGGTGGCATCTAAGGGGTAGATTGCCCTCAAATTTAGGCAAATGTATGAATTTCGAAAGTGAATTCCCTCCGTTGTTTCAGTGCCGGAGATTAAGGGGTTTCAGGTCCATTCCCAGTCGTTCGTTGACTTTCCGGATAAAATAGTCGCAGAGCACAATGGTGTGTGATTCATCTTCCTGATGCATAAAGAAATAGACTTTTTCAATGCCCCTTGCAATCCAGTGCTCCAGCCGTTCTATCCAGGCGTCCAGGCGGGCAAAATCGGTCGGATGCAAGGCATAGCCGTTAAACCGGATAAAGGCTGTAGGGCAAGTGAGACACTGATGCAAAGCCTCCCGCTGAAGGGCTACATCGGTGATGACTGCACCCAGACCCCGGTCAGCCAGGGATTTCATCAGGTCGTTAAATACTTTTTCTTCGTACCAGTCCTTGTGCCTGAATTCAATTTGCATCGGATACCCTTCCGGAATCAGCCGGATGAAGGAGTAAACCCGGTCCAGTTGTTTCGGACCAAAATTGGGAGGAAGGGTCAGAAAGGAACATCCCAGAGCATCGCCGAGGAGTGCGACGGAATCCATAAAATACCGGGTGTTTTCCTCCACATCATTCAATCGCTTCAGGTGCGATATCCGTTGCGACCATTTGGGACAATAGACAAAATCATATCCCTCAGCCTCCTTTGCCCAGTTTTCGATGCTGCTCCGGCTGAGCCGGTAAAAAGTACCGTTCAACTCGATGCTGTTAAATTTTTGTTGTCAGGAAGTCTTTTTCTTTGGTTCCTTCGGGATACAAAGGGCCTACCCATTCGGGAATTCCCCACTTCCCGCAACCCACATAGATTTTGGTGGAAGCCGGGTTGCTTCCCGGAAAACGGGATAGGGGGTGATCATCCGGCAGGGTAAAATCAACGGAGCCGATTTTTTCCTGAGCTACATGACCAAATTTCATTGTTTTGTTCTTGTAAGGTTGCCGGAAAGTTACAAAATTCTTTTCCGCATCGCGAAACATGGAAACGGTGCTGCGGGTTTATAAGGCACCGGGTGGCCCCAGGCTCCATGACTTATTGAATCTTTTCAAATGCTTGTAATCCAAAAGATATGACGAAGTTCCGCAATTTTCTCTTCACCACTTTTATCGGGGGTTTTGTGGTATTGCTCCCCTTTGCCATTTTTGTACTGTTGATCAAGCTGATTCTCGGTATTGTGGTCGGCATATTGTCTCCCCTCACCAACCTCTTGAAAAATGAATTTAATCTGCCCGTGCCTGACTATCTGGTCAGTACGGTAGCTATTGCGATTGTGGTTCTGGTCTGTTTCCTGATCGGCCTGACCATCAAGACCCAGATCGGCAGAAAGTCTTTCGGACATTTGGAGCGTACCTACCTGCTCCGGTTGCCACTCTATGGTACCATCAAGGAAACCGTTCAGCAATTTACCGGTGCCAAGAAAATGCCGTTCTCCGAGGTGGTATTGGTCGATGTATTTAACAACGGAACCCGAATGACCGGATTTATTACCGATGAACATATCAGTGGTAACTTTACCGTTTTTGTACCTACTGGTCCAAATCCCACCAATGGTTTCATATTTCATGTTAAAGCAGATCAGATCGAACGGCTGGAAGGCGTCAAAATGGACGATGCCCTGCGGAGCATTATTGCCGTTGGGACCGGATCATCAGGTATCATGAAGTATTGACGATGTAAGTTGGCGGGACTTAGTCCGGAGCTATTGTATATATTCCCGTTGCAGGGGCAGGGTCATGCAGTGCGATCCGCCTCTCGCCCGGGATAATTCGCAGGATGGAATCTGAATGATGGTGTTTTCGATCGTTTCGGGGTTGAAGGATTCGCTGAGGAATGCTTTAGCGGTCATCGACTGATAACCGTAACTGGCCAGTGCCTCCATGGTTCTCACATTGCGGTCGTAGGTGATCGCTACCCCCGGCTTGACGGTGACCAGGTTGCAACCATCGGTCCATTGTTCCCGCTCCTGATAGGGTGAAACTCCGTTTCCACTGAAAATGAATTGCATGTCGGAGTTGATTTCGGCATGGATAAATTCCTTGATGGAGTGATACCTGGCCTTACTGCCATTTCGGCGAAATACCGTCACATATGAGCTCAAACCATCATAGACCAGTGGCCGGTAACAAACCAGGTGGTCGTGATTTATCCGGGTAAAAATGGTGTCGATGTGCATAAACGACCGGTCGCTGGGAATATTGACCTGCACCACATTGTCGACCAGATCCCGCTGGAAGAGCACATCCTTCAGGCAATGAATGGCGTGTTCGGTGGTTCGTTCGCTGCAACCGATCAGAAAATGATTTTCGGAAAACAGCATCATATCCCCTCCCTCGATCGACACCGATTCACCGCGACGCGACCGGGGAAACAGCTCGACATCATTCATGTTAATGATTTTGCCTTCCTTGCGCAAGTCCTGAAACATCGGATGCGCATAGAATATGAACCTGGTCAGAAAATTTTCGCGAAAACGGGCTTCTTTGGCAGCCCGGGTAATGATCACCTGATCCTGGATCGTCACGGCAATATCCCGGGTAAAAATGAAATTGGGAATCGGGTCAAAAAGGATCAGGTCTTCTTCAACCAGATAACCGCTGATCAGCACTTCCGCCAGTTTACGGTTTTCCAGCAAGCTCAGGGTCTGAATGTATTTGGTGGGCAGCTCTTCAAAGTCGATGATCCGGGCGATAATTTCTTCCTGAGCCTGCTGATCGGCTTCCAGCGACTCGACCAATAACTGATCGAGGTAAAGGACATTGTCTTTGCCGACAAATTTTTTCAGTATACCGGTAAATATATCGTGTTCGGCCTGGATTTGAGGCAGGTAAACGATATCGTCAAACAACAGTTCGTCCGACCTTTTCGGACTGATCCGTGAGATGCCTTCTTCCGGCCGGTGAACAATCACCTTCATCAGCCGGCCGATTTCCGAATTGACGTAGATATTCGATGATGCGATATTCATAAATTTGCCCGGATATTTCGCTGCGAAATTAAAGCATTTTAAACGATCCGGAGGTTTCTTCAAGAGTTATGTAAATAATTGGATATTTGTGCTGATTTCTAAAACGCCTGGGGTGGTCGAGCGGACTCTGTTTTTTCGTTAAACCCGAAAGAACCGGTTTTATTTTCAAGATCCGATTACCTCTGAACATTCGATGGATTAATCGTCTCGTATAACTATGGAACATAAAATACTGAAAGAAGAAGCTCTGCAGTACCACGCCAAAGGCCGGCCGGGGAAAATCGAGGTTATCCCCACCAAGGAAACTGCCAATCAGCGGGATCTTTCACTGGCCTATTCACCGGGAGTCGCCGAGCCCTGCCTGGCCATACAACAGGATCTCAATGACGTTTTCCGGTATACCGCCAAAGGAAACCTCGTCGCCGTGATCAGCAATGGTACCGCAGTTTTGGGTTTGGGTGACATCGGGCCGGAAGCAAGTAAACCAGTGATGGAGGGGAAGGGACTCCTCTTTAAGATCTATGCCGATATCGATTGTTTTGACCTCGAGCTGAATACTAAAGATGTCGACGAATTTGTACGTACTGTCAAGTTACTGGAGCCCACCTTTGGCGGCGTAAATCTGGAAGACATTTCAGCACCGGATTGTTTTGAGATCGAAGAGCGCTTAAAAAGAGAACTCAATATTCCGGTGATGCACGACGACCAGCATGGTACCGCCATCATCAGTGCGGCAGCTTTGCTCAATGCCCTGGAGCTGGTCGGAAAAGACATCGACAATGTACGGATTGTCGTCAATGGTGCCGGAGCCTCCGCCATTTCCTGCGCCCGGCTTTATCGTTCGCTGGGAGCAAAGAAGGAAAAGGTTTTTATGTACGACAGCAAAGGACTTATCCATCCGGAACGGACCAATCTGGATGGAAAGAAACCGGAATTTGTCAATGGGACCGTGCCGGCCGATACAACACTGGAGCAGATTCTGCAGGGAGCTGACGTGTTTATCGGTCTCTCGAAAGGCAATGTCCTCAGTAAGCAGATGGTCAAAGGTATGGCAAAGGACTGCATTATCTTTGCATTGGCCAATCCGGTTCCGGAAATCAGCTATGATGATGCCAAGGCAGCCCGGGAAGATTGTATCGTCGCCACCGGCCGGTCGGACTATCCCAATCAGGTGAACAATGTTCTGGGGTTCCCCTTTATTTTCCGGGGAGCGCTGGATGTACGCGCTTCGGAGATCAATGAGGCGATGAAGCTTGCCGCAGTTCAGGCACTTGCCGAACTGGCCAAGAAACCGGTACCGGATATCGTCAACCTGGCCTACGGGGATATCGATTTAAGATTTGGCAGCGAATATATCATTCCCAAACCCGTTGATCCCCGGCTGATCACGACAGTAGCTCCGGCAGTGGCCCGGGCGGCTATGGAAACCGGGGTAGCCCGTTATGATATCACCAATTGGGAGGAATATGAGTTTCAGCTCTCCAGCCGTTTGGGTAACGATAATGCCCTCTCAAAGATTATCGAGACCAAAGCCAGGCAGGATGTGAAACGCATCGTTTTTGTCGATGCCGACAACCTGTCACTGCTCAAAGCGGCCCAGGTGGTGCTGGAAGAGAAGGTAGCCCGTCCGGTACTGGTGGGTAACCGGCAGAAGATCGAGGCAATTCTGCGAGAATACAAGATCGATTTGGGTGAAATCCCCGTCATCGATCCCCAGAACCCGGTCAACGATGAAGAGCGGCAACGGATGAAAAGCTATATCCGGCGACTTTACGACCAGCGAAAACGCAAGGGTGTCACCCTGCGGGAGGCGGAAGATGTGCTGCACACCAATACCTATTATGGAGTGATGATGGTCGAATCGGGTGATGCCGATGCGATGATTGGCGGCCTCTCCAAGAAATATCCCGAGACCATCCGGCCAGCCCTCCAGATCATCGGTGCCCGGCCCGGTGTACGGAAGGTAGCCAGCATGCATATCCTGATTACCCGGTCCGGACCGCTGTTTATGGCCGATACCACGATCAATCACTTTCTCACCTCCGAAGATATTGCCGACATTACCGAATTGGTGCACCGGGAAGTCACCGGCCTCAATATCGAACCGCGTATTGCCCTGATCACCTATTCCAATTTTGGTTCCGTACCCAAAGGCGAATCGGCCGTCCTGATGCGACAGGCCACCGCCATCCTGCATGAAAGGCATCCGGACTGGATGGTCGACGGCGAAATGCAAGCCCATCTGGCTCTCAATCCCGAACTCCGTCAGAAATTCTATCCCTTCTCCAAACTGGAAAACCAGAGAGCCAATGTGCTGATTTTTCCCAGTCTTTCAGCGGCCAATATTACCTACAATATCCTCAGCCACACATCTCACCTGCCGATCATCGGCCCGATCCTGCTGGGATTAAGAAAGCCAGTGCACATACTGCAGATGGGAGCCAGCGTCCGGCAGATTGTGGATATGGTGGGCATCGCAGCCATTCATGCGCAGAATGCCTGGCGCGAATCAGCGGAGCGTAACCGTCAGGGAATCACCGCCGTCTAAACAGGGTCGCTGCAATACTAATACCGGGTGTTGCAGCTAAATTTATTTAATTTGTACTGTGAATTTGCAGCCTGCAGGAGACAGATACGAAAGAGACGGATCGCAAGGCACTAAACTACCTATGCAATGAGCAGTATTTTTAAAAAGATCAAGTCGGCTTTCATTATCGAGGAAAGTACCACCGTAGAAACGGCTGAACCGGGAAAGAAAGGAGAGCCGGAAAGCAGAAGTGTAGAATCAACCACGGTTTCCGGAAGTGAAAGTCCTGTTTCCGAAGGCCACATCAATCCAAAGTTTACCGATATCCTTTTACATGCCCTCGAAGCTAAAAATCAGGAGGGGTTTGACTACATCGAGTTTAAACGATCGCTGCAGAACCTGGCCAGGATGAATATGGATGAGGCCACCACCTATCAGTCGGCCTTTGCCACCGCCCAGACCCTGGGAGCCACACCCAAAGGCCTGACCACCTCTGCCGAAAAGTATCTGGAAGCTTTAAAGGCCGAAGAAGATAAATTCGAGCTGGCGTTAAATAATCAGCGGGTCAAACAAATAGATGGGGGGCTGGAGGAAATCAAACAGTACGAAGGGTCCATACAGCAAAAGGCTCAACAAATCGAAAAACTACAGGAAGAGATCAGGAAGCTGGAGGAAAAACTTGGCGTTATGAGAAAAGATATCGAGGAATCCGCCCGGAAAATTGAAGCCACCCGGGCTGATTTCGTAGCTTCTTACCGCAATCTGGTAAGTCAAATTAAGCAGGATATCGAAAACATAGGTAAGTATTTGAATTAAGGAGGCCCAAACTGAATTATCAATTAGAGAACTAGTAAGCGCAAAACCGCATATGGCAAATAAAACAACTTTCTGGAAAAGACCTGAGGGTAAGACCGGAGCCCTTTTTTTAGGGGCACTCATCATCGGGGGTGGTATTTTACTGGTTAATGCCCTGCCAGCCTTGATCGCCCTGGCCGCCAACACCCTTTACCTCGCTTTGATGCTATTGGTATTGGGGTCGATTATCTATATGGTGCTGGATCCTAAAATGCGCAATCTGGTGTGGTATATGTATAAAAGCGTCATGCGATGGATCACCGGATTGTTTATTCAGATCGATCCGATCGGCATTCTGAAAAGTTATGTCGATGAACTCAAGGATAACCTGCGCAAGATGAACCGGCAGATCAGTCAATTGAGAGGACAGATGCATAAGCTGCAGGAAATGATCCTCATCAACAGGAAAGAGATAGCCGCCAACCTCGATCTGGCCAGTGAAGCCCGCAACAAAAATAAAGAGTCGGTGATGATCTTGAAATCCCGTAAAGCCGGCCGGCTCAAGGAATCCAATATGAAGCTTGAAGATCTCTATCAGAAGATGGAGATACTCTATCGTGTATTGCGCAAAATGTATGAGAATTCGGAAATCATGCTGGAAGACATCCAGGATCAGGTGATGGTCAAGGAGCAGGAGCGCAAAGCGATTCATGCCAGCAATTCGGCGATGAAATCAGCCATGAGCATCATCAAGGGCGATGCCGATAAGCGGGCTGTTTTTGATCAGGCGTTGGAAGCCATTGCCGACGATGTCAGTTCGAAAGTCGGAGAAATGGAACGCTTCATGGAGATGTCTGAAAGCTTCATGTCTTCTGTCGATTTGCAGAACGGAGTATTTGAAGAGGAGGGTTTGAAGATGTTGGAGAAATGGGAGAAGGAAGGGGTATCGCTGCTCCTGGGAAAGGAGAAAGACACCCTCATCCTGGAAGCGGCCGATGAAAAGAATGTACTCGATCTGAGCGAACCGATTAAAAAACCGGTCCGGGTTGGTCATACCAACCAGTACGACGATTTTTTCGAATAATACGGTTCGAATAAAAAATAACCTACCTACAAAACATTTATTATGGCCAGACGATTAACCACCTTTTCCAAGTTCCTGATCACCATGCTGATCATCGGGGCATTATTTTTTAGTATCCGATATATCCTGAATCAGACCGAACTCGGCAGCAAGCTGGTAGAGCAGGGGAAGGAGGCTATGGACAAGGAGACGGAAGGGGCAGTACCTGCAAAACCCAGTTCGGATGCCGATGTCATGACGGTACAACTGGTGACCTGGGGTGGTTATGCTCCGGGCTTGTATTTTAATGAAGGTGACCGTCACAATACCCGATCACGCTTTCTGAAGGAGTACGGTCTTAAAGTCGATTTTATCCTGAACGACAATCTGGAGACTGCACTCAATGCCTGGGTGGCAGATGAATATGATGTGCTGGTGCAGACAGCCGATGCTTTTCCGCTGTATACAGCCCCGGAGGAGATCAATGCCTACAATCCCAAGGCATTTATGCAGGTAGACTGGTCCAGGGGAGGCGACGTGATCATTGCCAAACGGGGTATCAATTCGATCAATGATTTAAAAGGAAAACGGGTTGCGGTGGCCGAACCTTCGCCCTCACAGACCCTGCTGATTACCGCCCTGGAAGCAGCCGGGCTGAACTACAAAGATATTACGGTAGTAGCGTCTCCCGATCCGGTGGTAGCTGCCACCACCTTTAAAGGACCGGATGTCGATGCAGCAGTTGTGTGGAGCCCATTTCATTTGGAGGCCCTGCGGGAAATCGCCGGTTCAAAGACGTTGCTCAGCACCCGGGAGCAGTCGCACATCATCGGCGACATCATGTTTGCCAAGGAATCGTATATCCAGCAAAACCGGGATAAGATCAATGCCTTTTATGAGGGATGGATGAAGGCGGTAGCTGAGCTGAATGCCAATGAATCGAATCAACAGAAAGCGGCCCGGATCCTTGGTGAGTTCCTGGGATTTCCAGCAGAGGATGCCATGGGGGCGATGATGGATGTACATTGGGCCAGTCACGGCGACAATATGAATTTCTTTGGGCTGAATCCGGCTTACCGCGGTATGAAGGGCTCCGATCTTTACGATAAGATGTCACGGGTATTTTATGATCTGGGTCAGGCTGAGCGGATCGCTCCACCCTGGCGGAATGTGATCAACAGCGCCGCCATTTCCGCCGCCAACAGTAAGCTCACCGGACCCGCCTATCGAGCTGAGGGAGCTCCCGAATTTACCGCGCCGACCGAAGCTGAAGTCAGTGCGCCGGCACTGGCTACCAAGCCGATTACCATCAATTTTCCAACGGGCCGCTTTCAGCTGGATGAAAATGCCAAAACCATCATCGACCTGCAGCTGGCGGACATTGCCAAGACATTTGCCAACCTCAGAGTGCGTATCGAAGGAAACACCGATAATGTAGGCGGACGGGCGATGAACATTGACCTCTCGAAAAAACGGGCTCAGTCGGTTGCCGACTATCTGGTCAGCACCTATGGGATGGATCGGAACCGGTTTATTATTGTGGGCAATGGTCCGGATAAACCGGTGACCGGTTGTGAGGACAATGCTACCGAAGATTGCCGGGCTAAAAACCGCAGGACCGATTTTCAATTGATTACCACACAGGAAGTTCAGTAAAAATTGAGAATCGCCACTCAGGTATGTCATTATTAAAACTGAATGGGAAACTAACCGACCGGCAGAGTGTTCTCCTGGGTATTGGCGGTTTTGGATTGCTGTTATTGATCTGGATAGCGCTGACCACGGGTGATAATCCCGTCTTTCCCTCTTATATTCTGCCTAAACCGGCCAATGTACTGAGCTCCTTTGGATCGCTGTATACCGACAATGATATCGTACGAAATACCTGCCTGAGCCTCGGACTAAACCTGGCCGGCTATCTTGAAGCAATCCTGATTGCGATCCCACTTGGATTTGTAATCGGGCTTTTCCCGCTGTTTAAAGGTCTTTCGCAAAGGCAGGTGGATGCCATTCGATACATTCCCCTGACGGCTGTAACCGGCTTGTTTATTGTATGGTTTGGTACATCGACGGCGATGAAGGTGCATTTTCTGGCATTCGGTATTCTGATCTATCTTTTACCGGTGGTGATGGTACGGGTCAACGAAGTCGATGATGTCTACCTTAAGACAGTGTATACCCTGGGCGCTACCAACTGGCAGACGATTAAGACCGTCTACATACCAGCAGTGCTATCCCGGCTTACCGACGATATCCGGGTATTGACCGCCATTTCCTGGACCTACATCATCGTGGCGGAGGGTATCGGCAGTACCGGTGGTATTGGAGCGTTGATCTGGCGGGCGGGCATCCGGCAGGGCAGGGTTGACAAGGTATTTGCAATGCTGGTGATCATCATGATCATCGGGATTATTCAGGACAAACTCTTTATTTATCTGGACCGGGTTTTCTTTCCCCACAAATACCAGGATGATGCCAGCACAAAGTATCAGATAAAAAAGGTGACGACGCTCGATCTCATCTGGAACTATATCGGCAGTATCGCCGTCTGGATACTGATCGGGATATATCTGCTGCTCCTGATCGACCATCTGGTGCCCATCCTGGGGTCGGAGAAAGTTCTGCCCTATCTATTTGGCGATACGGTGATGGCGGTCCACCTGATCATGTGGCTGGTCATCATCTATCAGGTCTATCATTATTTCCGGAAAATGCAGGATGCATCTCCTGTGGCAACTGTGGGCAAATGAATACAGATACCGGTACAGTTCCCTATACCGATATTATCGAGTTAAGAAATATCGGACAGAGCTACGACGGTGGGAAGACTTTCATCATAAAGGATCTCGATCTTGTGGTAAAGGATAAACCCAATCAGGGGCAGTTTGTGGTGATTCTGGGCATGTCGGGTAGTGGCAAGTCGACGATTTTGCGATATATCGCCGGTTTGCAGAAACCTTCCGAAGGAGAGGTGCTGGTCCAGGGAAAGCCGGTCGATGAAAGTAACCGGGTGAGCATGGTCTTTCAGCAGTATTCCTCACTGCCCTGGATGACGGTGCTGGACAATGTTGCTTTGGCTTTAAGGTATAAAGGACTCGGCCGGAAGGAAAGGAATGCCAAAGCCATGGAGATGATCGAAATGGTGGGGCTGACCGGCCATGAAAAGAAATATGCCCAGTACCCCGGTCTGTCAGGAGGGCAATTGCAGCGGGTAGCTATCGCCCGCAGCATCCTAGCCAATCCCGATATCCTGCTGATGGATGAGCCCTTTGGAGCCCTCGATATTCGTACCCGCTTACAAATGCAGGAGTTGTTGTACGATATCTGGCACCGGTTTCACAGTACCATCATTTTTGTCACCCACGATATCCGTGAGGCGGTCTATCTTGGAGATGAGATTTTTATCATGAAGTCTCAGCCTTCCCGTTTTGTTGAAAACATCCACATCGATCTTCCGCTACACCGGGACAAATCCATCAAGCGTGAACGGCGGTATGAAGATCTGGTGCAGGAGGTGGAAGATGCAATGCTCCGGGTAGCCGATATGAAATGATTTAGCCAGATACAATTTTGTCCATACCTCCGGTGACTTGGTCTATCGCCGGATCGGTAACCACCTTATGCAGACCGATCGCTGGAATTGTCTGGTATCTGACCACATCGCCGTCTATAGGGTGGAAAAAGCAACCATTTGGGATCGAAAAAACTGCGTTGGGGAGCTGATGCTGCTGTTGTTTTTGGCCTCCGTGAGGTTCAGCAACGATCGACTGGGTCGAATGGTATCTGACGGCATCACCGTCAAAGTTTGTTTGACTAAAGAATAGGGTGGAAAGATGAGCCCATCGGGGTCGAAGAAACTGCGTGAGCTCGTCGAGTTAGTCGCTTCACCGGCCGGGTTTCGGTTCAATTTTTCCTTTTTTCAGAAGAAATTAACATTTCTAATTTACTGTGTGCGAGCACAGTATGACAATAAATTTCCTGGTATAGGTAGAATTGATATTTTTGCGGTCGTCAACCTGGTGCCGGAGGTGCCAAAATATTCAGGTCAACTAAAACTTAAAATTGTGATTATGAAAAAAGTATTCCCAGGAGTCTTTGTCTTGTTGTGTATGATTTCGCTGACCAGCCTTACCGCTCAGATCCGGGTACCGGCTGCCAGTCCGGCTTCAACGGTGAAGCAGGCCGTTGGTCTGGTCGATGTGACGGTCGAATATTCCCGGCCTGCAGTAAAGGGACGGACCATTTTTGGTGGCCTTGTACCCTATGATCAACCCTGGAGGTTGGGCGCCAATGCAGCAACAAAGATTACTTTCAGTGACGATGTGATGATCGGAGGCAAAACCTTGAAAGGCGGTGCCTATGCCGTGTTGGCCAAGCCGGGCCGCTCCGGCTGGAGCTTTATGTTTTACCCGCATACCACCGGCAATTTCGGAGCTTATCTCCAGGAAGGGGTGGAGCCTGCTGCTACTGTCATGGCCCAGTCGGTTTCGATGGGAGAGATTTCGGTTGAAAATTTCCTGATCCAGTTTGATCAGATCACGAACAGCAGTGCCAATATGTGGGTGATCTGGGATCGTACTGCCGTTGCAGTGCCGATCAAGGTCGAAACGGAGAAAGCCGTGCAGGCCAGTATTGACCGGGTGATGGGTGGTCCCAGTGCCGGTGATTATTTTGCCGCTGCGTCCTATTATTTGTCGGAAGACAAAGAGTTGGATCAGGCCCTCGTCTGGGTTAATAAATCGATCGAAATGGGCAACGAGCAGTACTGGGTGCTGAGGGCCAAGTCGCTGATCCAGGCTAAACTGGGTGACAAGGCCGGTGCCATTGCTACCGCCAAACGATCGCTGGAACTGGCCAAAGCCGCCGGAAATCCGGATTATATCAAGCTGAATGAAGATTCAATTAAAGAGTGGATGATGTAGTCCATCCACTCTTTATTTTTGTTTGTAACATGAAAGAAGAGAGTCTCTGTGAGGCTCTCTTTTTTTTTGGATGCTTCCGGAACCAAAAACACTCCGCTATTCTTTTAACAAATATCGGCTTTTGGAAATTACTGCGGGAGAAATCAGAATGAATTAACTTGGGAGGTAAATGTGCAATTATGATAAAGAGGTATCTCGCGGTGTTGATGGTAGCGGCTTTAATGATGCCTGCCTGCCAGACATCGCAAAAGGCAAAGTCGGATCAGGCGTCGGCGGGAGATGTGCGGCAAAGGCCTGATTTCAAAGGTCAGCGGCAGCTGATTGATTATCTCCGAACGACTCCCGGGGTGGAGGTCCGGGGAGGAGGATCCAATTTGTTGGTCCTGGTGCGTGGTGCCAAATCGATGACCGGCAACAACAATCCGCTCTATGTGGTGGACGGAGTCATTCTAGGTTACGATTATTACCAGGCAGCCAGCGCTGCCGACCGGTTTATGATTGAAAAGGTGGTTGTCCTGCCACCACCCCGGTCTGCACGCTATGGATCACAGGGCCAGAATGGCGTGGTCGAGGTGACAACCCGGAAGACGCTGTAGGTATTGTTTTTCAGACCACAATCTGTCCCGGAGAGATGCTGCCGTAGGACCGACAAGGTAGGTCCATTACGTCACCAGGAAGATCCAACAGTTGAACAATTCAACAATTCAACAGTTAAACATCTCAACCCGGCAGCCTCCAGTCGATCGGCGTCTGCCCCTGGTTGAGCAGGAGTTCGTTGGTGCGGCTGAAGTGGTGGTTGTTAAAGAAGCGGTTGCCGGCGAGGGGAGAGGGATGAGCCGACTGCAGTACGTGATGTTTCAGCTGGTATATGAGTGATGCTTTCGACTGGGCGAATTTGCCCCAGAGGAGGAAGACCAGTCCATCTTTTTCATCCGAAAGTTTTTTGATGACGGCATCCGTAAAGTCCTGCCAGCCGATATCGTGATGCGAGCCTGCCTTACTCCGTTCCACTGTCAGCATGGCGTTGAGTAGAAAGACCCCCTGCTTGGCCCAGTAAGTGAGGTCGCCATGATCCGGAGGTGCGATCCCGAGATCATTTTCGATTTCTTTAAAGATATTCTTCAGGGAAGGGGGTGGTGGTACGGTTCGTGGTACGCTGAAAGAAAGCCCCATCGCCTGTCCCGGACCGTGATAAGGGTCCTGGCCCAGGATAATCACCTTGACCTTCGGAAAGGGCGTAATGTTAAATGCGTTGAAGATCAGAGAACCGGGTGGGTAAATGACCTTACCCTGTTGTTTTGCCTGACGCAGCACATCGCGGATTCTGGTGAAGTAGGGTTTCTCAAATTCTTCTTTCAGTACTTCTTTCCAACTTGTCTCGATCTGTACGTCAACGGCCATCCGGGTGATTTGATTAGGGAATGCCTAAATATAGGCAATCGCAATAAGCCCGTTGGTCATTTTGCAAAATTCGACTAAATTTGCAGGCTCAATGGCCTCATAGCTCAACTGGATAGAGCAGCTGCCTTCTAAGCAGCAGGTTTCAGGTTCGAGTCCTGATGGGGTCACTAGATCTTTTGTAAGCCTCTGATAATCAGGGGCTTTTTTATGATGGGTACAACATAGGTACAACACAGCTAGACCTTGATATGTCTAAGCAAAGATACTGAATTCTGGAAATTGGGTTGTTTTTACCGTGATATAAAGGTCTTTAGATTTGACCATCGTCAGCAAAGCTGAAATAAGATTGTGAGGTGATAATAACATGATCCAGTACCCGGATTTTAAGTAACTCCCTGGCTTTCTTTATATAACTAAATACGACAAGCTTCGTAGAATAAAAATGTGTCATCCAGAAGGACCTTTGGCAATACCCTTGTTACAGGCAGTAAGATTTATATTTGCCATACTTTCAATTTCATTTTGTCTCTATCATCTTTTGGTCATTAATCTTCAACAAGAAGTCAGCAATCCTTTGTGTCTCAATACTTGAAAAAGTTGGTTTAAAATAATTTATGTAACCAATAAGTTTATTTAAAGTCAAAATCTTTACGTACTGAAACTCTTCTTTTGGTTTTGTATTAATTAAAACAATAAGGTTTTTAATTGATATTTTTCTATCACCCCAATGATGTTTGTCTAGACGGAGATGAAAATTACTCCTTTCATTGTTAAGTAATTTAAACAATACATAACTCGTCCTCTTGATTTGCTGTACTGGTGAATGTAAGCTTAAATCCTCCAATGATTTTGCACTCCAATTTTTTGTCTCGATGAGAAATATACCTGATGGTGCGACAAGTAAATGGTCAATTTGAACTGATTTTATGTGGTCCTTCTCTTGTCTATTGTAGATTGCAGGTGAAAAGGAAATTGCAAAGTCATTAATCAAAAAATATTCGTCTGATAGAGTTTCTAATGTTTTTACAACTTTTTGTTCGCCCAACGCACCATAAATGAAACTGTTTAATTCGTCTATCGTTGCTTTTTTCCTTTCAAGTTCTGACAAAGTTTGTCGGGAACTTTGACTTACTGCATCACCAAATTGTGTATTTATGAATTGATAGCGATTATTTTTGACTTGTTGAATGTCGACAAGCTTGCTAATTGACTTTTTTACTTCTGTATCAAAATTGTGTTCTTTACGCTTGATTTGTCTTTTGTAATTCCATTGTGTTAAAGACCTTAATAGATTTTGAAAAAAGTTTGTTGGTGCTTCGTATGACGAAATGTTCAATTTCTGTTTCAATTTGTCAATTTCGTCTGTCAATCTTTGTTCTGATTGCTGTCTTAGTGTTTCTATCGCTGCGTCTAACTGCTGCAAATCCGTTTTGAGCATGTTTTTCTCTTGCTCAATCAAGTTTTCATGATGAGAAATTAATTGCTGTCGGTAAGTCGTGAATGAGCTTTGAAAATCAATTACGTCTTTTAAAGATTTGAAGTCATAAATGTTGTTCTTTTCTAAATGTGATTTTAAAGTCGTAAGTGAACCAATAATGTTGTATGTCCTGCACATTCAGTCTGACGATTATTAAAGTTGGGTGTTCTTACTTATTGCCTGTATCTGCCTAATATAAGCACATTTCCTGTATCATCACTGCGGATTCTAGCAACTTAAATACAGTACCAGTACCTGAAGCTAGCAAATTCCCTCAGAGGCACCTTCCAGTTCTTGGATGTGTGAATCCTTCCAAAAATTACGAAAGCATCTGCTTTACGGCAGCTTTCCAGAAAGAAAAGTGCACTATATGCACTCAAAAGGTACTACCGGAGTTACTCCGATAACCCTTTCGGTTCTTCCCTGATCATCCGGGCAATGAAGCAGGGTAGAGGAAAGGAGAACCATCCAAATGCGCTGGCGATGTTACTCCAGATCAACTATTTGAGGTGCGGGATGGCGGGATCTGCTTCGGCTTCCGGAAACTGAAGTATTGAAGTAACAAAATCTACCTTCATGCGTCTATAATATTTACAAATGTGATTATAATTGATTATGTTACTCTAAAACTTCAAAACAGGATGCAAATGAAAACAGGAATAGTCACCTTGATGACCATGATCATGGCCATATCCGGGACAGCCTCCGGCCAGTCACCGAGGGTATTGGACTCCATCGAGTCCTATGTGAAAGCCAATAAATTTAGTGGCTCTATGCTCATCCAAAAAGGACAGGAAGCGTTTTTCAGTAAAAGTTACGGTCTGGCAAACCAACCATTCAAGGTGAAAAACACCCTTGAGACCAGGTACAAGATCGCATCCATCACTAAACTTTTTACTTCGGTGCTGATCATGAAATTGGCTGAACAGGGCAAGATTGACCTGGGAGCAACAATAAGTGACTACTATCCGGAGTATCCCGGTGAAGGCGTCGACAGGATTACCATCCACCAATTATTGAACCACACTTCAGGGCTCCCGTATTTTGGCCCTGCCAGTAAGGAAGAGGCGCTGGAAGTGGGCATGGTGGCATGGCAACTCCCTCACACTTTGGATAGCCTGATTATAAAATATCACAGTCAGGATCTCGTCAATGAACCAGGAAAAGTCTTCAATTACAATAATGGAGATTATCTGATTTTAGGTAAAATCATTGAAAATATTGAAGGCAAGAGCTTTCATGAGGTATTGCATGCTGAAATCCTGGAGCCACTGCAGATGACCAATTCAGGTTTATTATACCAGTACCAGATCCTTGAAAATCTGGCTGATTCCTATTTTACCATGAACGATTCGATTGGATTAGTAAATGATCTGCCCGTTTACATCCAGAACTGGTACACGGCCGGTGCGATGTACTCGACCATTTATGATCTGCAAAAATTTGCTTCCGCACTGTTTTCGGGAAAACTAATTGAAATCAGTAGTTTGGAAAAACTTTTAACTCCTGGTCTCGATGAATATGGCTATGGCCTTTGGATCTACGATTTGACCAGGAATTCCAGGAAGTACCGGGTCTTTAAGCGTCCGGGAGATATTATGGGTTCAAAAGCCATGCTGGTTTACTTGCCTGCGGAAGAGGTAACAATCATTATACTGGCAAACACGGATCTGGTAAACCTGGATGATTTTGTCCATCATATCATGTTATGGATGATAGAGCACGATGATTGAGGAATAAATAGCAGGGTCAGAAGAGACCGTCTGAATCAACCGGAAAGCTCAGTCAAATGTCAGAAACTGTGTGGAATCACAAAGAATAAACCTAATTTCACTCACATGAATTTCAAGGTTTGGTTTAGCCTTCTGACTATCTTGACGATCCTGACGGGTGGAGGACAGATGCTTTATTCCCAGGTGGAAGCCACCAAAACGGACAGCCTCCTTCATGATGACAATGGAAACGAGCTGGCTGATCCCGGGGATAGTTTGCAGTACAAATCGATCCTCAAAAATACGGGGATGAACCCGGCGACGGGTCTGGAGTACGAGATTGAAGATGCGTTGAATCTTAATTTGAATACCAACTCGATCAGGACCTCACCGGTGGCCGCTGACGACATGTACGAGGTGACCGGCAACGTCGGCATCATGGTTCCTGCGGGATCGGGATTGAAAGTGAATGATTTTGACGACAACCTGATGCTGGCAACGATCACACCGCAGGTCGCGCAGGCCACGGCCATGGGGGGGACGGTGACGGTGAATGCCGACGGCAGCTTCGAGTACACCCCACCTGCCGGATTTACGGGAAACGACAGCTTTACCTATACACTCGAGGATGGCAATGCGATGCCGAATGCTCCTGCTATAAACGACGGCACCGTCACGCTGACGGTGTCAAACATGCTCTGGTTTATCGACAACAGCTCGATGGCAACGACGAGCGATGGGCGGGTCAATACGCCGTTCACGTCACTGGCTGACTTCAACGCTGGCTCTGCAGCAGCAGGCGAAGTGGTTTACATCGAATATACCGGCACAGACTATACCGGCGGCATCGTACTGGCGAACAACGAAAGGCTCTTTGGTGAGGGACACACCGGCGCAGCGAACCTCGCCGGCGTTCTTCCTTTCACCCTGGCGGCGAACAGCGTCGCCTTGCCAAATATCAACGGTACACGCCCCGTCATCACCAATGCGGGCGGCGACGGTATTTCGCTTGCTCAAAACAATACCATCCGGGGTTTGAACGTCGGCAACTGCGCCGACTTCGCCATTGATGACAACGGCAACGTGGGAACGCTGACCATCAGCGAGGTGAACATCAACAACTCCACCGGCGGCGGCTTCCGCACCGACAACGGCGCTTCGCTGGCGGTCATGCTCGGCAGCCTGACATCGGGCGGTGGCACCAACGGCGTTCACCTGAGCGGCTCGGGTGGCTCGTTCACCGTGTCTGGCGCCACATCCGTCTCCAATACCACCGGCATCGGCTTGCTCATCGATGGCACTTCCTCAGGCGCCAGCACCAATTTCGCCGCAATCACCATCGGCGGCACCGGCAGCCACGGCATCCAGCTTATCAACAACACCGGCACCGTTACCGCCAGCGGCACCACCACCATCAACTCGCCTGTGGCAGGCGGCAACATCAGCCTGAATATCAGCGGCGGCGGCGGGGCGATTACCTTCGCAGGGCTTGCTATCAACGGCCGCCGTGACAAGGGTATCCGCATCGCAGGGGGCAACCGCAACATCACGACCGGGACGCTGAGCATCAACAACCCGAATACCTCCAACGCCATCGGCTTGGAAATCTTAAGCCCCACCGGCGGCACCATCAGCTTCGGCACCACCACCATCAACAACAACGCCGCTGCCGGTTCCGCCGTCGAAATCCAGTCTTCAGAAGCGGCAATCACATTTGCTTCCGGCAGCGCCATCTCCAACAGCGCCAGCAACGAGTTCTTCGTCAACGGTGGCAATGGCAACATCACCTACAACGGCTCCATCACCAGTACCGCAGGAGCGTGCTTGGCCGTGAATAGCCGTACCGGCGGAACGACCAGCTTCACGGGCGCCATCTCCTCGACTGGCACAGGCATCGGCATTGCCGTGGGGAGCAACACGGGCGGCACGGTGGCTTTCAGCGGCTCCAGTAAGAGCATCTCTTCCGGTACCGCAAACGGCGTCAGCCTGACCAGCAACACCGGCGCCACCATCAACTTCACCGGCGGCGGGCTTGCCATCTCCACAACCAGCGGCACAGGCTTTAACGCCACCGGCGGTGGCACGGTGACGGTGCAAGACACGGGCAATACCATCAACAGCACCTCCGCCACCGCCCTCAACGTGACGAGCACGACCATCGGTGCCAGCGGCTTGACTTTCCAAAGCATTTCATCGGGCAACAACACGGTGGCAGCCGACCCGGCGAATGGGATTGTGTTGAATAATACGGGTGCGAACGGGGGATTGACGGTGACGGGAACAGGAAGCTCAGGAACAGGCGGTACTATTCAATTTTCTACAGCTACCGGCTTCTTAGCAAATACAACTTATAACTTAAACCTTTCGTACATGAATGTTACCAACAACGGCAACGCTGTTGGTGAGCATGGAATTGAGCTAATCCAGCTAACCGGTTCCGGGAGCATGACAGGTTGTACAGTTAGTGGCTCTTCGGAAAACAACGTGCGCATCGCCAACACAGGTAGTGGAACTTTGTCCTCTTTTAACGTAACAAACACTTCTATCACCAACACAAACATGACCACAGGGAATGACGGGATTTTGTTGGAGAACAATGGTACAGGTTCCATGACTGTTAGTATTACCGGATGCACATTCACAGACAACAAAGGCGATCATTTCCAAACTTCAACAACTGCAGATGCTTCAGGAACGACCAACATCACTTTTAGCAATAACGTACTAAATACTACTGCCGCCAATGATCCAAATGTAGTCGGTGGAGGCATTACAATTAGCCCCTCAGGTTCTTCTGATGTGGTCTATACTATTAGTAATAACAATATCCAACAAGCTTTCGATGAGGGCATCAATATCAATCTGGGTACCGCTTCCACAGCGACAGCCTCTTTGATTGGTACCATTTCAAACAATACGATAGGTACACCTGATGACCCCGATTCAGGATGCGAAAGTGGTACGTGTATATCTGTAGTCAGCAATGGGGCAGGAGTATCCACTGTTGCAATTACCGGCAACCAAGCTTATGAATATGCGAACCCATATGGTATTTTCTTAACTACTAAAGAAGGAAGCTCAAATTTGAATGCAACAGTTACCGGCAACACCGTGAAGAACCCGGGAAGTTTTGCGCTCAATGGAATTCGAATAGATGCAGGGGCTGCCGCTGGCGACAATGGAACATTGTGCGTGGTGCTTAGTGGAAATGATGTAACAGGATCTGGGCTTGAGCCAGATGATGATATCAGAATACGCCAGCGGTTTAATACAACCATTCGACTACCTGGTTACGGAGGTGCAAACAACGATACGGCAGCAGTCAACGCATTTGTTGCAGGGAACAATGATCCGCCAGGTGCTACTCCTGCACCAACCGTTAGTTCCGTTCACAACGTGGGCGGTGGCGGTGGTGGTTTTGTCGGCGGGGCGCCTTGTCAAACGCCTTAAAGCCTGACCGTTTGCCAGTCTTCCTGCTGCTGCCGGGAAGGCAACCGGCGCTTGAAGGAAGTACCCCGCTGGTGCACAGTCTTCCGCTTCCCCCGCTGGCGACCAGTCTTCCTGCTGCCGCCGGTTTGCAACCGGCGCTTGCAGGGTGTTTCGGAAAAGCAAAGGCATTTTAGAAGAGACGGCGGGGAAAATGTCTGAATCAGGATTTTCAGAATTGGAGGATTTTCAGCATGGGCCTGCTTCATTCAGTAAATTTTGAAATCCTGCAAATCCTTATGCAGACAAGCAAACAGACAACCTTAAAAATCACAATTTGGAAAAACTTTCCGCTTTTATTTATGCCAGGTTTTCGAAATTTTTCCACGATAACCATCGGGGCAGGATAGCTACGCGCTGCCTTTCATGTCTGTTGGTACCCGTCTCTGCAACCTCGGTTCCGGGTTTTGCTCAAATTACGGATATTCAGCCTAAAGACCAACCAGCCGCCAACCCTGCGGCTTCCGCATTGACAACAGGTGGTACTGTAACCATCCGGTCAGCCATCCAATATGCGAATCTGTACCTCTGTACGACTATTAATTTTTCTACCGCACTTTAATGGGACGCCTATTACATTGACCATTGCTGGCGCAAACGGCATGTTAAGTGTGCATTTTGCTGGAAACGATGTGACAAGATCAGGGTTGATGACAGATGATATCAGGTTGCGTCAACGCTTCAGCACAACGATTCGGCCATCAGGATATGCAGGTGCTGCGCATATTGTCAGAGGAGGTGGAAGTGGATTTGTGGGTGGGGCATCTTGTCTGACACTGTAAAAGATGAATGATATGAATTGTATGAGACTATTGACGAAAAGAGCATGACTTTGGCAATAAAGAACATGTTAAGGATATTACCGTTCATTGTTTAGTAGGTGGTCGTCTGCCCCGAACCATCTGCTTCATTAATGGCCTAACTTGCGATCACCCACCGGGACAGTCTTATCCACGACCCCACAAACAATAAGTTGGCCGATCCCGGGGATCGCCTGTAGTATTTATCGACCCTTAAAAACACGGGGATTAATCCGGCAACGGACCAGAAATAGAGATCGAAAACAATGGCTGGTTGCGGGTCCTTGTCTATAACGATGACAATGTATTGAGAGGCAGTATGTTCAAGACTTCCGGTATTCGGTTCGTTGTCTGAAGAATTAGATAGTATTCATTCCGGGTTATCGTCACACATCCTTTGAAGATAATACACTCACCGCTATTTTTGGTAGCATTTACTTTCAGGGTAACGCTAAGGCGCACTTCCGGCGGCATGATTCATTTTCTGATTTCATACCACAATTCCACCATCCCATTTTTGTAGGCGGTCGCGTCTTTTAGGTGTAAAGCCTGTTCTTGCTGGAGGTCGTTTATAAATGGTAATCCGTCGCCTAAAATAATGGGAAGGATTGTCAGCCTGATATCGTCTGCCAGCTTCAGGCGGATAAAGTCTTTTGTGAGCATTCCGCCTCCGACCATCCAAATATTTTTGTGTTTTGTCTTTATCTGGTCATTCACAATTTTGTTCAGATCACCGGAATGGAATTCAACATTTTTCCGGTCTGATATTAAACTTCTATGGGTCAGTACGTAGGTTGGAATGTCCCCGTAGGGCCATCCAAGTTCGAGGGCGAGTTCATAGGTTTTCGAACCCATCTTGTTTTTATTTCCGATGAGGAATACCGGGATTGGTGGCTCCGGATTAAAGCTTTGGTTTCTTCCCATCTTTTTAACCCACATCAATCCGGAAGCACCAGTTAATAGGACCTGGAGTAAACCTTGAAGGGTTGGTGAAAGAACTTTCCGAGGTACTGTCTTCCTGGCGGATACCTAAGGATCTGCTGTTTAAGGGACTTAGTGCTTTCCTTTGGTAAATACTTCAATGACTTGATGGCCAACCTTGTTTCCAACGTCTAGCCCCACTTCATTGTCGGTCCGGAAATGAACACCGCCTTCAAAGCGTGATTCAGAGCATTCCCGGGCCAGGTTATGAAACATCTTTTCATCCTGGGGAAATAAAAACGACAGCACCGCGGCGATCGAACCGGCAACCGTGGTGTGCCCGGCGGGATAGCCCGGGAAGTTTGGGGTGTCCGCCAGAATCGGTCTGAATTCCGGATCATACTGAAAAGGACGAATCCCCCAATAGTGATATTTGGCATCCCAGGCAGCAATGGTTGCATCAAATCGGGCAGTATGAAAAACAGCATTGGCAAAAGCGGCCTCCAGGGGATTCAGATTGTATTCCAGGATTTTCCGTTCAATGAGATCGTCCCAGACCGGTTCACTTTTCCACTTCCAGGCAATATCACTGGTTTGATGTGTTGCATTGAATTGCCGAAGTTCTTCCATATCGGCTGACCAGTCAGAGGGAGGTGGTCCGGGCCGAAACTGATCGGGTCTCAACAGGGTCAGCGGTTTCCATTGACCTTTCATGGGGTCCCGTTTTCCCGGATTTCCCGACCATAAACCTGCTTTGGCAGGTACCTGTCCTTCCCAAACCTGATCGGTACGATCCGTTTTGGCGTACTCGATGTACAGCCCGGCTATCCGCTTACCGATTTCCAGACCATTTTCTATCTCCGATGGAAGCTGCAATCCGGTTCTCAGTCGGGCTACTTTAAATCGGTGCAGCAACGTGTCCAGGTAGGCTTGGCGGTCCGGGAAATAATAACCGATGACCTGATGAGCTGCTCCGGCTGCGGCACTCCACTCGCAGACAAAGGGGGAATAATCTCTCGCCCGGCCCAGTTTTTTTACTTTCCGGTGGCTTTGGAATGGTGATTGCGGATTATTGGCTTTTTTATACTTCCATACTGTTACCAGGGCGTCATAGATAGCCAGGTGTAAAATAGCCATTCGTCCGCCATTCTTGTGCCCCTGGTGTGACTGGCTGATTTCCATCAATATCTGATGCCAGCGATACGACGGATAGGCAGCATTCCAATATTTCATTTCCCGGAGATCAGCGTCGTTCAAATCCTGTTGCATTTCAATAATTTCAGCGATCTCCTGACGGACCTGCTTCTTCTTCACTGGCGTAAACTGAATATCAAGCTGGTATTTAAAAGGCACAAAATGATCTATTTGAACCTGGCCGCATAATGAATAAGCGTACAACAATGGCACTATAATTCGCCAGCCTGATAACAATCTGATCGTAAGGGTATTTAAGGAAAGGTTCATCGATAATTTATGAATACGCTGCTCCAAAATAGAAAATTGAGGAGATTTCAATGGTGCCCCACTGACTTTGTGCGGGCCTCAATTTTTTTGCAAATTAAACAGGATTAATGGATTCGCATTTACGGAAGGGGATTCCCCTTTATTATCAACCAACTTTTCCATGGGTCTCCCCGATCAATGTGCCGGGATCGTATCCAATTCCGTTTTTAAAGACCGTTTCTACATTCCGGATTGCAGATCTATCTTCTTCCAGGTTTCCGTCCAGCAATACAAAATCCGCCCTTTTCCCCGGTTCAATGGTCCCAATATTTTCGCTGTTCAGAATTCTGGCACCTTTGCCGGTCATGATCCGAATGGCCTCTTCCGCTGTAAAACCAGCCTCTCTCAGAAGTTCGAAATTTCGCTGGTCGCCATAGCCCGGCAGATTATGCCTGCCTGCATCGGCACCACTTCCCAGCAGTCCTCCCATCTTGTAAAACTGATATTCAAATGCCATAATCCGTTTAAGACGATGTTCCCTGATTTCGTCTGCGGTCTGTTGGTCATGGCGGTTTCTGTTTTCCCGGTACCGGTTCAATAATGCAGGTGACATGGCCTTGAGCTTATTTCGTCGGCATAGGCCCGATGGGGAACACTGGTTTCATAAATGGATAAAGTCGAAGTGAGAAACACACCATTGTCAATCATATGCTGCTGCATGCTTTTCACTTCCGGACCGGATGTGACCAGTTGATCCATGTATTTTCGGTCTCCATTGCAGATACCGTAATCTTTATTTATCCGGAAGTCACTGGCGCTGTTTAATCCGTGTTCGATTCCGTCAATGCCCAGATCAGTGGCTTCTTCAAAAGTGATGGAGCACAGATGACCGTTACTTTACAGCCGTTCCGGTGAGCTTCGTCCAGGATAATCTTCAGGTCGTCCGGGGTGGTATGTCTGTATACCTTAAACCAGGTGACCCCCTGTCCGATCCAATATTGCATGGTGTCTCTGATGTGTTTTTCATCACGGGGTATGATCATTCCGGGATTGCCACCTGGTCCCGTAAAGTAGGGCTGCTGGTGATGATGTCAGGACCGGGATGCCTTCCGTCGGCAATTTGTTGTGCCAGTGCGATTTCCTGGTCAGGCAAGGCAGCTCCGCAGGTTTGTATGGTGGTCACTCCCGAAGCCAGATAAAGCTTGGCAGCCACCTCACCAATAAAGGGAAACCCCGGAATATGTAGATGATAATGGACGCCCACCATACCGGGAATTATTGTTTTGCCGGCTGCATTGATGATTTTAAAGCCTTCAGGAATTTTAATGGCTTCCTTTGCCCCGATCTGTTTAAAATAGCCATTCTCAATTAGGATGGTTTGTCCGGATTTTGATGTATTTCCGGTGCCATCAATGATTCTTACATTGGTGATGGCGATATTTTTCGCATCAGATACCACATATTTCTTCAGGGATTCAGAGATGGTGTGTCTGGAAATGTCTTCGTGAAATAACCCCACTTCCCGCGTGCTGGTGTTAATGCAAACGCCAAAAATGACGGCAATGATTTGGAAGAAAATGGCTTTCATTTGTTCGATAATAGTAGTGAGCCGAAGGTATGGTAATTTTATAAAGGGACGCTCATTACTCCTGCTTCCAGGTCCTTATTTTCCGGTTCAAATACCATAACACCAAAATACCAAAATACCAAAATACCAAAGTTTAACATCGCTCAATTACAAACGTCGTTACCGATTTTAACGTTCTTCCACCTGCGCCTTTAAACCGGTAAATTTCCGAAAAGGCAAATTGCTCATTGTCTGCGGTGGTGATGTGCCCGCTTACACTTGCATCTGGTCCGTGCGTGATCATGGTGTCAATGATAAGTTCTTTGACATTCCAAAGTTTATACCTGGTGATTTCCGTCAAATAGCCTTCTTTTCCATTGATTTGCTGCTGTCCAACGATATCCCAGGTAATTCCTTCGGGAATAATGGAAACCAGGTAGCCCAGATCACCGTTTGCAATCGCTATATGCAAATCTTTTAGAAATGCTTTTCTCGGAGCGTTTCCACAGTCCGGTTGAATTTCAATTTTCGCCATTCCTTTATTTAGCCTTGTGGTCATTTAAAGATCGGTTTTTTAAATCGGTCCAAGGGGTCATGACCCCTTGGATACCCACCGGTCCGACATCTTTTTGTACAAGTGATCTTCAAATCTTTAGGGGCCATTACATGTTCACCAAAGCTTTCCCGGAAATCATCCGTTTTACCTGACTCCATGAATGGGTATTGACAATGTCGTCGGCCGTGCACCATGCCCGACGGGCCACAAAAACGCCCAATCGCATAAAATGAAAATCGGTCAGGCGATGGCTATCGGTGCTAATGACCAGCTTGACCCCGGCCTGTTTCGCACGGGATGCCAGCTCGTCATTCAGATCCATCCGTTCCGGTTGTGCATTGATCTCCAGTGCGGTGTGGGTTTCCTTCGCTGCCTCGATCAGGCTGGCAAAATCCAATGGATAAGGGTCCCGCCTGCCCATCAGCCTGCCCGTGGGGTGTCCGATACAATGCACGTATGGATTCTGACAGGTTCTAACCAACCGGTCTGTATTGTCGTGTTTAAATCCGGAGTGAATAGAGGCCGTAACCCAATCCAATTGGCCCAGGACCTCCTCTGAAAGATCCAGCGATCCGTCAGGAAGAATATCCACTTCAGCTCCCGATTTTAAAAAGTCTGTGCCGATTTTTTCATTGACCTGCCGGATGGCCTCTATTTGCTTCAGAAAACCCTTCTCATCCATTCCACCGGCAATCCGGGATGACTTTGAATGATCCGTCAGGGCGATATAATCATAGGTAAAATGTCTCCGGACAAATTCGACGATTTCTTCCAGGGTGTACATGCCATCTGACCAGGTTGAGTGCATCTGCATGTCACCGCGGATATCTTCGGGTTCCAATAGCCGGGGAATTTTATGATCCCGGGCCAGATCGATCTCTCCCCTGTCTTCCCGCATCTCCGGTGGCATCCACTGCATACCGAGGGTTTGGTATATTTCTTCTTCGGTCTTACCCGCCACCCGTTTGTTCTTCCGTATGCTAAAAATGCCATACTCACTGATCTTATAGCCTTTATTGCGGGCTATCGACCGCAGGTGAATATTATGCTCCTTCGAACCAGTAAAGTACAGCAACGCAGCTCCCCATTCATTTTCATTGACCAATCGCAGGTCAATCTGTTTGCCCGTCGTCTTCCGTAGGATACTGGCTCTGGTGGTACCTTTGGCCAATACCTTGGAGGCGTACTTTGCCGATGTAAACTCATCCACGATTTTTTTTCGGCTTTTGGGATCAGCTGCAATCAAAATGTCGATATCTCCGATCGTTTCCTTTCTGCGTCTCAGGCTTCCGGCGAGTTCAATATTTCTCACACCCGGCAGGAGTCGCAGCCACTCCACGATTTCCTCACCGGTTTCAAGCGCCTGCCAGAGCAGCATCCGCTCCTCTGAAGCTTTGTACAGCTTCAGACCTCTCAGCATGTTGTCGACTTTTTTTTGTCCAAAGCCCCTGAGTTGCCCGATCCGGCCGTCCTCCAATGCCTGGATAACCTGTTCTTCGGTAGTCAGTTTCAGCTCTTTATGGATCTTTCTCAGTGATTCCGGACCAAAGCCATTGATGTCCATCAGGTGCATCAGGCGGTAAGGTACTTTTCGCTTCAATTTTTCGAACCGCTTTACGGTTCCGCTATGGAGAAACTCTTCGATATCCTGAGCCATGCTTTCACCGATTCCCGGAAGATCCGTCAATTCATCCCGTTCGAGATATTGGCTGATGTCCTCCGGCAGGGCGCTGATTACCTGCGAAGCTTTCTGATAGGCCATGGCCCGGAAAGGAAGCTTTTCACCGGAGAATTGGTACATGGAACCTAGCAGGTGAAAAATTTCCGACAGTTGTTTGTTCCGTTCGGTCATTCCACGAAGTTATTTTTACGTGCAAATTGCAGCAATCCACTGACAAATGCAGTGACCCCTATCATACCTGAGAGAGATAATACCAGGATGAAGTCATTGATGGCTACCAGCGATGCCAATGCACCAAATAGGGTAGAAGCCAGCAGGGTATTTATGAAGCACGATCAACCTCAAGGCAGTCTGAGAATTTTAAAGCTTCGTCCATCAGAACTATTTTTCTTCCGATATCCAAGTGGGCTGGTCAGGCTATTAATTAATGTGTCCTCGATTTTGGAGATTTGCAAGAGGGTGTTCCCGACTTTACCGCCTGGTTATTGTATGGAATTTCTCTTTAGAATCCCGATTTTCGCAAAAGGAAGATAGTCTGGAAAGTTAATTATGTCTGCCCAGGACTGTTCTTTCAACTTTTTAAGTTTTAGTGAGTAATATATACAATTCCATACTTATCGACCGTTCCAGCTGGCACGGTTATCCGGAACCGGCCAGCTCCTGTTTTTTCTGCCCGAACCGTTTGATGACCCGGTGTATCCGGGCTTGCATAATATATACTGCTGATCACCGGCGCCGATAATTCAAAGATCAGGTCTTCCGAAATCTTTTCAAATGTGGGATCGGGCAGGGGGAGTTTATCGCCATTTTTGATTTTTACACCGGTGGCGTTCAGGAGGTGTACCATGGTAACTTTTTTTCCCTCCTTAAGATCCATATACACGGAGGTGAGTACTTTCGGGGGCATTGAAAGGGCCTGAAAAGACAGTGTGTTCCCGGTCACCATGCTGATGTTTTTTTCATGAAGCGCAGTTAATCCGGCATTGGGTGTGTACTGGTAAATGTTTCCAATAGTAAATGATGTACAAAAGTCATTGATACCATACCGGTGTCTGCTGTAAATAATCCGGCCGCTGCCCAGGGTGGTTTCTACCCAATCTGCTTCGGTATTTATTTCCGGAAATGTTGTTCCGAAGGTGGGAGCATCACGTAATTCACCGAATGACGTATATTTTAATGCATCTCCGGTTAAATAGAGTGTACCCCCATTGATCACATATTCTTTCAACCGGGTTAACTGTTCATCCGAAACACATTCCATACCCGGTGCCAGTAAGATCCTGAACCGGGAGAGGTCCTGGTTGAGCAATGCATCATCCAGGATAAACGTATGCTGGATGTGATGTTCGGAGAGCATCTGGCTGGTACCCATCAGCTCTTGCGGGTAAATGGTATTGTCGGTGGCCCAGTCCCGGGTTCTTCGGGAAAATATGATGGCCATATCGACGAAAGGAGTCGCGGTTTTTATATTCATGTTTTCTTTCCATCCCGAATAAGCATTCAACCGCTCTTCACCCTGAATACTACCCAGCGACCAGGTAACCTGCCCAAGCATATTATTCATTGCCCATCCCATGATGGCATAGTTGATCTCATCTAAAGGATACACCAGCCCAAAAACCGGAGATCCATAGGTTTCACGGAGGCTGTTGTACATATGCCTGCTGGCGAAGGTATACCGGTAGTCGTCCCATATGTCGCGGCTCATGATTTCGGTGCCCAGAAAATCCATGGATTTTGCACTGAGAGGAAGGTCGCCACCCTGTTCATACGATGCATAATCCCTTAAGAAGCCGCCTTCTGAATAATATTGCATGTTTGAAAATGCGTCATTGATCGCATGAGTGGCCCTGCTCAGATCAATCCGCCATTGCGCGATGGCGTGTTTTCTCCATTCTATCCAGGCTTTCCACAATTTGGATGAACGGTTGCGAAGTAAGGGATTGGTTTCATCGTCAGGCAATATCAATTGTGTGGCTTTGCTAAATGATTCCCTGCAGTGGTCGCAATTACAGAAATTACTACCGTGAAAGGTTACTTCGTCTACCATCAGACCGTCAATCCGGGTGTTCCTGATGTGATCGATGATGTAGGGCGTAAAATATCCTTCATTGAACAGGGGATTGATGGGGCAGATTCCCCAGTTGGGTAATCCGGTGGTGTGGGTTCGCTGCAGGTATTCCGGATGTGCCGCCAGAAACCGGAAACCCATATCCATGTTCCACAAAATAGAGAGGTCCTGGTGGTCAATAAATTTCATGCCTGTTTTATGGCCGGTTTTCACAATTTTCCGGATATTTTTTTCAACCCGTTTCAGATGGGTGGGAAAAGTGTGCCTTGAAAGAAAGCCATTGAGGATCACCGCCTGTACTCCGCCTTCCCGGATCTGCTTAAGTCTTTCTTTGATTTTACGGGGAGTGTTAAACTCACTGAAGGAACCGTAATTGTCGGGCCCCAGGGTACCCAGTGGACTGGTATAACGCCATAACAATCCTTCTTCGTCATTCGACGGCAATGCGGTTTCCAGTTCCGGTAATTCCGGTATCGCACTGATATCTTCCACCTGGCCTGCCAGCGGGGAGTAGGATACGGACTTGCCATACATGGGCGGTTCATCGAAGTAATTGGCGTATAGAACGTCAGGACAAAATCCATTCTTCCGGAGCCAGAAAGCCCGCCGGAATGAATAATCTTCCTGCGTATGCATGAACAGCTGAAATCCCAGCACACTGACAGCCCAGTCGCCTTCAAATTTCAGTTCGGCTTTACCTTCTTCGATCCATCGCACCGCGTTAAGGTTGACAACCTGCCCGGAATCAATACTGATATTTTGGAAGACAGCTTCACCGTTGAGTGAAATAGTGAAAGGACCGGTCTTTTTCCGAAGGGCAGCTGACCGGATGGTAACAATATATAACCCGGGTCGAAGATTGCTTGTTTCAAAGCTGTTGGGTCTGGTCGATGATACGGATGAATACAATACCCCATTTAAATGATTGCCGGATAATACCAGGTCTTCAGGATGATGCCAGCCAAATCCCTTTGCCGGTTCAAAGCCCGAGGTTCCGGCATTGACAAAAGCAGGCGACCGGCCTCCAAAACAATAGAGTTGTTCTGCCGGAATTTCGGAAAAATAGTGATAATAATCTACCGCATGATGGTCGAGGTAGTCATTTCTGTCACCTTCAAAAATGGTTAACTTACTATGCAGGGCACCACCGTAGTTGGTCGCCGGCACCGAGAATGACATTTCGATCATATCCTTCTTTTTTATGAGAGACCATAGTGACTGAATGGCATTTGCTTCCGATGCGGTGTAATAGGTAGTGAGACCATGGGGATTAAAATCGAATGTGATTTTACCATGTGGCGTTGTGAATGAGATCCAGCGTGCTTTCAAACCGACGATATCACCATCGGGAGTGTTTATGGATAAGTTTCCGGATTTCCATGCTGCATTGTAAGAACGGCCGGTCATTGCCTCCCAGGTAGCATTTTCCAGTGCCGTTAAGGGAACAAGAATTTTATAGGTAATCATGGATGCCGGATAGCTCGTCATCAGGGCATCCTGGTGTGATTGAAAGGTTAGCTCAATTTTTTTACCGTCAGGAGAGATCCCGATTTCCCGGCGCCAGGGCAAAGGCTGCTTTTCGTTCCAGACATTGGTATATTGCCATCCTATTCCTCTGAAGATTTCAAACTTATCGGTGGAAGAACCCACATCCTGATTCGCTATCCAGGAATGCCAGTCTCCATCGATCAGTTTTTCTCCATTCCAGGTCACTTCGGTTTTTTTCTTTGCAGCAATGGCAAATGGTGAACCTTTGACCGTAATCAGGTCCTGCTCACCGGCAGCCAGTGACAGGTCACAAAGAATTATTAAAGAAAAAAGAACGAGTAATAAGTATTTCATGGTTGTTTTAATGTCATTGAGACGGAGAATGGGCAGTTTGGTCATCAATATGGCAAATATACCAGCCGAATTGTGATGAGATCTTTATCCTGCAAAACTGCAATTCACTTTTTAAGACAGTGGTGTTGTGTTGATCATCACCAGAGTGATTTCCTTCTGACCCTGTTTCGCCTTTATCTGGATGCAATATAGAGATTCTGCACTGGTTGGTCTCTGAGGATGCTTTTTTTCTGTATTTAGAAGCCTGGTAAATTCAATTCAAAATCCAAACAAGGGACTGAGTCCCCCTGATGGGTCACATATCCCATCTTCCGGCCCCGGAACCGGTTGTCATTGACCTACCCGGCAGATATCTTGGTATCCTTTCAGACATCGTTTGTCTTTTGTCAGCGTCTGAATTTTTATTAAGTCAGTTGCCGGTTCTTTCTATATGAATTCTTTATGGATATTTTGCCATTCTGAAAGGTAAATAAATCACAACCCGTAACCTCAATCCGGATACCATCTTTCCTGGTCCCGGTAAAAAGCCACTCGGAAAATCCCCTGTTTCCTGAAATGAAGTGCCTGGGATGACTCCACTGAGCATCAGGGAAAGTGTCAAATACCTCTTCGAAAGCTCTTTTAACTTCGTCCTGTCCGGAAAATTTTTCACCGTCAAAATCCGGTCCTGCCGAAGCCTCAAAGATACAGTCCTCGGTCATATGAGACATGATGGCATGGATGTCATGGGCATTAAAAGCATCGGCAAAGGACTGTAGGAAATCTTCGGTGACCTTCATATCTGGTTGTGACATCGATAAGGTGGGTAGTAATATAAGCAATATCCAGATACTTTTTCCATGCACTTTTTATTAAATAAAGGAATGCCGGTTATCTATTTGGAATATTGGTACGAACCCGAACCCGTAAACCGACTGCTTCTGCTCCCGAATCTTTTAGCCTTGGACGTGATTATTGTTATGTACGGCCTGGTTGTTATGTGAATTCGGTTGGACGAAATCTCCATAGGGAAACGCTGCAACCCTATGGCGGCATAGGGTAGGGAAGGAGTTTCTCCTGAGACTATTTTTTTGTTTTATTTCCGGTCGACTTTTTTCTATTCTCTTATTAATTGATTGGAGTAGTACAGGAAATTCAATAATTCAATTTGCTGTTTGATGTGTATTTTAATTAATTTTAATCTGCCATCGATATATTTTTCCTGCCTCTTGTTTAGTAAAAAAACGGAACTCTCGCCAAAATTATATTTTTCCTGTTCTCCGTCTAACAATCGCCTGTAGTTTTCTACATTTAGATTGAGTAGAGATATTTGCTCCTGAAGAAGTTTTTGTTGATGCCAACTATTTTCTATTTTATTCTGCAATTCATTGGTCTTATTTTGAATGTCCAATTCTGTTTCCTGAATTTTTATTTCCCCTCTTACAATATCTGCTTTTTCGCTTCTTAACAGCAATGGCATGGAAAAGTCAAATCCAAATTTATAGTCATTAATAGAATAATTAGGGAAAATGTTGTTTCGGTAGTCGCTAATAACGGATTATAATTTAATTTTAGTTTTGGTTTTAATTTCTCGCGTTTTAATCTTTGTTCAATTTCATAATGTGAAAGTTTATTGATAGAAGCTGAAATTATCGGATGGTTGACAATGGTTGAATTTTCAAATTCGATTGGATTGGGGAAATTGTCATTTTCATAGTATTCCGGAACAATGTTATCCTGAAGCGTTACAGGCATATCGTTAAACCAAAGGTAATTTTCAATATGCTGGATGGATTTTGTCAGTCCTGATTCATTTTTTTGCATTAAGTTTCTGACTGGCTGGATGCCTTCAGCGTGGTGGAAGACGGCTGTTCTGTATATGTGAAATAATTGGGGATTTAATCCCAACAGGGCATAGGCTAAACGACCTATGACCAGCCGGTCAGTCCCGTTGATTCCGTCACAATAGTACGTTCAATGCACTAGACTTTCTCCGCCATTTATTATATATTAAGGGCTCATTCGCCGGGAAAGCATTCCCTGAGCACGGCCAAAGGAAATGGCTCTGGCTTTTATTTAACATTCAATTCAAATTCACAGTCCTTTATGAAATCCTTTTCAAAGAAATCGCGAAGAAATTTTCTCAAAAATTCCCTTTCCGGAGGCATCGCCCTATCGGCAGTGCCGGCCCTGGGCTATCCACCAGCAGACCTGGATGCAAAATCTCAGGTTTTCCTCAACAAAAAGCCGGTACCCCGGCTGCCCTGCAAGATTCTCATGTCGTCCGGTCTCAGCGAGGTCTTTGAGAAGCAGATCCGGGTGATCTCACCGCAGATTCAACTGATGAATGGGTTGAAAGATCAGGCCTATATCGAAGCCTTAAGACAGACGGACGTTTATTTTGGCACCATTAGTAAAGAAGATTTTGTCCGGGCCGAGAACCTCAGCTGGGTACAAAGCATTTCGGCCGGCGTCGAGAAGCAGCTCTTTCCGGACTTTACCCGCTCAGAAGTCGTACTGACCAATGCCAAAGGCTGTTATGGTCCGGCCATTGCCGAACATACGATCGGCCTGTTGTTTGCCCTTACCCGGAAGATCGGGAGCCAGATCCGGCAGATGCGTGACCACAGGTGGGGAGGATCGGGTGATCAGATGGAAATGAGGGGTCTGACCATGGGCGTTGTCGGTTTTGGAGGGATTGGACGGCAGATTGCCCGCAGGGCCCGTGCGATGGATATGCGGGTTATCGCAGCCGATATCCAGGGATTTTATCCGGAGCAGATCGGTGATGTTTGCGAAGATCTCTATCATGTGCATGGCGGAGGTTTGGAAAAGCTGCTGAACCAATCAGACGTAGTGGTATGTGCCGCTCCCCACACCCCCATCAGCGAAGGTATGTTTGGAGAGGCCGAGTTTCAACAGATCAAAAAAGGCGCCTATTTTATCAACGTCTCGCGGGGAAAGGTGGTGAAAACCCAGGCACTTCAGGCTGCTCTGTCATCCGGGCATCTCCGCGGTGCGGCACTTGATGTGACCGATCCCGAACCATTGCCTTCAGACCATCCGCTTTGGGACTTCGAAAATGTGATCATTACCGCCCATATCTCAGGCAGGTCGCAATATTCCTGGGAAAGGGTTCAGTCCGTTTTCGCCGAAAATGTGCAACGCTATGTGCATGGTTTCCCGCTGGTCAATCTGGTGGATAAGGAAGCGGGGT
This sequence comes from uncultured Saprospiraceae bacterium, assembly GCA_964428345.1. Lineage (GTDB taxonomy): Bacteria > Bacteroidota > Bacteroidia > Chitinophagales > Saprospiraceae > JABDMH01. The sequence goes on along the minus strand of CAYRYD010000007.1, from coordinate 78,464 downwards.
TCTGAGTGGCAGCTGGAAGGTTCGCAATAGACGTTTGCGACTGAAACCTGCTTGCTGCCACCGGTCAGTCGACTGCAAAGGTCGACCGGACCTGAGTTTTTCCTTAAAATGCGTTAGATATATCGTAATATCGACCGGATTCTAAAACGGACGCCCGGATTACAGCATGAGGTTTGATCTCTATAACAGATTACGAACAGATCCCGGATACAATAGGCTGGTAGGAAAAGACTACCTGATCGTCGAATATAAATGTCCTATTGAAACGCTGCAGTTTCAACTGCTGACCGAATGTCATTTTATCATTTACGTGATCAGCGGGCGCAAGGACTGGATGACATCCGGTAAAACGTACGAAGTCAAAGCGTCGGATGCCCTTTTTGTACGGAGAGGCGTTTACACTACCCGGCAATACCTCGATGTGGATCATTGCATCCTGCTTTTTTTTATCAGTGACGCATTTATCCGGAATTTCATGCGGGAAAATACCAGTCTCCGGGTAGCGAACAATGGACAAAGCATCGATGATCAAATTTTTGTGCTCGATGTGGATGATCCCTTGAAATCCCTGTTTTCCAGCGTATTTAATTACCTCAGACTGGATACCAGCATTCCCACGAACCTGGTGGAATTGAAGTTCAAGGAACTGTTGTTTAATATCGTGATGAATCCCAGGCATCGGCAGATAGCCCGGTTTTTTTCTTCACTGAGTCAGCACGATCAGACGGACCTTGATGAGGTGATGATGAAGAATTTCCACCACGATTTGGCACTGGAGGAATATGCCCGGTTGTGCGGTCGGAGTCTTTCTTCTTTTAAGAGAGATTTTAAAGAGCTCTATCAACAGTCACCCGGAAAATGGCTGACAGAAAAACGGCTGGAGTATGCCCGGGCTCTGCTTCTTTCAACCGATCTCCATGTCAATGAAGTCGGGTATGAAAGCGGTTTCCGGAATTCATCTCATTTCAACAAGGCCTTTAAGGACAAATACCGGCTTCCTCCCGGACAATTCCGGCTGACGGGCAAAACCGCCTGAGCGGCGTGCGATCAACAGGATTCTGACCTTTTAAACAAATAACTTGAACCTCACGGTGAATCCCGGGGGTATGACTCAATGCATCTTTGTAATTGATTACATACGGTAAAAATTTAAAATCAGATGGAAGTATTATCAGCGAAACAAACAGACTGGATGAAACACACCCGGGATCTCAGTCAGATCTTTGCCTCCCGTGCGGAGCATCATGATCTGGAAGGCAGGTTTGTCTTTGAGAATTATGAAGATCTGAAAACCCACCGGTATTTTTCAGCAGGCATCCCTGAAGAGCTTGGAGGAGAAGGCCTCGACCATGCGGAGATTTGCGACATGATCCGGATCATGGCCCATGCCTGTGGTTCGACCGCTCTGGCTTTTTCGATGCATCAGCATCTGATCGCCGCCTCGGTCTGGAAATACAAGCATAAAGGTGAAGGGGCTGCCATGTTGCAAAAGGTGGCCAACGATCAGTTGGTACTGATCAGCACCGGTGCCCGGGACTGGCTGGAGTCCAATGGTGAAATGAAAGAAACGGAAGGTGGTTTTCTGCTCTCGGCCAGGAAACATTTTGCCAGTCAGTCGATAGCCGGCGATGTCGCCGTTACCAGTGCCCGGTACCAGCATCCGGAAGAAGGTTGGCAGGTTTTGCACTTTTCGGTTCCTATGAAATCGAAAGGGGTATCTGTCCTGGATGACTGGGATGTAATGGGTATGCGAGCCACCGGTTCACAGACCATCGTCTTTGATCAGGTATTTGTACCGGAAACAGCCATTGTGTTGGCCAGGCCGGGAAGCGGTTTTCATCCGGTTTGGGATCTGGTGATCACAGTGGCCATGCCCCTGATCATGTCGGCCTATGTCGGTATTGCCGAGGCAGCGATGGAGATCGCTCTTAGTATTGGCAAGAAATACTACCGCAATCAAAGGCATCTGCCATATATTGTAGGTAAAATGAACAACACCCTGATGAGTGCCCGTACTCAGTGGAAGGCCATGGTAAAACTGACCGATAACCACCGGTTTAAACCGGCTGAGTCCATTACCCTCGATATGCTGAGCCTTAAGACCAATGTAGCCCAGGCCTGCATCCAGACGGTGCAGGAGGCCATGGAGACCATCGGCGGCCAGAGCTTCTACCGGAAAAATACCCTTGAACGATTGTTCCGCGATGTGCAGGGGGCCAGTTTTCATCCTCTCCCGATGTGGGACCAGTATGCTTTTACGGGAGAACGCATCCTGGGTGCGACAGATTATCAGTAATGTTGGAGGGGCGAATTCATTCGCCCGAGTACCAACGTTCTAGTACTTCGGCGATTAAAATCGCCGCTCGAGGGCTGGTTCTGATTAACTTTCTAATCTATCTGGAGGGGCGAATTCATTCGTCCATGAACCAACATGCATAGTACTTCGGTGATTAAAATCGCCGCTCCAGAGGTTGGTCCCAATTGATTTTCTTCAGACGTGGAGTGGCGAATTGATTCGCCCGTGTACCAAACATCCTTCATAGACCGGCGATTAAAATCGCCGCTCCAGGGGCTAGTTGATTTTTTCTATGGACATGGAGGGGCGAATTCATTCGTCCATGAACCAACATGCATAGTACTTCGGCGATTAAAATCGCCGCTCCAGCGTCTACTACCATTTTTTCCACTATATTTCCTCAACCTTCATTGAGATACTAACCATGATCAGAATCACTGCTATTTCCATATTTATTCTTTCCATAGTGCCAATAGCAATCCCGGCGCAGGCATCCCCGGACCAGCTTTCGACGGTCGAAGATGTCTGCCTGGCTTATCCGGAGAAAATCCGTGCCCTGCTGCAGCTACTGGATCTGAACAAGCCGGGCCTGGAAAAGGTCAGCCAGGCCTTCGGTAAAGGGGAGCTGGTAGCAGCCAGCCGGCATCTGCTCGACTATTACCGGCAGTCAGCAAGTGCCGGCTTTTTTAAGCGGGAATTACCTGTTGCATCCAACGGTTCCACTGCCGAAGCCGACTCGATCCTGCAGGATATCTACACCTTCCAGCGGGTAGCAGGAAAGGTTCCCAGGCTAACCGATGGTCGTCTGGACTGGTTTCACAATGGTCCGGAAAACGACATCGAATGGGCCTGGGCCCTCAACCGCCATTACATCGTGCGGACCTTGCTCGATACCTGGTACGAGACTGGCAACCGGGCCATTTTGCAGTATATCGACCGGTTTATCAGTGACTGGATCACCAGCAGCTGGCCCTATCCCGGGGTCAAAAGCAGCACCGCCATGTGGCGTGGCCTGGAAGTAAGCTTCAGGGTCAAGATCTGGGCCAGGGTATTTTTTGAACTAATCCGGACCGATTTCATCTCTCCGGCAACCCGGTTACTGATCCTTGCCAGTCTGCCGGAGCATGCCCACTATGCCCGGAATTTCCATGCCCAGAATAACTGGCTCACCATGGAGATTTCAGGACTGGCCACCGTTGCCGCTTACTGGCCTGAATACCGGGAATCCGGCGATTGGCTCCAATATACGACCAGCACCATGATCAGCAGTATGCAGGATCAGGTCTATCCTGACGGGGTTCAGACCGAGCTGACCTCCAGTTATCACCTGGTCGCACTCGATAATTTTATGCAGTACCAGGCCATTTGTGACCGGGCAGGCATACCCCTGCCGGAATACTATACCAGGACCATCGATACGATGTGGTCTTATCTGGCCCTGACCATGCGGCCAGATGGCTATGGCATCCTCAACAACGATGCCGATCTGCTTAGTAACCGGAGCCGGATACTGGCTTTAAAGACCCTGGATCAGCATGCGGGGTGGGAGTATATCGCTACCAATGGTCAGCGGGGGAAAGAGCCGGCAGATGGCCCCTCTTTTTTCTTTCCCTGGGCCGGGCACCTGATCTCCCGGAGCGGCTATGATGCCGATGCCCACTGGTCATTTTTTGATATCGGTCCATGGGGGAGTGGTCACCAGCACAATGACAAGCTCCATCTCTCGGTGTCGGCCTATGGCCGGGATCTGCTGGTCGATGGCGGGCGTTTTGCCTACCGGGGAGCGGTGGCCGAAAAATTCAGGAGGTACGCTACCGGAAGCGCCAGCCATAACCTGCTGATGTTTAATGGCAAGGGGCAGGCACCCGGACCCAGGCTGGCCGACAGTCCGGTACCGGAAATGCAATACCGTATCGAGCCCGGATTTGACTATGCATCGGGCTCATTTGACACTTTTCTGGACACTAGCGGGCATCATCGGCATAACCGGGCTGTGATGTATATACGAGGGCATTGCTGGATAGTGGTTGATCAGACGAAATCGAACGGCACTCCCCGCATCGAGGCCCTTTGGCATTGGCATCCGGATTCTGAGGTCAGAACAGGCCGTAAAGCGGTTACTTATTCGGCCAATCCCCGTGGAAACCTCATGATTATTCCGGTTGGAGATCAACAATGGCAGGTCGATTTGATCAAAGGACAGGAAGAGCCGGAGATCCAGGGCTGGTATAGTCCGGTTTACAACGCTTATGAACCCAATACCACGGCCAGCTATTCACGGCAGGGAATTGGAGATAATACCTTCGTCTGGATCTTACTGCCTTTCACTAGTGAAATACCGGTGGTTAAAGCCAGGATCATCTCCATGGATGAAGACAGTGTACGGGTGCGGGTGAAGATCAAGAGCAGTGGTAGCCTGGAGGCCATCATTCCCATGAAAGACAGCAGGGCTGCCCAACTCATTTCGGCACCCTGACCCGTTAAACAAACGTTAAAAATGAATCCGTGCTCCCGTTGGAATATCTCTGGAGATGCGGCGCTATGCTTCTTTTTCGGGTTTGGACCTGGTTGGTCTTCCTTTGTCGGCAGTGCGATCTGTTCTCCACCTCTGGATGATTTCATATATTCGATTTCTCAATCATTATTTCCACCTATTAAAAGTTACATAAAATCATTGCATATGTCTTCTTATATTCGATATTCCGCCTATATCTCCGGGTTGTTGTGCCTGGTATTTTCATTCCTGTCGACCGGTTTTTCCGAAGCACAGAGTATGGCTGGTGCCACGGTGGCTACCACAGGAAAACGCTCACCGGAAGAGGTGATTGCGGTCTTGCGAAAACCGGAAAACAGTACCGGTAACATCGCCGATGCGGTCGAGACTGTGACCGGTGCCCGGGGCTGGATGTCGGCCGATATGAAGCCCATTTTCGAAAAGAAGATTGTCGGAAGAGCCTGGACTGCTTTGCTGAGGCCGGTTCTAAAAACAGATACCCGGACCTATCCCAATTACGCCCTTCAGATTCTTGATGAGGCACCAGCTGGCAGCGTCCTGGTCTACGTGCTGGAAGATGGGCTGGAGATCGCCGGAATGGGTAATCTGATGGCTACCGCTGCTCATGTACGCGGTCTGGAAGGTACGGTCATTGATGGAGCCATCCGCGATGTCACAGAACTCCGCAAAATCGGACATCAGGTATATGCCCGCCGGATCAGCCCTGCGACTTCCGTCGGCCGGATGGTCAGTGTATCAAAGCAGGAACCGGTGATGTGTGCCGAGGTAATGGTGCATCCCGGTGACTACATTGTCGGTGACAATGATGGGGTAGTAGTGGTACCGTTTGACGCGGCAGATGAGGTGATCAAATTGTTGGCCGACTATGATGACAAGGAATCAAAAATGGTTCCGATCATTACCCGGGAAAAATCGATGTTGAAGGCTCTGGAAATTTATGGCCGGTATTAAACCGGTGCTCATAGAAAAACCCTTTTGATGGATCTGTTCAACCTGATTCGGTGGCTGTCTGATGATGGCTGAACAGATTTCATCGCTGGTGCCGGTATCTAATGGCTGGTCTTTAGTCCGTTGATCTTCTGTGGGGTACGCCGTGCATCTTTGACCATAATGAACTCCATGACATTTTCAGAGTCGAGCGTACCGATTAGTTCATTTCCCTGCATCACCGGTATGAGGGATTTCTGCCGTTGGATCTGAGGCCAGGCATCGGTCAGGGGCATTTCGGCTTGCAGGAAGGTAAGATCTTTATTCATGACCTCACCAATTTTTACCTCTTCTCCCCGGGTGCTGATTGCCCGGATAATTTCATCCCGGTCCAGTGTGCCGACCGGTCTACTTTCGTCAACGACCAGGAAACTGCGGCATTGACCATTTAACAACATTTGTACTGCTGCGGAAATCGTATCGTCCGGCCGGACGGTCTGGAAATGATGCATGACCGCGTCTTTGACGGTGTAGGTTTTCAGTATGGACTGGGCATGGGTTAATTCGGCTTCTGATTGTGCTCCCAGGAAAATGAAGAATCCAATAAAAATCAGAAAGGGATTGGCCATGAAGCCCAGAATGACAAAACCAATGGCCACCATCTGACCGATATTGGCTGCCAACCGGGTTGCTTTATGCCGTTCCAGTTTAAAGGAAAGTAAGGCGCGTAAAACCCGGCCACCATCCATGGGGAAGGCAGGGATCAAATTGAAGATGGCCAGCCAGAGATTAATGATCATGATGTTGAAAACGAAATTGGTACCATTGATGGCAGCCAGCTGATCCATATTTTCCATGTTTAAAGCATAATTGGAAAACGGATACAAAACCGGGGCGATCAGAATATTGACCAGGGGCCCGGCCAGTGCGACAATTAATTCTTCTTTGGGTTTTTCGGGAATGGATTCCAGCCGGGCCAGACCTCCAATGGGTAAAAGGGTGATATCTTTGGTCACAATGCCGAAACGTTTTGCAGCCAGGGCATGACCAAATTCATGAAATGTAACACACGCAAAAATGGCGAGAATAAACAATACCGCCCAGATCGTCTGCTGCATGCCGGCACCGGCTCTCATATTGCTTAGAACAATCCAGCCCAACAGGATCAGGAATGTCCAGTGGATTTGTACTTTAATCCCAAATATGCTGCCGAGCGACAATGAATATTTCATGAATTTTTGATTGAATGCATTGAATAATTCAGGCCAGGGTGATCGATCACTATTTGTTTTTTATACGAATATCCAACAATCTTTATTTACGGAGGTTCTTGCAAAATGTCTTTGGGGGGGTCGACAAGCTTACCCTGACAGTTCTCTCTGACAAGCTTACCCTGACAGCTCTCCCTGACAAGCTCACCCCGACAAGCTCACCCTGAACACCCCCGAACGTCACCCTGAGCCTGTCGAAGGGTAGGGTTCGACAGAGCCTGCCCTGAGGCATCGAAGGGCTCACCCTGACAATCGAAGGGCTCACCCTGACAATCGACAGGCTCACCCTGACAATCGAAGGGCTCACCCTGACATCCGAAGGTCCACCAAACCATACTCAGTCTGCCAATGGATCCGGCCTTAACTGAAACTGGAATACCTTACTGGAGGTGCCCTTCCCACCTTCCATATGAAAGGGCGCTCGGGTGCTGATCGTTGCCCAGAGCCCTCTTCCTTTCCAGCCGGCATCCGGATCATCAATCCGGCCGTCAAGCCATTTAGTATAGAATCCGAGCGGATACGGCACCCTGAGTACGACCCATTCACCGTCTTTGAGCACAAGCAGGCCTTCCGATTCATTTCCGGTGTTGATCGGAATATTTTCACCCAAACCCAGCGTATTAAACTGATCCACCCAGGTGTAGTAGCTGGACTCGGCACTCCCCGAATATTCGACGCCCTTCATTTGGGGAAGGGGTTCGGTGTAGAATGTCCAGCCTTCGGGGCAATGTTGTCCGGTCGCCTCCGGACCATTGAGGGTGGCGCATTTGCTGCGGTCAAAACTGGCCATATGCCCGCTGGCCAGCGCCACCCAGGCAACTCCGTTGCGGTCTACATCCATACCCCGCGGAGAAAAGCCTTCAATGGGTTCACCCTGGTCATCCAGTGGCAATTCATAATATTCCACCAAAGAAGTATGCGGTGGGTCAGTGCCCGGATCCAGTCGTACGACCCCACCAGGGTATCCCAGCGTAGAGCCCCATACCGAACCATCCGGTGCCGGTGATACCGAGTAAAGTCCCCGGTTGATGCGCTTGTCCTTGGTGGGATCTACCGGTTGGTCGGGTTCGACGTATTCATCCCGTTGGCCATTTCCATTGGCGTCAATAATCAGAGCCGTCCAGCCTTGCGAGGCCTCTTCATCTCCGGTCTCCAGAAATTTTCTGGTGTTTAACCAACCGATAACCGGTCCACCACCGCTGGTCCATAACGTATTGTTTTCATCTTCGGCAAACATCAGATGGTGCGTGCTAAAGCAGGTGCTGCAATGGGTGTAAGTTCCAGTCCTGGGATCGTATACGCCCAGGTGCCTTCCGGACCGGTTTAGCGGAAACAGCTTTGCTGAAGGGTGATCAGATCCGGTTTTACAGAAATCCGGATTATCGGGCGGGCGGACCGCTGCGGTGATCCAGACCCTGCCTTCAGCGTCAAACATCGGATTATGCACATTGGCTTTGCTGTTCCAGATCGGTTCATTACCCCAGTAGGGTGAAGGTTGAGGCATTTCCGGTCCCGACGCCACCGTGGTTGCCGGATCTCTGACGGTCAGCGGTATCTGGCTGGTTTCGTGAGTGACCGGATCGAGTACCGGCAGATAATCGGCACTGGCTTCCAGAGCGCCGTATAATTTGCCATAGGCATGAAGCGTAGGATTTCGCCGGTCAGTTGATACCAGATCGTGCAGATAGGCTTTCGGGTCCGCCCAATCCCATTGGCTAATCACCACGTTACGCTCGATACCCTGGGGACGGGGAGGGGCTTGTGGTACCTCACCGGCAGCGATCCGGTCGGTCCAGTCGGCAAACATCCGGATGGTTCCGTCAAAACCGAGATTGTGGATGCCGGAAATCATGCTGGCTCCAGCTTGTCCGGACTGTACCCGGCGGGCCCAGGCTTCCCTCGAGTTGTTAAAACTGCCAAGGGCTGCCGGAATTTCCCGGGTCCCAAGGCTTCCCAACTGATGACAGGCCAGGCAGTTACCCGATTTAATGCTGCGTAGATAATTGGCCTGGGTAGTTATTTCAGGCGAAATTCCGTTACCTTCCGGACCAGTTCCCGGAAACTGACTGACATCGGGAACCTGCATTAGCGAAAACCAGTATCCGGCCGGATAATACCGGGCAGCTGACTGCGGATCCGGGGCCGATATTGCTGTAAGATTCAGCTCACTACCCGGCGTGGCACTTTCCTTCGGAGAGTCAACCAGGCCGTAGCCACGAACCCAAACCGAGTAGCCGGCTTCGGGCAGATCTGGAATTAAATACCTGCCCTGATCGTCGGTGACAACGATCCTGGCAAACCGGGTGGGCAAATCGTGTGTCTCGGCAATCACCCATACACCGGCTTCGGGACCATTCTCACCCGTCACCACACCCCGGATATTATCGGTGTCATCACTGGCAGGACCGCTTTTTTTGCAGGCAGTGAACAGGATAAAACTGAAGGTGACCAATACCAATAAGGCTCGGACAACTCCAGTGTACCAGTATATGAAGTTCTGGGCTGTGATAGAATTTTTGACGCGCATATCTTGAGATTGTGGTTTAATGATTGGAGAAATCTGGATGAAACCAGATTGTCTTGAAGGTAATTAAAATTTTTCATGGAAAGCTCAAATAGACACTAATGATTGGGAAAACAGTGTAGTTGAAATCCCAAAATAACAATATACATACACCATAATCGGGATCGAGGATCGATGAAATATGAGGAGGTGATGGCATAGACGGATAGGCTGGTCATTGATTGATGTGGAATCCTTTTGGGCACCTCAGATCAGCGCGAGGCGGGTATTTCAACAGCCTCCTTGGTTTCCTCGCAATGCCCGACTCGCTTGTCCTTTTTGAATTTGCCCAATTTCAGAGATATTAAAGGTGCCCTGACGATAAATTCTGATATCTTTAAAGAGATAATAATGGAGGTCATCCGGTGATTATTTAAACATCAAATGGATGATCGTTTGGAGATCATTTATTTCCATAATCCCTAAGAAGGTATGATTTCAAGCAAACAGGCAAGGAATTTTTTTCTGGGTGGAACGTCGGTCTCTTTCTTAATCTTTCTGGGGCTTTCCTGGCATTCGTTGAGCAGGGAAGTGCCTCAGCGCACCCATGCAGAAGGCTTGACCCCGGAAGTTGTCCGCGGTAAAAAACTGTGGGAAATCCATAATTGCGCCGGTTGTCACACCCTGCTGGGTGAGGGTGCGTATTATGCACCGGAATTAACCAAAGTCATTGACCGTCGCGGTGAGGATTATGTAAGAGTGGTGCTGATGTCGGAAACTCCCTGGGCTCCCCGGGACCGGCGGATGGTGGCCTATGCATTTTCAGACGGTGAGACCGCTGATCTGGTAGCATTTTTACGTTGGATTGGAAAAGTGGAGCTCAACGGATTTCCGGCACCACCGAAATATAAATCAATTCCAGACCAATAAATGGATTAATCCGGTGCCTGACCGATCAAGAAACATCACTTACTGGTTTTTTATCCTCTCCCTGATTTTGCTATGTCTCCAGTTGATCTATGGCTTTATCCTGGGGCTTGCCCACCTGGGTTATGATTTTTTGCACCCAATTATTCCGTTTAACACTGCCCGGGCAGTACACACCAATCTGCTGGTATTTTGGATATTATCCGGATTTATGGGCGCCACCTATTATATTATTCCGGAAGAGGCAGAGACTGATCTGGTGCGCGGCCGGTTGGCGTATCTGCAATTGATTACACTGGCTATGATTGGACTGGCGGCAGTGACCGGTTATCATTTTAATTATTGGGAAGGCCGGAAATTTCTCGAAATACCCCGCCCGCTCGACTGGTTAATGGTGGGCAATATTTTATTGTTTTTATACCTGATCCTGTCTACCCTTTTCCGGGGTAAAAAGCAAACCACAACCGCGTTGGTATTAGTCATGGGTCTTGTCTTTACCGCGCTTTTATACATACCGGGTATGATCTGGTTTGACAATCAGACAGTCGATTCCTTTTTTCGATGGTGGATGGTTCATCTCTGGGTGGAAGGGGCCTGGGAGTTGATCCTGGCCGCCATGTTGGCTTATTTACTGAGAAAGCTGACCGGTGTTGACCGGGAGCAGATTGAAAAATGGCTTTATCTCATCGTCGGTCTGACTTTTATTTCCGGTATTTTAGGAACCGGTCATCATTATTATTATATCGGTACTCCGGAATACTGGCTGGTGATTGGTGGGATATTCTCGGCATTGGAACCACTGACGTTTTTGGGTATGGCCATCTTCGCCATGGTCACATATCGCCAGCGGGAAGAAAAGCATCCCAATAAAATTGCCCTTCTCTGGACGCTGGGGACCGCCATCGTTTCATTTATTGGAGCCGGACTGCTGGGACTGGCTCATACCATACCCGGTGTGAATTTATACACCCATGGGACCCTGGTAACGGCCATGCATAGCCATCTGGCATTCTGGGGTGCTTACGGTATGATCGTGCTGACCTTCATCAGTTATGTCATGCCTGAGCTTACCGGAAAAAAACCGCAGGCAATGGGGTATTATCCTTTTTGGCTCACCAATCTGGGTATGGCTGGCATGACACTGGCTTTTGCGACCGCCGGGGTGGCCCAGGTGTATCTGGAGCGGATAGCAGGCGTTGAATTTGGGGAAGTACAAAAGGAGATCGGAGTTCATTTTGGGGTATTACTTTTATCAGCCCTTCTATTTACGGTGGGGATTCTATGGTTTATACTGGAATTCAGCCGATATGGCAGACCAGGGGTTCAGACTCCAGCCAAAAGTAAAGTCAGGTAACCGGTCCGTTACTTGTAAATTTTTTCCGGGTTTAATGAGTTGTGAGAGCATTCTTCATACCAAAATAATTATGAGCTTAGGAACCTTAGATGGCCAAAAGAAGCATACCTTCGGCACAAATAAAATCTCCAATGAAAATCAAAGCAAGCCTCGTCTTACTGACTCTGGGGTTGGTGGCAACCTCTTTCTGCCTGAGCGCTCAGGAATCATTCGAATGGGATTATCACGGTATCGGTTTTCAGGTAGCCAGCGATTTTAATGTCCAGGTGAATAATAAAAATGAATTTACCGCAGTAAGCAGTGATGGTATCATTGCGGTGACCCTGATGCCCTGGTCGGATGCCAATGTCACACTCGACCATCTGGCTGAAGCCACTCTTGATATCGCTGAAGACCTGGCCACTTTCGACCGGGCGGCAGTCGAAGGTGACGAAATTGATCTGGGAGATCTGAAGGGTTATTTTGTCGTCGCTGCACCGGATAACTATGGGTCTTACGATTTTCTGCTGGTGTCCTGTCTACTGGATACCGAGAGTCCGACTAATCTGGTGGTTGCTATTGGTTTTATGGATGGCAATGAGGATGAGGCGATTGATATCCTGGCCAGCATTTATCCGTACGATCCCTGAAACAGGAGGCAGCGAAAATTCAATGACAGCCCGGGACTTCACAGTTATACCATTCTCCTTAATATTCAGAGCGGACTCTCAAATGTAAAAGGAAGCATTTGGCAGGTGGCAGATAAAAAATTGGTCTCCGGGCTTTTCCGGAGACCAGGGTTTCAGGTACTGAATGTTACACACATATAATCTTTACTTCTACCGTTTGGATTTGTAATGTGCAATCTTTGGCAAATCTGAAGTCTATACGGTGCGCTATACTGCGACTTGAGTGTTTAATCCCGCCCTTCTGGCACGAACTGTCTTTTGTATGTTTTACATGATTATAGTCCCATGATGGAGAAGGAAGTGACACACCGGAACATTATTTTTTTCCTGTAGGCGGGATCCTGATCTTCAAATCACTATTTAAATAATTGACAATCAGATAAATAAAGTACTTATTTCCATTTCCTTTATGAAAAATAATTAATTCTGAATGAGGTGTCCCCACCCCCGGTCATGGCCTGCCTTGCCTGGATTCACAGGATTGGGAGATGCCGGAAAACGTAATGGTCTCCCTGAGAATCAAACCAGCTTTTTCTCCCGTAAATAGAGCCAGCATGCCAGACCAAGCATGAATCCCGGGAGCATCAACCACCACCAACTTATCGTCAGCTTTGATTCAGCATCCGGCAGACCGGATTGCTGGATCATCCATCCTCCCCAATAGGCAGGGTGGGCGACTGGTCCGATTTCACGGCTCATATACCGGAGCTTGGCCTGACGCAGGGCTTTGGCGGCATCCATTCCCTCTTTCAGTGCCGAATAAAACAGCTGCATGAGTTGGCGGGCAGCATAATCCTGTACCGGCCATAGATTTGAAATCACCTGATCAGTACCAGCGGTATAGAATCCCCGGGACAGGTTAAGCATGCCTGCCCCTTTCAGAAGAGCACCGTCGGAAGCCTGGCAGGCGGATAGAACAGCCAGATTGGCGGGAATATCCATTGTGTACAATTCCCATAATTCCAGCTTTCCATCGTCGCTGCCCCCCGAAGGATAAAAAAGTATATTTGACTGCAGTGGTCGATCGTCATTGACTATGGCATGGGAGGCAATGTGCAGGATGTTTAAACGGTTGGAAAGTTGTTTGAAACGCTCTTCCGTTGCATCTTTTCCGGTATATTTTTGCATCCTGAAAAGATCTTCGATGATCTCCACTTCATCCTCGGAGTGTTTCAGGATCGGAAGTCTGATCGGTCCGGGATCAATGCCAGGTACAAAGGGGGCAAAAGCTACAGAGACGGCTGCCTGTCGATGATCATTATGGATCGACGGGTTATTCAATCCCGAAAGGTAAGTGATTTCATATTTCCTGATCAGAAATGGCCAATCGCTGATCGATTGATCCAACCGGGGCCTTTCTTCCAGCAATACATCAAACGGGATCATGAATAACTCATTATCGGGTAAAATGGCCAACCGGGTGATTTTGGGTGCAATATTTCCTGCAATTAATTTTAAATACAAATTGTGGGCATAGTTCCATAGATCCTTCTCATCCATGGTGCTGTTTGGTCTCTGCAACCGATCAATAAAATCAGCCAATTCATGTCGGTCCCGGGCATCAAATGATTGTCTGGTCAGTTCCAGATTGTTTTTTGACAGGGACAAAATATAAAGTTCATTCCCATCCAGAAAATAGTGGATGATTTGCAGGTCATCGCTGATTTTTTTCCGGATTTCCGTAATGGTCAGATTCCGTCTACCTGTCCAATCATCTATTTTCTTTGATTGTAAAAGAATATTTCTACGCAGATCAAAATAAGCCCTTTCGAGGTCAAGTTTTCGTTGCCGGAGGCTATCATTTTTTTGTTGCCGGAGAGTCTGATCCAGCTGATTGATTTCCAGATGTAATTGCCTTTCCAGTCTTAGCAGGGAATCGGGCAGATTCAAAAGATATTTGAGGTTCTTTTCATGGATTTGGGTTTGGAGCAGAATATTCTTGTTCTCTTCCATGGCCAGCAGGGCATGGTCCAGGTAATGCAGATCACCGGTTTTTTGATATAGCAGATGACTCGACCGGAGTCTGAGAAGACTGATTTCGCGGATAATTGGTGCTGATTCGATGATTGATTTGGCAGCGAGAAACTGGCCGAATATTTCATCCTTGATCAGATCAAACTGGGGCTGTAAGATGATGATTTTTTCGAGGTACCGTTGATCTTGTGTTTCTTCAAAACCTGCAAAAAGGTTTTTGGCATGCTGGTAATAGACCATCAGGACGGCATACTGATCGTTGGCAAAGGCAATGGTAGAGCGGTTGAGCTCGTGAAGGGACGAATCACCGGTCAGATGAAAAAGCGCCATCCGGCTGTAGTGTTCTCTTTGATCCAACGGTACTGCTCCGGACAGAAGCAGGTTTGCCCGACTGTGTACCCGGTCACCCGCGGGATAATATTGATTGGCCAGTTCCCAGCCTCGACGGTAATAATGAAGGGAAGAGTCGCTCAGGCCCGCTCCCTGATACAATTCTCCGATTTCCAGCAGATTTAGGGCATATTTTTCGGATTTGCTCACTTCATATTCCCTGGTGAAGTCCTGCACTACCTGTTTATAGCGCTCAATAGATGACATTGTATCACCCAGGATCATCTGGGCCTGGATCAGTTGCGATAGTGTGCTCAGGGTCAGCCGGTCAGCCGGCCCGAATTTGTCCCGACGGATTTTAAATGCCCGCTCAAGATTGGCAATGGCTTCCTCCATCTCCTGCAATGCCAGGTGGGCCATTCCCAGTTCCATATAGCCATAGGATGCAGCCCGGCTTTCCGGACCAAATTGACGGGAAAAATAGATCGTCGATAATTCTGCATATTTCCGGGCGATGGTGAAGTCTTTACGACGTATGCAAACCAGCGACATTAAATGATAGGTATCGGCAATGTTAGGATAAACGGTATCTGCGGCGATCTGAATAATCGAATCCAGGTAGAGGTAGGCTTTTTCGTAGTCTCCGGTCCGCTCCGAATAATTGGCGATCGCATAGAGACCCCGCAGATAGGATGGGTCCCTGGGTGAGAGGAGTTGCTCTTTCATCTCCATGGATTTTTCTGCACAGTCCAACGCCAGGTAATTGGCTCCTTCCGATCCATAATAAGCTGCGAGGTTATTGTAGATCTTTGCCAGTGAAGCGGTATCACCGCTCAAGATGGCCAGTCTCAACGCTTCATCCAGTGGTGGTTTTGATTGTTTGATGCGGTCGACATCCCGGTAGATGATATGTCGGGTAATCAGGAGATTGACGTGCAATAAAGTATCCGGGCAGTGTTGGCTGTGTTGAAATTCCCTGAGACAATCGTCAATATAGTTAACGGCTTCCTGATCTCTTTCCGCATCAAGCAGATTGTAGGCTACTTCATTTCTGAGTCGATAGACCGTACAGTAGTCAGACAATGCCTCATGGGCGATGATCGCCTTCTTATACCATACGGTTGAACTATCAAACTGATAGGCTTGCTGAAGGTTTTTTGCCCGGCTCACCAGTGCCGGTAGTTCCCCAACAGGGGATGATTGGCTGTACCCTCCGGTTAAGGTTACCAGAGCAATAATCAGCGTCAGACTGACTTCGAGGTTTGTACAGGACATAAGTTCGTACGAAAGTTAGTATTCTCGGGTAAAATCGGCTGATTTTCAGAGACATTTTAACGTTTTTACGAACGTTCTGGATGACCTGTCCCTTTAGTAATACTGGAGTTATTATTTACCTTCGGTCTGTTGAATGTCACTTTTCGCTCTGGAAACATACTATAATGGATAGAGATCGTAATGAAACAGAGAGATTAGTTGAGCAATTGCGGACCGGTCAGGTGGAAGCCATTGAAGGGCTGTACCACCGATTTTTTCCGGGATTGAATCGTTTCGTCAGAAACAATAAAGGTACGGTAGAAGATGCAAGAGATCTTTTTCAGGAATGTCTGTACTATCTCTACCGCAATCTGAATCGACCGGAAGGTCTGGCAATTGACAATCTCGAAGCCTATTTTCGGGCTATTTATCGAAACCGGTGGTTTCAGTACCTGGCCAACAAGACCCGGACTCAGAAAACAGAGCAGGAGTATGGTGAGCCGCAAACAAATGAAGAAGATATCTACTACTATGCATATATCAAGGCATTTACTTTGTTGAATGACGATTGCCGGCAGGTGCTCGAGTACTATGTGGAGGGTAAAAACACCCGGGAAATAGCCGATTTGCTGGATACGACCCTGGATTATGCCAAAAGAAAAAAATATTTGTGCAAGGAAAAGCTGAAGGAGATCGCGGAAAAACTTTTGAAAATATACCATCGATGAGGGACGATCAGGATTTGATCGAAGACTATTGTCAGAACCGGCTTTCCGAAAAGGATCGTAAGACCGTGGAAGAGCGGTGTCGCATGGATCCGGAATTTGATGCCCGTCTTAGTCATGAGCGGCTGATCAGGGAGGCAATAGGAGATAAGGCCGCTCAGGATTTTGTGGTAAAAACCGGGACGGTTATCTGGAGATCCAGGGGTAATAACCGGATGGCTGGTATGGGAAGGTTTCACTGGTGGCTATTGGCTGCCTCTTTTCTGGTGATTGTTCTGGCTTATTTTTCATCCAGGGAATCCACAGCAGACTTATCGGAACTTTATGCGGATTATTATGAACCTTATCCGTTTGTCCTTTCACGGCGTGGGTTGGAAGAAGACCGGATCAAAACACTGACCAATGCTTATGAGGAGGGTCAGTGGCGGAAGGTGGAAACGGAAATTCAGACCCTGCCGGATAGTGTTTTGATTGCACCTATGAGAGATCTCTACCTGGCTGTTGCCCTGCTTGAGCAGGAGCGGCCGGAGGAAGCCAGAAATCTTCTGCTCTCCTACAGAGATGTACCGGTGGATGACCTTTATCAGGATATCCTGGAGTGGTATCTGGCTCTTGTTTACCTCAGGGAGGGTGACCTCATCGGTACGAAGGAAATACTGGCTGGACTCAGCTCCCGGTTACCTGAAGGTGCTCTGAGACGGAAAGTGTCCGGATTACTGCAGGAATTGCCCTAATTGATGGCGACGGCTCTCGGGGTTTTGCTTCCACCGGGATATTCCGATGGCAATGACTTCCTTCCCTTTCATCAGCCAATGTAGAATTCTGTCCGGCATTTCCCCTGCAATGTGAGCGGTGATGGTATCTCCGGCGAAAGCTTCTCCCCTGAATTTTACGTTGAGATCCATCAGCTCATGCCCGGTGAGAAAATCAAAAGAGAGCGGGTCGAGCATCCATTTGAAAAAATAATGATTGCTGACATGACCGTTAAAATCAAGTTCGAAAAATCCCGGATTAAATGACCTGGTGGCCTTGCTTTCACCGATCTGTAACCGGGGCTGAACTGCCCTTGTAAGATGAGGTAAGGTATTGGCTCTAAGCAAAATAGATCGAATGTCTTCTGGATATTCGGCCAATTTCCGGTTGTGAATATCCAGAAGGGTCCAGGTAGTGGCTGCCTTGGCCAGCAGTTTCTCCTCCCTGTCATACAGGTAATAATCCCGGTAGGTAAAAGCCCGGTCAATGCCCGAAGGATAAGTGACAACAGTCACCTGGTCACCCAATTTTGGCCGTTCGATAATCTCCAGGTACTGATGAGACAACACCCAGCCCAGGCCGCGGGGTTCAAGCTGGAGCGCAGAAAATCCGAGTTGAACTACCTGATCAACGGCTGCTTCGTGTAGAATCCGGATCAGGGCAGTGATACCAGCTTTCATGATCACATCGACATCGTAACCCCGGATGGTCACAGATTGCCGGTAGATAAGATCCTCCATAATAAGCTTACAGCAGCAGTTAAACAAGGGATTATATTAAATATAAAAAATAATTTCTGGGCCACTGATCTTTCAGCATTTCCATCTGGTGATTGTCTTCCGGATTTCTGGTTTCCCTAATCATTGACTGTGTGATCCGGATCACATATATGGAAATATTTAAGAAGTTTGGCAATAAATAATTTCGACCTTGCGTATCTGTAGAGTCGTTTTGAATGCGTATCTTTCAGAAACGAGTGTTGAAGTCTCAGAAAATTGATCTTCCGGTTTGCCGGCTTTAACCAGGAAACTTCTTTATCGTCTTTTGGATTGTATAGAGGGAGGGGGTGGATTCCGGCGATTGAGGATTGTTTTAATCTTTTTAGCAACTTAAAGTATCAAGTACCTTGAGGATGATTTTCCGGTTATTCATTTTCGCGATATGTGTGCTGACCATTCAATCAACTATGGCCCAGCAAAGTCTACCATTTTATGTCCCTGACGAGCGGGTTGTACCGCTGAGAAATGTGGTCGATGAAGATCTGCAGCATAGTCTGGAAGAGCTGGTACGATCCAATCCATCCTGGAAAAAACTGGTGGATGAGAAAAAGCTTGCCATTGGACTGGTTGATATGAAAGATCCTTTTCGACCGCGCTATGCCCGGCTTAACGACAATGAAATGATGTACGCTGCCAGCCTGCCTAAAATCGCCATTCTACTGGCCAGCATGGATGCACTGGAAAAAGGGGAGTTGAGCGAAAGTGACGAGATCGTCAACGACATGAACCGGATGATCAGTTACTCCGATAATTACGCTTCTACCCGGATGATTGACCGGTTGGGCTATGACAAGATCGAAGGCGTTCTGACAGATCCTCAATACCGGCTTTATGAGAAAAGTTCTTATGGCGGCCTTTGGGTTGGCAAGCGGTATGCAGCCGCTGGTCCGCGAAAACCGGATCCGATTAAAGGTTTGAGCCATGCAGCAACGGTAAACCAGGTATGCCGTTTTTATTATCTGATGGCATTGGGGAAGCTGGTGAACCGGGACCGATCCCGACAGATGCTGGACATCATGGACGAACCGGCCTTGCATCATAAATTCGTCAATACCCTTGACCGGGTTGCTCCCAATGCCCGGATATTCCGAAAATCAGGTTCGTGGAAGGTCTATCACGCTGATTCGGCACTGGTCTGGGATCAAAATCCCCTTCGAAGGTATATTTTAGTCGCCTTAGCCGAAGACGAACAAGGGGAACAAATTATCCGGCAGATGGTCAATGTAGCAGAAGAAGCGCTGGCCATAAAAAATTACCCTTCGCGTAGTTCGACGACTGTTCTGGGAAAATAGATCATCGGGCCTGACCTCCTGGCAATCTACTGATGATTGCTTTAAGTCATTGTAACTGTTCCAGTTTGCCATCATAACCGGTTGAGGGACCTGTAGCTGTTTAGGGCGTTGCAACGTTTTCGACCCGGCAACTCCGGAAGGACGGATGAATTCACCAGGTTACAAACTACCCTATACGTTTTTTTGTTTTACAGATCAAAGACGAAGGCTTGTCGTCGATTTAGTATATTGAGTGTCAGGCCGAGTGAGTGATCATGAAAGGAGCTCTTTTCGTTTTCTTACAGAGAGTGTTTGATATCCGGGAGGGAGAGTATTCCCGGGCTCTCCTGATGCAGCTCAATTTCTTTCTGCTTATCGCTACGCTTCTCATTGTCAAACCGACAGTCAACGGATTATTCCTCGCAGAGATGGGGGCCAGCAATCTTCCCTCCGCCTATCTGCTGGTTGCCATCTTTGCCATTATCGTGACTTCGATCTATGCTCGGCTTCTGGGAAGGGTCAATCTTAACCGGATCATTCTGGGCACCCTTCTTTTATCAGTCGCCTTGTTTGTGTTATTAGGCTTTCTCTTGCGGATGAAGATAGTGGGTGGCTGGGTTTTATATGCTTTCTATATTGTCATGGCCATCTTTGCCGTATTATCGGCTTCGCAGTTCTGGATTCTGGCCAACGTCATCTTTAATGTGCGGGAGGCCAAGCGTATCTTTGGTTTTATTGGTGCAGGAGCTATCGGAGGAGGTATTCTCGGAGGGTATATTACCAGCCTGCTGGCCGGACCCCTTGGTAGTGAAAACCTGATTTTTGTGGCTGCCGGTATTCTGTTTCTGTGTGTGCCCAACACTTCCTATATCTGGAGCAAATTTGTAGTTACTACCCAGTCGAAATATCAGCGGCGAAAAAAAATCCCCAAAATTGAGCACCCTTTTTTCCTCATTCGCAAGTCAGCACATCTGACTAATCTCAGTGGTATCATTGCCATCAGTGTGATCGTGGCTAAATTGGTGGATTATCAGTTTGGGGCCATCACTTCCGGGATTATCAGGGATCCAGATGAACTGACGGCATTTTTTGGATTCTGGTTTTCCAATTTCAATGTAGTTTCCCTGATTATTCAGCTGATCCTCACCCGTCGTATTGTCAATAAGCTGGGAATTGGAGGATCATTGTTTCTGCTACCAGCCAGCATTTTTATTGGAGCAGGACTGGTATTGTTCCTTCCGGCATTGTGGACGGCCATTATCCTGAAAAGTAGTGACGCCAGTTTGAAACAATCGCTCAACCGGGCCACTTTTGAATTACTCGCCGTACCAATACCCACAGAAATAAAAAATCAGACTAAAATTTTCATCGATGTAGTGGTAGATAGTCTTGCTACCGGTGTGGGTGGAATTATCCTGATTTTTTTTATCAATGGACTGAATCTCACCAGCGAGTATGTCAGTGTACTCATCCTGACCTCTCTTGGTGTCTGGTTCTATTTTGGCCGTAAGGTCAGAAAAACCTATCTGGATGCCTTCCGGCTTAATTTGCGAAATCTTCCGGAAGGTGAAGTGTTGGCCATTAATCTGGAAAATGAAGCCGTGGTGTCAGATTTAAAACACGCCTTGAGAAATGGTTCCGAACGCCAGATTTTGGCCGTTCTTGAGAAATTAAAGGTTCAGTCGGATTCCCGGTTTATTAAGGAATTAAAGGAATTATTAAACCATGCCTCACCCAAAGTGCAGGAGGAAACGATCCGGAATCTATATTCAATTCATAATGTCGACCTTACCCGGCAGATTACTCCATTTATCCGGAGTGCGTCCCAACCGGTGAGTGTGGCTGCCTTTTCGTACGTCATTTCCAGAGCAGGCCGCCAGGCTCCGGCTTTTATCCGGCGGTATCTGGAAGTTCCGGATCATGAAATGACCCGTTCGCTATTGATCAGCATGGCTGAAGAAAGCCGGGATAATCCGGTATTGAAAGAACGATTCCAGTTGGAGGAGCGACTCGATCATGAGTTTGACCTTTTGACGGAACAACTGCCGGAGGAAGTCAGGAAGACCAGCACGATCGGTCTGCTCAGGGCTGCCGGACTTTCAAGAATACCGGAGTTTTTTCCACGAATAGAACGGTTTATGACCGATCCTGATCCGGAAGTCCGAAATCATGCGATTTTGGCGGCCGGAGTGACATTGGATCCCTATTTCATCCCATCCCTGATCGAACTGCTCGGTGAAGAACAGAATGCAGATGCTGCAGTCCTTGCCCTTTCCTATTATGGAAATGAGATCATACCGGCCATCATCCGCTATATCAAACCCGCCAAAGCCGGTCCAAATATCATACGGAAACTTCCGAGGGTGGCCGGGCACTTTCCCATCCAGCTCGCCGTGGATTTTCTGATGACCCTGGCTATCGATCCGGATAACGAAACCAGTTTTGCTGCACTCGACGCCCTGCTGAATCTGAGGAGGGAGCGCCCCTCGATGAATTTCTATAAAAGGAAGTGCCAGATGCAATTTCAAAATGAAGCAGACATGTTTCATGAGCTGATCTCTCATGAATATGTGCTACAACATGCTATCACCAGGTTGTCCAATAGTACGGAAGTTTTACCCAGAACCAGTTTCCTGGAGGATCTAGATGAATTAATCTCGCCCCTGAAAAAAAACGCTGTGGAAAAGGCGGCCCGGTGGCTAAGGTTAGCCTCGCCTTTGGGTAGAAGAAAAGTAGTGGATCTGCCATCAGACAGCGGTGAAGGAAAAAATGTTGATAGCTCCATTGATTTTGTTCATCAATTACCAGAGTCTGTCGATAAGGAATCCCTGATCCGGATGTTGAACATGCTCGGTAAAGTAGAGGTACATGCAGGCGACCTGGAACCGGCGGAAAAATTCAATCTACCGGATCTGGAAACGGCGATCGGATTTCTGAAGCAGTTGGGAGAACCTGGTCTTAACCTGAGTCAGAAGATAACGACAAGGTTGCGGGTTAAAACATAATTGCTGAACGAATCCAAATGTGAAAATCCGATAGGGATATGATGGCCGGTTTATCCTGTTTTCTTTAACAAGTATTTTTCATTTACCATTCAATTTCAATTTTATAATTTAAATTTAGGAGTGGAAACTTCTTATTAATGACGGAATCCCGAACGATTCTTACCATGGTCCATCAGATTAGACAATGGGAAGCAGTCAAGGACCACCGTTCGATTTTTCTGAGTTGTTACACCACCATGACCCGCAATGTCCTGCAGGGCATTGATGATCATCGGTTTATCGATCCCGGATGGGTAGCCCGGCTGGTGGACCGGTTTGCGGATTACTACTTCCAACCGTTGTACCGCTATGATCAGGGTGATACTCAGGTACCTTTGGTCTGGAGGAGGGTTCATGATGCATCAACCCGTAAATCGTTGAATGTATTGCAGCATCTGATGCTGGGAATCAATGCTCACATCAATTACGATTTGGTTATCACCCTGGCTGAATTACTGCAGGGAGAATGGGATTCCCTCTCGGATGACCGGCAACAGGACCGGTTTTCCGACCATTGCAAGATCAATCAGATCATTGCAGAAACCATCGACGATGTACAGGACAGGATCGTTGAACGAATGGACTGGCGGATGGATATTGTCGATAAATTGTTGGGCCGGCTGGATGAAAAGCTCTGCTCCAACCTGATCACCTATTGGCGGGCTGAAGTCTGGGAGAATGCTCTGCAATTGATCCGTTTGAATGATGATACCGGGAGGCGGGAATTTCTGAATCGGCTGGAGAATAAGGTAATCGAAAAATCACGATGGTTCGATCCTTTTTAGCCAGACTTTGGAAAGATTGAAATGGTGCCGCGATGGTGTACGTATACTATCAATGAATTCATTCATTTAGTTGATTGACGAATGATTTGATCGATTCTTCCTGCCAGCACATTGTGATCGATATTGGAATTTTTACGCAACACATTACTCATTAAAGCAACCATATAGGTCGTACCGTCCTGGTGTTCGATGATCACTACGGAGTTCATATAATTGTAAACGTTGCCCTGGTATTTTCCACAATCGGGCATCGTACTGCGGTCGCATTTATACAGACTGCCGGACTTAAAATAAATGGCGGCATCTCTGAGGCTGGCATTTGATCCATATCGGATCCGGCGGTCGGTCATGTACAATAGTCGCTTGATTTCCAGACTTGATTCCTTGTCGATCAGGGCTCCCCGCTCGAGGGCCACCATCCATTTCATCATTCCCCGGGTGGTCCCGGTACTTCCCCCTTTTCCCGGAATATAAGATGTGGCTCCACTGGTAAACATCTGACCCAACCTCCATTCATCTTCGGTTATGCCCAGCGTTCTCAACGGATCGTGTACGACCGAATTGGCAATGGTCGCCAGTTCGGATTTCGGAGTGGTCTTAAAATATTCTTCTGCCTCCTCTTCGGTCAGCAGGGGATATTTTTCACCAAATACCCGCATTAGAATGGCCTCCCTCCAGACAATGCTGGCGGCCCCGTTATTGCTGACAGAAACCATATGATCAACCCATTCATACAGAGAAAATACATCGTTGGCCTGGACGGTGCGTTTCAGGAGTTTTTTAGTCTCCGGATTAAAAAATGGCACCGTATGTTCATCATAAAGACCCCATTTTCCCGACCGGACAAATCTGGTCTTCAGCAGATTGCGCCTTGACTCGAATGAGTCTGGATAAAGTTTGGCAAGCTCCTGGAAAAAACCGGAAATGACCGCCAGTTTACCGACACTGCCGGGCTGGTAGCCACGGTCTTCTTTCCGGGTGGCATAGCGGATGTGACGACCCGGAGTGATATCCAGCAGGGTGACGGAATAACTCTCATCCAGATTGGGGAACAACGCATTGAGTGATTTTTGCAAGGCGGGATCCACCGGAGGGAGCGACTCCAGGCTATCGCCCCAGGGAGTATCGCATAAATTGAGCTTTAGTTGCTCCAGGGTTTTTTGCGCCCCTTTGATTGGTTGGGTTCCGGCAATCTCTTTTTTTAAAATCAACTCTAAATAAAGTAATCTCCGGATACCAGTCAGTCCGTAACCGTCAATCGGATAGGCCAGCGTTATCTCTGGAATTAATATGAGAATCCAGAAAACAACTATTGAAAAATTACCGGTTAAATATTTCATGGTAATTGAATGGTCATGTTAATTATTTTATCCCGTTCCAGGGGTGGGGATATTTTTTCCAGATAGTTGAGGTTTAAAGCATTTTTATTTTCCACAAAAGGCCGGATCTGAAAAAGCCAGATTTTATTGTCCTGGAAACCCAGCTCGACATCCAGGGGATCATCCAGGCCGGTTTGCAGGTATTGGGGCATCTGTTTTTTTATCAATTGTGCCATTATCCTTAAATTAAACAGATTTTGCTCGCTCAGAATTCTTTCATCAAAGGTAGCAAAATGGGTGCTGGTGCCGCCCATGGCTGGTAACCGGCGATATTGCGGTTCGCGGGCAGGAGCCAGCAGGTGATTTTTTCCCTGGTGATCCAGCAGATAGGATTCTGCAACCTGTCCTTCCACAGCACCACCGGCTCCCCGACTGAAAGCCACCGTAATATCCCTGGGATCGGAGGTCGTCACCCCCCTCGTAATTAAAACACCGGAATAATCGACATCCACACTGGGTATGATCAGGATGGAAGGAAAAACATTTTCCGGATTGAGCAGATAACGCTGTCTCCAACGAAAACTTCGTTCGGTGTAGGGAGAAGCCCAGACATCTTTTATTCCCTGAATAATGGCTTCTTTATTCACCACATTAAACACGGTAAGATTTAAACCAGCACCGGTAAAATCCTTGAGATCTTCCATGTTGGTGTCACTGCGTAAAAATACTGGTACTTCGCCGATTGGTTTTCCAAATGCTTGAGTAAAACTGCGTTCCAGCTTGTGGACAAATTCGGTTGACAGGGTTATTGTTTTTATTGCTTCGCGAAGTATGGATAATTGAGCCAGAATGAAGCTGTCAATTTTAGTCTCCGGGGTTTGTTGATTCCGGAGTGATTCCGCCTGCTGAAAGGTATGGTTCAGAAATTGCCAGTAGGAAACATTTTGTCCCGGCATCATTTGATCCAAATGTTGGCGAAAAGCACCAAAGGGTAAGACCACACCTTCCACAACATGGTCTGGGAATACATATTTTAACTGACCCAGGTTGGCTGCTTTCGGTCCGCAGATCTTTCCGGAAGAGGAAGCATTAACCGCTCGAAGATTGATCAGGTCTGTCTGTTTCAGGTCAATTTTTTCAACCGCAATCCGAATGCGTTCATCGCTTCGGCGCTTAATTGTAAATAATTCCATTTCTTCGGCAGTCATTTGCGATTCAGGTCTGATCATGACATTTCTCCGGTTGGATACAGCATAAAAGACTTTTTCTCCCTGATGAGCTTTTAATTGCTGAAAATTTTCCGGTGAAATGACCGCATTGGGAATGCCCAGATTTCTCGCCAGTAGTTGTACATGTGATACCAGATTGCCCTCGCTGACAGTGAGGATACCAGCTACCGGTTTCAGATCAGAAGGAGCATTCTGAAAAACGTAGATTTTATCTGGATCCACCTTCTCCGGCTGAGTTTCTTCGACTACCACCAGTTGACCCAAAGCGATCCCCGGATTCAAACCACGAACCGACGATGGGTTTTGCAGGTCCAGAATTTTGTTCGTCAGATTGGATTGCTCTGCAAAAAAATTGCCCAGTTGGCCAAGAGTGCTTCCCAGACTTAACAAGGCCGATCCCCTGATCTTATCATCGGTAAAACCGTAAACCAATGGTTCAAATGCACCATAGGTATTGACGACATCTTTATAAACACCCCGCACCATCCCGGATCCCCACTGTACCAGATTGTTGCCTGCATCCAGTAAATCATTGACTGACCCCAGGGTCATTTCCGATTTTGAATAGTTAGCCAGTTCTCCGGATATTTCATCCCATTCCCAGGTCTCCAGGTAGCCGGATCCCATGGCTGCCATGGCGGTAAAGCATATTTTTTCCGCAGCTTCTCCGGCAGTTTCGGGTTGCCATTTGGTTGATTGGATATAAAATATTTCTTCGAGATCATTGGACAGATCGAACAGGACAAGTCGGACTTTTGCACTTTGTATTTCAGCCAGCTGCAATCTTATCTGAGCAATTTTTTCCGCCGTCGCGATGGTAAAATCAGATCCCAGCTCACGGTCCTGATAATAATTGACGTAATCGAGGAGGGAAGACCGCAAGGAATATTGAACCGGTATTTTCTGGATGTTGGATTTAAGGTCAGCTAAATCAACCGGTCTGAAAGTAGCCTGAAGATCTTCAATCAAGATCTCTAATTGTTTTTGCAGATCTCCGGTAAGGTCCGACCGGTGTTTGTTTAAGAATAATTGTACCTGTTTAATGTCGGATTCTTCAGGTTGACCGTGAATTTTGGTACGCAGGTCCTGAAATTCCGGATAGGCATCGGAGATGGCTTTGGAAACCGCGCGGATATTGTACGTTTTGGCCGTTTCGGCTTTATGAGGAATGGCGCGAACCGACTGCCGGAGAAGAAAGAAATGTTTATCAATGTTTTCTTTATCCTGCAATAACCATTCAAGAAATTCAGCGCCCCAGGCAGATTCATCTTCACTTTGAAAGGCACCCCGGTAATATTGGGCTTTCTGCAGAACCCAACCATTATCGACAGCTTTTAGATATTGTTCCAGATGATACTGTTTCAGACGGGAGTAATTGTTTGATTTGTCCAGGAAAGCTTCCTTTGGGGTGGTAGCCAGAATCTGCCCCAGAAAGATATGATTCGTTCTCGCCAGAGACTCGACTTCATCTTTATAACGGGCTCGTTGATTTCCTCCAGGTTCCGGACATTTTTCGCGGGGAGGAATGATGGTTCCGTCCTTACAAAACCAGCGTATGTCTTTGTATGGACCCCGTACATCATTCTTGAAGCGTACGATCATATTCCTGATTGATTCCGCAGATTGAGCCTGGGCGTAAAGCTTGTGATCTCCCGGGTGAAGAAGGAGGATCAGGCAAATGACCAGTGCGGATTTTATTTTTTTGCGCATGTGATTGGTATTCAATACGATCCCGGTTTTCATTACTGGTTACCGGTACATTATGGGATGTGTCAGGTGATTTTCTAACATATTAAACGTAGAATTCTTACGGTTGTTCCCCATTGGTGGATCAACTCCGTTCATTTTATCTTACGAATCGTTCGTTCCGGAGGTGGGCTGGAAAATCTACGGTACTTTTTACGCTTTAAAAGGAAGTATGGCAACCAGTTAATGCCAGGTAAACCTGCGAACTGCCGGTGACCGCAATTGCTTGTCAAAGGAAACCAATGAGCACTGCAGATTGTCTTATATGGAGACAGAACTGAATTATGGAATACATCGATTATTACCAGGTTTTAGGGGTTGATAAGGGTGCCGATACTCAGGCCATCAAAAAGGCATATCGACGACTGGCCAGGAAATATCATCCTGATCTGCATCCCAACGACGAGCAGGCGAAGCGTAAATTTCAGCAGATCAATGAAGCCCACACCGTCCTGAGCGATCCGGAAAAGCGAACCAAATATGATAAGTATGGTAAGGACTGGGAACATGCGGAGGCGTTTGAAGAAGCAGCCCGGCAACGGCAGGGTTATCAACGCAGCGGACGACAGCGGGCAGGCCAATCCGCCACCTATGAAGATTTTTCCGGAGAAGATTTTTCCGAGTTCTTTAACAGTATGTTTGGACGGGGCGGTTTCGGTGGTTACCGGCAAAGTGCGCGGTACCGGGGCCAGGATCTTCACGCCACCCTTACCCTTGATCTGAGGGATGTTTATCGTACTCAGAAGCAGACACTCAGTCTTAACGGAAAAAATATCCGGATCACGATTCCCGCCGGGGTTAGTGATGGTCAGGAAATAAAAATTAAAGGCCATGGTGGTCCGGGTGTCAATGGTGGTCCATCCGGCGATTTGTATATTAAATTTAATCTGACGAATCATACTCCCTTTCTCCGGGATGGAAATGATTTGCACAAAAGAGAGGAAATTGATTTGTATACTGCTGTATTGGGAGGACCGGTAGTGATTGAAACATTCGAGGGTAAAAAAGTAAAATTAAACATTGCAGCAGGAACGCAGAACGGGGCCAAAGTTAAATTGGCAGGGAAGGGATTTCCGGTGTATAAAAAGGAAGGGCAGTATGGTGATTTGATTCTGACCTTACAGGTATCCATACCAAAACGATTGCATGCTGAAGAAAAAGAGCTTTTTGAGAAACTGGCAAAAATACACCGGAAATGAAATACGAAAATCTCATTCTTATTGCGGAGGTGTGCCGTCATTACCATCTGGAGCCCTCTTTTTTCGAATTGCTGGATGAGCACGGATTACTGGATATGATTTATCAGGAACCGGAATATTACCTGGAATTGGATCACCTTCCCCGTCTGGAAAAAATCCTCCGTTTTCAAAGCGATCTCAATATCAATCTGGAAGGGGTTGGAGTTATTATGGAATTGCTGGAGCGGATTGAGCGCCTGCGGGAGGAAAACCAGAGATTAAGAAACCGGCTCGGCCTTTTCGATTTTTAACGGCAGCTTTTAAGTCGCTTCCGGTGAAGTAGATGGTTCTGCCATCCCAGCCACGTAAAAGGTTTGGATGGGTGTTTCTTTACCCTTAATCGGGACGGGTGGCATTGCTTCAAGTTTAAACCGACCGTCGAGTCCGGCTTTCACTTCCTCGGTTATCAAAAGGTCGTGTTCCAGGGTACGGGTTAATGCTTCTACTCTGGAAGCCACGTTGATGGCGTCTCCCACGACTCCAAATTTACTCAGTTCCAGATTTCCCATGACTCCGGCCAGCACTTCACCCTGATGAATCCCGATACCAAATGAAAGCCGGGGAAGGCCTTTTTGTGCCAGTTCGGCATTGTAGGCATCCAATCCTTTACGCATGGCCAAAGCGCACCTGACGGCATCCTGGACCTGCCAGGGATTGGACCTTAGCGCACCGAAGAGCGCCAGTAAACCATCTCCCATCATCTCAGTGACCTGACCATGGTGGGCCGATATGATTTCCGTCATATATCGAAAATAACCGTTCAGAATCGAAAGAACCTTTTCAGCCTCCATCTCGTGGCACATTTTGGTAAAACCCTTGAGGTCAGCAAACAACACGCAAACCTGACGGGTGCTTGCCTGGTACCGTCCATCACTTTCGGTGAGATGTTCGATGACCTCTTCGGGCGTAAACCGTCCGAAATGGGTTTGCAAGCGCTCTAGTTTTTCGATGGTTCTGGCCAGCATTTTTTCCATTGTTCTTTGCTGCCTGCGCTGATAGAATACCCATCCCAGCAACGCGAAGCTGATTAGAATAAAAACAAAAAGCACATATACCCAATATCCCATCAGCCAAGCAATACAGCAATTCGTACGGTTGTGTTGGCCAGTGCGGCTACGCCAAAGGCTTCCAGGAGTACTTCATCGTCGATTTCCCGGGCCAGATCCTTAATCCGCCGTTGCATTGGTCCGGTTTGGAAGCGCACAGTGTCTCTGGTCCAGTTTAATAATTTTAATTCCAGTTGGCTAAGACGGGGCGACGAAAGTGATCGTAACGCCTGGTCAAATTCCTGTTCGGAAAAACCAAGATTAATGGCCATATTCCGGGTTTCCTCCTCGCAAAACGGGCATTGAAGACTGCGGGCAATGACGGCAAACATCAACATTTTGAGTTCATCGGAAAGTAACGGTGATTCAAAAGCACCTTTAATCGCATCATTAAGGGTCCGGGCTGCCGGAAGGCCATGGAGCGTCTGGACCACTCCCGGGAAGGAATTGACGTCACCTTCCAGCGGCCGGGTTTCGGTCCATTCCAGGCTCTTGAATTTGCGGATAATCAGTGGTCTAAGGAGCCAACCCAATACACTCTCTGAAAGCCGTTCCAGGTTAGCCATTGGAGGGACCGCAATGAAGGTTGACATCCGGTTGATAAAACATCCCGCGCCCGTAAGAAACGCCAGTTCAGCCAGCGACAAGGGTGATACCCCTATCCTAAGTAATTTTTCACGGTCAATTTTCGGCGGCCGGGGATTACTTCTCGACAGGTTCCGGCAAAACTGAATCATAGCTTTCTCCTTTTCATCAAGTTCGGCCAGATGCATGTTTCGCTCGATATTGCTAATCATTCTTTCGGAATATCCAAACAGCTTCATCTGAGCCCGTGCTACACCGTAACAATACCGGCAGGCATTTTCCTGGGCAGTCACCAGGGCACATATATCCACCATCCGCGAAGGGAGGGTCTTTGCCCGGTATCTCGGCCATTTTAAAAGCAGGTTTCTCACCCAGGGACTGCGGGAAGCCCGTTGCAGGATATCCGGTACCGAACCCATTTCCCTCCTGACCTCGGTTTCCCACTCCGGAATCTTAACCCTCGGAAGTATGGGCGTACTCCATTCGATTTCATGTAATAACTCCGCCATAGCCATTGATTCATTTGTTCCGT
Organism: uncultured Saprospiraceae bacterium; assembly: GCA_964428345.1. Taxonomy (GTDB): domain Bacteria; phylum Bacteroidota; class Bacteroidia; order Chitinophagales; family Saprospiraceae; genus JABDMH01. The sequence continues at coordinate 47,393 of CAYRYD010000007.1, read as the reverse complement.
CAATCACCTCAACGCTGTTTATCACCGCGGTTAATGTGGGAGACGGTATTTGAAAGAGACCTCGACACGGCCGGTCCGGGCGGAATCAAGAGTCTCTTTCAAACAATTCTTACGTCAAATTCAAATTATTTAACTCCACAACCGATCCCAGGATCTTTCAACATCCCATTCTATGGTGGGCTGGAAATACCCGTTGTTTTCCGGATCGAGATGCTGTTTGACAACCTCCTCGTTGAGCTCGACCCCCAATCCAGGGGTGTCCGGTACCGGAGCAAAACCTTTCTCAATCATCTTGTGTTTGGTCGTTACCAGATCTTCCCAGTATGGAAGGTCGACCGAGTGGTGCTCCAGGGCCATAAAATTCTGGGTAGCCGCGGCACAATGGACATTGGCCATGAATGAAATGGGTGTGCCGGCAAAATGCATGGCCATCGCCACACCTCTTTCTTCTGCATAGTCACCGATTTTTTTCGTCTCCAATAAGCCACCGGAAGTAGCCAGATCGGGATGGACAATGTCGATAGCTTTTGCATCGATCAGCTTGATAAACTCTTCCTTTAGATAAATGTCTTCTCCGGTAGTGGTGGGCGTCTCGATCGCATCACTGATCAGTTTCCAGTGATCGGTGTAATTCCAGGGTATAAGATCTTCCAGCCAGGCCAGGCGGTATTTTTCCACTGCCCGTCCCAGACGGATAGCATTGTTATGATCAAAATGGCCATAATGGTCGGAAGCCAACGGTATACCATAACCGATCTTATTCCGTACTTTTTCCACGCGTTCCAGCATAATGTCCAGCGCTTTGTCGGTGATCTGCACCTGGGTCAGCTGGTGAGTGGAGCCATAGCTCATGGGTTCGTTGGTCCATTGCCGGGTCACTTCCCAGAAGTTACTGTTGGTGATGGTGTTTGGATCGACCCGGGCGGCCAGTTCAATACCGAAATCCATCTTCAAAAAGGTAAAGCCGTCTTCGTCCATACGTTTGCTGACCCGGGCGCTGAAATCAACATCATCCCTACCCATTGGAGTATCCGCATAAAGCCGGACTTTATCGCGGTATTTGCCACCCAGTAATTGGTACGCCGGAACGTTATAAGCCTTACCGGCCAGGTCCCAAAGGGCCATTTCGACGGCGCAAACGCCACCACCCTGACGACCATGGAAACCGAATTGTTTGATGCGTTTAAAGATCAGTTCGACGCTGCATGGATTCATTCCCATAATGCGGCTTTTAAGGAACATAGCATAACGGTAAGAACCCTGATCGCGGACCTCACCCAGGCCATAAATGCCTTGATTGGTATCAATCCGGATGACCGGGCAACGGGCATGACCGTTCATGACAACGGCAAAGCGCATGTCGGTAATTTTCAGATCACTGGGAGCGGAAGAACGGTTTACATTTGAAGTGGAATGGGACATGGTCTCTTCCAGGGGGCTAAACATAAAGGCGCCCAGCGACAAGCCACCCAGTCCCGCTTTTCTAAAGAAATCACGGCGGTTTGAGCTTTGGGGTTGTTCCTGTTCCGGTGCGTCTTTGACACCCAACTTTTTCAATAGTTTATCAGAAGGACTTAACATTGATAGTGTTTTTAAAAAATGAGCAAATAGATTGAGGTTCAATTTAAGAAATACTTGGAGAAATTGAATGGAGTCCTGGGCTATTGGATTAGTGCCCGTGCACTTAACCGGCCAGGCAATGGGCAATAATCAGATTGGAGATAATTGAGGGATTACATGTGTTTGAATGGTCCTGATTGTACTGTGAAGTATTAAAATTTGCAGTGCATCGCATCATGTATTCGTCGGATTTCCTGTTTAATTAATGACAAAGCCTCTCCACGTTCCTGAATCATTTCCCCCAAAAAACGATGATTCCTTTTTTATTGCCATTTAATATGTCCAGTTTCCCGTCACCATTAATGTCCCGTGCTACCACATGTATGCCAACTCCGGAATTGTCATCGATATCATGGCGGATCCATACGGGCCGGTTGTTTTCATCGCGTTGTAGCTCAAACCAATAGATCACCGCTGGTTCCAGACCACCCGGATCTTTTCCCTGGTGCGCAAAAAAGCGTTTGCCGGTTACAAAATCGGGCAGATTATCGCCGTTCATATCGAGGAAAGCCACTCCATGGGTTTGCGAAAAGCTGGTATCGATCAGGTGGGTACGGAACAACCTCCTTCCGTTTTCTTCGTATTGCTCGTGCCACCAGACGCCGTAGGCATGGGCCGAAGCGGATAATACATCCTGATCACCGTCGCCATCAAAATCATAAGAATACATCTGCGAACAAGGCTCACCGAAATTGGCTTTGTGGAATTTCCATGGAAAACTATTTAGATCCCGGGGTACTTCCCACCATCCTTCCCGGATGATGATATCTTTGATGCCGTCACCATTGATATCTCCCCAACCCAGACCGTGCGAAAATTGACGGGTGCCTTCTTCCTGAGGCAGCCCTATGGCCTTACCTGTCCATTGCGTATCTCCAGCTTTTTTCGGAGGACTGAACCACATCATCTCGCTACGCTTCATGTTGCCGAAAACCAGTTCCATCCGGCCATCCCCATCCAGGTCGACCATCATCGGTGATTCATTGCAGGCAGTCGAATCGATGAGGTACTCCTGCCAGTGTCTCTTTTCACCTTTCGGATTTTCATACCAATAAACTCCAGCTCCCGGAAAATCGAAACAGATGTAGTCGTCCCAACCATCCTGGTTGACATCCATAGTAAAATTCAGAAAACTATGGCTGTAACCTTTCGTATAATCAAATTTTTCCGGTGTCCGGATTTCATGAGGTTGCCATTGTGGTGCTTCAAACCAGTAATGACCGGCTAGAATATCAAGATCACCATCCCGGTCTACGTCGGCTACATTGGCTCCTTCCGAAATAAACTCTTCGTAAATGATTTCTTTCTCAAAGGAAACGGAAGAACCATTCTGGGTTATACTTTCAGTACTAAAAAAAAGGCAGGATAAAAAAACCAGCATCGCTTGAATGATACCAGGATGTCTTTTTATTGAATTCATTTTTCAATTCATTTTTAATTTATCAAATGCAAATTTTCGTTACAGGAGTGTTTTTTATCCGGCTTTAAGACTTAGTAAGTAAGCCAGTAAATGTTTAAAATCTTCTTCCGGTATCGTTTCCCTGAAATGATCAGGCATTAATGTATAGGGTGATACTTTTTGTTCTGCTATATTGTTTTTATCAATTGAAAATTCCTGACCCTGGTCGTTGGCAAAAACCAGTGTCTGTCCTTCTTCTCTCCGGAATAATCCAGACTGGATACCACCGTCTTTTAATCTAATGGTGTATGTAACAAAGGCTTTGGAAATATTACGGTTGGGGTCGAGTATTTTTTCGCTCAGCGCCCGGGCTCCCCAGTTTCCTATTCCATTGAGTTGCGGGCCAATATTGCCACCCTGACCGTTGATCTCGTGGCAGGTACTGCAAAAGACCGAAAAGAAGGCCTGTCCCTTGTCGGTTGAGTGAGCCGCTGCGGTATAATTTCGTAATCGGCGATTGATTAAATCATCGATCTTACCCGCGGGTGGTTTCACTGCCGTTTCGAGGTTAACAAAACGTTGCTTATGCAGGGAGTTCATACCCATCTGCAACCGTTCCTTAACCTGAGGCTCCAGCAATAAACGGGGATTGATTTGCACCTTTTCAGCTGCATTCAGAAGAAATTCGATCCCCACTGAATTTCCTCCCAGGTTCATGACGACTTCTTTCTGAGCCGGATACGGTATATCCTGTAGATAGGTAGTAATTAGTTCCCTGCTTTGATCAGAGGGATGTTCACTCAGGGATACTAGCAACTGTTCCTTCAGTTTGAGGGGAGGTTCTCTGCGCAGTATCTCTTTAACAGAGGTGACCACTGAAGGCTCATTGAGAGAGAGCAGGGCTTTGGCTGCCGCATTCCGGGCCAGTACATCGGCCGCATCGGCACTGACGATCTCCTTCAGGGGAGTGATCAGTGATTTTAGTTTGTAATCCTGCACCATTTTAGCGGCAAAAATCTGCCGGTCAACGAGTTTTTCCGGACTGACGGTAGGTAGGCTGACTACCATGGGTTCGAGCTGACCTATGGCGATGTATTCACCCCGGGCTGCACTCCCATCCACCAGACGGAGGTAGACTTCTTTTCCAATGTGCCTGTCAGTCTTCCATTGGATGGTCGAATCCTGAAACCCCAACGTTATGTCAGCTGTTTCCAAAATGCTGTCGTCATCAGACAGGGCAAGTATGATTCTGTTTGTAGGTGGAGAGGATGGTTGGTCTTCTCCTGGAGCGTTTTTTTGTCCACGGAGAATGAATGATAGGCTTTCCGGCATCTTGAAAATCGGCGATTGCAGGATGGAGATCCCGTTGCCTCCGCCATCCAGTTTGTTGCTGCTAAAAAATGTGGTGCGACTACCAGCTACAGTGGTATCGATCACCTGCCAACTGTTACCCGGATAGGGTTGCCGGTCGATCGGCAGGCATCGCCAACCAGCGTAGGAAACAACGGGATCCTGGAGAAACTCAGTGGCTAACCGCGTTGCCCAGGCCTTGCCAGCAGCTCCCATCGGTTTGGCACCTTGTTGTATACCTTCGAGCATTGCCAGGAAGATTGCATAGTCTTCATCCGGATCTGTCCGACCCGAACGTTCCAGAGCGGTGATCAGCTGGTCCTGGTCGCCGGCCGACAGCCAGCGGGCCGCATGACTTGTATATCGCTTACGGGTTTCGACTTCCTCATCACCGACTCCCAGATAATGAAGCAGAAACTTACCAGCCAGCGGATCGTCAACTCCGACCATCACATCGGCGAGTAGAGCTTGTTCGTTTGTTGGCCAGCTTCCCTGCGTCACCTGATTTAACACCGGTTTACTCCGGATCTGATCCCGCATTGACTGCCGGATACTATAGTAAAAGTGTGTGTCTTCCTTATCGGCTTTTTTCAGTAAGTCTAAAAGCAACTTCACATGCGCAAGATCCGGATGTTGACTGATCACCATGACAGCTTGTCTCTGCACATGCGGATTCGGATAGTTGAGCAAATCCCTGACCAGCGCTAGCAAGGGTTTTTGCAGATCTTTGATTTCATAACAGATTCTCAGGGTGTGCACTTTGACCGTGTCATTTTCGTTGCGGATAGCGGTTTCCAGCAGGTTTTGATGGAGTCCGTTCAACCGGTACAGGATCCATAGAGCCTGGATACGGGTCAATGGTGGGGTGCCGGGTTCCATAATAAGTTGGTGCAGTTCCGGGACGGCTCCTTCACCAAAGCGGTCGACAATCTGATCCGCGAAAGTCATCCGCAGCGGCAGGTTGGGATTGTTTAACTGCAGGATCAGTGACGCCAGATCAAGTTGTGACCAGTCGTTCTTCCCGGGTTCAACCTGATGATCATCACCGGTATAGATGATGCGCCAGATACGCCCACGTTGCCGGTCCCTACCCGGGTGGTCAAGCGGTACTTCGTAATGTCCGATGATGCGGTTGTAGAAATCTGCGATATAAAGGGCGCCATCTGGTCCTAGCTTCACATCCACGGGCCGGAACCAGGGATCATCACTGATGATAAAGTCTTCTTCCTGATGGATGACCGGTGTGGTGCCGCGCATCTGAAAGTTGTTTCTCGAGACCCGGCTACGGACAACATCTCCATAGTAAAAATTGTATCTGAATTCGGGAGGAAACTGTTCGGCAATATAATATTCGAGACCAGCCAGTGCCGTTGAGCCATAGTCATGCCGCATCAGAGCCGGACCAAAACCAATACCGGTGGGTTTTTTACCAAAATGCGGATAGTCAGCTCCCCGGATGAGTTGGTAAACAGGACTGGTGTGACAGTCGACTGAATAAGTATAGCCCAGTTCATCATAGGCATAGCCATAAGGATTGACACGGCCGGTAGTAGTAAATTCTACCCGGCTGCCGTCCATCCGGAAGCGAAAGGTATTGCCCGATTGCATGATAATGGTGTCACCGTCACTACCGGCAACGGTGGAGGTATTGGAAAAACCGTGATCGGCATGGATCCAACCATCCCAGGACCGGACAAAATTGTTGACCATACCGTGCGTATCCCCGTACTTAAATCCGGTATAGAGGACTTTGCGTTCATCGACTTTGTCATCCTTGTCATGATCGAATAGATGCCAGATATGGGGAATGCTGTAAGTAATTACCCCGTCGGGTACCACCTGGATCCCGATTGGAATATTGAGTGAGTCGGCAAAAACCGATATTTTATCTGCAGTGCCATCACCATCGGTATCTTCCAGAATGGTGATTTTATCTTTTCCAGCACCGCTGGTATCAGGGAAGGGATATTCGTATGACTGGGTCAGCCACATCCGTCCCCGGTTGTCAAAAGACATGTTGAGGGGCTTGGCAATATCCGGTTCGGAGGCAAAGAGTTGGATTTCAAATCCCGGAGGCAGGTGCAGGGCCAGCCGCTCTTCTTCCGGACTCAGGGGATCGGTAGTCCGGATGTTCCGGCTGAACTCGTTCGATTCGGTGGTGGAAGTTTCTTGCGGTTGCTGGCAGGCTAATATTAATAATCCAGCAATCAGAATAGCACAATAGGGAAAATAGCAGCAGGTTTTTTGCATTTTTGTTTGTAAAGCACGGTTATTAATCGGTAGAGATCCATTGGTGCGGAGGGATCTTATCGCCGTTAATTTACAATTTTTTGCAGGAGATACTGCAGGGTTCTTTTTTTGCAAAGAGACACAGGAAATCTGCGACCTCGATGAGGTCGGGACCATCGACCATTGTTTAATCAACCAGGGACCTCTCTGAGGTCTTGCAACGCTGGCAAGAGATACGTTGAAGGATAAAACAAAGGGCGATCCGGCCATCTGGCGACCTCTTCAAGGTCAGGATAGATCCTATCTTGTTTACAGATCAGGACCTTTTTAGGGGCGGAAATTGGTTGGGAATATTTGATCCTGTTGATTCATGCGGTTGTGACGGCAGCACCGTCAAAGTCTGTTTGTCAAAAATAAACCAGAGGAGTACGACCTCAGCGAGGTCGAACCATTCTCCGCAGTATGGCAACGCCATAGTGAATCCGTGCAATAAATCATCTGATCACTGAATATAGCTCCTCACCCAGATCGTCGTAGAAAACAAATCTCAGGCGGGGATTTTGATCTTCATAAGATAGATCCATCCATAAAAATCCACCGGTGGCCTGCTCTCTGGTACCCTGGATATAGTGCTGCTTTATCCGGCCATCCGGATCGGTGGATTGAGGATCTCCAGAAACCCTCCCTGCTCTCGAATTGGCATCGACCAGAGCTCCGGTGGAAAACTCTTCAAATCCGGTGGGGTGAACACTGTGGTATTGCCAGTGACGATCACCGCAAATAACAAAAAGATGTTGCCGGGAAAGTCCCTGATCGATCAGCCATTGAAAGAAAGATTCGCCCTCGTAACGAAAACCCTCCGGGTTGACATGATTGTCTTTTTTATAAGCATCGTCGGGTCCAACCATCGGGGTCGGTGAAATAATGACTTTGTAAGTCGCATCACTTTCTTTCAACGTATTTAACAGCCATTTTTTTTGTTCGTCACCCCAGATTGTCTTTGCCGGTCCATCCGGATCGTTATTGGCTGAGCGATAATCTCGGTTTTCAGTAAACCAAAGCTGAAGATCTTTCGTCATCCGGATGGTCCGGTAGGTTTTTGCCTCCGGATCCTCAGGATCGGTCACTGGTAATTGTTCGCGGAAATTTTTGATGCCCAACTCATGGGAAATCGGAAAATCGATATACGGATCGCCATCATTTACCCGGTAATCATGATCGTCCTTCTCCCAGTAGGTGCCTGTCTGCCGAAAAAGTATTTTAAACCGGGGTTGGGCAAACTGAACATGGTATTTCTGTCGCATCCCCTTTTCATCAGTCACTTCCCGGCCCTCGAAAATTCCGGGAAGGGGATTTTTTCCATTTTTAATGGCGTTTTCAAAATTTCGACCGGAAGGATGGTCAAAATAAACATTGTCGCCGGTGCCTACGAAATAATCCGGTTGCAATCGGTTGATCGAGGCCAGCGCCGGAAACCCCAATTGCCGGTCCGGTCCGGTATATTGTGCACCGGCATCGTAATTGCCGTAAAAATGAAAGTAGTAATTCATCCCGGTCACGATGACCAGAGAAACCGGTACGGCAAGTTCTGGTCCGGGGTTAGTGCGGAATTTTCCCGATTCGCTAAGACGGGTTTGCACCGTGTCCCTTCCAAATTCGGCCTGATAATAAATCAGCGTATCAGGGGGTAACCCTTGCAGTAACCGACGAACGATATAATCATCACTGGCTTCCGTCTCTTGCCATGGTCCTGATTGACGGTCGTGGTGAATTTCCGGATTGGTGGACCAGATAAAACGGACCCAGGCCTTTGCTCCTTCTAGATCGCCTTCAATGAGGGTATCTGAGTGGGTCACCCTGGTCTGCAATATGGCGCTCCGATCGGTTATTTCTCCGGCCATTATACCCTGACCTAAAAATAATTCCGGACTGCTGATTGGTCGGGTACAGGAAAGAAAACCTATCAGGAGATAAAATATCCCATTTTTAAAAGGCTGCATGTATTTTTTATTCATGATTGCGATTTGACACATTTGGAAGCTCACCACGTTTGAAAATTAACTTTTTGCTTCCAGTCGTATTTCACTAATATTGGAAAATGCCGGATTAAATCCCTCAAAGAAATGATTTTTGAAGCCCACAAGATCGTTGCAATCATAATTTGTTGCTCCCTGATTGGTCTGCTGGTGATGTGTCAGAGCCGGCCGATCGAAGAGAAACCAGCCGACATTCAGCAGCCCAATTTCCTGTTTGCCATTGCTGATGATCAATCCTTTCCTCACGCCTCCATCTATGGCGATCAGACGGCGCACACTCCGGTGTTTGATGCCATCGCCCGGGAGGGTGTTCTGTTTTTGAATGCTTTTTGTGCAGCACCTCAGTGCAGCCCTAACCGGGCCGCGATCCTGACTGGTAAAAATATCTGGCAACTGGAGGAAGCCGGGACCCATGCCAGCTATTTTCCGGCAAAATTTACGGTCTTTACCGATGTGCTTGAAAGGGGAGGCTATTCACTGGGCTACACCGGTAAAGGCTGGGGACCTGGTAACTGGAAAGACAGTGGCCGGAGTCGTAACCCTGTCGGACCGGAATACAATGAATTGAAGCTGGATTCCATACCCACAACAGCCATCAGTAAAACCGACTATGCCGGTAACTTTCGAACTTTTCTGAATAACCGGCCGGAGGGTAAGCCTTTCTTTTTCTGGTTTGGCAGTTTTGAACCACACCGTGATTATGAAAAGGGGAGTGGCACTGTATCTGGTCGTAATCCCGAAAGAGTCTACGTACCACCTTTTTTACCGAATGTCCGTGAAGTAAGAAGCGATTTGCTGGACTACGCCCTGGAAATTGAATGGTTTGATCAGCAACTTGGTCAAATGATTGCCATGCTGAAGGAAGCCGGACTCTATGAAAATACAGTGATCATTATCACCTCTGACAACGGGATGCCCTACCCATATGCCAAAGCCAATCTCCAGGAATACGGTATTCACGTTCCCCTGACCATAGCCGGACCCTCCGTAGTACAGGGTAAGACCACCGGTGCACTGGTCAGTTCCATCGATATTGCCCCGACGATTCTGGAGCTAGCCGGTATCCGGGAGAACATGACGTTTACCGGCAGAAGTCTGATTCGTATCCTCAGCGTTCAGGATCAGGGGTCAGGCAATCCGGATATTCAGTGGGTGCTGAGTGGGCGCGAACGTCATACCCATGCCCGGCCAGACAATCTGGGATATCCATCTCGGTCGGTTCGAAATGCCGGCTTTCTCTATATCCACAATTTTAGACCGGAGCGCTGGCCGGCTGGTGATCCGGAAATGACCGAACCGGTACCCGAAAATAATCAGGTGGTCGAGTCGGTCAAACCCGCTTATTTTGATATTGATGCCAGTCCGGTCAAGGAATTTATCTTGCAACATAAAAAACAATATCCCGAATATTTCAGGTTGGGTTTTGACCGGAGACCTGGTGAAGAACTCTACGATATCCGGATCGATCCGGGTTGTCTGCGAAATCTGGCTGACAGTGCCCGGTATCAGGGAATAAGAAACGAATTAAAGGCGTTGCTTTTTCAACAATTGAGAGAGCAGGGAGATCCGCGGCTCACCGGAAAGGGAGATATTTTTGAAAGTTACCCCCGAATCTCCCCGATGCGAAACTTTCCGGGATTTAAAGAGCAGGGACAATATAATCCGGCATTCCAGAATCTGTAGATCGGGATCGGTTTGTAAAAAAGACTGTTATGAAATATTTAAATGAGAGAGTTACAAAATGATTAGATCAACCTGTGAAGAATCGGATCAGGAAATAATCAACGATTCTCTCTTTTATCGACAAACCACATTTCCACATCTCCCTTTCCTTTGACATCAATGATACCCCTTGACTCTGTTTGAAAAAGAGGATTGTCTTTAATCTGATCATAAACGGCCCGGGAAATATTAACCCTGCCCCCTGTGCCGGCACTTTCCAACCGGCTGGCCACATTGACCGTATCACCCCAGATATCGTACTGATAAGACTGTTTTCCGATAATTCCGGCGATGACCGGTCCGTGATGCAATCCAACCCGCATCTGAAAACCCCGCTTGCCTTGTCCTTCCCGTTTTCGTCCATATTGCGTGATGTATTCCTGCATTTCTAGAGCAGCCAACACTGTTTTTTCGATGGTCTCAGGGGTATACAACGGTATCCCGCCGGCAGCCATGTATGAGTCACCTATGGTCTTGATCCTGACCAGGTCATGACGGCTGATGATCTCATCAAATGCGTGGAAGTACTGATCCAGTTCTTTGATCAGCTCCTGGTGGGACATTTCCCGGGAAGTGCCGGTAAATCCGATAAAATCAGTGAAGAGAACAGAGACATGTTCGAACTCCCGGGCTTCTACCCGGCCTTTTTCAAGGAGTTCCCGGGCTACCCCGGCGGGAAGAATTTTCAGTAGGAGTTGATCGGAACGTTTTTTTGCGTCAGCTATCAACCGGTTTCGTCTGCTCACCTGCCGGTAATTGCGGTATAAAATGACAGAGAGTACCAGTAGCAGAAACCCTGCGGCAAGCAGGATGTTCCGTCTGATATTTTCCCTGCGAATTTCCTGTTCATGTGCTAAAATTGTCGCGAGTTTCTCTTCCTCCCGGTTGATACTGTCTTCAGCAACCTGCTTTCTGAACTCCATCAGCTGAAGTTCCTTTTGAGTTTCAGATGTCGACAGGCTGTCATTCAATTGATTCAATCGTTCGTAATAGATCAGTGCAACTTCATTTTGTCCTCTGGCTCTCGAGGCTTTGTACAGACAGTCGCAGGCATCACGCATAATAGGAATGCTGCCGATTGATTCAGCAAGATTCAAACCGGAGAGACATTCGTTATATGCCGAATTATTCCGTCCCATCAGATGAAAGGCTGTGCCCCTTGCAACGCGCAGGGCTGCCAGTCCATTCCGGTCTCCAATCTTCTCCCTGATTTTTTGACTTTCGAGGTAATGAGCAATCATACTGTCGTAATCGCCAGCCTGAAGGTAGAGGTTGGCGAGGTTATCATAGGCAATACCTAAAGACATATCATCACCGGTTTCGACCATCAGTTTAATGCCCTTCTCAAAATAGTCGCGGGCAAGATCCAGACTATCCAGTGATTTATAAATGCTTGCAATATTTACATAACAACTGCCGAGAATATTCGGACTGTTGAGAGAATCAAGCAACTGAAAACTTCGATTGAAATAATTCAGTGCTTCCTGATATTGCTTTTGTTCTGCATAGATAGAGCCAATATTGAGTAGCGATATAGCCATTCCTTTCTTGTTACCCTTCATCTCCTCGTATTCACTGCTTCGGAGATAATGTTCAAGAGCACCGGGATAATCTCCCTGATAGTAAAAGATGTTGCCAATGTTGTTATGCGCTTCTGCGATGGAAGCAGTGTCCTTGAGTGCAATCCGGAATTCGAGGCTTCGGATCAGTTTGTCCAGGGCACCCGGGAAATCACTTTTAACCATCAAGGCTCCGCCCATCAGATTCAGGGAGGCAGCGACCCAAAATGTATCATTTAGTGTGAGGGCATATTCATTTTCCAATCCGGACAGCATCAGACTTGAATCCGGATTATTGTACAGATACGAACGAGCCAGTTTGTGAATGCTGATTAACCGGAGGCTGTCGGAAAGTTCTTCATCATTGAAGTTCTGCCACAGACTATCGTTAGACTGCCCCTTCAAAGAGGAGAATAAAAACAAAATCAAAATGGTACACCAAATTTTCATGGCTACCGATTACTGATTTTTTGGGAAGAAATATCCATGGTTGTTTAGGGTTGACCGGTCGTTTTAAATCGATGATGTCGCGAAGTTATGAAATTTGAGATTGAAGCATCCGGTAACAGGTAACGGAGACTGTTAAAGAATTTCATCCCATCCGGATAACCGGTTGTTGTTGTCGCATTCTGTAACATGAAAAAAGTGGGTCAGGGGTATAGAGACTTTACGTCAACCCTCTTTTTTGTATCTTAAGCGCCTTTTGAAATTTGAACGATTTTCAAGATGAAAGGCAGATCAATTATGTATAAATACTTTGTTCTATTGCTGTTATCGACTATCTGGGTTCATGGATGTCAGAATCCGGTTGGGAGCAGCAGCCAGAATTTTCCTTCCCGGCCACTGACTTTTCTGGTGCCATGGGCTGCCGGGGGGATGACCGATCTCAGTTCCCGGGCTCTGGCAGCTGTGTTACAGAATCACATTGGCCAGCCGGTCAATGTAATCAACCGGACCGGAGGTGGCGGGGTGATCGGGCATCTTGCATTGAGTCAGGCCCGACCCGACGGTTACACCATTGGCGCCGTTACCGTTGAAATTACCATGATGCACAATATGGGGCTGACCGACCTTACCTATGAAGATTATACCCCACTGAGCCTGATCATAGACAATCCCTCTGCGATTACTGTACGGGCGGATGCACCCTTTCAGACGCTTCAGGATTTGTTGGATGCCATAAAAGCCAATCCTGGAAGCCTGAAAGCCTCGGGCACGGCACGAGGCGCCATCTGGGATCTGGCCAGGATCGGCTTTTTAAATGCAGCCGGGCTTAAGGATGCAGATATGCCCTGGGTACCCAGTCAGGGTGCGGCTCCGGCTCTGCAGGAGCTGATTGCCGGGGGCGTTGAAGTGGTGACTGCTTCCATGTCGGAAGTGGATGCACTGCGGCAGGCCGGACAGGTCAGGACACTGGCAGTGATGGCTGATGAACGGTTGGCCAGATTTCCCAATGTCCCAACGGTCAAAGAACTGGGAATCGACTGGGAGTCCAGTGGGTGGGTCTCTGTCTGTGCACCAAAAGGTCTTCCGGACGAGGTTCGGCAAAAGCTGGAGCAAGCCATTAAAGCCGCTATGGAAGATCAGGAGTTTGTCAGTGCTTTAACCACTGCAGGTTCTACCATCAGGCTGATTCAGGGGCCGGCCCTGGTGGATTTCATACGGGAGCAACATGATAAAAATGAAAAGGCGATGGAAATGGCCGGTTTAAAACAGCAACATCAGTGAATTCATTTAAAATCTCTTCTCTATTACCCGGCATTCTGATCAGTGGTCTGGGTTTGGTGATTATCCTGCTTGCAAGACGATTTCCGCAATTGCCGGAAGGTCATCCCGGACCCGGATTATTTCCGGTCATACTGGGCTGGGGTCTGGTAATTTGCGGTTTGTTGCTAATGGTTACGTCGCGACGGGGAATTCAACCTCAGATAAAGGGTCTTAAGGGACGATGGGTTTCGGTAATTCTGATTTTATTACTGATGGCTGCATTTCCTTTTTTAAATCGGGTGACGGGTTTTTTACCAGCCATTGGCACTGCATTGGTCCTGACTGCATTTTTAATGAAATTAAAGCCGGTTCAGGCAATTATGACGGCATTGTTGACGACCGGTTTCATTTATCTGATTTTTAATTTGATACTCCAGGTACCTTTATGAGTGAGCTGTTTAGTCTACAGGGAATTTTGGCTTTGCTATTAGGAGGGTTGTATGGTGCAATTTTCGGAGCTATCCCCGGACTGACTGCCACCCTGGCCATTGCCTTATTCATACCCATTGCTTTTTTTCTGGATCCTTCCATTGCTTTACCCGCCATAATCGCTATTTCCTCGGTGGCTATTTTTGCCGGTGACGTCGGTTCGACGGTAGCGCGAATACCGGGGACACCAGCCAGTGCGGCTTATTTCGAAAAGTTATTTACCCTGGCAAGGAGAGAAGGGCCTCTTTATTCTCTGGGTCTCAGTGCGATGGGTTCGGCCGTCGGTGGAGTGATTGGATCGCTGCTCCTGATACTGACTGCTGGTATCATTGTGTCCTTTGCCCGGCAGTTTAGCTCGTTTGAATATTTCTGGATCGCAGTACTGGGCCTCACCGCGGGCATTTTTGCTTCTGGTGGATCAGCGGTCAAATCACTGGCATCCCTTCTGCTTGGGATATTGTTTTCAACGGTTGGTGTCGATCCGACCATCGGATACCCCCGGTTTGATTTTGGCAGTACCCAGTTGATGGGAGGGCTTAATTATATCGTCGCTATGATCGGTTTGTTTGGATTTTCCGAAGTGCTGAATCACCTTTTCAATCCCAGCCACGCGAAGTATGAAGCCCAGATGGCCAGCACTGGTAAAGCCCACCGGTTCTTCCTGAGACCATTGATGCTGATTCTGAAGAAAAAGTGGCTTGTCATCCGTTCTTCGCTGGTGGGGGTGCTGGTCGGGTTTCTTCCCGGCGCCGGGGCCGATATCGGATCCTGGGTTTCCACCAGTCTGGAGAAAATGCGTCAAAAAGGCCATACCGGGGAAGAGGAAGATGACGAAATCATTCTGGCCGGTACCAGTTCCAACAATTCGGCGGTTGCCAGTGCCTGGATCCCGGCTTTGTCACTGGGTTTGCCAGGCGACACGGTTACGGCCATTGTGCTGGGGGTATTCATGATGAAAGGGATCAGTCCCGGCCCACTTCTATTTGACCAGCAACCGGGACTGATAGCTTCACTATATGTCACGTTTATCATATCCAACCTGGTCCTGTTGCCTTTTTATGGTTACTTAAGTGCTCTGATGGCGAGGAAGTTGATTAAGGCCCCAATGCCTTTGCTCCTGACCGTTGTTACTGCCCTTTGCATTGTCGGATCCTATGCGATCAATAATGAAATCCGTGATGTCTGGATTATGGCCGCGATGGGACTCCTTGCTTTTCTGCTTCAGAGGGGTGGATTCCCGCTGGCCCAGGTGGTGCTGGGGATGGTATTAGGACCCATTCTGGAGCAAAATTTCATGGTGAGTGCCATTAAATCAAAATGGGACTTGATGAGCTTTTTCGACCGGCCGGTGGCTCTGGTGCTGATGGCTTGTACCCTGCTGATTGTTGTGGTGGGAATCCGGTATGGGAAAAACCTGGCAGGTTCCGGACCTTCAGTCGAATGAGGAAATCCGTATTTTTACGGAAATTGTCTTTCAATGACCTGGATCATCTTCCGGATCACAATCAGAGATTATTTTGTCCGGCTTTGAAGGTATCAAGGCTGCCGAAGCTGCAAGGATGGTCAGGTATGAAAATCAGGTGTTTTATTTTATGTCTTGTGGGTTATTTGGTGATCTTCTCCTGTGGTCAAGATCCGGGAAATCCTGAAACCAGCAGACCTACTGCCCCTCCTGTACGGGTCCGGTTTACGGCCTTGCCTGAAACCGTAAAAAGTCCGGCCGACAATGCTACTACCCCGGCTAAAGTGCAATTGGGCAGGATGCTTTTTTATGATCCTGTGTTATCGGGTGACCGGGACGTAGCGTGTGCCACCTGTCATCACCCGTCGAGCGGTTATGCCGAAACCCTGGAACTCAGCATTGGAGTCAACGGAGAAGGCTTTGGTACGCGAAGAGCTTTCAAACAGCCAAACGACGTACCCTTTACCCGGCGCAATGCCCAAAGCATTTTGAATACAGCCTTTAACGGGATCGACATTTTTGGGGACTACCTGCCGGAGGAAGCACCCATGTTTTGGGATCTTCGGGTAAATAGCCTGGAAAACCAGGCGCTCGAGCCAATCAAAACCATGGAGGAAATGCGGGGTAGAAACTACAGGGAAGATGAAATTCTCGATGAAGTCGTAGCCCGCTTGCAGGCGATTCCTGAATACCGGGGGTTATTTGCGGCAGCTTTTTCCGGTGACTCGACGATCAATCAGGATCGACTTGCGAAAGCTCTTGCCGCCTTCGAACGAACGCTGGTAGCCAATAATTCGCGATTTGATCAGTATATGCGTGGGGATAAAAATGCGCTGTCTGTTTCAGAAATAGAAGGATTTGAAGCATTCCAGACAGCGGGCTGTGGCAATTGCCATAACGGCCCGATGTTCAGCGACTTCAAAACCCATGTACTCGGTGCGCCTCCTACCGACAAACTAACCGTACCGGACAGTGGTTTTCAGTCAACTTTCGCCTTTCGAACACCTACCCTGAGAAATCTCCGTTTTACCTTTCCTTTTATGCACAACGGAAAATTAGGGTCTTTGAAAGAAATCCTCGAATTTTATGAAGACATTGCCGGAGGGAAAACACGTGACCAGCAGGTGGGAAAAGATCAACTGGATCCCCTGGTCGAAGAATTGAAGGTGGAGGTAAAACAAATGGGTCAAATCATCAATTTTTTACTCTGTCTCAATGATGAAAATTTCGACCGTGAAATTCCGGAATCGGTACCGAGCGGTTTGCCAGTTGGTGGCAATATCGCTGAGTGACGGACAATAGAGGCTTCCAATATAAGAAAAGGGAGATGAACCCCCTGGACACCTCCCTCAAAACCCCATTTAGTTAGAGTTCATTAATTCCAGAACTCATCATCCCATTCTTCCTTGAATTTGCCGTCTGAATGGTGCCTGTCGATTTCTTCCAGTTGTTTGCTGGTAGCCTGCTCCTGAATTTCATTGAATAATATCCTCTCTTCAAAGCGGATATGACGATCCAGTTCTTCCGAAATCCGCTGGAGGGATTGCTCCGGATTTTTTTGGTCAGTAAAAAGTGCTTCCAGATTCTGGTGTTCACTCACTGCTCTTTTTACAAATTCATGTTTCTGCCCCAGGATTGGGAAGAGATGCCTTTCTTCTTCCCGAAAATGATCCTGAAGCTGATTTTCCCAAAACCAGTCGCAATAACGCTTAATTCTTTCAGGTTCGATGTTTTTCCGGAAACCTTCCCTTATTTTCCAGCAAAGTAATAGTCCGTGATGATGTTCACGACTCATTGGTTGCAAAGCGGGGTGTCGTTTAATTGGTGCTGACATGATTTTGACTTAAGGTTTTTTCCATTTGGATAGCTCCGGGAAATAAGATATTATTTTCCAGGTGAATGTGCAAGTGCAGGTCTTCTTCAAATTCCTTCAACAGAGAAAAAGTGACCCGGTAAGTGTTGCAGGCATCAGCCGGAGGAGTATAGTTGTCAGAAAGTCTGGCAATCGTAGAAAATCGTTCTCCTTCTGCACTATGCTCGTGTTTCATCATGGTAATTGGATTTTCGACTGTTCCAAATGGCGCCTGTACCGGCCGGCCGGCCTGCGCGGATGACACCAGCTTCCGGATAAAGGGGAAAAGGATAAACTCTTCTTTTTTCATATGCATTTCCATAGCCCGGGCGCATTCTGAGAAAAGGGACCTGATTTCGGTCAGTTCCGGATGCCGGTTTCCGTGAACACGGGTTACTTTATCCAGATATGGAGTGATCTCCTGGATTTTCCCGGTTACATAACGATGATGTTTCTTTTCGATATAATCGGCCAGAAGATCGAGTGGCCATGACTGGTAATCAACCGACTGATTAGCTGTTTGCCGGGCTATGGCATTCAATTCTTCCAGTAATTGAGAGGGGGAAATATTTTTCTTTTCGCATACCTCATCGATGCTTTTATTGCCATTGCAGCAGAAGTCAACATTGTATTTCTTAAATATACTGGCAGTACGATAATCTTCGGCTACTACTTCTCCGACGATATGATTTTTTGCAATATTCATGATTTATATTTTTAAGTTTTTACAAATTTTAATTCGGAAGTATCCTGGTTGTCTTTTTATCTGAATGGCAGAAATACACAAGTGGTTTTAATGAATCTGTCTCTCCGGAAATGATCCTGACATTCCAGATTTAAAATGGATGTACATCCTCCGGATGTCAATGGAGGGTGATATTGCTGATGAAATTGCCCCTTTTTCGTGTGCGATAAAATTGTTTGAATTTTCATGGGAATTTCTTATTGCTTTAAAAAAGTCAGACCGGTATGCAAACCACTCACCAGATCGCAGATTTTCGTCATTTTCAGCATATTCGCCAGGTCATCACGGATAGACTTAAACTCGTAATGGACGGGACAGGGTTTCGTTTCATTGCATTCTTTCAATCCCAGACCGCATCCCCGGTATATATGATCACCATCGATGGCAGTGACAATCTGACTGAGAGTGATTTTGGCCAGCTGTTTCTTACTGATCTCAAATCCACCCGCAGCCCCCTTTGTCGAGTCTACAATGCCACTTCGGGACAACTGCTGGAGGATCTTGGCTGTAAATGCTTCCGGTGAATCGATCGCTTCAGCTATCTCCTTGAGACTCACCCGGTTATTCATCTGCGACTGTGAAGCGATGTGCAGCGTAGCCCTGATTCCATATTCACACGCTTTGGAAAACATAAGCATCAAATATTTTGATCAATGCAAAGATACGAAAAATTTTTTAATTCGGACAAAAATATCCGAATTACTTTTCTGTTAAGTAATTGGCATCAGAGAGATCAGTCGGTGAGTTCAAGTACCACCAGCAACGCGCAGTGATCGGAAGCCACTCTGTCACAGATGACCTCAGTGGACAATACCTTCCAGCGGTTGGCCGGCCGGTACAGTACATAGTCAATTTTCCTGACCGGCTGATGGGAAGGAAAAGTAGGTTCGATGTCCTGACTACGGTATGCCGGCGTCCAATGCGTTTCAAGCAGGTCGATCGCACGGCTGCCCGGTACATCATTCAGGTCACCGGCCAAAATGGTAGGATACCGGTTGGAAGAAAATACGGCATTAATCTCCCGGGTCTGGGCAATCCGGTCGGTTTCGTCGGGCAAATGGTCGAGATGGGTACCAATAAAGCTGATTGTATCACCCGAATTGATGATGGTGGTGATTTCCAGAGCTGCCCGGGGTTCATTTCCGGGAGAATTGGGTAACAGCACATTACGGGATGATATAAAGCTCCATCTGGACAAGATTCCTTCTCCATATTCACCGCCATCATATGGCATAGCCCGGCCAAAGATTGGTGCCAGTCCGGTCCGCCAGCCCAGCTCGGTGACCAGATCGTAATTCAGCGCCCGCCTGGTTTTAAAGTCCACCTCCTGCAGGGCAACCAGATCCGGATTGACCTGACGGATAATAGCAGCGATTGTATCGAGATTGAAGTCATTGTTTGTAGTGGCTCCATGCAGGATATTGTAAGTAAGCACACGGACCTGGCGATCTGACTGGGTAAATATTGATGATGCTGACATAAAAATCAAACCGAACAAGACGGATAGTCTGTTGTTTATCGTGTGACGGTTCATATTTAAACTGTTTTAAATCAATTCAGAATTGATTTGTCGCTATTAATGACCAATTAAGCCAGGATTGCCCTGACCACCTCGCCATGGACATCGGTGAGGCGATAATCCCGGCCCTGGAAACGATAGGTTAATTTTTCGTGATCCAGACCCAACACATGTAAAATGGTTGCCTGCAGATCATGTATATGTACCCGGTCCCGGATTCCGGTAAATCCGATTTCGTCCGTTTCTCCCAAAGTCATGCCCTTTTGAATGCCACCCCCGGCCAGCCAGATGGTGAAAGCTTCGCTGTTGTGATCGCGTCCAAAAAAATGCTTGCCGGTGCGGGCTTCCATCATCGGGGTGCGGCCAAATTCCCCGCCCCAGACGACCAGGGTCTCCTCCAGTAACCCGCGCTGTTTGAGATCAAGGATTAATGCGGTCATGGCCTGGTCGATATAGCGACAACTGTCGCGCAATCCCTGATCGACGCCATTGCCGGGACTGGCTCCATGGGTATCCCATCCCTGATCAAATAATTGCACAAACCGGACACCCTTTTCAATCAGACGGCGGGCCAACAGGCAATTGTTGGCAAAAGTATTTTCACCGGGAGTCACTCCGTACATTTGCCGGATATATTCTGGTTCATCGTCGATATTCATGGCATCAGGTACCGAAGTCTGCATCTTAAAAGCGAGCTCATACTGGGCAATACGGGTGAGGATTTCCGGATCCTGCACGGACTGATATTCCAGTTCGTTCACCTGGTTGATGATCTCGATGGATTTTTTCCGCAGGGTAGCGTCGATACCAGGTGGATTTTCCAGATTTAGCACGGGCTCACCCCGGGTATTGCATTGTACACCCTGATGCACAGTGGGCAGAAAACCGCTTCCCCACATCCTCTTGCCGGCGGATGTGCCTCCCCGTGACAATAACACCATAAATCCCGGCAAGTCGTTGTTGGGTGTGCCCAGACCATAGGTTACCCAGCTGCCCATGCTGGGTCTTCCGGTACGTGGTGAACCGGTATGCATATAAAATTGGGCAGGAGCATGATTGAATTCATTGGTGTACATGGACTTGATGAAGCATACTTCATCCGTCACCTTTGAAAAACCCGGTAGATAATCGGAAACCCAGGCTCCTGATGCTCCGTGTTGCCGGAAGGTGCTCTGAGGGCCCAACATCTTGGGTACTCCGCGGATAAAGGCAAATCTTTTACCCTCCATCAACGATGGTGGACAATCTTGACCATCCAGTCGCTGCAAAAGAGGTTTATAGTCAAATAATTCAAGTTGCGAAGGCGCCCCTGCCATATGGAGAAAGATGATATGTTTGGCTTTTGGAGCGAAGTGGGGTGCGGTATTGGACGCCGAAATCATGGGTTGCCCGTGCAGAAGAGACTGATCCAGAAATGACCCCAAAGCGAGTGCACCGATCCCTGAAATGCATTTCTGCAGAAAATGGCGGCGAGTGTTGTATTGAGCTTTACGAAGTTGCGCTTCTTTCCAGATATTCATATCAATGATGATTAACTCTTGACGATAAATTCGTCCAGATTGAGCAAAGCATTGGCAACGACGGTCAGAGCGGCCAATGGATTTTGTTCCTCTCTTCGATCGACTTTACCGGACAGAAACTCCGGATCGCTCTGATCCGGACGGTAGTTTTCCAGACTTTCAATATATAACCTTTCCAATAACGATAGCTTTTCACGGGAGATTTGCCGGCATGTAACCAGCCGGTAACCGTAACGTATTTGTCCGGCAGCATCATTGCCTGCAGCAAGCATCTGGCGGGCCAGGGCAATCGATGCTTGCATATAGACTGGATCATTCAACAGGTTCAGCGCCTGGAGGGGAGTGTTGGTCCGGATACGCCGCGAGGTACAAACCGTCCGGTCCGGGCTGTCAAAGGTGATCATGTTTTGGTAAGGATCAGTCCTCTTCCAGAACAGGTAGAGACTCCTCCGGTAATGTTGTTCTTTATCGGTCAGAGCCCAGGAGGGGATAAAGGCGTCGGGAAAACGCATTTCGGGTATGATGACGCTGGGTCCGCCCAGGCTTCTGTTTAGTAATCCGCTGACTGACAGGATCTGGTCGCGGATCTGCTCGGAAGACAACCGGATCCGGACTCCCCGGGAGAGCCAGCGGTTGTCCGGATCAAGTTCCAGTTTAAGCGAATCAACTATACTGGATTGCCGGTAGGTGGCCGATAAGACAATATCGCGGATCAGCGGTTTCAAATGCCACTGATGTTCTCTAACAAGCCTTAGTGCCAGCCAATCCAGCAGTTCGGGATGGGTGGGTGATGACCCCTGGGATCCGAATTCTTCCATGGTTTCGACCAAACCAACTCCAAAGAGCTGTTCCCAGATCCGGTTGACGATCACCCGGGCTGTCAACGGGTTGGTATCACCTACCAGCCAACGGGCAAAATCCAGCCGGTTATTTACCGGTTGGTTGGTCATATTAGCAAAAACAGGAGGGATGGCCGGTAGGACTTCCTCACCCGGAACTAGCCAGCTGCCCCGGTCGAATATGTGGGTTTTCCGGGATTTGGCTGGCGGAAGTTCCCGGATCACCGGCGTTGAGGTGGCCGGTATGGAGATCAGTTCTGCCAGCTTCTTTTCGACATCTTTTCCATGCTTCCGGTAGGGAGCATCTTTCTCATAATAGTTGATCCGGTCAAGGTAAAATAGATGCTGAATATAGGTATCCCCAACCCAGAAGCGAAAATAGAGATCATGTGTCCCCTCGGTCTGTGATAAGGTAGCGATAAATTCCCTAAGCAGTTCAGATCTGGGTGGTTTATTACCCTGCCAGCCTTTCCATTCACCGGTTTTGGTAATCCTTACATTTCCAATTTTTGGTCCGTTTAGTGAATCCAGATGGATGGATATGGATCCGGCAAAAATCAGTTCTGTTGCAGCAGTGAATCCGATTTTTTCTACTCCTGTGAGATCGATACCGTCAAATTTTATCCATGAACTGTCCTGGGTTTGCCACAACATGTCGAGGTCGGGCCAGATGATCTCAATAAACGGACTGGAAGCGGTGTAGTCTTCAGCTTCGGTGATCCGGTACCGAAGGTGAGCCATGAGGGCATTTTTCTGATCATGCAATGATCCTGTTCGGGGAGGAAGGTCGGTCAACCGGGGGTGGTTATAAAACCAGTCAAGGATTGTCTCAAATTGTGAAGCTTTATCCGGGAGGTAGCTGTAAAGCTTTGGATTCTCATTGTAGTTGTCCCGGTCAGTGGCATTGTTGAAGACCGCCATTGAACGATAAAAATCTTCCTGACGAAAGGGGTCGTATGGGTGAGTGTGACACTGCACACAGGCCATGGTCGTCGCCTGCCAAACCTCCCAGGTAGTGTTAACCCGGTCAATGACTCCGGCAACACGAAACTCCTCATCATCGGTACCTCCTTCATCATTCGAGATGGAATTCCGGTGAAAGGCCGTGGCGATCAGCTGATCTTCAGTCGGATCGGGTAACAGGTCGCCAGCCAACTGATCAACAGTAAACTCATCAAAAGGCTTGTCTGCATTGAGCGCATTAATGACATAATCACGGTATCGCCAGATTTCGCGGTTTTGATCCTTTTCATATCCCTTGGTGTCTGCGTAACGAGCCAGGTCGAGCCACATGGAGGCCCAGCGTTCACCAAAGTGAGGAGATGAAAGCAAACGATCTACCCATGATTGGTAGAACCCGTTTTCCGGATCGCTCAGGTATTGCTCAATTTCTGATTTTTCTGGTGGCAATCCGGTCAGATCGAGAAATAACCGTCTGAGTAAAACCTCTTTTTCCGCTGGTTCGGCAGGGAATAGGCCTCGTTTGATTAAGGCCTTGTAAATAAAACGGTCAATGTCGTGAAGGATCCAGGAGGTATCGATGGGAGGTGGTGATATGTCCGTCCGGGGCGGTTCATAAGCCCAGTGCTTTTCCCAGACAGCTCCTTCATCGATCCAGCGGGCGATCAGGGTGATTTCCTCTTCAGTCAGGGGATTTTTTTGATAGGGCATACGTAATTCCGGGTCTGGGTGAACGATCCGGCGATATAACTCACTCTTTCTATGGTTACCCGGTACAATGGCGATTTTTCCCGATTCGGCGGGTGAGAAAGCATCCTCTTCGAAGAGCAAGCTGAAATGGCCATTTGCTTTAACCCCTCCATGACAACGGAGGCATTTTTCATTGAATATAGGCCGGATGTCGCGATTGAAGCTGACATCTTCCCGATGTACCTCCTGACAGGCAGCTATCAGCAGGAAGATAAGGTACATAACAATTCGGTGATCCGGCATAGTGCTCAAAATCCTAAAATTAAGAAAGACCAGTTGGATCCGGAAACCATTTTCCTTTCCCAAATGAGACGCCGAATCATCCCAATTGTCCCTACTCCCTTTACCGGGACTTCTTCTGGTATCGCCAGTCGATTATTGAACCATCCTAAAAAACGCCCTCCAGTACCGGAAGGATAATATGACTGGCTTTCATATTCCCGTGAAAGATCTTCTGTTGAGCAACCCGGATCCTCGCATCACTGCCCAGAGGAGCACCGGTATTGGGATTCCGGTCAAACTGCGGAAAATTGCTCGAAGTAATATCCACTCGAATCCTGTGACCGGGCAGAAAGACATTGGCTGTGGGTGTCATCTCGATATCGAATTCATACATCTGATTGGGAGTGAGCAGGCTGATCTTGTCCAGTCCCTGGTGAAAACGGGCCCGCAAAATACCCTCACTGATCGGCATGGCATATCCATCTGGATAGACATCAACCAGCTTGATCATCCAATCCGTGTCCGGCCCGTCGGTAGCTGCAAACAGCTTCATTCGAATCTGACCGGCAATGGTCAGTGAATCTTTCAGAAAGTCACTGGTGTAAACGAGTACGTCTTCCCGGTTTTCCAGAGGACGCTGGTCTCTGGGTCCTGCCGGAGTGGGAGTGCCGCAGCAGTTGTTACCACCGGTGGTTGGCACCGGTAAAGCGGGATCGTATCGGTATTCGTCAGTTCCTTCAGAAGTGGGTTTGTTGAAGGTGAGCCTTCCATCCCCCCGAATCGAATTGGCCTGACCGTCACTCGTCAGAAATAATTCGGTGTTTCGGGTGCCGGGTATGGGCCAGTCATCTTCTCCACGCCACTGATTGACGCCCATATAGAATATCTTAACGGGTTTTTCCTGTCCGACACCATTGTTGATACCTTTTAGGTGGTAATCGTAAAATTCCAACTGGCGCTCAAACATATCGAGCAGGGCGTGATCTCCAAAATCAATGCCACCAAAGGCTTTCGAAGGTCCATGACCCCAGGGACCAATAATCATCCGGGCCCCGGATCGTGCTGCTGCTGTAGCTCCTTGTTTTCGCATACCCACATAGCCGTTGACGGTGCCCTGTACAAAAATATCAAACCAACCTCCATAGGTATGGGTAGGTACGGTAATCTGGTTAAATCGTTCTTCGTCACTGATCGCCTTCCAGTAGTCATCATACGATTCATGCTTCAACCAGTCCCGGTAATGAGGAATGACTTCATTACCGCTCCGGAGATCCCCGTCCATCAATGGCAGATGCATTAAAATATTTTCATATTTCTGATTTTCAGTGGTATAATCTGTGCTATGCCAATACTGGGGCAGCATGATCCGGTGGGGCATGCGCACTACACCCCAGCCATAGTTGAAGCTCAGGCGGAAAGCTCCACCCATCGTAAGCCAGTTGGCATAGATATTGGTCGAGGCCACTCCGGGGAATGCTGCTACCAGATGTGGAGGTTTCTTACTGGCTGCCGCCCATTGATTGTGACCAAGATAGCTGCCTCCCTGAGAACCTACCTTACCATTGCTGAAAGGTTGCCTTGCTGCCCATTCAATGGTTTCGTAACCATCCTGAGCTTCATCGCGGAAAGGATACCATTGCCCTTCACTCTCATACCGACCCCGTACATCCTGCAACACTACAGCATATCCGCGTTGGGCAAATTTAATCATGGTCTGATGCATACCATCCCGCTGGGTCCCATAGGGTGTTCGGACTACGATGGTCGGGTATTTACCCTCTTCCCTGGGAAGATAGACGTCAGCATACAGATTGATTCCATCACTCATTGGTACCGCCTGGTGCCGGAGTATCCGGATGTCGTGTTGAACCTGGCTAAAGGTGGGACTTATGGTAAAAATCAGGGTGGTAATGGTCAGGAGATAGCTGGAAAAGAGTCGGTAAATCATATACAGTTAATTTATTAGCACTTTCAATTCCTGCTAAATATAGGCAGCATTTGTTGACCTGGATGGGAAAAAAGTGAATTTATCGGAAATAATGGATCTACTGCGTCGCTGCATCAAGGCGATCATGGGATGAGGTTAATCTGGTTTTACCAACACGCGCTGACAATAGAAGTTGTGGCTCCGGCGTATTACACGTACAAGTCTTTTCTGGTTGAAAGATCTAAACCTGTCTTCTGCATCAGCAACTGAAATTTTCCATCGGCCACTATTATGCCTGAGTTTGTGGTGCCTGTTCGTGATCCAGCCTGGATTTGGTCAGATCAAGCATTACCAGCATTTTGGCCTGGTCGAGGGATTATTGTCCAACCAGTTGACGGATATCGCTGAAGGCTCTGACGGACATATCTGGATAACCACTGAGGGAGCCGGTATTAGTCGCTATGATGGTCTTGTGTTTGAAAATTTCAACAATCCCGATTCAACAGGGACAGCCTATTACTATTGCATAGCAGCAGGTGGTAATGAGCTATGGTTTGGAGCAGATAACCGGATTCTACGGTATTCCGGCAATCGCTTTACATCGTTTCCGGTGCCAGCTGCAGGTGCCATAAGACAACTGACACCCTACTCCGATTCATTGCTCTTTGGCATTGGCGATGACGGTGCTTTTATTTATAATAAAAACGCGGCGGCGATCGCCTCTGCATCGCCTAACGGACTGCAGATTCATCATATGGTAATCCATCAGGGAGAACTCTGGTTAGCCACGGAAACCGGTGTATGGAAGGAATCTGCAGGACAATGGACTCAGGTTTATCCTTCAGGACCTTGCCATCTGCTACTATCAACATCCCGCGATGGTTTATTCTGCCTTGATATGGAAGAAGGTCTTGTGAGGATCGGAACTGACACTCCTGAGATGATAATCAGGGTCGGAGACTTACCTTCACGGAAGATCACCTTTCTTAAAGCTGGTGCTTTAGGTGAAGTATATTTCGGGACCGCCGATAGGGGTATTCAGATTTTTCAGATCCCGGATTCCCTGTGGCTCGGAATTGACCAGCAGCAATTACAACACGATCATGTAACGGCCATGGTATTTGACCGGTGGGAGAATGCCTGGGTGACGACCGCCGGTGGTGGTTTGACCAGGTTTTATACCCTGGCATATCATATCCATAGTGGACCTCAATTGTCCGGACGGTTTATTAAAACCATGTATCATCAGTTGGATACGATATTTATCTGGTATGATAATGGGCGGTTCGATCAGATCACCGATCAGCAGATTAGGCCGGCTTCATGGCTGAATACCAGGAGCGAACCCATCATCTCCCATTGCCGGTCGAATTCCATCTGGTGGCTGGCCGGCACAACAAAACTGTATTTGCATCTGGATACGATGGATTTCGCGATAGCGCTCGATACTCTGCCTGGTAACCCCGAAATCCGGCATATTTTGATGGCAGATTCCACCCGGCTGGTAGCTGGTACCAGTAAGGGTCTGGCTATTGTTGAGATTATTGCTCTCGATTCGTTGCCTCATTTCAGGGTGAAAACGATCAGTGGGCCACCGGTAAGAGGTATGGTAGCTGACAATGCAGCTGGCATCTGGTTTTATGGTGATCAGCATCTGGGGGTGAATACCAACCTTATTCATCAGGTCATCAAGGCTATTCGCCCTACCTGTCTGACCGTATTTGATCAACATTCATTGCTCCTCGGTACCAGAGATGAAGGTCTTTTTTTTGTTTCCCAGGTGAATGACAGCATCCAGCTGAGGCCGGTAACGGCGCCAGGGTTACCGTTTAACGACATCCGGTCGTTGGCGTTCGATCGCTCGGGATTGCTCTGGATCGCTTCCCGGAATCAGGTCATTCAGTCGAGACTTAGCCGGGCAAAGCCCCTGGAGATAGTCCGGATTTATGATCAGAGAAGTGGGTTGCCGCGGCTTGAAATCCTGGAAAATTGTCTGCAGATCGACCAGGATAATCACATTTTTATCGGGACCTCCAATGGAATATTGGAACTGTTACCGGACGAAAGCCTGCGGGTCAGTCAGGGACCCGTGTTATCGTTGCTGTCCTTTTCAACCCCAGCTGGTTCGTTCGATCCCTTTGAAAGAGAATCGGCACATCACTTGAAAGCTGTCAGAAGCCGGGATGGGGATATTGAGATAGCGGTAAGAGCGATAGACCAGCGTTCCCCGGAAGGTCTCCGTTATTGGTATCAATTAAAAACCCACGACCAAGAGTGGCTTCCGGCAAATACGGGCCATTTCCGGTTTTATGCGCTCCCACCCGGGAATTACCGGTTTCAGGTAAAAGCCATCAACGGTCTGGGAATCGAATCGAACCGGATCGAAATACCGTTTGTCATCTTGACACCGGTTTTGCTGCGTTGGTGGTTCTTAACTGCAACGGCGCTACTGGTCTTTGCTCTGGGATTTGTCTGGTACCGTTGGCGACTGCAAGTACATTTGAAGGCCAGTCAGAAGAGAGCGGATGCATTGCAGACCCAAAATAAAATACTCCGGTTGGAGCAGGCAGCCAGCCGCTTACGGATGAATCCCCACTTTATCTTCAATGCACTGCAATCGATTCAAAGCAAAATCAGTGAGGGTGACCGGGAAAAGGCCAGGGTTGATCTGCAATCCTTTTCCCGGTTGATGCGGGGTTATCTCGACTATTCGGGATCAGAAAAGATCCTGTTGGAAGACGAGATCGATTTGTTGAGTCAGTATCTCAGTCTGGAACGGGAACTCAAAGCCCACCAATTTGACTATGAGATTATCGTGTCGGAGGGGATAGATCCGGCATTAATTGAGATTCCGGGTATGTTGCTGCAGCCTTTTGTCGAAAATGCCATCAAACACGGTATTCCCCGGGATGGTCGTCAGGGAAAGATCCGCATCGAATTTGCCTGGCAGGGCAAGTATCTGCTCTGCACCATAACCGACAATGGTCCGGGGATTGACCCCGCTGGTCAGAAAAAGGATCATCGCCCTGCCGGAATGGAAATAACCAGACAGCGGCTGTCAGCGTATTTTAAGGATACCCGGTTGGATCCCCTTATTGTGGAGAACAACGGACAAATATCAGATAAGATGACAGGCGCCAGGGTCCGCGTTTTATTGCCTACTGAATTTTAATTAAAATTATCTACTCTTTCAACTATGATCAAAGCGGTTTTAATCGATGATGCCCCTTCCGCCCTCCGGATGCTTGAACAGGATCTTCGCGAAAACTGTCCAGAGGTGGAAATTGCCGGTACTGCCGGTAGTGTGGTGGCCGGAGCCAAATTGCTCCGTGAGGTAAAACCGGATGTTCTTTTTCTGGACATCGAACTGGAGGATGGAACCGGATTTGATCTGCTTCAGATTTTACCCCGAATCGATTTCAAGATCATTTTTGTAACCGCTTCCGATCAGCATGCAATCCGGGCCTTCCGGTTTTCAGCCATCGATTATCTGCTGAAACCGATCAATGGTGAGGAATTGAGAGAGGCGGTTCAAAAGGCCAAATCTGCCGATACACGGGAAAAAGTGGATCTACTGCTTGATCATTGGTCGGAAAAGGGAGATCCCCGGAGGATAGCATTGCATAGTAGCGATCAGATAAAAATTGTCGATATCCAGGAGATTATCCGGTGCGAATCGGATAATAATTATACCCGATTCTATTTTGTCGATGGGTCCAGGTTTCTGGTAACACGGACGCTCAAGTCGTACGATCAGTTATTCAAAGACAAGGGATTCATCCGGGTTCATCAATCCCATCTGGTGAATACTGTTCATATCAAATCGTATGTCAAAACAGAGGGTGGTTATCTCCTCATGTCCGACCAGTCTCAGGTTCCGGTGGCGGTCCGGAAAAAAACTGAAGTCATTGAGTTCCTCAGCCGGAAATTTTAATGCATCCGGGATTGCCTGATTATTTAAAAAGGGGTAGCAATTTTTCACGCATTTTCAGATATCCGGTCTCATTCGGATGCAGACCATCCGAAAAAAGCCGCTCCTCTATTTTACCTTCCGGTCCCAAAAAGATATCACCGATATCGTTGAAGGCCACCTGAAGTTTTCCGGCCAAACCCGCGATATCCAGGTTGAGCTGGGAAATTCTTGTCTCGTAATTACGTCGGGGTAACAAACCCATCAGAACGATCCGGGCTTCCGGTTGCCGGACTTTAATTCCTTCTATCAATAGGTGGAGACCATCGATGATCTCCTGATCACTATTCAGGTGGAGATTGTTGGTACCGATCATCACTACGATTTCTTGGGCTTTGAAACCATCCAATTCTCCATGATAGATTCGCCATAAAACATTTTCGATGCGATCCCATCCATAAGCCTGATTCCTCACACCCATAGGAGAGAAATGATCCCGCCAGCTGGCTTCCTCACGAACCAGATTGGTACGGGGGAGGCCGCCCCAGAAATGGACGATCGAATTGGCCAGGATCACCGTTTTCGGAGGATTTTCGCGGTTGAGCCGGAGAATTTCCCGGTGTCTTTCTTCCCAATCATAATTGTCCGGTTCCCGGTATTGCGTACAGGGTTGAGTGGTGGTAATCTTACCAATGGGTTCATGGAGTAAATCGCGAACTTTCCGGGCATATGCTTCGGCATAATGCTGCATACCCAAATCATTGGGATGGGTGCCGTCGACCATATCGTCCATCCCGAGATCCATTTCATCATATGACAGATAATACAGGTGCTGAACGCCTTCTTTCAGAAGTTCACCGAATGTTTCCTTTTGTATCCGGTTTAATCGCTGATAAGCTTCCTTTCTGGCAGGCATAATTTCTCCATCGGTATAGCCCGCATGTTCCACCAGGAGGATGGGTGTCTCCGGGTGATTTTCCCGGAGGTGCCGCACAGATGATGTGATACGATTTTTCACTTCTTCATCGGGATACTGCTCCTGACTGACAAGGTTGGGCAGGCAATCGAGTATGAATATTTTAGCATCGATTTCTCCGATCAGTTCGATCAGTTCCTTTTCCAGCCGGCCATTGCCGGAAAAAGCCAGATTGATCAGCGGCCGGTCCAGTTGACGCCCGAGTATGCTGGTCCAGGCCATACCCGGTCTTGATGCGCATCCTCCCTGGGCAATGGAGGTACCATAAACCACAATGGGTTTCTCCGGTCGCACAGGAAGGGGTTTAAACAATGTTTTTTCCGGAACACCGATTTCAAGCCAATTTACCTGATTGTAAAGCGGAAGATATAGCCGGTATTCCCGGCCTTGCTCATGATAAGGCACCAGCCCGGCAAACCGGTAAATTATGGTGTCTTTAAATTGCCACTGCCCCCTGCACCAGAGCTCTTGTCCATCACTATCGATCGCGTAGAGATCGACTCCGCTTACTCCGGTAGCGGGCATATGGGGCAAGGCATGATTTCCGTTTACCGTGTACCGGACCATTATCTGATCCGAATTCGACCGGAACCGGATCATGATTCCGGCATTGTTTTTAGACAGACTCCAGACTGCACCCCTTACCTGGGTCTTTGCTCTGGTTGGCAGCCGGTCATAGGGGCTTTCCGTTTCACCGGGCCAGGCCTGGCCTTCGATCACCGTGAAGGCGCTTTGCTCCGGATTCCACCATTTCAAGGAATCACTTTGGGCATGCAGTAATGGTAGAAACTGCTGAACGGCCAGAAAGAGGAATATACTGGTCCAATAATGAAAAATAACAGATTTTGATCGCCAGCGTAACATGGTCCTGAATTAAGGTTTATATTCTCCGGCAAATTAACTGATCTTTTTAGTTTTATGAATGAAACCGTATAATGATTCGAAATTGAATGGCAGACCTATGAAGTTGTCAGACCCTGCATTTTTGACTAACTTTTCTCTGATTTTCGGAATTTTACTGCTGTTATCATGCACTCCCGGTCCGGATGAAGGAAGTGCTGAAGAGCGGCCAAATATTGTGATTATTTATGCCGATGACCTGGGGTATGGAGATGTTGGTGCTTATGGATCAACAAAACTCCGGACTCCGGCCATCGACCGGCTGGCTGCCGGTGGTCTTCGCCTCACTAATGGTTATTCCAGTTCGGCAACCTGTACTCCCAGCCGGTTCGCCCTGCTGACCGGTGTTTATCCCTGGCGCAACAAGGATGCAAAGATCTTGCCGGGAACCGCCCCATTGCTCATCGATACGGCTTCATCGACCCTCCCTAAAATGCTAAAATCCAAAGGTTATCAGACCGGCATTGTCGGGAAATGGCATTTGGGATTGGGTCATGGGCAAGTTGACTGGAACCAGCATATAAAACCGGGTCCCAATGAAGTCGGATTTGATTATTCCTACATCATGGCGGCCACCCAGGACCGGGTGCCGACGGTTTATATCGAAAACGGGATAGTAGCTGGTCTGGATCCGGAAGATCCCATTCAGGTCAGCTATGAAGAGAATTTTCCAGGTGAACCTACCGGAAAGGACCATCCGGAGATGTTGAAAATGAAGTGGCACCACGGACACGATCAAAGTATCGTGAATGGAATATCCCGCATCGGATACATGAGGGGTGGAAGGTCGGCCCGATGGGTTGATGAAAATATGGCCGATACATTCCTGGTCAAAGCACAGCAATTCATCCGGCAACATAAAGAGAATCCGTTCTTTCTGTATTATGCCTTGCAGCAGCCCCATGTACCCCGTACGCCACATCCCCGCTTTGCCGGGACATCCGGATTAGGACCCCGGGGTGACGTCATTGTCGAGGCCGACTGGTGTGTTGATCAGTTGATACAGACGTTGGAAATTGAAGGCTTGCTGGAAAACACCCTGGTTATTTTCACCAGTGACAATGGACCGGTTTTAAACGACGGTTATTACGATGAGGCCGTGGAGAAAAACGGCGACCATCGGCCTGCCGGTCAATTGCGAGGTGGAAAGTACAGTCTTTATGAAGGTGGAACCCGGGTGCCTTTCATCGTTTACTGGAGAAACCGGATAGCTCCCGGAGTGACCGATGCAATGATATCACAACTCGATTTGTTTGCCTCGTTGGCAGTTTTGGTAGGCCATGATCAGCAGGGACTGGACAGTCAGAATTATCTGGAGACGCTTTTAGGCAGGCACCATCAAGGCAGGGATGAACTGATACTGGAAGCTACAAGCCGGACTGCACTACGAAAGGGGGATTGGGTGTTGATTCCTCCTTATCCGGGACCGGAAATTAACAGACAGGTCAATATTGAATTGGGAAATAACCCGGAGTATCAATTGTATCATCTTAAGGAAGATCCTGGTCAACAGCAAAATCTGGCATCATCCAATCCGGATAAACTAAAGGAGATGATTGCCGCATTTCAACGTATAAGAGGCTCTTCCCACGAGAACGTAGAGGCATTGGAATTGAAGTGAAAGGAGAGAGATCGAGTTCGCAGAGTCCAGTGGCTCCGGTCTCTGACCGGAGATGACATATGAACTACCTTGAGATCAACAAACCAATAATCAATAATTTCTAATCAATAATTTTCTATGCCTCACGCAAAGCTCGCTGAGTTTGCAAAGGATCGTCTTTTACTGATTAACCTCTATAACCCATTGCAGCAAACCAATAATCAATAATTTCTAATCAATAATTTTCTATGCCTCACGCAAAGATTGCTGAGTTTGCAAAGGATGGTCCTTTTCTGATTAACTCTAATCCAGAGCAGCAAACCAATAATTAATAATTTCTAATCAATAATTTTCTATGCCTCACGCAAAGATTGCTGAGTTTGCA
>CAYRYD010000007.1:0-13615 GCA_964428345.1 uncultured Saprospiraceae bacterium | reverse complement strand
AAATATGGTCTTGTACTGATTAACTCTAACCCATTGCGGCAAACCAATAATCAATAATTTTTAATCAATAATTTTCTTGCCTTTCGCAGAGATCGCTGAGTTTACAGCGGATGGTCTTTTACTGGTTGACTTTAATCCAGGGCAGCAGACCAATGATCAATAATTTCTAATTAATAATTCGATGGCTCGCAGAGATCGCTGAGTTAGTAACGGAGGTGAGTTGCTCCGGTCTCCGACCGGAGATAAATGTAACAAGTTAAACGTCTCTATGCAATAATCAATAATTTACAATTAATAATTCCAGGGCCTCTCGTAGGGATAACTGAGTTTGCAGAGGATGGTCGTTCGCTGGTTGACCTTAACCAGACAGCAGTGCAATAATCTATAATCAATAATTCAATAGTTACCGCTACTGCCCAAACAACCACGGGACCAGTTCCGGGTCGGCATAGGCATTTTCCCAGCTGTTGTGGTTCACTCCGGGGTACTCCGTATATTTCACCCGTGCACCCAGGGTCTTTAGACGGGCTACCATTTCCCTGGAGTGTTCGACACTCACCACTCCATCTGCATCACCATGAAAAAACCAGTATGGAATTTTCGCATGATTCTTCTGAAATGCCTGCTCATCACCTCCACCACAAACAACGGCAGCCGCAGCAAATAACCTGGGATACCGGTATACGGCTTCCAGGGTTCCCATGCCTCCCATGGAAAGTCCGGTGATATAGATCCGCTTTTTATCCACTGCCTCCGATCTAATGATTGAACGGGTAAGATCAATCGCCAGTTGCAACCCCCTGGTAATGTCGTAACTATAATTAAAATCAAACTCCAGTGGATATTTCGTCCGTTCAAATTTTACAGATGCCCAGTAGGAATCTTCCGGACATTGAGGTACGATCAGGATGCACGGGTACTGCTTCCGGTTTGCCGGTTCCAGGAAATGTTTCACTCCGTGTACCAGTTGTTTCTCATTGTCATTACCTCTTTCTCCACCACCATGGAGGAATAAGACCAACGGATAATTCTTTCTGCGATCATAATTCTCCGGAAATAAAATGCGGTAAGGTAATGTCCCTTCTCTGCCCTGATAGACTCTCTTTTCCAATACTGAAAAATCCTGGGTATAGCCCGGCAGAACGGTCATCAACAACCAGAATAACATGATTGCAATACTTAGTAACTTCATTCCCTGACGATTTGCAATATTTCTCTAAGGTGCTGATTATTTTTCATATACTGA
The DNA here is from genome assembly GCA_964428345.1 of uncultured Saprospiraceae bacterium. Taxonomy (GTDB): domain Bacteria; phylum Bacteroidota; class Bacteroidia; order Chitinophagales; family Saprospiraceae; genus JABDMH01. The sequence continues at coordinate 12,369 of CAYRYD010000007.1, read as the reverse complement.
CGAAAATCACTGCCATCATTGAGGCTATCCCTCCAACTAAAGTCCCGGATCAACGTTAATTTGTCAGGTAAAATGGTAATCATGAAATGGATTTCAATCATGATTCTGGCATCTCTGATGATTGGATGTCAGAATCCGGCCGGAAAGGATACCGGTGGAAGAGCCGTGCTGGTCAACTACAATCAGGACAAAGCCTGGAAAGAACTCTGGTACGATGGCAATGCCGAAATCAATGTTTACGAAACGCAGCAAGCCCGGTATCAGGATATACATCCAGGTCATACAGTACTGATTTTCGTAACGGAAGACTTTCTCACTGATAAGCAGGTGAAAAATGAAACGTATACCAGTGATGCCAGCACCAGTGTATTGAAAACCAACCAGGTCATCAAATTTGAAACCGGAGTGTATGATTATTCAATTATGACTTCCGTTTTTACACCGGTGGAAAAGAAGAAATATCCACGTACCCTCAAAATCACGACTTCTTCCCAGGACTGGTGCGGTCAGAGTTATACGCAATTAAATCATGCGGAAAACAGTTACCGGGTTAGTCAGTTTTCCTATTTCGAATCCGAAGGAGACCGTCAATTTTCGGTTGATGACCTGCTTACGGAAGATGAGATTTTCAATCAGATCCGTCTGAATCCTGGTCATTTGCCCACAGGAGAAAAAGCCATATTACCCGGTACTGTTTTCACCCGTTTAAAGCATATCGAGTATAAACCATATCCGGTACAACTCACGCGAAATCCCTTTGGCGGTACTGGATTCCCGGGTGATAACCTGGAAGTTTATCAGGTGATTTTTCCGGAATTTGACCGGACTTTGGAGATTATCTACGAATCGGATTTTCCCTATCATATTGCCGGATGGACCGACACCTATGCCGTTGCTTCCGGTGAAAAACTCACCAGTATTTCCAAACGGATATCCACCAAACGAATGCCCTACTGGTCACAGCACGATCTGGAAGATCATCATCTAAGAGCTGAACTGGGGTTGTAGATGCGGTTTATCTGGTCTCTTCTTTTATGATTTTCAAATCAGTGTGAGCCATGTGGTAATGGTCTTCCACCGATTTGATGATCAGGAATGCAAGCAGTGCCAGGACAAATGCAAAAAGCAGGAACCGAAAGGTTTTCATTAGGTTTTTTCGCGTTGGTTTCATGATAATCAATTCGATTGAGACCAGATGCGTTCGGACACCGACCGGATATCCGAAGTAATCCAAACGTATACCGACCAACCACGGTCAACGATCGACCAGACTGAGACCTGAGGAATGCCCGGATATCCATGGGAAAACCCTCATTGTCCGTCTACAGTTTTTCTTCGGCTGGTGATTCTGCCGGCAGTGCAATCTTTGACGGGGCTGAATACAACATTCCCGTCACCGCCAAACTTATCGACTGATATTCAATCTACGACTTTGGATACCAGCCTGCTGTCGGGCTCCGGTAGGGTAGCCGGACAATGATGGTGCATGATTTGGTTTTCGATCTTTTATGGTTAGTTCTGCAGCAATTTGTTTAGTTAAGAATTATTTCATAGATGAGGATGTCATACCTGCAAATAAGACCAAAGAGTACCATGCTTGCCTGGCTTATGTTGATTTTTCATTCCAGCATTATCCTGTATCTTGTCTCCATGACTACCGCTCCATTTGTCCCTTTGTCCTCTGAATGGGCAGGTGGTGGAGCTTTCGTGTTGATCATTCTGTTTGTTATTTTTTCTCTGATCCATCATAAAATTCATTACGGAAGTGAAAGTATTTCATCATTTGAACTGATCGCGCGATTTAATGATCGTTCTATCGTCATGCTGTCTCTGTTTGTATTATTCTCCGTGTATATGGGTTTAACCGGCATTCAGGCAATCCCCAGAATGTATTTTGATGAATATCCCCAGGCATACTATCAATTGATCAATCAAAGCCAAGGTCTGTCAGAAGATCAGGTTGAAGGAGATTCAAAGGAAGAAGCGTTTAGGAAACAGTATGAGCTGTTCATAAAACACCACCCCATCAACCAATGATTGATGTGTTGGGGGAGGTTTATTGTGAAGATTCAATTTCTTCATCATCTTGAGCTTAGAGATCAAAGGGATTCCGTCTACATCTTTTGACAATGCGTTCAATATCTTAAATTGGAATGTTCATCTTGATCTATTCTGATAAAACTCTAGTTATGTCTGTAAGTATATTCAAACACTGTTTGCTGCATTATATAATGATCAGGCTATTACCATTGATGGTACTGATTCCGTTATCAGGCCACGTTTATTCTCAGGTAACGAGTAAAATAGTCCTTACCGATGACAACCAGACCAGCCGCTACCGGATCGTCATACCCGTATCAGCATCACCCCATGAGAAGAAGGCTGGCGAGGTACTGAAGCAATACCTCCTGGAGATATCCGGAAGTGCCCTTCCGGTTGTGAGGGCAGATCAAAACAAAAGTGATTACGAGATTGTCCTGGACCAGAACGAGCGGGTCGATGAAGTAGGAGTGAAAGTGAACCTCAATGACTTCGGACCCGATGGTTTTACGATAAAAACCGATGGTACCCGTTTATTCATTATTGGAGGAAATGAGAAAGGTACCCTATACGGCGTATATGCGTTCCTGGAGCAATACCTGGATTGCCGGATGTACAGCCCGCAGGTGAAAGTGATCCCAAAACGTTCCCGCATTGAACTTGGCTTCATTGATGATACCCAGATCCCGGTGATCGGTTTTCGCGATACCCACTACCGGGTCACCTGGGATGCCGAGTATACCGACTGGCACAAACTCGACCATGACGAGCATGGAGAACGCACCGACTGGGGAATGTGGGTGCATACCTTCAATGCCCTGGTGCCACCAGACTTGTATTACAAGGATCACCCGGAGTACTTCGCCATGGTCGATGGAAAACGGATACCTACCCAGCTCTGCCTTACCAATGAGGCAGTGCTGCAGATCACCATCCAGAATCTGCGGAAAATGATCGCGCGGAACCCGGAAGCCACCTACTGGTCTGTCAGCCAGAACGATAACCGGCAATACTGCACCTGTGACCAATGCCGTGCCATCGACGAAAGGGAGGGTTCTCCATCGGGATCGATCCTTCAGTTTGTCAATCAGGTGGCGGATCAGTTTCCGGACAAGATTATATCGACCCTGGCTTATGAATATGGAAGGAAGGCTCCGGAGAACCTGAAACCGCGAAAGAATGTGAATATCATGCTGTGCAGCATCGAAGTAAACCGGGATCAATCTATTGCTGAAGATTCCACCAGCGCCGATTTCAGGCGCGATGTGGAGGAGTGGGGACGGATTGCTGAAGATATTATTGTCTGGGATTATGTGATCCAGTTTACCAATCTGCTTGGTCCTTTCCCAAATCTTCATGTCCTTCAACCCAATCTCCGGTTTTTTGCGGAACACGGAGTCTCGGCCATGTTTGAACAGGGTAACCGGGAAGTGGGAGGCGAATTTGCGGAACTCAGGGCTTATCTCATCTCCAAGCTGATGTGGAATCCCTATGCCAATGTTGACTCACTCATGGTTGACTTCCTGGAGGGCTTCTATGGTGCTGCCGCTGGTTCTGTCCACCAGTATATTGTCGAAATGCGGGAAGCCCTGCTGGCATCGGGTGCACCCCTCCGGATTTTTGGCAGTCCCAATGAGGCTGCTTCCAGTTACCTGACCCCAACCCTTATCCATCGTTACAACCAATTGTTTAATGCTGCGGAAGCCTCGGTCAACGATCAGCCTGATGTTCTTGAAAGAGTCAGGATCGCCCGCTTGCCGCTCCAGTTTACCATCATGGAGCAGGCTAAGAAGACCTTTGCTGGTGAAGGGGGTGTCTTCCGGAAGGAAGGAGACCGCTGGAAAACCAGAGCTGACCTGCGGGCCATGATTGATCCCTTTACCGATCTTTGTATACGTCAGGGAGTCACCCGGGTGAAGGAGTGGAGTACCAGTCCGGAAGAATACCGCTCGGCCATGTACCGCTTATTCTCGCAGGGAATGAACGAACATCTGGCCTATGGCAGGAAAGTCACCTTCATCAGTCCGCAAGAAAAGAGTCTGCCTGAAGGAGCATCGACAATGCTCACGGATGGCATCCGGGGCAGCCACGATTACGCCTATAACTGGCTGGCTTTTCCCGGTAAAAATCTCGAGGTAGTGATCGACCTGGGCGGCCAGAAGAAAGTGAGCCAGGTAGAATCCGCCTATTATCAATACGGGTTCTGGCTCCGGCTATTTCCCCAAAAGGTCGAATATTTCCTCTCACGCGATGGGAAGCGCTATGAAAGGGTCGGTGAAGTGATCAATACTTTGCCCATCGATCAATACGGAGGTCAGCAGAGGGATTTTATGGCCACCTTCGACACCAGGCGCGCCCGGTATGTCAAAGTGATCGCTCACACTATCGGAGTCACGCCCGAATGGCACCCGGGAGCGGGAAGAGCACCTTATATGCTGATCGACGAAATTGTAGTAGAATGAATACAGCCCGTAGTCTCCAGTGCAATGCATCTTCTTACAATTTCCAGTTTCGATCACTGGACGGTTATCCAAGATTGCATGAAAACCATATTTTATAAATCTTATCTTTAAGAGATGAGTACTGTTGGCGCTGGCTTCCTATGCTGATGCTGAGTCTCATCGATTGTTTTGACCATTCTTTAAACCATGACTCGTATCCTCGTATTATCTGGCCTGCTTGCTTCGTCACAGTGCTCTCGCAGAATGAGTATTTCATCCGGTCGGCAGACGGAAACCAGCTACGGGTACGTGAATATGGTAGTGGCGAAGCGGTGATCATCCTGGCAGGAGGGCCGGGTCTGAATGCTGACTACATGCGGGGTGTCTGGGAAGGCCTGAAGAAACAATACCGGTGTATCGTTTTGGATCAGCGAGGTACCGGCAGATCTGTTGTCAGTAAAGTCGACTCAGCGTCCATGTCCATGTCCAGGTATATTGAAGATCTCGAAGCACTACGCCAACATCTTCACCTTGACAAACTGACGCTGATCGGTCACTCATGGGGGGCCATGCTTTGTATGGAATATGCCGCACAGCGACCTAAACATACCGGAAAACTCATCCTGGTTGGTGCCGGTGGTCCGACCGGAAAATTCTATGCTTACTTCGGTGACAACCTGAGGATGCGTTTGCATGAAAGCGACCGTAAGGAGTTGGCAAGCCTGGAAAGCCTTGGGAAGTCCGGTCTGCGGGCACTCTGGCCGGGTTATTTCTATGACCGGGAGATAGCGATGCAGACCAAGGCGATGACCGATTTTGAAGCGATCATGGGACAGCCGGATGTCTCGAGTTATACCGTACGCAGTTATGTCGAGGGCTCAGACGATCGTATGCGCAGACTCAAACAATATCACGGTCCCGTCATATTGATTCAGGGAAGACAGGATCCCATCGGTGAATCAACGGCCTATGAGATCCGTGATGTCTTACCACAGACCAATCTGATTTTTATTGAAAAATGCGGACACGTGCCCTGGCTTGAAAAAGTTGAAGTACAGGAGGAATTCTTTAGATTGCTGACCAAGGCCCTCAAGTAGTGGTTTAGTTTAATAGAAAAAATGAATCGTCAACACAGATCAAACGTCATGCCGGCAGATAACAAAAAATAAAATCTAGAAAAAACTAAACCTGAACATGCATCACCAGCAAGAATCAATTAATGCCTGCCTGGTCGCAACCAGGGAAAAATTCAATTCTCAATTGCGCACCCTTGCAGTGAATTGCGACACTTTGGTTGTTAACCGTACCTCTATGAGATGAATTACAACGATCGAAAATTCAGACTTATCAGCAATACGAATAATGGTGATACATCGGAGCAAACTATTTTTCATTATAAACAACTGGGAAACATCCTGACCTGCGAGTATTCGGGTGGGCAAATAATCAAAGGACACCTGATTGCTAGAGTGGATGACGCAGGTAATATTGATATGCGTTATCATCATGTAAACAGGAAAGGTGAATTGATGACCGGAGTATGTAATTCAAAACCTGAGATTTTACCCAATGGAAAAATCAGATTAATTGAAGACTGGCAATGGACTTCCGGTGATCGTTCAAAAGGACATTCAATACTGGAAGAAATTTGATGCCTGAAGATGTTTATCCTGAATGTAAAGAGATATGGAGCTCACGGAACATTATAGAACTAACGAACCCTAAAGTAATCCTGAAATGAAACGAAGATCTTTTGTTCGAAACCTGGCCATGGCGACACCCGCTCTGGTTTTCAGGCCTTATTTCGATCTGCTGGCCAATCCTCTTGCCGGTAAAGTGACCATTACTGACGTACAATGCGTACTGACTAAGATTGGATTTCGGGTGAGTCCACTGGTCAAAATCACCACCGATGCCGGACTCACCGGGATTGGTGAGTGTCATCACGACGAAAATGGTCATGGCGCCAAAGACATTGTCCTGAATGTGTGCAAACCCATCCTGAAAGGACAAGACCCTCTGGATCTGGAGTATCTGGTTTTCAAGATGAGTACCCGTACTTCCTATTACGGAGGGAATCATGGAATAGCCACCCATGCCATTACAGGGGTAGAATCTGCAATGTGGGATCTGATCGGCAAAATCACCGGACAACCGGTGCACAAGATATTGGGAGGAGGCAGGCATGTCGGCGAAGTCCGTGCCTATGCTTCCGCAGGGCCCCGGGATATGCTGGATATGGATTCCTGTGCAGAATTTGCGGATCTGATGAAAAGCCAGGGCTGGACTGCCTGCAAAACCAATGTACTGAGGGATCAGGCCTGGAATCGGCTGGATAATCGCAGGCTCTCCAATCTGGAAGTTGACAGAAATGCCAAAGGCTATGCCAATATGCGTGAGGCTTTGGGAATGGATTTTGACATAGCCGTACATTGTCACTGGGAATTTGATTTTGACAGTGCACTTCGTCTGGCCAATGCAGTGGCTCCGGTCCGCCCCATCTGGCTGGAAGATCCTCTGCCGATCGCCTACAATGAACAATGGATCAAATTGACCGAGAAGTCCCCTGTCCCCATCCTGACCGGAGAGAATTTATATACCAGAGATGATTTCCGCCCATTTATTGTAAACCAGGGTCTCAATATGATTGAGATTGACGTGTCCATGGCCGGAGGACTTTTGGAAGCAAAAAAAATAGCCGATCTCGCAGAACTCTATTATATCCCGGTTTGTACCCACAATGTCGCCGGTCCAATTGCTACCATTGCTTCCGCTAATTTTGCCGCATCCGTACGTGAGTTTGTAGCCCATGAGGCTTTTATCTCCAATCCGGTCAACCGGGCCGGTAAAGGGATCAACGGAGATCCTGATGTTCTCGGGTATGACAAAGAGGTGATCAAAAATGGACATATCCAATTGAGTGACCGGCCGGGATTTGGTATTGAACTCAATGAAAAACTGATCAAAGAAAAATATTTAATCGAGGGAGAAACCTGGTGGAATTAATGCATCATCAACTTCTTTGAAGCCGTGGATGTATGAATAGACAATTGATATTTATACATCTGGTTTTTCCCTTCGGCCAGATGCCATGGAGACTTATGTCAAGCCACCGGAAATTCATAAAATTTCGGTCATGGTTTTCAATACTCCGTTAGATTCTGTTCTGTACCTTAGTTAATGACAAGGCCTGAATCAGGAAGGTGGGGGATCGGGCACTTCTCGACTGAACAATTAAATCTTGATTAATGGATGTTTTCTTGACGGCAATGCAGATCATTGCCCTGACGGTAGCGGGCATGAGCCATGCATTATTAGGCAGCATTAAGGTTCCGCTGGCAAAAAGCCTGCAAATCACCGAAGATCGGGTCGGAGGGTTGTTGAGCGCTTTTGGATTTACAACCATCCCCATGGCATTTGCCGCCGGTATTCTAGCGGACAATTTTGGCCGGCAGTTGGTCATAATTGTCGCGCTGGGTATGTTGATCTGCAGTGTTCTGGTTCTCTCAGGTGCCAGAAAGTACGCATCTGCATTGGTTGCGGTGCTTTTGTTGGGAATAGGATGGTCGGCACTGGTCAATGTATTAAACGTGCTCCAGGGAAGTGCCTTCCTGCCCATATTCAGAGAGGGTGCTCCATTATCGTCTGCCATGAATTTTGGTGATTTTATTTTTGGTATGGGTGCTTTTATTATGCCCATAGCGTCTGCTTACATGTTGCAAAGGATCCAATTTAGGAAGACATTTATATCATTTGCTTTATTAATATGTATACCGCTGATTTTAGTCTTTTTAGTAGATTGGCAGCCCCTGATCGTCGATGCCGGTGAGGGTCCGGCTGTCGGAATCGGGACCCTTCTGGCAGATCAGAAAGTATTGATTCTGTGTTTGGCTTTCTTCTTTTACGTAGGCATTGAGGCATGTACGGCATTGTGGGCAACTACCCTGATGATCAATCGTGGTCTGACTGTTCGCAAAGCCACCACCTATCTCTCTGTCTTTTGGCTCACCTTTACCATTGCCCGGTTGATCGCCGCCTTTTCATTGTCTCACGGGTATGACATGCCGGTGCTGACGGCATTGGCCATTGGCTGTATTATCTGCACAGTTCTACTGGCCTTATCTAAATCATCTAAGACCACTATTCTGGCCGTGGTAGCCATAGCGGTGGTCATGGCACCGATTTTTCCAATTTTGATTGCTCAACTGCTGGGTTATGTCAACACCGAACTTGGCCCGGAACTCGGGGGCCGGTCGGTGGGTTTGTTTTTCTCCATTGGGGGTTTTGGCTGGGCTCTGGTACCCCTGGCAGTTGGCAAAGCCGCGGAAAGATTCTCTGTGCAAAAAGCTTTTTACATTCTTGCCGGTTCTGCAGCCTGTCTCACACTGTTGGTATTGCTTGTTGGTGCCGGGTAGGTTATCTTTTGTATTTGTTTGTGGTTTTTAAAATATTCTGGTAGTATACCTACCACTTTTCACAAATGAATGAAGCCATAACCAATAATTGACCGGCAGTGGAGCACGGCATTAGTCTGCAGAATTCCATGCCCACTATCTGTTGCACAGCTGGAATCCACTTATCTGAGGACTGCACAATAATATCTATCTTTAGACCTTACAAACCAAGGTCATTGATCCGATGAGAGGAGTTCTGGATGATAAAGTAAAAAGCCTGCGGGAACGTATTTCTACTGCCATCGACCTCCTGCTGCAACTGACTGAGAGCATCAGTCACTCTGCGTTGACCAGCACCATCACTGATCTGAAAGACCGCATCGAAGAACCCTTCATGTTTGTCATAGTTGGTGAAGTCAAGGCGGGAAAAAGCCGATTCATCAATGCTTTACTGGAAACGGAGCAAGACATCTGCAAGGTGGCACCCTCACCGATGACTGACACCATCCAGCAGATTATTTATGGAGACCCTCCCAGGGAAGAAATCATCAATCCTTTTTTAAAACGAATATTCCAACCGGCCGAGATCCTTCGGGAAATCGCCATTGTTGATACGCCCGGCACCAACACGATCATCACCCACCATCAGGAAATCACCGAACGCTTCATTCCGGGCGCCGATCTGATCGTTTTTGTTTTTGAAGCGAAAAACCCTTACCGGCAATCATCCTGGGACTTTTTTGACTACATTCACGAAGACTGGCGCAAGAAGATCATTTTTATTTTACAACAAAAAGATCTGCTTCCCGAAGACGAGCTGGTGATCAATCTCGAAGGTGTACGAAAACAGGCTCGTCAAAAGGGCATAGAAAATGCAGTAGTCTTTGCAGTGTCAGCCAAAGAAGAACAGGAGGGAAATCGGGAGACCAGCGGTTACCTTCCTCTCAGAAAATACATCCATGACAAGATCACGGGAGGGAAAGCGCCATTACTTAAAATTGAAAGCAATGTCGACACCACTCTAAGTATCGCACAGAAAATTAAGGACGGCATTGATATTCGTCAGGTTCAGTACGAAACCGATCTTGCATTCCGCGAAGACATTCATGTCACCCTGGATAAACAATCTTCCGTCTCCAATGACCGGGTGGATGTGCTGGTCGAGAACCTTCTGGCTGGCTACGATCAGACGATGCGTGCCAAATCTGATGAACTCAGTGATGTACTTTCTTTTGGAGCGGTGCTTCGGCGCAGTATTGCTTCCATATTTACCAAAGAAAAATCGATAAAAGACTGGCTGGAAAATTTTGTAAAGGAAATGGAGGAAGATCTCAATGGCAGACTGCGAAGCAAACTGAATGAGAGGGTGCTTGAGCTGGCAGAATCCATACAACAGATGGGACAAATTATAGACCTTAAAATCCGGTCCAGCAAAACCATATTGAAAGACGATGATGAAATATTCAGCGACATTGCCGAAAAGAGATCCAAAGTCCTGACTGAATTGCAGGAAGCATTTTCCAATTTTCTCAAACAATCCGAAAATTTCAAGGATGAGGGTATTTTTGCCCAGGAGCAGCACATGTCTCCCACGCTGGCTACCGGTGGGGGCATCGCCGTGGTTGGTGTATTGCTGACGATCATTACCAACGGAATGGTCTTTGACATTACCGGAGGTGTGATTACCACCATTGGACTCATTTTTGCCGGTGTCTCCCTCGGTATTCAAAAAAGGAAGATTATGCGCCATTTTAAGGAGGAAGTCCAAAAAGGTCGTGACAAACTACAGGTAGATGTGACCTCCCGCCTCAGGCATTACGTCTCCTTTATCCGCGAACAAATTGAGTCCAATTTCTCCAGATTTGATAAAATGCTGGAATCTGAAAAAGAAGCGCTTCATCAGCTTCATTCCCAACATCAGCAAATTACCAGAGAATTACAACAGGTCAGGCAGGAGATCCAAAAAATGATGATTTGATAAAAGGCAACCCCGTTCAATTGTCAATCGATATTCTGCGACAATCTATTTAAAAATAAGCAGCCTCTCCCAATCCATTTAACATGGATTGTATTTCCGCGCTTTTTGTCTCATAAAACGAATTCTAAAGAACAGTCAACGAATTCTAGGATAACCGCTGCCCTTCAGCTAACACCGCCGGATGAAGGTTGATTTCCACCTAAGTTTGGTATATGAAAGATCCTTTACCATTGTTTCACCGTTAAAATTGAATCACTATGAAAAATGCCGCAGTGTTCATCATCCTGTCTATCCTGGTCATTATGGATGCAAAAAGTAATGACTTTCCACCCTACAGTGCAGGTACCAGATTAAATGTCTATGCCAGCAGCGGATTAAAATTAAGAGCCCACCCACACCGCAACGCTGAGGTCATTGATGTCGTGCGATATGGCGATCAGGTCGAGGTTCTCAATACGTTTGAATTTGCGGAGGACAAAGCCGACCGGATCGACTGGCTGGACGGCCACTGGATTCTGGTAGAATATGACGGTATTGCCGGTTATTTATTTGATGGTTACCTCTCTGCTCTGCCATTTCCAGGCAGTGAAGAAGAAATTTGTCAGGACGGTTATTCATATGCCTATACGATAGGTGAATACTTAGACCGTAATTTTGTCCGTCAGCAGACCCTGGATTCGTCGGCTCAAAAGACCATTTACCTGCTGGAACGGGGAATCCGTGTAAAACGTATGTTCTATGACCAGGGCTGGACTATCGAAATCGAGATTCCTGAGTTGGGATTGCACGAAATGCTGAATCTGATGCGCAGCATGCTTCCTGACCGGAATCAACAACTGGCATTTGAAAATTCGCTGATATTTATCGAGGGCCCCGATGGCAGGATCAGGGAAATAAAAGTCAATATGGGTGATAGTGTTTCGCTCAAAAAGAAATTCAATGGACATCTCCTGGTGAAAGCATCAGGAGTCAGTGGTTGTTAATATTCTTTCTTTTACTGGTTTTTCATGCAAAAATGGTCATTCAGGAGCAATCCGGGTGACCATTTATTGATTATTGATTATTGATTATTGATTATTGAACTATGGTATGATTCAATGGATACTCTGCGGACTCCGCGTCCTCCGCGAGAGGCAAAAAAGACAAATATTCATTACAAGTTATTGATTATTACTAAGATGAACTCAAAGCAGTTGCTCAATCAACCTGGTATGTCCCAGGATCTTTTTTCATACAAACTTTGACGGATCTGCCGTTATCTTCATTTCTTTCTCCGGTCAGAGACCGGAGCTACTGGTCTTCGCGTCCTTTGCAAGAGGCAAAGAAATTATTAATGACAAAATTATTGATTATTGCCTTATTCAAATCAATTCGATTGGTCTCTGTGAATAACGAATCTTTGTTATTTCCTGCCTTCAAAAAATTTCTACTGGTATCTCTGACCCCTCTGAAATCGTTTGATCCCAGGATCTTTTTTCATACAAACTTTGACGGATCTGCCGTTATCTTCATTTCT
>CAYRYD010000006.1:0-167204 GCA_964428345.1 uncultured Saprospiraceae bacterium | reverse complement strand
TACGGTCAGGCTGCCGGTAACCCATCAGGCAGCACCGGCAGCCACCGATCTCCGGTTGGGAGTAGAGGCAATCCTTCCGCTAAATGAGGCAATTCCCGTTGACAGTGAGACCGGAAATAATCAGGAGACCGGTGGGCAGATCCTGATTGTGGAAGATAATCCCGATGTACGGCGGTATCTCCGGGTGTTGTTACAAGACCTGTACCAGATTGTGGAGGCGGCCGATGGGGAGGCAGGAGTCCGGATGAGTCTGGAGCTGGTCCCGGATCTGATTATCTGCGACGTGATGATGCCTGGTATGGATGGTTTTATGGTGTGCCGGATGCTGCGCGAGGATGATCTGACTACCCACATTCCGGTGATTCTTTTGACGGCCAGAGCGGATCTTACTTCGAAGGTGGAGGGGCTGGCACAAGGTGCCGACGCTTATTTGACCAAACCCTTTCTACCGGTAGAGTTACTGGCTCAGATTTCCATGCTTTTGAAACAAAGAGCCCGGCTGCAGCAGATTTACCGGCAGCAGATAAAGGAAGATGTAGTGCCAATGACAGCAGCCCCGGCTGATCCTTTACTTTCGAAGCTTGACGACCTGTTGCTGTCTCAAATCTCCAACGAAATGCTCGACATTCAGCAAATCTGCCGGCGACTGGGAGTGAGCCGCAGTCAGCTTCACAACAAGATCAAGGCCCTGACGGGGTTAAGTACGTCAATTTTTATCCGAAGGATCCGGCTAAGGGAGGCCCGGCGGTTAATCCGCAATACCGATCTGAACATCTCCGAAATTGCTTACAGCGTTGGTTTTAAGGATCCCAATTTTTTCTCCCGGGTGTACAGGAACGAATTCGGGGAAAGTCCCAGAGAGGGGAGGGGATGAGCAGCGTCCCTAAAAAAGGCAATGGAATACTTTTATTCCACTGCCTCCTAAAAAAGCTCTATTTCATATTTTACAGTTGCTTTTCTGGATGTTTATGTTACCGGTCATTTTTCCGGACAGGCTGCAAGAGATGAATATCGATATTTGCTGAGCCGGTTGTTAGTTAGCCTTGACCGGGAGACGATGGAAACCAGGATTGAAGTGTCCGGTTTCTAGAGGTGCCCGTTCATTAATCAGATTGAGCGATTGAAGTAGGATGACCAGCCTGGCTTTAGTCACGGCCGGTCATCCTATGGAATCTGCGGGGTTGAGTTATTCTCAATAATTATGGTTCTTCCACATTGTCGCAAGGATCAAGGCTCGTATCGACCAATGTGCCTCCCATGACCCTGTTGTTTTCACCACAATCTTTGATGACTTGTCCGGCGTAGGCCCACACCTGATTTCTGGAGGAAGTCGGAGTAAAAAATCCGAATCGCATGGTTGGCCCTACCAGGTCTACATCATAAGCACCGTTACCTGAGCCTTTATTGGCCAACAAGGTATTCTGGAAAGCGCCGTCAATGACAACAATACCGCCATATAAATTATCATTGGAGCTGTTTAAAGCCAGTAACCATCGATGCCCTGGTTGTTCGGCAAAAAACGGATTACCATCGGCACTGAAGTAACCTCCTTCGGGAACTTTGCATAGAATTTGGCCATAGAAGTTTCCATTGGTTTCATTGCCCCAGCCAATGCCTCCCCGGTCACAATACCAGATGCCAAAAGTCATTCCGGTGACATAGTTGTCCAGCACACTGCAGGAGTGGCCGCTCACGATGGTAATCCCAAGATTTTCCGGAGACAGAATCAGAGCCGGATCGCCAAATATCTGATTTTTCCTGACTGTAGTTCTGTTGCTGGAAACCACCATTATTGCGTATTGAAAATTGGTAAATGAATTTTGTGCTATGACACTATAATCCGATTCTTCAATAAATAGGGCGGATCCGGCACCACCGGAAGAAGCTACAAACTCGATGTTCTTAATCCGGGAACCTGGTCCGTTTTTTAAATGTATGCCACCAGTTAATTGTGTAGGAAATGCCTGTATAATAGCATTGTCCAGAATAAGTCTGGCACCTGATTCACCTATGAGATTTATCCTGTGTCCAATGGTGACCAATCCATTTTCGGTATGCTCTCCGGCTTTCACGATGACCGTACCACCATCTCCGGCAGCATCCACTGCAGCCTGGAGGCCATCGACGGAGCCAGCCGGGAGTTCTACCGTCATACCGGTATTTCGCTGATGGCTATTTTCGGGAACATCAGCCAGTATGGTTCTGAGCCGGCTGATTTCCACGGGGGTGTAGACTTCCGGCATTTCCCGGGCCAGGAAAGAAAAAACGTCATCCGGAGTTTTGATGGAATTGGGGAGTAGGTGGGTTGGATTGGAATCCTGGGATGGTTTCAGGGTTTGTTCTTTTTGACAGGCAATCACCAATAATGTGATGAAGGGGAGTAGGAGTGTCTTTCTCATCGTTTTGAGTTGTTTAAGTTGATTAAAGAATTTATTTCACATGACTATTTGAATTTGTGAGTGTCTCGCCTGAGAAATTAAATGCGGGTGAATGTTAAATCTCCGGATATCTCTTTATTGTCATTAGCACTATTGTACCGATCTGAAGCACTATTGTTCATAAAGTACTGATTGCGATAATCCCGGGGAGAGTATCCTGTTTCGATTTTAAATACCCGGCTGAAGTAATTGGGGTCTCGAAATCCTACCTGATAGGCAATGACTTTTACCGGATCTGTTGATTCGATCAGCATTTGGCTTGCCTTTGCAATCCGGAAGCGGCTGAGGTAGCGCGCAGTAGACAAACCGGTATATTTTTTTAGTTTATAATGCAGGGCTGACCGCGACATCTGGAGGTGATGGTGCAGACTGGTCGCTTTCAACGACTCATCTTGATAGACCAGATCAATCTGATGCCGGATTTTATCAATGAAAGTGTGCATGAGGTGGTCCGGTTTGTGTTGAACAAATTCTCAAACCGAAATCTCGGGTGGTGCGGTAAGTTGGAGTAGCATTATTGTTCTGAATAACTGGATTATTGTTTAGGAGGCATTTTTCTGATCCGCGGAACCACCTTTGATGTAATGAGTGCTCAGCGTGTTTGTTTTCAAAGGATCAATGACATGTCGGGATTCCTGAATCTTCTTGGGAAGTTTGAAGAAAGTACTCCCTCTAATGGAACCAGAAAGCGATAATGCCAAAGATGACCAGAACTGGAATGTGCACCATCAGAAATTTTTACAAGCCCAAAAGGTTTGCTAATCCTGCATAGACTGCCAGAAACCATTAAATTACCCTTACATTTGTCTCCAAGGGGTCATGACTCCTTGGACCGTATCGATGACCGTTTCGGTTTAACAGAGCCCGAACCAGGGAATAGAGAAAATTTCCGGATAACTACACGGCACAGGTCTGAAGAGCGACAGCCCAGGGTAGATTTTTAGAATCACAGGATCATAGGATTTCTCTGTGGTATCGGATTTAGCATTCCAGCCTTGATCATTCAGATAATAAGACCAGCGAATTTTATTCCAGCCTTTTAATTTCATAAAGGGAAATCTCAATGTCACGGTCAGATATGCGACCGGTACGACCAAAAAGAGCATGACCGGGTTCCTGAAGATACGTTACCGGATCTTTGTCCAGCGAGGCAAAACCCCTTATTCTTCGGTGGTCAGATAATAGATGTCTCCCAGACCCCGGTGTTCGAGTTGTCCATTATGTGTATGATGGGCATTATGGGTTTTGCTCCAAAATTTTAAAGGGTATCGAGCTAAAAAACTTGAAACGAGTCCAATAACATTGTTTAATTTTCTGGATTTCAAAAATGATTAATGACTGCAATCGTGCTGGATGACAAATATTCTTACCATAAAAAAGGCGTTGACAGTTGCCATGCCCACGGTGATCCAATAAGACCAGTTCAGACTGAAATACATTAGAACCCAGATACGCAGGAAAGGCAAATAAGAATTGATGAGTTGGAGGACCGCTTTTTTGTGTCCGGTCTTTGATGTTTTTGAAGGATCGATCGCCAGTCTTTCTGCGATTCCACTATTTGATGATCTTGCAAGGGTGTTGAGTTTACAATTCAATATGATAGCAACCAGTTGATTTAATGTCACTTATAGAGGGAATAGTCTTGGGGATCACTATTCCGGGGGTTGCCAGAAACAAGTCACATTAGAGAAGGGTGGGCTATACAGGATTCAGCCAGCGATGAATAAGTCAATTTGACATGAATATTTCTGATTCTGAAAAAACCAAAACTAAATCTCAAAAAAACATTGGCTCATTCATTCGCTGGATAAATACCTGATTTGGAAACTTTCCCGGAGTTATACTGATTTTGGGTGAATTTATCTATTCACTCACGGTAACTATCAGGTAAGTTCCTTTTCTTGATTACCATCTGTTATTGGATCGGGGAGTATGTTCTCTTTTCTCGGCTTCCTTCACAACAATGGATCGACCTTCTACCTCCGTATTATTGAGGTTTCGGATAGCAGTTCGTGCCTGTTCTTCCTCGCGCATCTCCACAAAACCAAATCCTCTGGATTTTCCGGAATATTGATCGGTAATTACATTGGCAGAAATGACTTCACCATATTTTTCGAAAAGACTACGAAGGTTGTCATTGTCGACACCATAGTCGAGCTTTGCTACAAAAATGTTCATTCTAAAGATAATTTACTATTGAAAAAATAGACATCAGATGATTGGAGGTCATCTGATTACGACAAAGAGAAAGACTTAACAGGAAAATCTTGTTTCTTACAAACGGTTAGGAGAGAAGAGAAAATCTGCAGGTTAAATTGTTGCCCAATGTCAAAACGTTAACTGAAGTTTTACCTCCAATAACTCAATCAAACAGATACGGACCGGAATAGTTCCGCGGGTAGTCAAAATAGATCGCTTTTTAACAATAATGAGGAGGACGGTCTTAGCATCGAAGCAGACCTTTATGCATGCTGGGCAATTATGTTGAAGGCGATCTCAAATGATGAGGGGAGAATGCACTTCAATAGAGTACACGGGTGTACCTGACTTTTGGAAGATACAGAAACCCCTGAATCACTGACAAGAGGGCTTTCATAATTTAATCTGATTGTCCATTTCGCTGTCGGAACATAACCCGGTTGTACCTTTTTACCCCATGTTGCAGAAACCATCTGTGGATGCATATGCATTGCCCTATTGGTTGCTGATCAACCACTAAGCCTGGCATAATGACCATGAAAGGGATGTACAACAGATTGGGTACTGCTCTGTTATCAACCTAAAACCGGTACTCAACCCCAAAGTTGAACCACCGGGGCAGACCTACCCGGATCCCCTGTGGCCTCCGGTTGGCTATGTATCTTTCATTCGTCAGGTTTTTCACCCCCAGGGTAAAAGTAGTGTTCCAGCGTTCATTGGTATAGAACAGATTTCCATCTACCGTATGATAGGCGGGGATCAGACCATTTCTGCCGTCGGGTGTGGCTTCGATAGTATTCTGTTCGTCGGCATATTGTTTCCCGACATAGTTGCCCAGAAGTCTCAGGCCCAGTCCGGAAATATGTTGGACGGACAGGGCACTGTTTAGCAGCAGCCGGGGAGCATAAGGCGTCGCACTACCGGCCAGAGAGATTCCGTCCTGTGCCCGTTTTCCCGCAAAATAGGCCTCCAGATTGGTCATATTGGCATCCCACTCGACCTGGGTCCGGTTCCAGCCGGCCAGTTCCGACAGATTGATCCGGATTGCACTCTCAATACCTTTGTGAATGGTCTGTCCGCCATTGACCAGGCCGCTGCCGGTACCTCCGCTGGATTCGGATACCGGTATGATCTGATTGCTGAAATCCAGATAGAATGCGGTTACTTCCAGTTGGATGCCCCGCACCGGCAGAGACCGCAGTCCCAGTTCAAAATTCAGGCTTTTTTCGGCATTGAGATCGTATACTTCGCCGGAACCGGAAATGGCGTCTTTCGTACGGGGTGGGGCAAATCCCTGGTGCACCCCACCGTATATCGAAAGGTTGGTCAGGGGCTTCCAGGTAAAACCTGCTCCGGGTATGAGCTGGGTCAGTTGATTGTCTTTTATGATGCTGGTATCACGTA
The DNA here is from genome assembly GCA_964428345.1 of uncultured Saprospiraceae bacterium. GTDB lineage: Bacteria > Bacteroidota > Bacteroidia > Chitinophagales > Saprospiraceae > JABDMH01. The sequence continues at coordinate 161,163 of CAYRYD010000006.1, read as the reverse complement.
CCTGATTCTGATCATTGACCCGGAATGATCGCCTGGCAATATCCCGCTGATAGGCAAACCGTTCGATCCGGACTCCATAGTGAATGTCCAGTTTTTGGTGTATCCGGGTAAGATTCTGCACATACAGACTGGCGGCATTGCCCGTCCGGTTTTCGTCTTCCACCAGACTGCCGGATTTGACGTTGTACTTAGTGCCATTCACCCTTTGTTCATGGGCAATTTCATAGAGATACCGGACTCCGGTTTTTAACTCATGTTCGAGACCCCACCATTGGTACCCGGCCTCCAGACGGGATTCAATACCGGCCACTTCAAACTGCCGGTCCCGGTTGCCCGTAGAGTTACGCATATACACCGCCCCCCCCGGAACCGATTCATCTCCCCAGACCACACCGGTCCAGTTGCCCGGTTTTTGATTATCACTGCCGTTGGAGGCAAAATCCTGTCTTCTCCAGTTACGGGCAGTGGTGTAACCATAAGCCATGGTCTTTAATTTTAACCGCTGATTAAACCGGTAGTCATGATGTACGCTTAAACTATACCGCCGTACATCCAGCTGGTCATCCGGAGCCATATGGACGAAGTCCTGACTACCCTGGTCGTACATGGTTTGGGTGAGACCGATATAGGTGGAATTGGAGGTTTCGTCATAGATGCCGGTCTTAATGGAAACGACCGACCGATCAGAAAGATTGAGCAGCAATTTGGTGTTAAGATCGGTGATGTCAAAGGCAGTGAGACCTAGTTTGTCGGCTCTTTTATTAAGGAGAGAAACCGTAAACCCGGTTTTACGGATTGTGTTTCCATAATTCAACAGGGTATTCAGATACCCACCTTCACCAGCCTGAATTCTCAATTTTCCGGATGATTCCAGAGGAGGGCTCATCGTTTGGTAATTAATGACACCGCCGATGGTCTGTGGTCCAAAGAGGATTTGTCCGCTTCCCTTGAGGATTTCGATGCCCGTCATCCGGTCAATAGGAGGTGTGTAATACATCTCCGGCTCTCCATAAGGTGCCAGAGCGACCGGGATGCCATCTTCCAGCACCAGCACTGAGCGGCTCCGGTCCGGATCGAGACCACGGATTCCGATGTTGGCACGCATACCCACGCCTTCCTCATCCGGTACATGAATGCCCGGGCTCCGGCGTAAAACTTCATTGCCGCTAACGGGATTGACCAGGTTTAATTCCCGGGCGTTGAGGTAAGAGGCCGATCCGGGAGTCCGGGAAAACAAACGGTCACTTTTACCGATGATCAGAATTTCCGGAATAAGCACTTCCTCGTCTTCAAAGGTGATGTGGATATCGGCGGTTCCGGCCGCTCCAATTTCTATCGGATGACTAACAGTTTTATAACCAATGGCGGAGATCTCCAGTACATAATGCCCCGGGTGCAGATTATGAAGTTCAAAATGTCCGTTCAGATCGGTTACGGCAGCAACCAGTGAGCCTGAAACCACTATATGGGCTCCGATCACCGGTTGGGCATCCCTGGAGGTGACAATGCCTTTGACAACCAGCTGTGGCTCCGGGAAATTGAACGCCACCAATTCAATGCTGGTGTTAACCAGAAGGCCGAAGAACAACAGGTAATATGTCAGCGTACGAACCATGGTATCGAGTTCTTTGAAATTGATGGCAAAAATACCCATCGTATCAGGGCCTGACAATCGCAATGATTGAGAAAGCTGACCGTCAATCTTAGGGTGCACTGCATACCCAATATTAGGTATCAGAATCCTAAAACCGGGGATTGCAGGCCCCTGATCCTTTTGCTAATCTTGCAGTCATGATGATAAAACCGGTATGTGAGTCTTCAGTCCTTCACGATCAACCAGGGAAGTCTGATCCGGCTCCCGATGCCGGTCACGGTTGGTCATGCAAGAATTACAAAAAGAAGTGCTGTAAGAAATATAAAAAAGGGGATCAGTGCCGTCGGTGCCCTAAGCTGGCCATATTTGATGAATTGGTCAGACGCTATTACCTGGAAGCATTGTAAGACCAGGAACGGTAGTCAGTCACTTTATTGTTATCTGAATGTGCTGAAATCACCATCTCTGCCCGGATGGTTTGGCTTTCCGGGACATTTTTTCCCTTTTATTTTACGATTCAGGGAATGGAGATCAGAATTTCAGCGTTGTAGAAATATTTGGACAGGATTTTTTAGCATGCCCGGTATTCGAAAATTCATGAGTCTGATTGTTGGAGGAATTATTTTTCTCCATGCCATCGTGCCACACCGGCATCATGAAGAAATGAACTGGGAAGAGCATGCCGCCATACATGCGAATGCCAGGGGTTTGGTTGATTATTTAAATCTGACCTTTCATTATGGCTTTCAGGATAATCTCGAAAATTATCTGGCAACTGATCAGCCTTCAGACGGGCACATAATTACCCTCACACTGCCAGGAATTATTTGGTTACCGATTCTGGCTCCCAGTACTAGTGATTTAGTATCCCCACAAAATACAGACCCGTTTGTCTGGGTCAGAAATTTTCATGTAAGACTCAATGGATTAAGGGCACCTCCCATCCGTGAATACAATATTTAGGATTTTTATTTTTTTTAACTCTACTCTTAAATTGTATTTATCATGGATGCAACACATGTGCATTTAATGTTGGTTCATTTCCCCATCATAGGAACAGTCATAGGGACCGGAATTCTGGCTTATGGTCAGATTTCAGGAAATAATTCCATTATGAAAGTCGCTTTAACTACGCTGGCACTGATGGCCATTCTGACAGTTCCGGTTTTTTTAACCGGAGAAGAAGCAGAAGAGGTTATTGAGAATTTGCCGGGAGTATCTGAAAGCATCATTGAAAAACACGAAGAGCTTGCTAAAGTAGCCATCTGGTTCATGGGAACATTAGGAGTTTTCTCCTTGGCTGGTTTATTTGCGATCTGGAAAAAAGCAAATTTTTCCAGGTCAATAGTATGGGTTACCTTGATAACTTCCCTGATTACTTTGGGAATGTTGGCAAAAGTCGGAAATTTGGGAGGTCAAATAAGGCATACGGAAATCCGGGCTACACAGCAGGTATCTGTTATTGAATATTTCGGCGTTCAGGAGTCAGTGAAGGTTTAAGTTGAGCAGTTGTCAGGATGGCAGCAATCTTTTTTGCTGCCATCTTGATAAATTAAACAGTATAGTGTGTAAATGAATGATGTCAGAATTGATGCATTGAAAGGTGTAAAAATTTAGTTGCTGTTAGAGTTAGATTAGTCATTGAAAAATTCCCCATTCCGTCAGATACACCTCCATTCTTCCTGAGAAGGCTTTCGGTCTTTCCGCAAAGAGTTTCTTGCCGATTAGATTAGCCTCCCTGATTAATTGATCATACTCCTTTAAGGAGATCGTGGTCAGGTGATGTAATTCTTTCTTTGTAAATTTTTCTTTTTTCGTGTTTAGATAATTTTGAAGGACAATAATATTGTTGGCGTCACCTAAAAAGTCGGTTAGACGATGTAGTTCTTTTTCCCAGGGTATCAGAATGGCTGGCCAGGCATTTTTCAAAATCAGTAATTGATACCTTAGGTATTTCGTTGCTTTGCGCCATTCGTGAAAATCTTCGTTGGAAGCCTGATCCCGGCACAAGAGACAATCCTGATAACATCGCTTATAGACGCTCGTGAGCGATTTCAGGGTATTGCTGAAATAATCTTCGCTCCAGGTGATTTGCCTGGTGATCAATAGATGGGAAGCCAGTGAATTTCTGATATCTTCAATTGTCAGCATGTGATTTTTTGCATAGATGGTTCTTTCGCTGACGATATCGTCTTTGAGCCGGGAGAGTTTAAGTGAAGTTGATTTCTTAAGACCGGGATTCATCATCGTGTCAATGGTTTGGGTCATGGCCGTGAGATCACGCAGGTAAGACAATTTTCTCGCCTCATCCCGGTAGAATTGATTTTCACTCGTAAAGAGATCGTTTCCCAGTTCGAAACGCAACAGACGCAGTATCGCCCGAATAATCTTTAAATACCTTCGGCATTGGTGGATACCGGTATGGAAGTCCTGGTTTCTACTCAAAGATCTTATCGCTGCCTGCTGGCATCCCTTCAGCAGTCGATGGATACCCGACTGATAATTTTCTTTATTTCGAATGGAATAAGTCAGGATATTGTCTTTTTGTTCCGGTTTGCTGAAGGTAATCGATTTTTTGGTGAAGTCATTGAGCAGTTGATGGAATAGATACTGTTAAAAGACAAACTAAAAGCCCCTGAAATCTACTTCATGATACTCGAGAGCCCATTCCTGCATGAAACGCACCCGGTTGGGTACGCACCGGTAGACGATCAGGTCGGGATTGTCGATGGTGCCCAGATAATGTTTAAGCAGCGGATTTTTCTTCCAGATCTCGCTGAGCAGGTCCCGGTCGGTGACCACTTCAGCAATTGCGGTAATCCGGACCTGATTGTGATCCGGGTCCAGATAACAGAGTTCTACCCGGTTGTTGAAGGCAATTTCACCGGTTTTATGATAAAATCTAAGGTTGCCGATGAAAACTTCGAAACCCCTGGTGAGCAAGGGTGAGACGGGCCGGAGCCTGGGTTGGTTTCCATCGATAGTGGCCAGCATCGGAAATTTCACTTTCGTTACTACGGCCACCGCCCGGGAGGGTACTTCTTCCGGTCTTATTTTTTCTGGTGTCGGTTTACCCATGATTCCGATTTCTTGTGCTCAGGAAAGTTAGGAATTTTCAAGGGATGCTACCCAAGGGAAGGGTAGTTCACTAAATTACCGGGTGATTGGAGATTTTTACTAATGCTTTACCTGATCGATGCGGCAGATTCTGTTGTTTTTTGGGTTAACAGTTTTGGTGGTCATTCCTTTTATCCTCTGGGGTGAGGCCTGGGCCGGACGGTTTACCTTTGATGGTGCGATTACCTGGTTGAAGGAATATGGCCGATGGGCGTGGCTCGCGGGAATCCTTCTGCTGGTACTGGATATTGTCCTGCCGGTGCCGGGTACTTTGGTGATGGCCGGTCTGGGATACCTCTACGGAGCAGTTGCCGGAGGGTTGATTTCGGTGATGGGATCCTTTTTATCCGGAGCTGCCGGTTATTGGTTATGCAGGGCCATGGGTGAGCGGGGAGCCATCAGGATACTGGGGCAGACCGATTTTGAAAAAGGTGTCCGGACTTTTGAGCGGGTAGGGGGCTGGTTGGTGGTGTTGTCCAGATGGTTGCCGGTGTTTCCCGAGGTGATTGCCTGTATGGCCGGACTCAACCGGATGCCCGCCGGTAAGTTTCATCTGGCTTTGTTAAGCAGTGCGCTGCCCATGGGGTTCGTCTACGCAGCGATTGGTCAGGCAGGGGCAGAAAATCCCACCCTCGCTATCATCTTAAGTGCCGGTCTGCCACCTTTAATCTGGCTGCTTGTCCGGCCCTTCTTTGATCATAAAAGGAAAGCTGAGGTGAAGGATTCCTGAACAGGGGCGGTTCGATCCGAATGATATCAGCGATTTCAATCATTTTTTCGTGAACTCATTAAATCAAGCTTGCCGGGGATGCCTGGCGCTCACATTGTCATGCCGATCTTGAACGGCAGGATGCGGAATGCTCCGGTTGTCAGGTGGTCCGTTGGTAAAAATCCGGTTTAGTTTCTATTTTTAGTAGCAAAAGCATATTGCATGAGTATGAACAGTAAAATATTCCTGGCTTTAATGATCTCCGGATGCACCTTAATGAGTGGTGCTATATTGGCACAGGCAAACCCGGACGGAGGGCGGTTTCCCTGGCCGGAGGGTAAAAAGGCTGCATTGAGTCTGAGTTTTGACGATGCCCGGCTCAGCAATGTCGATGTGGGGCTCGACTTTTTCAAGAAATTTGATGCCAGGGTGACCTACTATGTAGTCCCCGGAGGGGTGGAGCAACGATTGGCACAATGGAAAGAGGCAGTAGCCCTGGGGCACGAGATCGGCAATCACACCCTGCATCACCCCTGTTCGGGTAACTTTGAATGGGCACGATCCAAAGCCCTGGAATCCTATTCCCTGGCATCGATGCGCAAAGAGCTGCTCGACGCCAGTTCGCAAATCAGGACACTTCTGGGAGTAGAACCTGTTTCTTTCGCCTACAGCTGTGGGCAGACTTATGTTGGCAGGGGGGTGGAGACCAGGAGTTATGTGCCGCTGATTGCGGAGTTATTTGAATCGGGCCGGGGTTGGCTGAATGAGGCTGCCAATGATCCTTATTTCCTGGATTTTGCCCAGCTGCAGGGCATCGAGATGGATGGAAAGGATTTTGCCGGGCAGATTAAACCGATTCTTGAACGGGCCATGGAAAAGGGCAATTGGGTAGTTTTGGCTGGCCACGAAATCGGAGAAGGTGGCTCTCAGACGACCCGAACCAGAATGCTGGAGGAATTGCTCATCTATGTCAGACAACATCAAAATGAGATTTGGCTGGCCCCGGTTGGAGAGGTTGCCGCTCATGTGAGAAAACAACGGCAGGAAGTGCTGGCCGGGATGAAAGAACATCTCACTTTCTATAGCTCCTTTGACCGGAGCGTCGATGCCGATTTTGCCAAAGGTGACCGGACGCTCTATACCGCCACCAGTTATGGCAAAGCGGATGATGCCGCTCCGGGTATTCAGACTCCAGAGGTTATGATCCTGCCGGCGGGTGGTCGGTATGGAGATGGTCTGGTATTCAATAAGAAAATTACCCCGGCCCTTTATTACCATTCCAAGGGTAATGTTGCCTACGACGAGAAGGATTTTTCCGGAACCATTTCTTTCTGGCTCAGCCTGGATCCAGAGCTGGATCTGGAGCCGGGTTATTGTGATCCGATCCAGATTACTGATTCCGGGTATAATGATGCTGCCTTTTGGGTGGATTTTTCGGACAAGAATCCCCGGTTATTCAGGATGGGTGTCTTCGGTGATCTGAAAATATGGAATCCGAAGAATATCAGTCCGGATGAAAATCCCGATTTTAATAACCGCCTGGTGGTCGCAAAAGACCGGCCCTTTGGCAAGGGAGTCTGGACATTAGTAACAATTGTATATGAAAATATTAACGATACCGGAAAAGCCAGGGCGACTTTTTACATCAATGGAAAAATGCAGGGTGACCGGAAAATACCCGAGGGTTTTACCTGGGATCTGGAAAAGTCAAAAATATTTCTCGGATTGAATTACGTTGGACAGATGGATGACCTGGCAATTTTTAACAAGGCATTATCAGCACGGGAAATCGAAGCGATTTATCAGTTGGAAGGAGGAATATCTTCCATTTTGGATTAAAATAATGGACACCACTGAAAACTCCGCTTGATGCTTAACCGTTTATCCGCAACAACTAGATGACAATAAACTTTAGGTCCTCCCAGGATCCTCACGAAAGTATCGCATCGTTTGGTTTTCAGAGGTTTAGATGTGCCCTAAAAATCAAAAAGCCCGGTTTTTTGATGACCGGGCTTTTATAGAAGGTAAGGTTAGGATTTTATTTTACTCCCAGTTTAATGGGTACCAGGGTTTTCTCCCAAATCAATTGCAAGGTAGCGCTGTTGTCACGCAATTCGTCAATGTTGATCAGGAAGGTTTCAACGGCCCGATCCATCATCTGTGGTTTTACGCTGACTTTTACGGCAGGCTGCTTGTCGCCGTAGGATCCAGCTCCGGCTTGATCGTATTTATAAAGCATCACTCCCCAGCTGTCTTTACCCGGCATCGTGAACAAAGCATAACTGCCGGCCATCAGAGACTGACCTTCAACAGTAACATCATTACTGAATGTAATCTTGGTCGCAGAGTTGGCACCAGTCCGCCAATTTGCACCATATGGTACCAAACTGCCCATGATTGCTCTGCCTTTCATCGAAGGCCGGGAATATTCGATGGTCACATCGGTCATACCCACTTTTTGTTCTACCTTGGAAAAAGGCGATGCGGCTGGCCCCTGGGCGCAGGCAGTGTAACCAGTAAGAGCAAAAACGCACAATAGTCCAAAAAACAGAAATTTTTTCATACTGAAATTTTTAGTTCGTTAAATGTACTGTATAGATAAGGATTTATTTTTATACGTCAGTAGTCCGGGTCCTTCAATTCTTACCATTCTGTTAAACTTTAAGAGAAAATTAAGAAAAAAAGGCCGGAAATTTCAATTTAACATAAAAATTACGACACAGAATCACAGGAGGAAGGATTGCATCAACAGGAAGGCAGATAATGGAAGCCCTCCGGTGATTCAGACTTCAATGCTCTGTTTAAAGTCTTTCTGAAGCAGAAGTTCAAAGTTGGTCCGCACAATGTCGCCCATACTGCGGCATTGGGCAAATGCCCGGTTCTTATGATGCTTGATGAGCTCTGCCTTCAGCTGTTCAATTTTATCCGGTGATGAAAGCTGATCCTGAACCATTATTTTGAACAGTTCAGTGAGACGGGTTCGTGACGTTTTTACCCGGGCAGCAATCATACTGCGTTCTTCCATCTGATACTGCTTCACTGCTTCCGGTTTCATGTGTTTGATACCTAAAAAAATCAGCGGGTTATTGTCTTTAAAATACTGAGGCAGATAAAAACTTTTCCGGCCCTCGTATGATTGCTGGTCAAAGTCGATTGCCCGGAGTCGAAACTGTGACCCCTCAATATCGGGGGTGATATCCACCACGTAATTATAAGCCCTCATATCACCAAGCAACCGCACAAAACACCGTTCATTAAATTTGATGAATTCTTTTGCCATCCGGATCTGGTTAAATTCATTGTCATCGAGATTTTTTTTCATGAAATCATCTCCCGGAATTCCGGCGATGTGTTCTTCAATTAATGTATTTCGATTTAAGAAATAATCAAACCGGTTGGGTGAGATCAGATTTTCCAGTTCGAGACCATAGACCCTGCTGGCATCCGCTTTTTTAATATAAAAATGATCGTAGTTGTCGTTCAGCCGGTTAATGATCCTGACCCGGAATGGCTGGGTATTTCCGAATGTACAAAAATCAATCCGGGCAACCGACAAATGTTCGATGACCTCGACATCGCCATCTGTTTTTAAATGAGCATAAATCATTTTCAGCTCTTTGCTGATTTCCTGGTAGTCATGCTCATGATAAAAAACGGATCGCCATAATGTATCTTTTTGTTCGAGGTCGAGCAGGGGAATGGATTCGTGATAGCGCAACAGATCTTCGTATTGCAGCTTTATATCAATTTTATATCCATGCCTGGACAGGTACCGTCCAAGACTGGCAGATATCGGGAAAGCTATTTTTTTTCGGGAAGGAATATCTCCCTTCATTGCTGAATTTTTAAGTTGATGTTTGGTACAAAGGTAGCTGAAATCCTATTTTTATTGTCAAATGTCCTGACTCCGTTTGTGTCTTCCCCTGGGGTGTTTGGTGAGATTTAATTTGTCTCGTGTATTGTACCAATCCCTATGATCATACAGGAGACCGGGAAATCTTCAGGGGAGGTGCACTAACCGATAAAGATAATTGGGTGAATCCCAGAGTAAACAGCGATAAAGTCCGTATTTTTCCGTTTTTCTAAAACCGAATGGTCTGTTCTATGAAAAAGATATTTGTAGTGATTACGCTATCTGCTCTGGCAGCCTGTCAGACTCCCCGCCGGGAGGAGGCATCAACAATAATCACCAAAAAACAGAATGCAACGGAAGTGCGTGATGCAGAAAGGAAGATCTTTGAAGGAAGCAATATCGAAACTGCTGAGGGTTTGGAAATCGCTCTTTGGGCTTCCGATTCGCTGGCACCCGATCCCGTAGCTTTGTCGATCGATGACTTTGGACGGGTGTATCTGACCAGGACCAACCGGCAAAAGAATTCGGAATTTGATATCCGGGGATATGAACATTGGATGACTTCCTCCATTTCACTGCAGTCGGTCGAGGACCGGAGGGCTTTCCTGAGGGAAACTTTTGCCCCGGAAAAAAGTAAGGAGAATGAATGGTTTCCCGATCTGAATGCCGATGGATCGCACGACTGGCGTGACCTCACCGTCGAGAAAGATGAAGTCTGGCGACTGGAGGATCTCGATCAGGATGGTTTGGCAGATATCAGCACCCGGATTGTGGAGGACTTTCACGAGGAGATTACCGACGTGGCCGGTGCCCTCCTGGTTCGCAGGCATGACATATTTGTCGGGATCGGTCCGGATATGTGGCGTTTGACGGATACGGATGGTGATGGTTTGCCCGACCAGAAAGAATCCATCAGCCATGGATATGCGGTTCACATTGGGTTTGGCGCCCATGGAATGTCCGGAGTAATCGAAGGCCCTGATGGGAAGATTTACTGGGGCATAGGCGATATTGGTGCCAATATCACGACGAAGGATGGTACCGTACATAAGTACCCCAATCAGGGCATTATTGTCCGGTCGAATCCAGATGGCAGTGATTTTGAGGTCTTTGCCCATGGCCTGCGAAACACCCACGAATTCGTTTTTGATGCCTATGGCAACCTGATCAGTTCAGACAATGATGGTGATCATCCTGGGGAGAGTGAGCGGTTGGTGCACATCGTGGAAGGGCATGATGCCGGATGGCGGGCCAACTGGCAGTACGGAAAATACACAGATCCAAAGAATAATTCCTATAAAGTCTGGATGGATGAGAAATTATACCTTCCCCGTTGGGACGGGCAGGCCGCGTATATTCTTCCACCTATTCAGAATTATCACAACGGACCCACCGGCATGGTCTATAATCCGGGGACTGCCCTGGGGCAAAACTGGCTCAATACTTTTTTCCTGGTTGAGTTTGTTGGCAATCCGACCCGTTCACCCATCTGGGCTTTTAAGTTGAAACCCAGGGGTGCCACTTTTGAGCTGGATGAGGAGAAGGTAGCGGTGAAGGGAATTCTACCTACCGGTATCCGCTTTGGACCCGATGGGGCTCTCTATGCCGCCGACTGGGTCAATGGCTGGGGTACCAAGAATTATGGTCGCATCTGGAAGATCGATGTTCCGGCCAAAGTCAGCGATATGCAGGGCCTCCGGGATAAGACCCGCGAATATATGGCACTGGATTATCCCGATCAGACGCGTGAAAAACTGGAGGAACTGCTGGGATTTGAAGATCTCCGTATCCGTCAGAAAGCTCAGTTTGAACTGGCCAACCGGGGAGATGAAGGTGCTGAAGTGCTCACGTCGGCACTCAGTGCGGGAGACAATCAGTTTAAGCGGATACATGGTATCTGGGGACTTGGCCAGCTGGCTGCACAGGACCTGGGCTATGCCGATGCCCTATTACCCCTGCTGGATGATGCTGATCATGAAATTGTGGCACAAACCGCCAAAACGCTTGGTGATGTATATGCTGTCAAGGCAGCTTCCCGTCTGACCGGATTGTTGACAAGCCCATATCCGCGGGTCCGGTTTTTTGCCGCTCAGGCCCTGGGCAGAATGCGATATGAAGCAGCCCAGGACGCTCTGATCTCGATGCTTGACCGCAATGACGATCAGGATCTTTACCTGAGGCACGCAGGAGTTATTGCACTGGCTCGTATTGGTAAAACCGAGAAGGTCATCGCATTGAAAGACAGTGACAGCAAGGCTCTGCGTACCGCTGCAGTGCTGATATTGAGGCAGTTGCAGGACCCGGCGCTGGCCCTGTTTCTCCAGGATAAGGATGAGTACATTGTCACAGAAGCTGCCCGGGCTATTCATGACGACTGGTCGGTCGAAGCAGCCATGCCGGCGCTGGCTGCCCTCCTTGAGCAGACGACTTCTACTTCTGAGCCATTGGTACGGAGAATGCTGAGTGCTTGTCAGCGATTGGGAGGAGAGGAGCAATTGGATAGGGTGTTGCGGTATGCCCAGCGCAATGATATCCCCCGGTCGTTGAAGGCCGAAGCATTGGCAGTGATCGGCACCTGGGCTGAACCATCGGTTCTGGACCGGGTCGATGGCCGTTTCCGGGGTGCGGTACACCGGGATCCCCAGATGGTGATCAGCAAGGTTAAACCATTTGTGGCATCTTTTCTCAACAGCCGGGAGACAGAAATACTGACCGCGACCGGAAAATTGCTGACCTATCTGAACATTAGTGACTATAATGAACAGCTGGCAGAGATATTCCGGAACCATCCCGAAGCAGCGGTCAGATCGGCCGTATTGGAGGATCTCTCGGTACTGAAATACCCAGAGATGGAGGCTCTTATCGAGAGAGGGATGAATGACCGCGATGAAGAAGTGCGCGGGACAGCATTAAGTATGCTCGATCAGATCGAGGTCAGTGCCACTAAATTGCCGGAGGTCGCGAAACCCGTCTTTGATAAAGGTACCATACGTGAACAGCAACAGCTGATTGGTGTGCTAGGATCGATGCCGCTGGAAAAGACGCAACCCGTTTTTGAAGATTTGATTGCCCGCTGGGAAATGGGTAACGTGGCACCGGAAGTCAAGCTCGATATTCTGGAGGCTATTGACTCTACGGGTTCAGCGGTATTGAAGGAGAAAACGGTCAATCTGCATTCGGAAGCTACCCTGATGGATCAATATGCCGAGGCCTTGTACGGAGGTGACCGTCGTAATGGCTGGCGGATTTTTAACCGGCACCCCACCGCCCAGTGTACCCGTTGTCACAGCTTATCACGAGATGGCGAACATCAGTCGACCACGGTGGGACCCCCGTTATTTAATATTGGTAACCAGCTCACCCGGGAGCAGTTGCTGCAGGCAGTGCTGGATCCCAGTGCCCGAATTTCTCCCGGTTATGGGGTGGTCATGCTCACATTGACCGACAATCAGGTGGTGACTGGTACGTTGCTGGAAGAGAAGGAAAGTGAACTGGTGATCAAAGCCAACAATCCGGAACCTATCCGGATCCAGACTTCCAGGGTGAGTAAACGGGAAAATCTTCCAAGCAGCATGCCTCCGGTGGGTGGTTTTTTGTCAAAAAGAGAGGTTAGGGATCTTATCGAATTTCTGGCCAATTTGCAAGAAGAGGAAATGTAAACCTTTCAGCTATCACTCAGGCGTAAAATGCCAGACTGGAGTATCCCACCACCGAAGACCGGTCACCGCTGATGTCACCTGAATTCTGATAGGCCAATTGTCCGACTTTCCAACCGCATTGGATTGCGATTTCCATACTCAGGTGTAAAGCGGCTTTTCCGCAGGCATCACCCCTGGCAAGAAAGCCTGGTATATCCAGATTGACCAGGGTTGCCAGGGTTCCTCTATCTCTTTCAATAGCTTCTTCGTAGCTGTAGTAGTGACTCAGATCGCTGCTGATCAGGAGGAGCGTTTCACTGTCGAGTTTACTGATGATTTTGTCGGTTATCGTGAGATGATCATTCAGATCCGAGATCAGCAGGGGCATAATCTCCAGCTTCGGCAGGATGGTCTGCAGGAACGGGAGTTGAACTTCCAGACAATGTTCATTCCGGTGTGCTTCTTCATCCTGGGGGAAATCATCATGAAACAGGTGCACCTGACCCAGCGGTGTTTTCCACCAGGAGTTTAGATCGGTGACTGGTTTGGGTACGTATTTATAATGGGCAGGTCCCAGCAGGATGACCTTGGAAAAATTGGTCTTACTATTCTGCATTTTCAGGGCCTTATAGGCAGAGGCAGCGACCCTTCCCGAGTAAAAATAGGCAGCATGAGGCACAATAATGCCCTTAATCGAAGGAAGTGATTCCGGAATAGTAGCCTGATCAATATAGGTAATCACTGAATCGCGCAGGGAATGCGCATGGGAGTGATAGAATACTCCAGAAACTGCTGGTTGGCGGATCATCCATTCCATATGCCGGCGATTTTGGTCTGGCATTGACGACAATGACCATGGTCAAAAGCAGGAAGGATTTCAATATGGTAACCGTGTCGCCGGATCAATACCTGGTTGCAGGATGGACAATAGGTATGTTCCTCTTTGACCCCAGGCAGATTGCCGATATAGACGTGATGCAAACCTGCTTTTTTGCCGATCTCCCAGGCTTTCCGGAGCGTAACTTCCGGAGTTGAGGGTTTGTCAAGCATCAGATAATTGGGATAAAAACGGCTGATATGCCATGGGATATTCACATCGATACCGGCGATAAATCGGGCAATATCAGTCAATTCTGCTTCAGAATCATTCTCGCCGGGGATAAGCAGGGTAGTAATTTCCAGCCAGATCCCCCGCTCATGCACTTCTGCTATCGTATCCAGGACTGGTTGGAGTTTGGCTTTGCATATCTGGTTGTAAAACTTTTCCGTGAATGCTTTTAGATCGATATTCATGGCATCCAAATGAGTACCCATCATATCCAAAGCTTCTTCAGACTCATACCCGTTGCTGACAAAGATATTTTTAATACCTTCCCTCGAGGCCAGCCGGGCACAGTCATAGAGATACTCAAAAAAGATTATAGGCTCATTGTAGGTATACGCAATGATGGGAATTTTTTTCTCAAGACAAGTTTCAACAATTTTCTCCGGCGAAAGGTGATATCCGTATTTGGAAACCTTAACCCCGAGCGTCTCGGACTTCTTCGCTTTCATCAGGTCAGATCGCAGGGTACGGGTTACCTGAGACAAATCCCAATTTTGGCAAAAGGTACAACCAAAATTACATCCTACCGTACCAATGGAGAAAGCTTCAGTACCAGGCAGAAAATGATAAAGTGGCTTTTTTTCAATGGGATCAATGTTGACGGCAGAAGCTTTACCGTAAACCAGTAGATACAGTTTACCCTTTTCGTTGATCCGAACTCCGCACACCCCGGACTGTCCTTCACTAATACGGCATTTCATTTTGCATGCAGTGCAAAGGACACGGTCATTTTCCAGTGGCTTATATAAAATGGCTTCATGCATAACACAAACTTCGAATTTTAGCCAGGCGTGATCAATGATGAAGAGCACAAACCAATATGATATATTTCATAACCGGGTGTAACTGCTGATCGAAGCAAGTATGCCTGCCATTCAACATCCAAACATCGTCAAGGCCTGTATAAGATCGCAATGGATGATAATACATGGTTGTCTCAGAATCCTGCCGGAAAACGGATCATTTATCTGAATGATCGGATGGACGATCTTTGATTTACCGGAGATCGAAGAATAAGGCTCCCAAAGGTCTGGGTACCGGCTGGTTCCTATTTTTCATGGTGGATTTAAGGAAGTCTCCTTATTTCAGCACTCGATGAATATATCCACTTAATTTCCTGTGTTGTTTCTTGCTTCTTATGGGTTTTTCATAAAAACCAAGAATGAAAGTCCGGGGTGATTGCATCATGGGTTTTGCATCATCGGTCCGGCCAAAACCAAAGACCACCATTCCGTCGGTCGAATGAATGCCCCGGTTCGAATTTCCGAGATAGGAAAAGGTATCCGGAAGTTCATCCTTCATAGTTTGGATGATATATAGAGTTCTGTCGGATTTTTTCGCTCCAAAATAAACCCACTGCCAGAAGCCGGTCAATTTCTTGCCCTTGAAATAATCCGGTTGGTTATGAATCGGACCGCCGGTATCGTTTCCAAAATAGGTGGCACTTGGTTGGAAAATACCACCGGGCACACCTTCATAAAGAAACCAGTAAGGATGATCCGGATCATTTTGACGGACATTGATTTCAACATAATATTCATAAAACCGGCATTCCCAGGCCCACCGGCCACTTTTGCTTTCCGTCAGAATAGTACGACTACCAGATTTTACGCTGATGCACTGATTATGACCCGGATGGCCGGCGCCACTGTCGGCCGAGCGAAATACCAGGTTAGGCAGGCCACGATAAGAGGAGGCAGCCGAAGCGGTGTAGGAGTCCCAGGGTTCCATTTTGAAATTAATCCAGTCAATACCATCACGGTCGATCATCCTGGAAAATCCGCCACCTGCTTTATCGTAATAATAGACAGCTCCGGGTGTGGTAATGAGGAAATGCTCCCTGGTTTCATAGGTGCCCTCCTGGATGACTATTCTTTCTGAAGTTTCGGCCGTTGTTTGGGCGGGTAATTCCCAGCCAGTCAGGAGGAGGCAAAGGAAGATCGACTGCAATTTGAAAACCCTGGTGTACACCATATCCGGTAAGGCAGTTTATTTTTTAGCCTGATTCAGCCAGATATCGAGACGGGGAGTTTCCCAGGTGTAAGGTTTGCCCAGGATGTCTGCATCACCATCGCCATCCAGATCGCCGATTTTTCCTTCGTGAACACCGATACCAGTGGCCACGATAGTTTTGGTAAAATTGCCTTTCCCGTCACCGAGAAGGATTCTCACTTCTGCGTCCGGATTGCCCTCTCCAAAGCGCATTTCCGCATTGAATATGTCCAGGTGTCCGTCACCATCAAAATCAACTACATCCAGTGTGTGGCCATTGTCTACTTCGTCAATCACCACAGTGCTGATCCACTGTCCTTTCTGCCATTCATACATAACCAGTGGTCCAACACCATCGCCAACGACCAACAGTACTTCCGGCCGGCCTCCTTCAATCAGCTGTCCGGCAGCGCACCGGGTAAAGGTGTAGCTGGCATCGATGATGTGCTCGATAAATCTCCCATCGTCATATTGAAACCAGCGGCCTCCGGCTACGATGTCCGTTATGCCATCATCATTGATATCCATGGGAAAGAGTCCTTCATGTTCGTGAACCCTGCGCCAGGCAGGATAGGTGCTGCGGGGTTGCATTTCACCATCGGCGGAATATTGATAAATGGGCTTGAAAATCCATTCGCGGATGCTTTTTGGGTTTTTAGGTATTTCGGCATAGAAGAGCGTGTTTGCATTTTGATTCCAGAAGACCAGTTCGTCCGCACCATCGTCATCAAAATCCATAAAACTCAGATCGTGATGTTTCGTCTGTTCACTCCTTTTTATATAATGTCTTTTCCAGGGTGTGTGAGGGTCGAAAACGGGAAAAGGGTTTTCCCACCACCAGATTTCATTGCTCCGGCTTTCCCCACCAAATACCAGGTCAGGGTCACCGTCACCATCGATATCATGGGCTGCTGAACCGGCTTCAATTCTCAAAAGTGAATCTTCGATGATGTACCGGACCCAGCCATCCGGAGTGTAGAACAAACCGATCACGGCCGGAGCCACTGTCCGGTCAGCAATGAAGATATCATTGATCCTATCCAGGTTAACGTCAACAATCAGGGAGGCTGTTTGCTGGGTTCCCCCATTGGTTGGTGGCAAGGTGCCAGTAGTTGTGCTGAGGTGTTTCCATTGAAAATCCCTGGGAGAAGGTGACTGTGCTACGGTACTTCCTGTAAATAGCAGCGACAGGGCCCAGCACCAATTCAAATTTCGCATGACCATTTCCTTTCCATTAAAACATCGGCCGGTCAGTTACTTTCACACTACTGAACATTACTGATGTGCTCCAGTGCCAGCATTAAAGCATGAGTGCCTTTTCGTCCGTGCCCCTGGGCTTCGACGGCTTTGTACATTTGGTGCACCAGCGCCAGACCAGGCAGACAAAGATTCATGCGGCGGGCTTCCTCCAACGCTATTTCCATATCCTTGATGAAGTGTTCTACATAAAAACCCGGATCAAAGTTACGGTTGACAATTCTCGGTGCAAGATTGTGTAGCGTCCAGCATCCGGCCGCTCCACCCGAAATCGCTTCCAGCATGACGTTGAGATCAAGTCCGGCCTTGTATCCGTACAGGAGACTTTCACAGACTCCGATCATCGTACCGGCAATGGTGATCTGATTACACATTTTGGTATGTTGTCCCGATCCGGCTTTGCCTTCATACACAATGTTTTTACCCATCAATTGCAGGAGTGGCATTACCTCATCAACATCGGCTTTATCACCTCCGACCATGATCGAGAGAGTGCCGTTTTTTGCACCGACATCTCCTCCGGAAACCGGGGCATCGACCGATCCTACCTGTCTTTTCCGGGCTTCTTCATAGATTCTCACCGCCAGGGAGGGGGCGGTGGTGGTCATGTCAACCAGGATACTGCCGGAATTGACTTTCCGGAAAATGCCCTGATTTCCAAAATAGACCTCTTCGACATCCAGTGGGAAACCCACGATCGAAAAGATCATCTCCGTATTTTCTGCCACGTCGGCTGGTGTATCACACCAGGTTGCTCCCATTTCTATCAGTCCTTCCGCTTTCTGACGGGTGCGATTGTAAACAAAAACCGGGTATCCATTCTTTATGAGGTGCCCGGCCATTGAAGTTCCCATCACTCCGGTACCAATCCAACCTATCTTTTTATCGTTCATTGTTTCCAAGTTTTAAATCCACGGTGCGCTCCTTTCATTCTTTAATTTTTCAGCCGGCATCGGTAAAAAAGTCCTTTGTGTTTCAAATCACTGATTTTGATTTCATCATGATGCTTTGCATTCGTGATCTGGCCAATTGCCGGAAAACCAAATAGAGATCGGTTGGTTCTGCTATTTGCGAACGCCAAACTTGTACGCCGTAACCGTATGATAGGTCTGGCCTGGCTCCAGCAAAACCGACGGAAATCCCGGTTTATTGGGTGAATCCGGAAAATGCTGGGTTTCAAGACAAAAGGCGCCCCTCCGGGGATATGCCTTGCCACTTTTACCGACCACTTGCCCGGACATGAAATTGCCAGTATAAAATTGTACGCCGGGTTCGCTGGTATAGGTTTCCATAACCCTGCCACTGGTGGGTTCATACACCACCGCCGCCAGTTGAACGGCGCCCTGGCCCGGTTGGTGGTTAAGCACAAAATTATGGTCGTAGCCCCCTCCGATCTGCATCTGCGGATGACCGGAATCGATCCTTGCTCCAATTTTTACCGGTGACCGGAAATCAAAGGGTGTTCCCTCGACCGGGGCGATTTCACCGGTTGGGATCAGCCCGTCGTCGACTGGGGTATAGTGATCGGCATTGATCATCATCTCATGATCCAGGATGTTGCCGTTGTCGTGACCGGCCAGATTGAAGTAGGCATGGTTGGTCAGATTGCATACCGTTTTTTTATCGGTGGTGGCATTGTATTCGATGGACAAGCGGTTTTCATTATCGAGGGTATAGATGACAGTGATATCCAGGTTGCCGGGATAACCCTCTTCCATGTCCGGGCTTACCCGGTGCAACCTGAGGCCTGGCAATCCCTGGTGCTCTATGGACTCCGCATGCCATAGGTATTTATCAAAGCCGCGCCGGCCACCATGCAGGTGGTTGGCTCCGTTGTTTTTCACCAGGTTGTAGACCTGCCCGTCAATGGTAAATTGGGCTCCCCCGATGCGATTGCCGTATCTTCCGACCAGGGCGCCAAAAAAAGGATTACCCCTGACATAGGTTGACAAGCTGTCGAAGCCGAGGTTGACATCGGTAAAATTTCCGTCTCGGTCCGGTACGACGATGGAGGTTATGATGCCGCCGTAATTGGTGATCTCGACGATCATACCCTGGCTATTTTTAAAAGTGTACAAATCTGCCGGACCATCCGGAGTGCTTCCAAAAGGCTTTTTTGTGAGCGATATAGTTTGATTATCTTGCATGGTTGTATCTTGTTCGCTTTGGTCGGTCGCAGACTTCTTTGACTGGCAGCTCAGCAACAGGCCAAGAGAAAGAAGCAGGAAGATTGTTTTGCAATTCATCTCAGGAGTTGTTTTTTATGTATAAAGATGTATGTGATTTGGTCGCTTCTGTTTGTTTATCCAGAATGGCAGTCAATTTTAAAATACCCGGTGGTAGTTTGGTAGATCGATCCGGAGGTGGAACGATGATACCTGGAGAATCCATATCCTCTAGTATTCTTTTCCTCTTTATGTGGATCTTTTTCATGTTTGGCTGTGCAACGAAAGATAGTGCAAAAATCCCAGAAACCAGCCAAGATGGTGGGGTGTTGGCGGGTCAGAGTTTTCTGGTGGATGAATACATGCAGGCCATTGAAAGGATTGATCCCAGACAGGAAGGTCCGGATACTCAGAAAATGACCCGGATAGAAGGCGGTGTCTTCGAAATGGGTGACGACCAGGAGCAGGCAAGAGCCGATGAGATGCCGAAACACCTGGTAAAGATAAAGTCGTTCTGGATGGACCCTACTGAAGTGACCAATGCGCAGTTTAAGCAGTTTGTTGATGCCACCGGCTACAAGACTATCGCAGAACAGGAGATCGACATCGAAGAAATGATGAAGCAGCTTCCACCGGGCACTCCTCCGCCGGATCCGGCATTGTTGCAACCATTTTCACTGGTCTTTCAGGAGCAGCCTCCGGGCCGGCCGATGTATTACCCGTCGGAATGGTGGCAGATGGTTCCCGGTGCCAACTGGCGGCAGCCTCAGGGACCAGGCAGTGACATTGTAGGGAAGGACGATCATCCGGTAGTGCATATTGCCTGGTATGATGCGATGGCTTACTGCCGTTGGGCAGGAAAACGCCTGCCGACTGAAGCAGAGTGGGAATTTGCAGCCAGGGGAGGAAACAATCAACGGCATAGATATCCCTGGGGCAGCGACAGTATTACACCACAAAAAGCCAACTATTGGCAGGGTGATTTTCCCATTGCCAATCAGGTTGATGATCAATATCTGCGTACGGCACCGGTAGCCCATTTTACACCCAATGCCCTGGGTTTATACGATATGGCGGGTAATGTCTGGGAGTGGACGTCCGACTGGTATCATTTTCAACATTATTTTCAGCAGGCCAGAGAAGCCATGGCAGTCAACCCTGGCGGTCCGGATAAGAGCTTCGATCCGGATGAACCTACGGTACCCAAAAAGGTAATCCGTGGCGGTTCATTTCTCTGTAATGACTCCTATTGCTCGGGATACCGGGTGGCGGCGAGAATGAAATCGAGTCCAGATACCGGCATGGAACATACCGGATTCCGTTGTGTGGCTGATCGGTAACCGATCCAAAAAGCGACACGGAGTCCTCTTCCATTACACCGGATAGTGTCCGGCTTCCTCCTGGATGGATAAAAGTCTGATTTGCCTTCCGTTCCAGATCCCAAACACGGTGCAAGACTGCAAAGCCAGACTGGCAAAGACCGGCCATATGTCAGCACTTTCATTTTGTGCCGGCAGCTGCATGTTTTCCGGATCCTGGAGCAGAAACCGGTCACCCGATTTCAGCAGCCGGATGTTTTTAAGACAGGCAGGGAAGTCATGGATCCAGGGATTTTTCGAAATGGCCAGGGCATAGACATCCAGAAATTTGGATATCCCGTCGAATGCGGCCGGGAAAGTCCGGATTTTCGGGATGGAGACCGGTTGCATAAGCTGGGCTCGCAGGGCAAAGGATCCCGGATAATAGATCAGCTTACCCTGATAGGAACGGTTAAAATCCAACGGGGGGTCAAATTTATTGCGACCAAAGGCAAAATCCAGCAGGAGCGCGGTTCGCTTACTCTGGCTTCCCATAATCCAGCAATATCGTGCCCGCAGGTTTTCTTCTTCTTCATATTCGATGCCGCAGATCAGGCATCGATCGTCTATTGCGGGCAGTGAAGTAAGGTCTGATTTCTGAATATTGTAACCGGCGATCGAATACAGTGATGTCAGCAAGTTTTCCGAAAGCCGTTCTTGTTGCTTGAAGGCCGAGACCAGCAGGTAGAGTTCACCCAGGAGCGACAGGATTTCGTAAAACCAGTGGGGATCAGAGCGGTTCAGGCCAGGAATACGGCGAACCCGGCGGGCGATACCACCCAATTTGGCATCGACCAGGCGCGAGGATATCTCATGAATGGATGTTTCACTGAAGTCGTATTGGAGCAAACCTACCCGGACCAGGTCAAACAACCAGGCTTCCAGCTGGGTTATCCCTTTGAGCATCAGGTCCTGACGTTCGGAGGACGGTAAAAAAGCCGGAAAAGACATTAGTGTGCCGCGCCATTCTGACTGGCAATACGCTGAAGGGCTAATTCGGATGCCAGTTGTTCGGCACTTTTTTTATTGTAATCTTCGGCTTCCGCCAAACGGTCTCCATCGACCAGTACGGCAACCTTAAACCGGTCTCGCTTGTCGACCTTAAACCGGTCAAGCACCTCGTAGGTAACATCCTTACCGTTTTTCTGACACCATTCGAGCAACTGGCTTTTGAAGTTGTCATCGCTATGCTCCATTTCGTGAATGTCGAGGTAGGAACGGAGTATTTTATTGATCACAAAACTCTTGGTAGCGTCGTATCCTTTTTCGAGGTAGACGGCACCAACCAGGGCTTCGAGGGCATTCCCGAGCATGGATTTGCTAAGCTTGGTATTGTTGTATTCGAGAAGCAGCATATCCAGACCCATTTCATCTCCGATAAAGTTGAGGGTTTTTCTTTTGACAATTTTGGCCCGCATCTTGGTCAAGAAGCCCTCATCACTGTTGGGATATTTTTTAAAGAGATACTCTGCTACAATCGTACTGAGGAGGGCATCACCCAGATACTCGAGTCGTTCATTATTGTAACGCTGTCCCTTGGCGGTGACGGTATGGTTGGTGGATTTGTGAAAAAAGGCCTGCTGGAACAAGGCCATGTTGGATGGGGTAAAGCCCAAAATCGGTCGCAGTCGCCTGGCTAGTTCTCGATTTGGTGACAGGAAAAAATTATAGTATCTCTTTAGCAATGTCAAAACCCCAACTACAATTTCTTAAAAATTACACAAGCATTGTGCCCGCCAAAGCCAAAAGTATTGCTCAGCACGATATTCAAGGTCTTTTCCTGGGCTTCATTAAAGGTAAGATTAAACCTCGAATCAATCTCAGGATCCTTGTTAAAATGATTAATTGTAGGTGGAATAAAGTTATGCTGCATTCCGAGGATGGCCGCAACTGCTTCGATGGCTCCCGAAGCTCCAAGGAGATGACCGGTCATGGATTTGGTCGAGCTGATGTTGAGCTTATAGGCATGATCGCCAAATACCTCCGATATCGCTCTGAGTTCTGCCACATCACCCAGTGGAGTGGAGGTTCCGTGAACATTGATATAATCGACATCCTCATGAGATAAACCTGCATCCTTCAGGGTTAATCTCATCACTTGTGAAGCACCTCTGCCTTCGGGATGCGGGGCGGTGATGTGATAGGCGTCGGCGGTCATACCTCCTCCAGCCAGTTCGGCGTAGATCCTGGCACCTCTGCGCAGTGCATGTTCATACTCTTCAAGGATCAGGCATGCCGCCCCTTCTCCGAGTACGAATCCATCGCGGTCCCGGTCAAACGGCCGGGAAGCGGTAGCCGGATCTTCGTTGCGTTGGGAGAGAGCTTTCATTGAGCCAAAACCTCCGATGCCAGCCCGGGTCACGGCCGCTTCCGACCCGCCGGACACGATGATGTCTGCCCGGCCAATCCGGATATTGTCAAGGGCCGAAATGAAGGCATGGGTAGCGGAAGCACAGGCGGAGACGGTACCAAAGTTGATGCCCCTGAGATCGTATTTGATCGAAATCTGCCCTGGAGCGATATCGGCTATCATTTTGGGGATCATGAAGGGATTATACCTCGGTATTGCCCCGTTGGTGTTTTCTTCGATTTCCTGTTCCAGGGAGCGCAGTCCTCCGATACCTGAACCCCAGATTACCCCTGCCCGGTTGGGGTCGATGCCGGCAAGATCCAATCCTGAATCTCTAACCGCTTCATCAGCCACCACCAGGGCAAATTGGGTAAACTTATCCAGCCGGCGGGCTTCGCGGGGATCCATGTATTGCTGTACGTCAAAATTCTTGACCTCACAGGCAAAGTGGGTCTTGAAGGAACTGGCGTCAAATTGGGTAATATCGGCAGCTCCTGTCCGGCCCGTTTTAAGACCATCGGCGTATTCCTGCACATTGTTTCCTATCGGGGTTAGTGCACCCATTCCAGTTACAACAACTCTGCGCATTGGAGATTTTTTAGTAGATGGGGGTAAAAATAAAAAATCCACAAATGATTTCAGGCTCATTTGCGGATCTATACGGTTTTCGACCTAAGTGGCTTCCGGGTCCAGGCCCATGGATAGGGCCTCACCAGTCAGCTCCGGTCATCGCCTTATTCCTGTGAAGATTTTTCGATGTATTCAATAGCCTGACCGACCGTCTGAATGTTTTCAGCTTGTTCATCCGGAATCGAAAGGTCGAATTCCTTCTCAAATTCCATGATCAGTTCAACGGTGTCAAGCGAATCAGCTCCGAGATCATTGGTGAAACTGGCCTCAGAAGTGACTTCTGATTCGTCTACTCCGAGCTTGTCAACGATGATTTTGGTGACTCTGTCTGCTATACTCGACATAATAGATTATTATTAGGTTAATAAAAATGTGTGGCAAAAATAAAGTATTCACCTTTCCAGAAGCAATTTTTTTTTCTTTTTTTAAAGTTTGCCGGGCGGAAAGCTGTATTTCTGTCCACGGTATCTCCAAACATCCCGGATGGAAGAAAAATTCACCTTTGATTAGATTTTTTAGCATATTACCTTTGCCGACTTAATTTAATTGAAACCAATGAACGGGGCAAAGCAACGAAACACCAAGATTGTAGCCACAGTCGGTCCGGCATCCAGCTCCTACGAGGCACTCCTCGAACTGGTGCAGGCAGGTGTTAACGTCTTTCGATTGAATTTCTCACACGGGACGCACGATCAGCATCAGGAGGTGATTGATTCTATCATTAAGATCAACGACCGCTATAACCTCTATACCGGGATCCTGGCCGATCTTCAGGGACCCAAGATCCGGATTGGCGATCTGGAGGCAGACGGATTTCCCATTCAGAAGGGGGATATCCTGCATTTTGTCACGAAACCATGTCTTGGTACCCGCGAACGGATCTTTATCAGCTATTCCACTTTTGCCAAGGATGTGAATCCCGGTGAGAAGATTGTACTCGATGATGGCAAGGTGGTATTGGAGGTATTGGAAACCAACAAAAAGGACCGGGTTAAGTTAACAGTGGTGCATGGCAGCCATCTTTCCAGCCGGAAAGGCGTCAACCTGCCGGAAACCTCCGTGTCAATCCCTTCACTCACCGAAAAGGATCTGGCCGATCTTGATTATATTCTGACTCAACCTGTCAACTGGATTGCCCTTTCGTTTGTAAGGACTGCCAGTGAGGTCAAAGATTTGCAGGAACGTATTAAGAAAGCCGGTCACCGGGCTAAGGTGATATCCAAGATTGAGAAACCACAGGCCATCGCCAATATTGATGAAATCATCAGGCAGTCGGATGGCGTCATGATAGCCCGGGGTGATCTGGGTGTGGAAGTTCCGATGGAGAGACTGCCATCGATGCAGAAAATTATCATCAGCAAATGTTTGCAAAGAGGTACACCGGTGATCGTCGCCACCCAATTGATGGATAGCATGATCAATAATCCGTTTCCTACCAGGGCGGAGATCCTGGACGTTGCAAATGCCGTACTCGATGGTACCGATGCGGTCATGCTTAGCGGGGAGACCGCCATGGGTAAACATCCGGTCAAGGTGATCGAAGCGATGACCAAGATCATTATTGAGGCTGAAAAAAATTACGATATGACCGCCAAACGGGCAAAAGCATCCCGTAAGTCGGAGACCTACTATTCGGATGTGATTTGTATCAATGCCGGAAAAACAGCTGATGATATCCGGGCCAAAGGCATTGTGGGTATTACGATCTCCGGTTATACGGCCTTTAAAATCTCCAGTTACCGGCCATCCTGTAAGATTTTTATCTTCTCCAATACCGAATCAACCCTTTGTGCACTCAGTTTGGTTTGGGGGGTTCGGCCCTATTTTTATGACAAATTCACCTCCACAGATGAAACCATCTCCGATGTGACGATGATTCTGAAAGATTCCAATATCGTACAGCAGGGAGACTATCTCGTGAATACCGGTTCGATGCCCCTGCACCGCCGATTCCGAACCAATTTCCTCAAAATTACGTTGGTCGATTGACCGGTAATCGGTAATTTTTTGGGGTGTCATTGCTAAATTTGGATAATGTCAGGCAGCGGACCAGTTCCGTTCGTACAATGGCAGTGATTCGGATAACGTTATCTTTCAAACTAAATCTAATTCTCTTGCGGTTATTATTGATTGGAATCGGACTTTTATTCTGGGTTAGCATGGCGGTATCTCAGACCACCGGCAAAAGGTATACCGAGGAAGAGGTTACCATCGAGAAGCAATTTATAGAAGCCAAGAAATATAAACTGCTGGGAGACCTGGATGCTGCCCGTGACCTTTTCGAACAGATTCTGAAAAAATATCGCAACCACGATGTGGCTGCCTACGAGCTGGCAGAAATCCTGCACCGCGAAAAAAACTATGAAGATGCCCTCCATTATATAAATCTGGCGCTGGGTATTGACCCCTCCAATAAATGGTATCTTCAGCTGAAGTGCGATATTTATACCGATGACCAGAAATTTGATCTTGCAGCAGGAGTATATGAGTCGATCACCAGTCAGGATCCCGGCAATATGCAGGCTCTGGAAAAGAAAGCCTGGTTGTATGCCAAAGGGAATGAATTGGAAAAGGCCATCAGCGTGCTTGAACAGCTCGAAAGCAGGGTGGGAGTGACCGAAAAGACCGCGTATGCCCGCCATGACCTGTTTAAGCAATTAGGTAAGAAAACCAAGGCGGTCGAAGTACTGGAAGATCTGGTCAACCGCTATCCCCATAGTACCGAATACCGCCATACCCTGGCGTCTTATCTTAAACAGGTTGGAAAAGAGCCGCAGGCCAGGGAAGTCTACCAGGAGATATTGCGGATCGATCCTCAGGACGCCCGGGCAAATGTCGCCCTGGCCAGTACTTTCCGCAAAGAGGGAAATCAGGGTGGCTACCTCTCGGCTATCAAACCCATCATCGAAAACCCGGAAGCCAGTATTGATATTAAAATTGCAGAGCTCATGCCCTATGTGCGGCAGCTCCAGAAAGAGAAGGATCCAACCGTGATGGCAGCTATCCTGGACCTGATGCATTCTCTGGAAAAAGCCCATCCCGAAGATGCCAAAGCCTATGCCCTCCATGCCGATCTGCTTTCACTGGATGGTAAGTATGAGGAAGCTATCCGGTATTATAAAAAGACGCTGGATTATGATGAGTCAAACTACCTCGTATGGGAGCAATTGCTGCTACTCCAATTGGAGACCAATCAGTTCAGTGATCTGGTGGAGTCTTCAGAAGAGGCCATGGAATTATTCCCAAACCAGTCCATGATTTTTTATCTGAATGGTCTGGGTCATATCAACCTGAAAGCGTATAAGGAGGCACTTGATGGATTGGAGCAGGCATTGGTGATGGCAGGCAAACGAAATGACCTGAAACTTAACATTCTGGCCCTCTTGGGTAAAGCCTATCATGAAACTCAGGACTACGATGCTTCGACGGATGCCTATGACAATGCCCTGTTGCTGAGTCCCGCTGATGGAAGAATCCTCAACGATTACAGCTATCATTTGGCTGAAAGAGGTGAAAGGTTATCTGAAGCGGATAAGATGATCACAAAAGCGCTCACCAAAGAGGATGCAAATCCCCGTTTTCTGGCTACCAAGGCCTGGATTGCCTATCGAATGCAAAACCTGGATAGCGCCCGGGAAACCATCGAGTTATCTATTCGTCACGGGGGAGACCAATATGGTTATATCCTCGAGAAGTATGGCGATATCCTTTACAAGCAGGATCAGAAAGAGAAAGCATTGAAATACTGGAAAATGGCCCAGGAGAAAGGCACCGGATCGAAGTGGCTGGATCGCAAGATTGATGAGGAGAAACTGATTGAGCAACAATGATGAATGGTCGGCGTTTCTGGGGACTTTGGCTGATGGTTCCGCTGGTGGTGCTTTCGTGCCATACCAGCCGCAAAACAACGCTGTCAATGCCGGAACTGAAAGAACGGTCCTCTCACTATATTATGAAGCGCCTGCTGGACCAACAGGTGGCTGTCACCGACTTTAACGCCAGGGCGAAGATTAAATACAACAACGGTGATCAGCAAATCAGCTTTGCTGCCCAGTTGCGCATGAAGGAAGGCCACTACATCTGGATTAGTGCATCGTTTTTAGCCTACGAAGTCGCCCGCATACTGATAACACCGGACTCCATCTTTGCCCTAAACCGGCTGGAAAAATCATACATTTCCGAAAGTTATGACAAGTTTAACCAGGACTATGAAATACCGGCAACTTACCATCAACTCGAACAATTGCTACTGGGCAACAGTGTGATCGATATCAGAAAACCCTATGAGCTGTCTTTTGCCCAGGATCATTATCTGATGTCTCAGAAGATCACACCCATTGTCCTTTCTGAAAAAATCAATCCGCACCGGTTCCGCTCGGATCAGATTGAGGTGATTGATGAAGATACCAGGTATCAGGTGAGTGCACAGTACGAAGATTTTCGAAATGGTTTGCAATCCAGGGAATTTTCCTATTTTCGTCAATATATTATAAAGAAAGATAATATACATATTGCTAGTATTCAATTAAATTTCTCTGATATTGGCACCGATACGAAAAAAGCTCCCTTCGAGATTCCGAATCATTATGAACGGGCCGATTAGGCATTTCGTCCTCATACTTGCCACTGGTGTTTTACTGGCTCCCCTGTCAGGACAGTCGCTCGAAGGCCTTCAAAAAGAACAATCTCAATTAACCGAGAAACTGAATCTTGCGAGTAAGTTGCTTGCAGAAAATCAGCTCAGGAAGGAGGACAATGCGTTGAAATTGTCGTTACTCAGCAAGCAGATTGAGACCAGAAAACAGTTGATCAGGTCGATTGAAAAACAGGTAGTCAGTTTAAGAACCAAACAGTCGGCCAGCGAAGAGGAGATCAGAAAGCTCCGGCAGCAGAAAGAAAACCTGATGGATTCATACGCCGGTCTGATTCAGTCCAGTTACCGGTCTAAATTATTGAAAACCCGATGGTTATTTCTTCTTTCTGCCCATAGTCTTTCTCAATTATACCAGCGTTGGAGGTACCTGAAGCTTTTAAGTGACGGCGTTCAGAAACAGTTGGGGGCTCTCAGCCATATGGTGGACAAAATTGACCGCGAACTGGCCATTCTTCGCCAGACCGAAACAGAGAAAGAGAAAGCACTCCGGGAACAGGAGCAGCAGAAGAAGACCCTGGATGGAGACGTCATAAAACACAAGAGTGCTCTTGCCAGCCTTGGCCGCGAAGAAAAACAACTCAGGGCTGACATTGAGGAGAACAAAAAGGCGCAGGCAAGACTCCGGGCAGCAATTGTGAAGATGATTTCGGAATCGAGGGGTGAGAGCAAAGAAATTCCTATGACACCGGCTCTGGCCAGACTTTCCAGTACATTTGCCTCCAACAAGGGCAGTCTACCCTGGCCAGTGGATCGTGGTCTTGTGGTGAGGGCTTTCGGCAAACAGGTTCATCCGACCCTTAAAAATGTTACGATAAACAACCATGGTATTGATATCACGACCGAAGCCGGCTCGCCCGTTAAAGCTATTTTTGAGGGAACGGTGGTTGGGCATCAGTATATCCCTGGATATGATCACATGGTTATCATTTCGCACGGAAATTACTACACGGTTTATTCCTATTTGTCGTCAATTCTGGTAAGCAGGGGAGACAAGATCAGAACGGGAGATCCGATTGGAGTTGCCCGGGAAAGGGGAGGAAATGGCCAGATTCATCTGGAAATCTGGCAAGGTCGGGAACTATTGAATCCTCAGAGCTGGTTGAAGAATCACTAATACAATATATTATATGGGATCAGACTGGACCGTCGGCAATAAGAAGGAGAATGGATTGCAGCGGGAGATGGAACATGCCGTTTTGGTTGGATTAATCCATCAGGATTACACCGAAGCTGAAGTCAATGAACACCTCGACGAGTTGGAATTTCTGGCCATGACCGCCGGAGCCCTGACCCATAAGCGGTTTGTCCAGCGACTACCCCACCCAGACCTCCGAACCTTTGTCGGAAAAGGCAAGCTGGAGGAAATCATCAAGTATGTTGAATCTCATGATATCGACCTGATCATTTTTGATGAAGACCTTTCGGGTAAACAACAGAATAATCTGGAGAAAGCCCTGAAGCGAAAGATCGTGGATCGAAGCACCCTCATCCTGGATATTTTTGCCAACCGGGCGCAGACTGCCCAGGCAAAAACCCAGGTTGAGCTGGCTCAAATGCAATATCTCCTGCCCCGGCTACGGGGGCTCTGGACCCACCTGGAGCGTCAGCGGGGAGGTATCGGGATGAGGGGACCCGGTGAGAAGGAAATTGAAACAGACCGCCGGATCGTTAGGGATAAGATCGCCATGCTCAAGGCCAAACTGGAGAAAATCGATCAGCAGAATACGACTCAACGCAAAAGCAGAGGTGACCTTATCCGGGTTGCCCTGGTCGGTTATACCAACGCCGGTAAATCTACCCTGATGAATTTGCTCTCCAAATCGGAGGTCTTTGCCGAGGACAAACTCTTTGCTACCCTTGACACGACTGTTCGTAAGGTGGTACTGGACCGGATGCCCTTTCTGCTTTCGGATACGGTTGGATTCATCCGTAAGTTGCCTCACCATCTGGTTGAGAGTTTCAAGTCAACCCTTGATGAGACCCGGGAAAGCGACCTGATTGTCCATGTGATCGATGTATCCCATCCGCACTATGAAGATCATATACAAACGGTAGAGACCACATTGCGACAACTCGACTGCGGTGACAAGCCGGTCATTCTGGTTTTCAATAAGATCGACAAATACCGGGATCAGTATTTTGATCAACTCCTTGATGCCACTACCCGGAGGGAACTGGAAGAGCAGTTGCACGAGTCGCTTATTCGCCATCATAAAGCCCCCTGTATCTTTATATCGGCAAAGACCAGAGAAAATATTGATATCCTGAGACAATTGCTGAGCGATAAGATCAGAGATCTCTATGAGGTGCGCTATCCTTACCAGGCAAAGACCTTTTAAATCATACCCATCTTTTGGTCGGGACGATAGGGATGTTGGAGCCGAATATCCCTCAAGCCATTCAGGATTGTTTGTTAACTTTGGCAACCGATTGAAAATAACGTTGGCCGCACGCGAACTAATGGCAGCCACAATGACCAAATAACAAAACGAATGGCCCATGGTTTTCCTCGAATTTGAAAAACCACTCGAGAGCTTATACGAACAATTGGAGAAGATTAAGCAGGTCGGTCAGGAAGGTGATCTGGACGTGGAGCCAATGATCAACGAGCTGGAAGCCAAGATCAGAAAGAAGAAGAAGGAAATCTACGGCAATCTCACGGGTTGGCAAAAAGTACAATTGTCCCGGCACCCCGAAAGACCCTATTCACTCTATTACATCCGGCATATTTGTGATAAATTTCAGGAGCTGCACGGTGACCGGCACTATAAAGACGACAAGGCCATCATTGGTGGTTTGGCTAAGATCGGCAATCAGAACATGGTCGTCATCGGACATCAGAAAGGGGTCAATACCAAGATGCGTCAGTACCGTAATTTTGGCATGGCCAACCCCGAGGGTTACCGGAAAGCCCTTCGACTGATGAAGTTGGCGGAAAAGTTTAATCTGCCGGTCATTTCTTTCATCGATACGCCTGGCGCTTATCCGGGTGTTGAAGCAGAGGAAAGAGGTCAGGCGGAAGCCATTGCCCGCAATCTTTTTGAAATGGCTCAATTACGAACCCCCATCATCTGTTATGTGATCGGAGAAGGTGCTTCGGGCGGAGCCATTGGAATCGGACTGGGTGATGCGATCTTTATGTTTGAAAATACCTGGTACTCGGTTATTTCACCGGAATCCTGTTCTTCAATCCTCTGGAGGAGCTGGGATTACAAGGAACAGGCTGCCGAGGCCCTGAAGCTTACTGCAGATCATATGTTTGAAAATGGCCTGATTGACGGGATCATCAAGGAACCTTTGGGTGGTGCACATTCGGATCCGGAGAAAATGGCCGAGATTCTCAAGAAGCACATCAAACAGCAGATTAACAAGTTTAAAAAGGTTCTACCGGATGATCTGATTGAAACCCGAGTTGCAAAATATCGAATTATGGGTAGATTTGAAGAGATCGAATCCCTGGAAAACCATGAGTCTTAAAGAACGGATAAGTGATTTCACCCTAAAGCACTTTTTGAAGGGGAAGGCCTTTCTACCTGGGCAGGAAACTGCCGATTACAAAGGGATTGGGATCGTTTTTTCAGCTGAATCGCTGATCCATCAACAACAAGCGGTCAGATTTAGTGAGCGGGTAAAAAAAATATCGGGAGAAACAAGCTATCTGTTTGGTTATGTCCATCGGAAGCTTGACAATCATGTCACGTTTGGGTTTCCTCATTTCAGTCTTACGGATATCGGTATCTGGCCCGATTTCAGTAAACACCGGCTCGATATCTTCATGAAAAGGAAATACCGGGTGCTGGTCAATCTTGATCTTGAAAATTATCCGATTCTACATTATGTGGTCGAAAAGACACCTGCGATTTTCAAACTGTCGATCAGCCCGGAATATCCGGCTCTCTATAATATTATCGTTGGCAGAGATACGGAAGATGATATTCCTCAGTTGATTGATAAGACATTGGAAATCTTTGAAAAAACGGTTGGTTCATGATAAGAGATCGCCTGGCGGGCTGCGGAGTAGCAACAATTACGCCCTTCAGAAATGGTAAAATTGATTTTGCTGATCTGGAGGCAATTCTGGAGTATCAGATTGCCGGCGGAGTAGACTATCTGGTCTGTCTGGGTACAACGGCAGAAACCACCACCCTCAGTGAAGCTGAGCAACAACAGGTTATTGCGCATACCTTGCAGGTAAACCGCGAGAGGGTTCCGGTGGTATTAGGCAATTTTGGAGGTAACAACACCCAAGAGCTTCTCGATAAGTTTGAACGATTTAAGTTTGAGGGTATTGATGCGGTTTTATCGGTCAGCCCATACTACAATAAACCGACCCAGGAAGGTATCTACCTGCATTATCAGGCCCTTGCCAGTAAGAGTCCGGTACCGATCATTATGTACAATGTGCCTGGCCGGACCGCATCCAATATATCGGCAGAGACGGCAATACGGCTGGCCCGTGACCATCGCAATATCGGTGGTATCAAG
Source organism: uncultured Saprospiraceae bacterium (assembly GCA_964428345.1). Lineage (GTDB taxonomy): Bacteria > Bacteroidota > Bacteroidia > Chitinophagales > Saprospiraceae > JABDMH01. Next base: position 128,256 of record CAYRYD010000006.1, on the reverse strand, counting down.
GATGCCTCTGCCGATATGGTCCAGGCTACCCGGATAGTCCGTTCAGCGCGGCCGGATTTTTTGGTACTGTCTGGAGATGACCCCACCACCCTGCCATTTATAGCTTGTGGTGGGCAGGGCGTCATTTCGGTCATTGCCAATGCTTATCCACGGCAGTTTTCCGAAATGACCAGGCGGGCCTTGGAAGGAAATTTTACCGAGGCTGCCAGGATTCACCAGCAATTGATTGATCTTCATCACTGGCTCTACCTGGAAGGCAATCCGGTAGGTATCAAGACCTGTCTGCAGCTGATGAATCTGTGTACCAATGAAGTGCGTTTACCGCTTGCACCAGCCAGTGCGGCAACGATCGATGGCTTGAAAAAGGAAATGGACCGTATTGGACTTTAAGTCTTGCGGATATAGCATTATCAACCAGGCAAAAAAAAGGCCGCTTCTTTAAGCAGCCTTAGAAAACCATAGTTATCCCGATCAAAAATGTCTTTGGGTGGTAGTGAGATCAGGTACCCCAGCCACCGATTAAAATTTTTCAGGCAACGTGGAAGGAACATCAGATGGTCATACGGTACAGCACACCCATTGAGTGCCCTTGGACACCTCCCTTCCGTTGCCAGGTTTCATTCATTTATTTTGTGGGTCTCCCCACATAAAGCAGCAAAAGACGGGTCGAAAATTTGCTACTTTTAGGTTCATATTTGAACGTCATAAAGACATTTACCATGAAGACAAATTACATGCCAGCTTCCCTGATTCTTGGGGTATTTTTTGTTCTCGGAATGTATATTTTTGGTCGCCATATATTAGAGACACGAAAATCAGCACAATACGTATCAGTAAAAGGTCTTGCAGAACAGGAAGTCAAATCAGACCTGGGCTCCTGGATCATAGCTGCCTCCAGTGCCGACAATAATATTGATTATCTGAAGAGCAATATTAACCGCCAGTTGAGTATGGTCAAGCAGTGGCTCACAGAGAAGGGATTTAGCGAGGATGAGTATAAAGTGGAGGAACTGAGTATTCTGGAAAATATATACGGTCAGACCCAGGCCCGGTACACAGCCAACCTGCAGGTATCGGTTTCAACAACAAAAGTTGATCTGCTTGACTCAGCATCCGGTCAGGTCAACCAGCTATTTGATATGGGAGTTTCGCTCACAGGCGACCGGTGGTTGACCCGACCGCGGTATTTCTTCACCAGGATCAATGATGTAAAACCTGCCCTACTGGCCGAGGCGACCAGAGCGGCGCGAGTCTCGGCTGAGGAATTTGCTCAGAATTCGGGAGCAGAGGTGGGGAGCATCCGTCAGGCCAGTCAGGGCATCATATCACTGATCCCCTCCAACCGGGTCAATGACTCGGAAGAGTTCTTTCTACACAAGATCGCCCGGGTGGTAAGCAGTATTGACTATTATATCGAATAAGCTGATTGTCCTGCCTGTATTAGAATTGCATTTTGGGATCTCGGATCAGGAAATACCCGTTTTCGTAGATTTTATGGCCGTCGGCCCAGATTTCACCACCATCTTTCATGTCAGCGATCATATCCCAGTGGATCGATGAATGGTTTTTGCCTCCGGTCTGATAATAAGCCTGACCGACAGCCATATGGATCGTACCCCCAATTTTTTCATCAAAGAGAATGTTACGGGTTGGAATCCGGATATCGTAATTAGTCCCGATCGCTACTTCGCCGAATGTCCGGGCCCCGTCCAGCGCAAAGATCTCATCAAGCAGGGTCTGTCCCGATCTGGCTTTCCAGTGAACGATTTTTCCCTGACGGACTTCAAGGGTGATGCCTTCCACTGGATGACCCCGGAAGATCGAAGGGTAGTCAAAATGGATAATACCATTGACACTGTCTTCGATGGGAGCCGTATAGACTTCGCCGGAGGGCATGTTGGTCTGACCATCAGAATTCATCCAAATCCGGTCTTTAACCCGTAAGGTGAGGTCGGTATCCTTATGCCGGAATTGAATCTGGTCGGCCTGATTCAGATAGTCTACCAGATATTGCTGGGTTTTGCGCACTTCCAACCAGCTGGCAACCGGATCAGGATCATAAAGTTTACAGGCACCATATACAAAAGTTTCGTACTCTTCCAGTGACATCCCAGCCTCCTGTGCAGCAGCCTGGGTCGGAAACTGACAAAGGCAGCGCCTGAGTTCGCGGGAGGCGGTGCGCTGGCTGTAAATCTGGTTGATTTCGTGGTGAGCATCGCTACGGATCTTTCGTTTTTCAGGGTCGATATTCTGATTCTCGCGCAGGTTGAAAGGGGCCCGTATTGCCAGATAGGCTTCGAAATCCCGGAATGCGGTTTCCTGAAGCGGTGACAGCCATTCCAGCTGATGCTGCCGGGCTTCCTGATAAAAGATCCGGTGTTGCTCCCTCCATTCGAGATCGGTTACAACGATGGCTCCTGCACGGGTAGCCAGACGAAAGACTTCCCGTACCAAAGGTTCTGCCAGAAGGGTGGTCTGGATCAAAACCCGGTCTCCCTCCCGGAGTTCCAGGCAGTATTCGACCAATAATTTAGCATATTTTCGGATCATGAGATCGTTGATGGGTGTATGGTTTATCCGGGTGGAATGATCAGACGGGTATCACCATTCATTTCGATCCTTTTCCGGATTTCTTCCAATTTACGTACCTGGGGCAACAGGACTTCCAGGCGGTCCCTGATCTTCGTTTGACGTTGGAAAGTGTCGGTGATAGCCAGTATTTCGTATTCTTCCATGAGCGACAAGCCGATTTTATGCACGACTTGATAGAGATGGAACCGGGATGGAATTTTCTCACGGGGAATCCTCATGACCTGATAAAGTTCTTCCATCAGCCTCCTGATTTCGAGATTCAGGAGGGCATCATCTGAACTCTCCCAGGCCAGATCGGCTACTTCAGCGCTGCCATAGGATCTGGTGTCGGATTGGGTGTAGAATTGATGTATCTCATAGGTATGGGTGGCTTCGACAATGACATCAAGGCGACCATCCGGATAGCGTTTTTTGATGCTCCTCAATTGCATGCTGGTTCCGACTTCCATGAGATTTCCGTCGATCAGTGGAGTAATCCCGAAAGGGATTCCATGATTTTCACAATCGGAAATCAACTCGCGATAGCGGGGTTCGAAAATATGCAGGGGAATGCGTTCTCCGGGAAATACGACAATTTGCAAAGGAAACTGTGCCAGTGAATAGTTCATTTGCGACAACGGGTCAAAAAATCAAATTGACACCCGAAGAAAATGATACAACGATAAGGATTCCCGTGGAAGCATTTGCCTCCGTCACCAGGACATGTCTTCATCGTCAGACGCTTCACTATTTCTGGAAGTGGAAGCATTCACTTGTTGTCCGGATTCTGCCGAATCATCATCGTCCAGCAATCTCTTTTCTTCCCATTCCTGATTGCGACGGGTATATTCATCGTAATCGTAATCGGGTAACAACTCCGATTTGATGTAGTTTACAGTTTCTTCCAGTCCTTCCATGAAACGGTTAAAATCCTCCTTATACAGGAAAATCTTATGGCGTTCATAACCATCGCCATTGAAACGCCTGGTGCTTTCAGTGAGGGTGATGTAAAAATCGTCTCCTTTGGTTTTCTTAACATCAAAAAAATAGGTTCTTCTCTTACCTGCTCTCACTTTGTGTGAAAACACACTCTCAAACTTTTTGTGATCGTTGTCCACCATTTAGTTATTTGGTCATAAAATCTAAGGTCATAACTCTCGAGCCACAGCTCAAAAGAATAGCTAAAATAGCGAAATTTTAGAATTTTTCACTTTCCTCCTCCCGGAGCTGCTGGCTTTCGTACATTTTGGCATAAAAGCCTTTTCGCCCTATCAATTCGCTGTGGGTTCCTTCTTCTACGATGGCACCCTGATCCAAAACGATGATTTTATCAAATTGTAAAAGGGCGTAAATGCGGTGGGTAATGATCAGCGTGGTGTGATCTGTAAGCACCTCATTAAAGTACTCAAGGATTTGATTTTCGGTGCTGGTATCTACGGCACTAAGACAGTCGTCGAGTATGTAGATATCCGGTTCCTTCATAAAGGCCCGGGCCATCGAGACCCGTTGTTTCTGACCACCGCTCAGGGTTACCCCTCTTTCGCCAACCCTGGTTTCAAATCCTTCGGGCAGGTCGACAATGTCGTCATAGACAGCTGCTCTGCGGGCATAATATTCGACGTTCCTTTCGGAGGTAGGTACTACATCCAGACCGAAGGTGATGTTGTTGCTGATGGTATCGGAAAACAGAAAGACATCCTGGGGGATGTAACCTATACGCTGTCGAAGATACTCCAGGTTGTACTCGCGAAGGTCTTTTCCATCCAGCAGGATCCGGCCTTCGGTGGGGTCGTACATTCTCAGGAGCAGATCGGCAATGGTGGTTTTACCGGATCCCGTTTTGCCAATAATGGCCAGTTTATCACCGACATTGAGCTTAAAGGAACAGTGCCTCAGGGCCTGAATGCCGGTGTCTGGGTAGGTAAAGCTGACATTGTCAAATTCAATGGCTCCGCGGATGGGGGTGATCTGACCGGTCGGGCTAAGGATTTCCGGTTTTTCTCCCAGAAATTCGTTGATGCGTTTTTGCGATGCTTCCGCCTGCTGGATGATCGAGGCAATCCAGCCAATGGAGGTCACCGGCCAGGTCAGCATATTTACGTAAATGACAAATTCTGCAATATTTCCGGGTGTAATGTTACCCTTATAGACCTGCAGACCTCCAAAGTAAATGGTGATAATGGTGCTGGCCCCGATAATCAACAGCATCAACGGGAAGAAAAGGGCATTGATCCGGGCCAGTTTGAGGGATTTGGTTTTATAATCTTCACATTGGTCACCAAAATGACTTTCCATCGCTTTTTCCTGCGTATATGATTTTACCACACGGATACCACTAAAGACTTCCTGAGCAATGCTGTTTAGCCTGGCAAGTTGTTGCTGAATGACCGTACTTTTACGGTGAATGACTGAACTTACAAAATAGATAGAGAGTGAGAGCAGGGGTAAGGGCATTAGACAATACCATGAAAGCTCGGCATTGACCGAAAACATCGAATAGATCACCATCACAAACAGGGTAAACAAATTGATCCCATAGAGGATGGCCGGCCCCAGGTACATCCTTACCTTATTGACGTCTTCTGTGATTCTGGCCATCAGATCACCGGTCATGTGCCGTCTGAAAAAGCCAAGATGCAACTTTTCGTAATGAACAAAAATCTCCTTGCGCATATCATACTCGATCAGACGGGACATGACAATGATCGTCTGGCGCATGTAATACATAAAGAGGCCCATCACAAGTGCAAGTACCAGCACCAGGATGGCAAAATAAAAGAGGGAACGGCTGATCTCACCCAGCATAAAGTCCTGGGCCTGAAATCCCTGGTAGAGTCGGTAGAGCCGGATGTTTTCATACACCAGATCCAATGCCTGGCGAATCGCCTGAGGTTGTAGTACCCTGAAATAATTGGACAGGGCTACGAAGACAAAACCAGCTACCAGATGCCATTTGTACTTGAGGAAATACTTGTTGACATACCTCAATTCTTTCATCCTTCAAAGATAAATTTTCTCCCGAGAGCAATGATTTTAAGGATCAACATTAATACTTACCCGCAGCGTGGATAAACCTTTTTGTTTCTTGCTGAGGAGAACTGCTTCTTCGATCCAGGTCTTGGCTTTCCGGATCAACGTCGCATTTTTCTCCAGCTTAATAACGACCTGATAAAGGTAACGGTTGCGAATTCTTACCACAGAAGGCACAATCACTCCGGTTACCCTTTCACCCAACCGTTGCCGCAGGTATTGACTGACCTTTTCCGCCGCTGTATAAGCTTTGGCACTGTCAACATGTCTGGTAGTGATAACGATCAGCCGGTTGAAGGGAGGAAACCCGAAATTGCGGCGCTCCTCGATTTCCCTTTTGAAAAAGTGATCGTAATCGCCCCGGATCACATCAGCCAGTACTGGATGGGTGATGTGAAAAGCCTGAATAAGCACCCGGCCCTGCCGGTGTTTCCGACCCGATCTTCCTGCCACCTGAGTCATCAGTTGAAAGGCCCTTTCCGCTGCCCGGAAATCCGGAAAATGCAGCAAGTGATCGGCACTGACAATACCCACCAGGCCCACTTTCTCGAAGTCAAGGCCTTTGCTGATCATCTGGGTGCCAATCAATACATCGAGCTGTCCGGTGTCAAACTGATAAATGATCCTTTCCAATTGCTTTTTACCCCGGGCTGTGTCAAGATCGAGACGACCGATCTGGAGTTCAGGCAACAAAATCCTGACCTCATCTTCAATCATCTCTGTACCAAAACCCTTTAGGGTCAGTTCGTGATTTCCACAAGCCGGACAGACGATCGCGGGCTTTTCGTTATAGGCGCAAAGATGACAACGCATCTGGCTGGAATACTGATGATAAGTCAGGCTGGTGTCACAATTCTTGCAAACGGCGGTCCATCCACATACCGAACACATAAGTATTGGAGCAAAACCGCGGCGGTTCTGGAAGAGAATGGTCTGAAAACCATCAGCTTTCATTTGTTTCATCTCTTCGATAAGCTCGTTTGAAAGATGACCGGATCTTGATCCTTTTTTCATATCAATCAGCACGATCTCCGGCATTTTCATTTGACCGAATCTCTCCGACAACCGGAGGTAATGATATTTTTCCTGCCGGGCGTTGTAAAACGATTCAACCGAAGGGGTGGCACTTCCCAGCACGACCATCGCCTGGTGAATCCGGGCCAGTACTATTGCAGCATCACGGGCCTGATACCGTGGATTGGGTTCGTCCTGCTTATAGCTGGGATCGTGTTCTTCATCCACAATGATCAACCCCAGATCGGCAAAGGGAAGCAGAATCCCGGAACGGGCACCAAGGACGACTTTCGGCAGGCCGAGCAATTTCTGCCAGACCTCCACCCGCTCATTTTCGTTGATCCGGGAATGATAGACGATCAGGTGATCACCCAGCACTTTTTGAAGGCGTTGTACGATCTGTGTAGTCAGGGCTATTTCCGGCAGGAGATAGAGTACCTGCTTGCCCAGTGTCAGGGCTTCCATGATCAGTTCGATGTAGATCCGGGTTTTGCCACTGCCGGTTACGCCATGGAGTAAAACCGGTTTTTCGGGCGGATTCATATTGGCAATTTTGCCGACAATGATTTGTTGTTCATCACTAAGCTCATGGATGTCATTCAGTTCTTCTCCGAAATCAGGCAGTCTGCTTACCGTTTCTTCGTAGCGTTCGATCAGACCTTTTTTCTCCAGGGCTGTGATCACCTGATGGGTTACCTCAGCCTGTTTGATTATATCTGCCTGGACAATATATTTATTTTGCCGGGTCTGTTGATAGATGGCCAGCATCGCCCTGGTTTGCTGATCTGAATTTTTAACCTTTTCAAACAGTTCTTTATGAATCGTCTTGTCAGTCTGATAAGCAGGAGCCAGACGAATGGCGGTGACCGTTTTGGGTTTAAAGGAATCGTCCAGTTCTTCATAGACATCGATCACTCCCAGTTCCAGAAGCCTGCGGATCAGGGGATAAACGGTTTTGATTTCAAGGATGGAACGGATCTGGTCAATGGTAATTTCCTTTTGGATCGAAACAGCTTCCGCTATCAGGTATTCCTGATCGTTGAGATCGAAGATCTGGTCATCGAGGTGTTTTCCTGGTTTTATTCGGGTTTCGCTTTGCAGTTTGAGCCGGGAGGGCATCGCGGCATTCATGACTTCTCCGAGGTCGCACAGATAGTATGAGGCCATCCATTGCCAAAGCTCCAGTTGCCGGGCAGTAATGACCGGTTCTTCATCAATGACCGAAAGCACCTTCCGGGTAGGGTATCCTGGTTTTTCGGTGTGGATTCTGACAGCCAGGCCAGAATAGAGCTTTTTCTTGCCAAACGGGACTTCGAGACGGACTCCAAACTTTACCTGATTTTCAAGGCTGGACGGCACCTGATAGGTGTAGGTATCTTTAACGGCAAGCGGTATGATCACGTCAACAAACAATGCCGGCATAGAATTCTGGAGTAACCGGACAGGGACCGGTTCGTGTTAAAGAAAAGGTATATATGACCCGATAACCAAAATAACAACTTATATTTATTATTATTGTTTCAGACACAATGATACGATTTTTCGTAGCCGCTCTTCCGTTATTGATCTTTGGGTGCCAGCCGGAGCGCCAGATAGAGAAGGCAAAAATGCGGCCTTCAGATCACCTTTTCTACCAGCGGGTCTACCCGGATACACATTTCGATTTCAGAGGATGGGAGCGGGAGTTGGATGTGATCAGGAAGGATGCACAGCGGCAGTATCAGCGCTCTGCCGGAGCCTGGGTGACCCAGGGGCCGGGTAATGCCGGGGCGCGTATCAATACCATTGCAGTACACCCCCGGGATCATCGGATCATGCTGATTGGATTTTCTGCCGGTGGAATATACAAGACCATGGACGGAGGCCTGCACTGGGAACCGGTCTTTGATGATTTTTCCATCCTGGCAGTCGGTGACATTGTTTTTGACGAGAGTAATCCTAATATTGTCTATGTCGGTACCGGAGACCCTAATATTTCAGGTATCCCATTCGTCGGTAAGGGAATCTATCGTTCGACCGATACCGGAGACACCTGGAATTACCTTGGTCTGGAAGAAGCAGGCATCATCGCCAAGATTGTGATCGATCCGGAAGATCCACAGGTGATGTACGCGGCCAGTATGGGAATCCCTTTTTACCGCGACGGTAACCGGGGTCTTTACAAGACCACCAACGGCGGCCAAAACTGGGAGCAAGTACTGTTTCTCGGAGAAGGCACAGGCGTTATTGACGTTGCCATAAACCCCGAAGATAGCCGGATTTTGTATGCTGCCGGCTGGGACCGCATCCGCAATTACGAAGAATCGACCACCACCGGTGAGGGAGCGAGAATCTATAAGTCGACAGATGGGGGTACCGGCTGGACGATGCTGGGTGGAGGATTACCCAATCAGGTGCATTCCCGGATCGGCATTGAACTTGCCCACTCCAATCCGGATAGATTATATGCTGTTTATGTCGACACCAGCCACGAACTGGAAGAAGTATTTACCTCTACCGATGCCGGGCAAAGCTGGAGTGCCTTACCCATCCGGAGCGGCAGCGGAATGGGTACTCAACCCCTGGCCGGTTTTGGCTGGTATTTCGGAAAGATTCGTCTGAACCCTTCCGATGAGGAAGATCTTTATCTCCTTGGTGTCCGTCTGTGGCGGTTTAATGCACGATCAAAGCGATGGAGCCGTGTCGATCAGTTTACAGCTGACGTAGTGCACGTCGATAAGCACGATTTGATTTTTGCAGGTCCGGATACGCTGTTGCTCGCCACCGATGGAGGCCTTTACAGGTCAACAGACAACGCGGCATCCTGGTATGACATCGAAGATATTCCTGCCACTCAGTTTTACCGGGTGGCGTACAATCCTCACAATCCGGATTTGTTTTACGGTGGAGCCCAGGACAACGGCAGCCTGTCGGGTAATAAGGAGGACCTGGCCGGGTGGACACAGTATTTTGGAGGAGATGGATTTCGTACTATTTTTCACCCTGACGATCCAAATATTTACTACGTGGAAACGCAGTCAGGTGGATTCTATGTGACGAGAGACAGTGGTCAGTCATACGAGCCGGCAACCAAAGGTATCAATGGCAGTGATTATGTCAACTGGGATGCCCCGGTGATCATGAGTCAGCATGATCCGGATGTACTTTATTTCGGAACCGACCGGGTTTATCGCAGTGAAACAGGCCCGGATGAAGATTTTAAAGCGATCAGTGACCAATTGACCGATGATACCGTATTTCTTGATGCGACCGCCAATATCACAGCGCTTGCTGAATCTCCTTTTGATCTGAAAGTGATATTTGCCGGTACCGGAGATGGCAATCTATACCTGACCGAAGACTATGGGCTTACCTGGCAAAAGAGCGATGCCGGTTTACCGGACCGGTATCTGACAGCAATCATTCCTTCGCCAACCAATGCCGCGGTGCTTTTTGTAACCCACTCCGGCTTCAGATCTGGTGAACGGATCCCCCACATCCACCGGTCGGATGATCTGGGAAAAACCTGGATAGATATCAGCGGCGATTTACCTTCCATTCCGGTCAACGATCTGCTTGTCTTGCCGAACAATGCTGATCAGGTGCTGTTTGCCGGGACAGACGCCGGGGTTTATTTCAGTAGAGATGGAGGCAGAAGATGGTTACGACTGGGTAACAACATGCCGGTCATACCGGTATTTGATCTCGAATATCATCCGGTCAAAAACCTGCTCATCGCTGGTACTCACGCCAAATCAATCATGACCTTTGACCTGCTTCAGGAAGGGATCCAGACGGATGTCCATACAGCTGTCAACGATTACAGGATTGAAGTATTTTCCGTATCACCCAATCCAGCCTCGGATTATCTGCAACTCCAGACCGATCTGAAAGCCCCTGTCCGGTTAACCATCATCGACCTTTCGGGCAGAATTCAAAGGGATCAGCTGCTGCACGGAAACCGGATCGATATATCTGACCTGGAAGCAGGGGTTTATTACCTGAGGCTTTGGTCACAGCAGAATATTAAAAGGGCTGCCTTTCTGAAGCATTAAATGACCGGATATTCTAACTGCTGTTGAGGTTATTTCTTTGATTTGGAATCCACTTTTTCCATAAAAAGACTAGCTGCATCCGGTATTCTTCACTGGTAGGGAATCGAGATATTCCTGAATTTTTTAATATTCACATCGATATGGCCAGACCACTGATTTTAGCAACCAACGATGATGGAATTTTAGCCCCCGGTTTGACAGCACTGGTCGATGTGGTACGCCAGATCGGCGATGTGATCGTGGTGGCCCCGGATAGTCCGCAATCGGGTATGGGACATGCCATTACCATCGACGAACCTTTACGCATCAATGAAGTGGGGGCATTTGATGGCATCGAGGCTTATGAATGTTCGGGTACACCGGTTGATTGTGTCAAACTGGCGATGAATGTAATTAAGAGAAACCGTTCATTTGACCTTTGTGTTTCGGGAATCAACCACGGCTCCAATGCCTCCATCAATATCATTTACTCCGGAACGCTGTCTGCAGCCATGGAAGCATCGCTGGAAGGCGTAAGGTCTATCGGATTTTCTTTGCTGGACTATGCTTTTAATGCGGACTTCAAACCCTGTCAACCTTATATCCGCCAGATTTGTGAGCAAACCCTTGAAAAAGGCCTGGGTGAATCGAAACTGCTGAATGTCAATATCCCGGTGGGTGCGATCCGGGGTATCCGGGTTTGCAAACAGGCCGATGCCCGGTGGGTCGAAGAATTTCAACAGGGCACAGACCCGCGGGGAAAGAAGTATTACTGGTTAACCGGCCGCTTTGAAAATGAAGGTACTGAAGAAAATACCGACCTGAAAGCCCTGGATGATGGATATATCTCGATTGTTCCGTCGATGCATGACCTGACACATTATGGAGCCCTGAAGGCCTTAAAGTATTTTGAAAAGATTACTGTATGAGAACATCCCGGTTTCAAAAATATGACAAGGTATGGGTGGGTATCCTGGCCGGATTGGCTTTGCCGTTGTTCTGGTATTTTATCCTGATGAGCCTGTTTGACAATCTGGAAACGATGGGTTGGCTGGAACCAGGCAGAGTAGCACTGGATTTCCGGCAACGGACATCAGCTTTGGTGGCGCTTTGTCTTAATATATTACCGCTCCAGATTTTCAAAACCCAGTACATGGATGGGGCCATGCGTGGGGTCATTTTTCCAACGGTGGTTTACGTGGGGGTATGGCTATATTTATTTGGTTCATCTGTCCTGTGAGGTCATGAAATATTATCTGATTGCCGGGGAAGCTTCGGGCGACATACACGGATCGAATCTGATGCAGGCGCTTCGCGGCGCCGATCCCGAAGCCGTGTTCCGGTTTTGGGGCGGAGACCGGATGGCCCGGATCGGAGGCACACCGGTACGGCATTATCGCGATACAGCCTATATGGGCTTCAGTGAAGTAATCCGGAATTTATCGTCGATTTTTGAAAATCTGAAGTTCTGCAGGAACGATATCCGGCGTTTTGATCCCGATGCGCTGATTCTCATCGATTACCCGGGTTTTAATATCCGTATAGCCCGCTGGATGCGGAAGGAAAAACTCAGAGCCAGGGTGATCTACTACATTTCGCCCCAGGTATGGGCCTGGAAAGCGGGAAGGGCCAATCTATTGCGGGAGGTGGTTGACCGGATGCTGGTTATCCTGCCGTTTGAGAAAGCATTTTATGCTTCGTATAACTTTGCCGTGGATTATGTTGGGCATCCGCTGCTGGATCATCTCGAATCGATCGATTATCCGGTGCCCCTGATGCACAAATACCAGTTGCCGGCCAAACCGGTGATTGCGTTATTGCCGGGGAGTCGCAGGCAGGAGATCAGCAACCATCTCCCGGTGATGGCGGCGATTGTTCAGGAGTTTCCGGACTATCAGTTTGTCGTGGGGGCTGTCGGAACCGTTCCCTATGAGATTTATGCTCCGGTACAGCAACTGCCGGGTGTAAGGGTGGTTGTCGACGATACCAATCTGTTGCTCAAGGCGTCCTCAGCAGCTTTGGTGGCTTCCGGCACTGCCACTCTCGAAACCGCATTAATGGGTGTGCCACTGGTGGTGTGTTACCGGGGCAGCGCTCTGAACTATCTGCTTGCCAAACGCCTGATCAAGGTAAAATATATCAGCCTGGTCAATTTGATCCTTGACCGTCCCCTGGTCAAAGAACTGATCCAGGATGCTTTCAAGGCTGATGCTTTAAAAGAGGCACTTTCCGAAACATTGAGCCCTGAGGGTTCGCAAAGACTGGCTGCCGGATACCAGGAACTACGCCGGCTTTTGGGTGAACGAGGGGCTTCTGAGAGAGCCGCCCGGATCATTGTGGATACGCTGTAACCACTACTTTTTTAATGGTTTCTTTTTGATAGTACCAGGTGCCTGTTCCTCGATCATCTTAAAGATATCATCCCTGGTTAATTCCCTGATTTCTTCATCGGTGTACTTTGATCCGTCACTTTTTTTCAGGATCTTAAAATTTTTCTTACCGTACCGGATATAGGGACCCCATCGTCCGTTTTCGACCGACAGTTTGTCTTCGTCCCATTTCAGGATATAACGGTTTGCCTCTTTATTGACCTTGGCTTCAATCAACTCAAAGCATTGGTCAAGCGTAATTTTATCCGGATCAATCTTACGCGGAATGTTGATATACAGGTCATTCCATTTGATAAACGGACCAAACCGGCCTTTCCCCCGGGTAATCGGTTGGCCCTGGTAGGTTCCCAAAGGTTTATCCGCTTCTTTCCGGGATTTGATCAGGTCGTTCGCCTGTTCAAAGTCCACTTCGAAGGGATCAGTTCCCCGGCCCAGAGAAATAAAGTCGTCACCAAATTTGATGTATGGCCCGAAACGACCGGTATTGACCGACACTTCCTTACCATCCACTTCTCCCAATACCATTGGCAGTTTAAACAGTTCCAGGGCTTCCTGCAGGTTGATCGTCTCGATGGACTGTCCGATCTTCAGGTTGGCAAAATGAGGTTTCTGTCCTTCTTCCAACTCTTCCATGGCCCCGATCTGAATCATGGGTCGCCCGTACTTGGAGATTTTGGCGAGTACACTTAGTCCGGTTTTAGGATCTTTTCCCAATAGTCGTTCTCCCCGGGAACGCTTGGCATTTTGGAGAGTACCTTCGACCGTATCATGGAAAGGGAAGTAAAAGTCTGTCAGCATTTTGGTCCAGTCAAACTTGCCGGCGGCAATCTCATCAAATTTTTCCTCGATCTCGGCGGTAAACCCATAATCCATGATCGTCTCAAAATGATCGTTCAGGAAGTCGGTTACGATCATGCCCACGTCACTCGGATAAAGCCGGTTGGTCGTTGTCCCGGTAATCTCGGTTTCGATTTTCTCGCGAATCTCACCATTGTGTAAGGTCAGTAAGAGGTATTTACGCTCTTCACCCGGACGGCTCTCTTTGGTGATGTACCCGCGATCCGGTTCCATTATTTTGCTGATGGTCGGGGCATACGTTGATGGACGGCCAATGCCCAGTTCTTCGAGTTTCTTCACCAGACCGGCCTCTGTATACCGGGCCGGTGGCTTGGTAAAGCGCTGAGTGGCCAGGAGGTAACTGAGATCCAGCTGCTGACCCTCTTTCAGGGGAGGAAGCATTCCGGTGGTTTCCTCCTCATCCTCATCATCGCTGGTCTCCAGATAGACTTTCAGAAAGCCATCAAACTTAAGCACTTCACCGGTAGCGATCAGATATTGATCCCGGATCGTTGAAATACTGATCTTTACAACCGTCTTCTCGAGTTGGGCATCGGCCATTTGGGAGGCTATGGTCCGTTTCCAGATGAGATCATAGAGACGCTGCTGGTCATGATCAGCTGAGATGCTGGTGTTTTCAATATAGGTGGGCCGGATAGCTTCATGAGCTTCCTGGGCCAGCTCTTTTTTCTTGCTGAATCTGCGTGGTTGCAGATACCGGTCTCCGTATTCTTTCCGGATGGTGTCCGCAATTTTAGACAATGCTACTTCGCTCAGATTAGTCGAGTCGGTTCGCATATAGGTAATATGTCCGGCCTCGTACAATCGCTGGGCAACATTCATGGTCCGGTTTACTCCAAATCCAAGTTTCCGACTGGCTTCCTGCTGTAGAGTAGAGGTGGTAAACGGAGCGGCCGGCGAACGTTTACCCGGCTTTACCTCGATGTTGTCAATGGCAAAAGTAGCGCCATTGGCTCTGGTAAGAAAGTTGCGGGCGTCATCTTCGGAAGAAATCCTGCTCTCCAGTTCCGCCTTCAGATCGACCATCCGGTCGTATTCATTTTTGACCGGGAAGATGCCCTGTACTTTAAAATACGGCTCGGCATTGAAGGCGGCAATTTCACGTTCACGATCGACAATCAGTTTGACTGCCACCGACTGTACCCTCCCGGCTGACAGTTTCCCCTTGACTTTTCTCCAGAGAATCTCAGAAAGCTCATATCCGACCAACCGATCGAGAATGCGGCGGGCCTGCTGTGCGTTGACCAGGTTGATATCGACCGTCCGGGGTTTGGTTATGGCATTCTTAATTGCGGGTGCGGTAATTTCCCGGAATACAATGCGTTTGGTGTTCTTTGGGTCAAGCTTTAATACCTCGCAGAGATGCCAGCTAATGGCCTCACCTTCCCGGTCTTCGTCCGTTGCGAGCCAGACCTCATCGACTTTCTTAACCCAGTCTTTTAGCTCCTTCACAACCTTTTGCTTGTCGGGAGTAATGACGTATTTGGGCTTAAACTGATTTTGGATATCGACCGCGCTGCTGTTTCGCTCCAGGTCTCGCACATGTCCGTAACTAGACTTTACGGTAAAATCTTTACCCAGAATTTTTTCAATCGTCTTGGCCTTTGCGGGCGACTCTACTATCAGCAAGTTCTTGGACATTCAGTCAGGATTTTAGTTAGAATGTTGATTTAATAAAGTCTCCACAGGATTTTCGATCCCCACAGACACCTGGATATCACTTCATTTTTCGAACAACGGAGGCTGTTGAATTCTCTTTAATTAGCCGCTCAATATGGCAGGCAAAATGCTGGATTGGATATATTAAAACCGAACATGATCGTGAATTCAGGAAACAAAGTGCCCTCCAATTTGCGCACAAAATTAACATAGAAATTAAAATCTCCTAATTTCTGAGCATGATTCGCACCTTGTTGATGGCAGGTGACCCTGTATAAAAAGGAACTTTTGGAACAAATTCAGTTTTTCGGGACTGATCTGGATTCAAGGATCTGTCCTTGCAAGAGGCGCCCTTCTACTTCTTTTCGTCGCTTCTCAGCAAAGGTTTTGGCGAGGTCTGCCAGCCCCAACTCCTTACCATGCAGATGGCGGTGATAGCAGATCATCAGCGTAGTGGCCATATCGTCGGGGTAACTGACGCCTAGTCCTTTGAGGTAATGGGAAAGACGGCTTCCTTCGTAAAACCCCCAATTGACAATCATCCACCGTCCAAAACTAAAGTGGATCTTACTGGCTGCCAGATCTTCCGGTTGTGATTTAAACTTCGACTTACCCACCTGATCAACCAGCTTGTCCAGTTCTTTCATGGCATCATCTACGTCTTTCGGTATATACCGGCCGTTGATCTTTTCCAGGCGGATGCGCCGGGCATATTCCATCTCATACAATTGCTGGTAAGTGGTATCCTGCGCCTGCAACACAGACAGTGATCCGCAGAGAGCCATCACGCAGAGGAGGAAATAACGCTTCATGCTTCGATGCCGGATTGTGGTAAAGGGATTCGATATTTCATAAAGCATAAACAGTGCCGTTTCAATTAATATTACCTTTGATTCCAATTTAAATTGCCGATGCACCCGGAATTCCCTCCGGTCGGACAAAAGGGGTCAGGTAAAGAACAGCTGCAATATCCGGTATGTTTAGGAGAACTTCTCTTGAAATCTTGTTGGTCCAACTCATCGGATACCTGATTATCTATCTCTGGAACGATCATATTGGGTATTTGTTGAGCATCATCATTGGTTCGGTCGTATTTGCGATTCTGATGGTATCGTATATTGTCGAAAAAGTAGAACCCTCCAGAGTGCCCTCCAGCTATTACAGGGTCATGTGGATGCTGTGGCTCGCCCCGGTGCTTGCCTTACTGTTTTTCAGCCTTTTGTACCGCTGGCAGGTTTGGTGATTTAGAGTTCGCTGTTGACCACCGGTTTTGCCTTGTCGAGATAGATGGTAAAGACCGAACCTCTGATTTCGGTTTGCATCGTTATCGTAGAATCAAGTACTTCCATCAGCAGATAGGACAAGGCCGGATCACTCCTTTGGGAGATTACCTGACCATCAAATTGAAACTTATAGTTGCGTTCGCTGCCCAGAATATTGGTCTGCATACTGGTATCCGGCAGGAAGACAAAGTAAAGGTCCCGCAGACGGTCTGTTTCCGAGCCGTTTACCTGAGCCCAGTTGAGTTCCCAGCGACCATCCAGTTGTTCCAGTGAAAATCCGGGTTCTTTCTTTTGACACCCCAGAATGATCAGCAGACCCGCTGCGGATAGAAATGACCCTATTCTACGGTTGACCATATGTTGTTTCAAGCTTTTTCCTGCAGATCAATACAGGTAATCTCCGGTAAAATACCAACTCTCCCCGGGTATCCCAACATTCCAAAGCCCCTGTTTACATAAAGGTGTTGTTTTCCGTTGCTGTATAGTCCTGCCCATTGCTTATAAACGTATTTACTGGGACTCCATTTTACCCATCCTGGAATTTCTATGCCAAACTGGAATCCGTGCGTGTGTCCCGAGAAGGTTAATGCAACATCCTGAAAGCCGGTGGTGACTTCAGCATTCCAGTGTGAAGGATCATGGGAAAGCAACAGTTTCAGTGCGGCCTGATCCGTACCTGTGGTGGCTTTTTTCAGGTCGCCGTAGTTATGGAACCGGGGTGAGGCACTGCTGTTTTCCACTCCGATTACTGCCAGTTTTTCCCCATTGATCTCCAGGATCCGGTGTTCGTTCCGGAGAAGATCCCAACCTAACTGGCGATGCGTGTCGATCAGTTGACTAAAGTTGGCTTCTTTGGCGTGGAGGCTATCCCATTGGATATAATCGCCGTAATCATGATTGCCCAATACCGAATAGACTCCATACCGGGCTTTGATTTGGCTGAATACCCCGATGAAGGGTTCCATTTCGACAGCCGCATAATTGACCAGGTCTCCGGTAAAGAAAACAAGGTCGGCTTTCAGGTCATTGATCATTTCGACAGCAGTCTCCAGGGGCTCTTTAAAAAGAAAGGTACCGGAATGGATATCGGAGATCTGAACCACCCTCAATCCACGCAGGGAAGCAGGGAGATCATCGATATCAACCTGGTGACGATGGATTTGGTAGCGGTAAGGATTGCGCCACATGCCATAGGTCAGACTCACGAGTGGAATGGCACCAGCAATGACGCCCAATTGCGAAAGGAACCGCGATCTTGAAGCACTAAATCCCTCCGGACTGGTAAAATAACTGATGCTCCAGGCAAATAACCGGCGTACATCATCGATACCCACGAAAAGGGCGACGACAAATTTGGAGGCGAAAATGATGAAGACCAAAGCCCGGAGATATTGAGGCCAATGGCTGTCCCGGCCATCCGGCAACCCGACTGCTGAACCAAGTATATACAGATATCCAAAGACCGAAGCCAGTAAATAACCAACCGTAAATGCCGTGCGGAGGTTTTTTGGCCAGATTGGACCTGCCATCCTGACGGCTTGAAATGCATAATAGTCAATGGCGAAAAGTAAGACCAGTAGGATGAAGATGCGAATGCCCATTGTCAGCAAAGTTCGTTGGTTATATAAGACTCCAGCTGTTCTAATTGTTGTGTTTAAATCGATCTTTTGATCGATTCGGGAGAAACCCCAGTCGAAAAATCACACAAGGGGAGGAGGGCAGTCTTTAAACGCAAAACCCCAAAGAATCAATACTTCGGGGCTGTCCGGCAGGTCGTTCGATATCAGGAAATGTTTCGCTTCTCCTTTATTCTTGACTTCTTACCTACCAATCCCCTCAAATAGTAGAGTTTTGCCCGTCGCACTTTTCCTCTTTTTACAATCTCGATGCTGGTAATGTTGGGCGATGCAAAAGGCCAGATTCGCTCCACACCAACTCCATTGGATATTTTTCGTACGGTAAACGTTCTGGCCAAACCGTCTCCGGAGATCTTGATGACGTCACCTTTGAAGGACTGACTTCTTTCTTTTTCTCCTTCAATGATTTTATACGTTACGATGATGTTGTCACCCGGGCCAAAACGAGGGAACTCAGGTTTTTTCATCATCTCTTCCTGTACAAACTTTATGGCGTCCATGTCTTTATTCTTTTCTTAGATAATCCAGCCTTTTGAAAGGGCAGGCAAAGATAATATTTTTCTGGAAATAATAGCGCAATGAGGAAAATACTGATGGTTCGGTTTCCCGGAAGGCTTGTCTGTTCTGAAAAAGACCGGTCATCTTACCAGGGTGGCGAATCCCTTCAATTCATGAGGCTCACCCCGGGGATCAATATAGCGTACCTGGTAAACATAAACCCCTACCGGCAGTGCTTCACCGGAATGTTGTTTTGATCCGTCCCATCCTTCCTCAGGATCCTCTGACCGGTAAAGGAGTTCACCCCACCGGCTCCAGATCGTCATCTCAAAATGGGTCATGCCGGTGGTGTAGCCGATGCCAAGGAAAGTATCATTTTTACCATCGCCGTTGGGTGTGAAAGCATTGGGCATATGATAAGTCACTCTGGGCAGTACATCGATGATCTGACTGGCTGTATCCGTGCAACCATTTTGATGAATGGCGATCAGATCGACCAGGTAAGCCCCGGTATCCGGAAAGGTAAAGGCAGGATTACGGTCGGTCGACCTTCCTGCTTCCCCAAAGATCCATTGCTGCCTGACATGGTTGACTGACTGATTTGTAAACTCAACGGTAGGATTGAAGTTGCTGGGCTCCTCGGGAAAATAGCTGAAGTCAGCGACCGGAGATTCGCGTACCTCGATCCAGTTGGGAAACGATGCCGAGGTAAAACATCCGATCGGTGAGGTGATGCTGACATTGACACTAAAGATGCCAGGGTCCAGATAGGTGTGGGCTGGTGATACGGCAAAAGCCATCTGGCCATCTCCAAAATCCCATTCAATGGTGTAGGTCGAATCGACCGGAGCCGAAAGATTGTCAAAGACAATGTGGGCCGGAATACAACCGATGAAGCTGCTGGGCTCAACGATCACCAGAGCCGGCACCGGAAAGTAGGGTAGGGTGTAGGTTTGGGTGTCGGTACATTGATTGTTGTCGCTTACCGTGAGGGTAACCCGGTGGTTGCCCGGTATAGGATAGGTGTAATCGGGATTGCGCAAGCTGGAAGTACCACCTTCACCAAACTCCCAGGACCAGGATTCGAGCTGTTGTGCTCCGGTCACCGATTTGTCCCGGAAAGCGGTTGGGCCCGCCCGGCAGGTATCGTAGTCAAACTCAAAATCCGAATGAATCGATGGATACAGATTGACAAAAATTTCGGCGGTATCGCCACAGTCCAGGCCGGGATTGACCATCATCACACCCCGGTAGGTGCCTATGCCGGGAAAGGTAACTTCGGCATCCCTGGAGTTGAGCACGGTAGGCGTTCCGGAGATATCAAATTCCCACCGGTAAGTGTCAATGTATTGTGCCAGGATACTTTCATTCTTAAAGAGGATGGTATTGTTTCCACATGAATTGATGACAAATTCCTTGTCTCCAAGCTGAGCATCACTTTTCACCAGAGCAAGCACGGTCGGATCACAATCGGCGACATTAAACTGGAAATCCCGTTTGATCTCCCCTATCAATACGCCCTGACGGTACTCCTGTACACAGACAGCCAGGACAAACTGACCAATGATCTGGGGTGACCCGCTGATCATCCCGCTACGCCGGTTTATGGCCACCACCGGGTCTCCCGCCATCGGCACGTCTGCGCTGTAACCACTGCTGAAAGAAACCCTGGAAAACGGTGGTGCACAGGGAGGACGAGGCCGGATACCATCGCAATCACCTGCCCCGAGTCCATTGGCCAACCCTCGTAAGCCGCCGCCCTGAAGGGGAAAGCAGAAACTGTAAACCAGACTGTCTCCTTCGGGATCGGTAGCAGAATGGTCAAAATCCACATCGTTGGCTACACAAACGACGGTTGGTGGAAAACTGTTGAAAACCGGTGAATTGTTGCAGGTTGCCTGAGATTGAGGAGTGATCTCAATCGCATAGGTAGCCCCGACACTGCCTGGATCGACGATGTTGGAGATGGTGTTGTTCCGGCAACAACGTTGATAAACAAAGTGATAACTCTCGACCGAAGGCCAGTCGGGAATAGTGAATTCAAACTGATAGATCCCTTCTTCCACACAAAGGTTATCGGGTGGAATCAGGCAGGGATAATCGGGAGGATCAACGGATCGCTGCGATCTTAACCTTACTTCAAAAGTGCCGACAAGCTGAAAGGAAGACGTGCCCCGGTAGACTGCAATATAAGCCCCATTGGTACCGTCCTGATCGCCATCAAAGGGAGCGGCAATTTCATCCTGAGGCCGGCAATCGCGGTATATCTTCATGGTGATCTGGTACAGGCCGCCACCGAGGCATTCATACTGGAGGTCCCCCCCGATGATGTGACGGCTCCAACCGGCAGCGTTGACCAATAGTAAACCACTGAAAATCAGTACGACGCGTAAACAATGGTACATAAGCGATGCAAAATATAATAAATGCCCTTTATTCAGGACGGATGACTGTTCTCAACGCTGGAATGTTAATTTTTTATCTTTTTTCCGTACTGTATAACGAAAATTTAAGAAGCCACGTTAATTACTATCGACGAAAATCCTTTTTATGAAACCCAATCTGATGCGCTGCCTATGTCAGAACTAGACGAGATTGTCAGAGTACTGAAAGGCGGCGGAACGATATTATATCCTACCGATACGGTGTGGGGCATTGGATGTGACGCCACCAATCCCCAGGCTGTCGAAAAGGTGTTTGACGTTAAGAATCTGACAGTCGACCTTCCGGTCATCATACTGGTGGAAAGTATAGATATGTTGCATCGTTATGTGCCGAAAGTGCATCCCCGCATTGAAACTCTGTTGTTTTATCACCAAAGACCGCTGACAGTGATTTATGAAAACTGCCGTCATCTGGCTTCCAATATAATGGGTAAAAATGGCTCGGCTGCGATCCGGGTGACGCTGGATCCATTTTGCCGGGAATTGATAGTATCCCTGGGCCGGCCCATCGTAGCGACGGAAGCTGCTCTGGAGAATTTTAAATATCCGTCCAGATTTACAGCCATAGATCCCGGTATTGTCGACAAGGTCGATTATGTGGTACGGTACAAACAGGATCAGACCAGTGTGGAACATCCTTCAGTCATAGTACGATTATCGGACAAGGCAGAACTGGATTTTATCCGCGACTAATTCGTTGCCTTCCTGATTGCTTTGACGGCAGCCTTAATTTCATGATCTTCGGTGATCATCTTTTCATAGTAGCTGGCTTCACCGTAATGATGCCACTGGATCAGGTGATAATATTCATCCAGCATTTTTCGCTTCTGAAGGCTATCCAGTTCTGGTTTGTTGGAGAAAACCGGACGTTGCAGAATATCCGTCCTGAAAAAGTCGAGGCTTTTGCCCTCTTCGATTACCTGGCGGAGTTGGACCTGGTGCTGTATGTAGTAGTCAAACGCATCGGAGTAAACGAGGTGCTCATATTCCTTCCAGACCGGACTGTAATAGAATGAGTCGGCCGCCACAAAGATATCGGGTACCACCCCTTCCCCTGATGGCCGAAATTGGCCGTTCAGATCCTCGGGTGACCGTTTCCGATGGATCATAAGGCTGTCTTCGGTAAATAATTCACCGTTGGTGATCCGGTCATGTAATTCACGGTCGTATCCCTCCCGGTCATCATACGATCTCTGGATCGATCGTCCGGAAGGCAGATAATACCGGGCTACCGTCAGGTTAATGGCCGATCTGGGAGACAGGTCATACATCTCCTGTACCAGACCTTTGCCGAAAGAACGGCGGCCAACAATTACTGCCCGGTCCAGGTCCTGCAGTGATCCGGCCAGAACTTCACTGGCGGAGACGGAATTTTCATTAATGATTACCGCGATCTTCCGAATCGGAAAAAAGGTTCTACCGGTGCTTTTATACTCTACTTTCCTTGAATGGAAGCCTTCCGTATAGAGTAGCAACTTGTCGCGTTCTTCCACCAGCTGATTGAGTATTTTAATGACCTGATCCAGGGATCCCCCCGGATTCTGCCGGACATCAATGATCAGGTCTCGTAAGCCCTGATCGGATAACTTCTCGAGGTGATTCATAAATTCGCGATACGTATCGGATGCAAACCGCGTAATCTTAATATAGCCGATCGAATCCTTGACCATTGCCCCTACCGGAACACTGTACAGAGTTACCGGACCTCTTTCCACTTCGACGGTTTGGATACCCTGGCTGTTTTTTACAGTCAGCTGCAGCTTTCTTTTCGATTCTTTCCAGATCAGGTAGGTCTGCTGATGGGTCATCCCTTGTCCGGACACGACCTGGTCATCAATCGCCAGAATCTGGTCACCTTTCCGAAGGCCGGCCTGCTCAGCCGGCCCACCAGGTACCACATTGAGTAAAACCAGGGTGTCACGGATAATGTCATAATCGATGCCTATGCCGATATAACTTCCCTTCATCCGTTCCTTGAAATGCAGGTAATCGGTACCCGAAAGATAATAGGAGTGGGGGTCGAGCCTCGACACCAGCAACCGGATGGCATCTTCCGAAATGCTGTCTACCTGAAGCGAATCACCGTACCTGGATTCGATGAAGCCGATCACTCTTTTCAGCTCCTCCCAGGGATCTTCCGTCTTTTTATAAGTGTATTTCGAGATCAGGGGAAGTTCGTCGTCCAACCTGGTGCCCAGTAACATCCCCCCTGCCAATACCAGGGCCAGCAGTAGGGGCTGCCAGATTTCGTACCGGCTGTTTTGATCAGATGATTGCATATTGATCGGCCAAAATTAGCACTTTCATTCAGGAACCCGGCGATAAGCTTCTACGATCGGACCATATTCATCGACAATGGAACAGAATTACACCGACAAGGCTGTTTTATGATAATAAATTAATTAATCCGGAGATAATTGTAGTGTATTTATCAATATGATAAAATAAAATTCAGTTATTTGCCGATATTTCATTGAATTCAGCATATAATAAGAAATACGCTATGCGAAGACCCAACGACATCGACAAATTAGACCGTCAGATTCTCTCCATACTGATGCAGGATGCCAAGATGCCCTATACCGATATTGCCAAGAAATTATTCGTATCCGGGGGTACTGTTCATGTCCGCATGCGAAAACTGGAACAAATGGGGATCGTCAAGGAAGCCAATCTGAAAGTAGATTACAGTCTGCTGGGGTATGATATCTCCGCTTTTATCGGCATTTATCTCGACAAAAGCTCACTCTACAATGAAGTTATTGCCAGTCTGAGGAAAATACCGGAAATCGTTGCGGCTCATTATACTACCGGTAATTACGCCATCTTTGCCCGCGTCGTCTGCAAGGATACCCAGCACCTGCGGGAAGTGTTGAGCGGCAAAATTCAATCCATACCGGGTATTCAACGCACGGAAACCTTTATCAGTCTTGAAGAAAGCATCAATCGCCCCATCAATATCCTGGAAGAGGGTGAGGAAATTGAATAAATTTTAATCTTGTCAGGAACCCAGGTAATGCTTGAGTAATTTGCTGCGGGAAGCTGACCGGAGTTTGTTGATCGCCTTGTCTTTTATTTGCCGTACCCGCTCCCGGGTCAATCCAAATTTTTCACCAATATCTTCCAACGACATCGGATGCTCGACCCCGATCCCAAAATACAATTTGATGACGTCGCACTGACGCTCGGTGAGTGTACCAAGCGATCGCTCGATCTCCTGCCGGAGCGATTCATTATACTCCAGTTGTGAATCAGTCTTGGGAGTGTTGCCGTTTTCCAGTACGTCAAGGAGGGAGTTATCTTCCCCATCAACAAAAGGAGCATCCATCGATACGTGCCGGGCGGCGACTCCCAGGGTGGTTTCGACCTCATCGGTTGGTATTTCCAGAACATCAGCCAGTTCTTCAGGAGATGGTTCTCTTTCATATTCCTGCTCCAACTCCGAAAAGGCGCGATTAATTTTATTTAACGAACCTACCTTGTTCAGCGGCAGGCGTACAATTCGGGACTGCTCAGCCAAAGCCTGAAGGATGGACTGACGAATCCACCAGACGGCATAGGAAATGAATTTAAATCCCCGCGTTTCATCAAATCGCTGGGCGGCCTTGATCAAACCGAGATTACCCTCATTGATCAGATCGCTTAGTGACAGACCCTGATTCTGATATTGTTTTGCCACAGAAACGACAAAACGCAGGTTAGCCTTCGTCAGCCTTTCAAGGGCTTCCTGATCTCCATTCTTAATTTTCTTAGCTAAATCTACCTCTTCTTCAGGAGTTAGCAGATCCACTTTGCCGATCTCCTGGAGGTACTTTTCAAGTGATTGACTTTCCCGGTTGGTGATCGATTTAGTGATCTTCAGTTGCCTCATAATTGGACCGAATTTTTAATTTTTATTCTTATAATATTTGACGGTTATGAAAAGTGACCGCAAACATACGCATTGCCACTAGTACAACAACATTTTTTTTGCCTCAGGGGTTGCAATTGATACCGGATGGTTCGGGGTTTGGATGCAAATCTGTCATGAGTCACGCTTAGTAAAGTCAGTGGTTAGCTGATAAGTTCCTCAAGCTAAAAATAAATCGATTTTTTTGCATAAATCAGGATTTTGTTCTTTATTGCGCCGATTGGCGGCCAATCCCCAAATTTTTCCAGATAGGTTGCAGCAATAATCGTTTTCCAGACAGGTTCGCAATGAAGAGAGTTTCCTTTGAAATAGAGTTCCTTTTTCGAGCGTCGCCCACGATTCTTTACAAGTTTCTGACCACCCCGGCATGTCTGGTACGATGGTTTTGCGACGCAGTGGATGTAACAGAAGATGAATTTGTCTTTGAGTGGAACGGTTCTCAGGAAGTCGCTTTGGTGATCGATGATATCGAAGAAGAACGCCTGCGATTTAAGTGGGAAGACGCACCTGACAATGAATATCTGGAATTTCGCTTTGAGATATCTCCGGTTACCAATGAGACTATTCTGACGATCAGGGACTTTTGTGACGAGGATGAAGTAGATGATCAAAAAAAACTCTGGACCAGCCAGGTGGAAATGCTGCGGCGCGAGACCGGCGGGTGAAGTTCTTCACACCCGGGGGACTCTCTAACCCGGCTAACCGATCAAGTCAATCAGATGGACCATTTTTAAGATGAAAGAAAGGACTGTCATCACCCCCCGGGGACTTTCTCTCATCGCCTATATCAGGGATATCTTCCGCTACAATCAGTTGCTTTGGGCTTTTAGTTATCGTAATCTCCGGGCCCGTTATGCGCAGACCCTGGCCGGCATACTTTGGGCACTGGCCAATCCTGTATTCAGCTTACTCATCCTGGGATTTGTCTTTGGAAAGGTTGCCCGCATGGATACTCAGGGGGTGGATCCCTTTCTTTTTACGGCAGTAGGGTTGGCCGTCTGGACCTATTTTTCCAGTGTCGCAGCCTGGTCAGGAACAACGATGGTCAATGCTCAGGGTATGATTACCAAAATCTATTTCCCCCGGTTGGTCATACCGGTCGCGACTTCGATGGTGGGTCTGATTGACCTGCTCATCGTCCTCTGTATTGTCTTCGTCCTTTTTCTTGTTAACAATATATTTCCTTCAGGCAATCTGATCTACCTGCCAATGTTCCTGGTGGCTACCGTCGCTGCCGGTACGACTGCCGGCATCTGGGTAGCTGCTCTTTGTGTGCGGTATCGCGATTTTCTCCACGTGGTGCCATTTTTACTCCGGATTGGGCTATATGCCAGCCCGGTAGCCTATTCCATTACTATGATCGACGATCAATATCGCCTCATTTATCTGCTGAATCCCCTCACCGGATTGCTGGAAGGTACCCGATGGTGTTTTTTTGGAGGTATTTTTCCGGCTACAGAAGTGTTGATCTTTTTGGTCTGGCTCCTGGTTTTCTTTGTTGGCGGGGTGCTGTATTTTAATCATCTTGAGAAAAATATCGCAGATATTATCTGATACTCCAAATCGCAATGGCTCCATCAATCACGGTACAGCATGTCAGCAAGCGTTTTTGGATCACGCCTTACCGGGTCGATAGCCTTCGCACTAATTTGCAACGGGCAGTAAAGCTGAAATCTGTCAAACGGGTACCCTTCTGGGCTCTCAAAGATCTGAACTTCACCGTAGAGGAAGGCGAAGTCTTTGGCATCATCGGACCCAATGGTTCGGGAAAAAGTACATTGCTCAGGATTCTGGCTAAAATAACCGCCCCTACTACCGGCCGGATTGAACTGGCTGGCAAGGTCAATACCCTGCTGGAAGTGGGAACCGGATTTCATCCCGAACTGACCGGTCGGGAGAATATCTTTCTCAATGGATCAATTTTGGGATTGAAACGTGCGGAAATCAGGGCGAAATTTGATCAGATCGTTGGGTTTTCTGAAGTCGAAAAGTTTCTCGATCATCCGGTCAAGCACTATTCCAGTGGGATGTATGTTCGACTGGCATTTGCGGTGGCAGCCCATCTGGATCCCGATATTCTCATTGTTGATGAGGTGTTGTCTGTTGGTGACCTGGCCTTTCAACGTAAATGTTTGCAGAAGATGGAGGAGGAAGTTTTGCAGGGTCGCACGGTTCTATTTGTCAGCCATAATATGGATCAGGTACAGCGACTTTGCAACCGCGTGATGTTGGTTAACCAGGGTCAGTGCCTCACGATCGGTGAGCCGGAGGTAACCATCAGCCGTTACCTGGATTCAGTGAGCCGGGATACCGGCGATGCTTTTGCCAATCCACTGTCGCGGAGAGGCAATGGCAATATCCGGTTTAGCAATCTCGAATTGCTGGATGGATCTGGACAGCCTGCCAGTACGGTGGCGACAGGTAGTCCGATTCTTTTCAGGCTGCATTACCACGGAAATGATCAACGGGTAAAAAATGCCCTTTTCCGGATATTGATCAAATCGGTCACCGGTCAGGTTATTGTGGCCCTGGTATCAGGTATGTCGATTCCGCGCACACAGGTCTTCTTAGGCAGTGGAACCATAGAATGTCAGATCGATAAATTGCCGCTCAATACCGGACGTTACTTAGTGGATCTCGAGGTCACCCTGGAGCATGAACTGGCCGATATGGTACACGATACCCTCTGGTTTGATGTCGTCAAAGGATCATTTTATCCCACCGGCGATTTACCCGGGTCGGCATTTCCGGTTTTAATCGATTATGCGTGGAAACTTCCAACGGTCTGAGATCGCAAGATGCAATCTGCCGGTGAGAAATTCAGAATGAGTGCACATCACTAAGGGAAGAGTGATTTAAATCCTTGTCTGTTGATTCCGCTTAATGATGGTGAGTGCCAGTTGAAGTTTGTAGAGCGGATATGGGGTTTTGATAAAAGCCGCAACCGTTGCTGCATCATAGGAATGGTTGCTGAGACGCCATCCCTCCATGGCTTCGTGCAACAGGGGTTCGCTGATAAACTGCAACAAATTGACTTCCTCCCCTTTTAGATATAATTCCTGGAGATGTTCAAAAACCTGGTCCCTCCTGATACCGCGCTGCCTGGCAATATCATCCGGAGTAAGACCCTGTCTTAACAGGACGAGCGTTTCCAGCTTGCTGTGGCCTTTTACATTTTTCAGGAGCGATTGACCGGTGATAAAATCCTGGACTATTTTCACCACCGCCTGGCCGTATTTTTCACGCTTGTAATCTCCGATACCTGAAATGTGCATCAGATCAAACGGGGTGGTCGGCTTATCGGCTGCAACTTGTTGTAGGACCCGGTCGCTGAAAATCACATAGGCCGGAACAGATTCTTTGATCGACTGACCTTTCCTCCACTCTTTGAGGGCAGCCAGCAATTGGCTCTCAAACAAAGCTGTTTTGGTGGGTGGTTTGATCTCCCGTGAAATGGCCTTTTGATGTTGCGGCCTGGTAAGCTTGATCTTTCGTTTGTCCGAAATAATATCCATCGACAGGGTGGTTAATTTCAAATGTGAGTGCTCGGTATAGTCGATGGAAAGAATACCATGATTGACCATCTGGGTGAGGTAAAGTATCCAGTCGATCCGGGACAAGTTCCTCCCGGCGCCATAAGACGGTAATTTATGCAATCCTGCATCCATGATTTCTTTCCGGCCCGAGGCCCTCAATACATCCGTCAGTAAGGCCATGGTCAGATTTTCTCCTGATTCCCGGCAGGCTGACAGTGCCTGGACTGCCAGCTTGCTGCCGTCAAAGCCGGTCGGTGGATGAGTACAAATGTCACAGTGCTGACAGGGCTTGTCCCGATACTCACCAAAATAACTCAGGATCAGATTGGTCCGGCAGTTGGTTGCCTGGGTAAATTCCCAGATACGCTCCAGTTTTTGGTGTTGAACCTTTTTAAACTCCGGTGCTGCATCACTGTCGTCAATAAATTTTCGAAACACACTAATGTCCTGATAATTATAAAAAAGAATGGCCTGAGCTTTTGATCCATCCCTGCCGGCCCGTCCGATTTCCTGGTAATAGCTCTCGATATTCTTTGGTAGATTATAATGAATCACCCAACGGATATTCGACTTGTCGATACCCATTCCAAAGGCAATAGTTGCGCAGACGATCTGAATCTCATCTCTTTGAAAGGCCTCCTGCACTTTCTTCCGATCGGCAGACAGCATTTCGGCGTGATAATGGGCAGCCCGGAAGCCGGCCGAACGCAATTTGCCGGCCACTTCTTCGGTGCTTTTCCGGCTCAGGCAATAAATGATACCTGCTTCCCCGGGATGTTCTTTCAGAAAAGTTTCGATTTGCTGTCTGCGGCCCTGGGCAGGCCTGACTTCAAGTTGAATATTTGGTCGTTCAAATGAGGATAGAAATATCCGGGGTTCCCTAAGCTGCAGCTTGGCACAGATGTCAGATTGGGTTGCCCGGTCTGCCGTAGCCGTCAGGGCCATTACCGGCGTGTCCGGCAGAGCGTGAATCAATTCCGTCAGTTGTGCATAGACCGGGCGGAAGTCATTTCCCCAGATGGAGATGCAATGCGCTTCATCAATGGCTATCAGATTAATTTTGCGGGTTTTGATGTATTGAATGAAACGGGGTACCACTGCTTTCTCAGGCGATATGTAGAGCAGTTTGGTGCGGCCGTCTTCCAGATCCTTAAAAACCTGATGTTTTTCAACCTGGCTGAGGGTGCTGTTGATAAAATGGGTGGGTACATTATGACTGCGAAGACCGGCTACCTGATCGGCCATTAAAGCAATTAAAGGAGAGATGACCAGGGTGATCCCGTCACTGACCAGGGCAGGAAGCTGATAGCACATCGACTTTCCTCCACCGGTAGGCATGATCACCAGACAATCCCGGCCGTCCAGTACATGCGTCATGATTGCCAGTTGATCCCTCCGGAAATCGTCGTAGCCAAAGACTTTTTTGAGCTGGACTTTTAGCCGGTGTCCCACCGGTGAAATGACAGTTTCATTGGTATCCATCGAATATGATTAGTGGTTTGGTAGTGATGATTTCGCTTGCCTTGACAAGATACAAAGTCCTGCGTAGCGTTCAATTTTTGCCAGTTGGGCCATATTCCGTCTTATTCTGGCAAGTTAAAATTGGAGAGACAGAAGGAGCTTATCCAGGATCAATTTAAGGTGTGTTAAAATTTTTTTAAAGAGGGAATTTCCGACACCTTTCATCGAACAAATGCGTCTTTTTTACACTTTCTATCTAGAGATTTACTCTAAAATAAATTTAAAGACCAAAGAGAACAAAAAACAGGATAAATAAGCTATGAGAAAGATTTTGTTATTTGCATTTGCGGTGGCTCTCGGAGGACTGATGATGTTTGGAGGCATCAAATTTTTCGGATTTGGTATCAGTCAACAAGTAATTACTTCCACCGAAAGCACCCCGGTTCATTTTACAAAGTATGCTCAGGAAGATCCAGCGATTACCGCTCCGGTAGACTTTACATTAGCCGCTGAAAAAACGATTCCTGCGGTTGTACATATTCGCTCAAGCGTCAGGATGGCTGGTGATGACTTAACGGGAACGCCTTTTGGTTTTCGCAATCTGCCTGATCCTTTCCGGGAGTTTTTTGGCATTCCGGAGGATAGTGGCCGGAATGACCGCAGGCAGCAACAGCGACCCATGCGACAGGGCAGTGGTTCAGGGGTGATCATCTCATCCGACGGTTATATTGTCACCAACAATCACGTCATTGACAATGCTGAAAAGATTGAAGTGACGCTCAACGACCGTAGATCATACAGTGCAACCTTGATCGGAGTTGACCCTTCCACCGATATTGCCCTGATTAAAATCGAAGAAAAAGATCTTCCCATTATCCAGTTTGCCAATTCGGACGCGGTCAAGGTTGGCCAGTGGGCGGTCGCCGTGGGCAATCCCTTCAGCCTTTCGTCAACCGTTACCGCCGGTATCATCAGTGCCACTGCACGGAACATCAATATCATGCAGGACCGTACACCGATCGAATCGTTTATCCAGACCGATGCAGCGGTCAATCCCGGCAACAGCGGTGGCGCCCTGGTTAATCTGCAGGGTAATCTGATTGGGATCAATACCGCTATTGCCTCCCCGACGGGAGCCTATTCCGGATATGCCTTTGCCGTGCCCAGCAATATGGTTAATAAAGTGGTGGCCGATCTGAAAGAGTTTGGGGTGGTACAGCGTGGTTTTATCGGTGCACTGATTCGAGACGTGAACAATGATCTGGCAAAGGAGAAGGGACTAAGGTCAACAATGGGAGTGTATGTGGATAGCCTCACTGCCAATAGTGCTGCGGAGGAGGCAGGAATCAAACCCGGAGATATTATTGTTGCCGTCGACCATCAGGAAGTCAATTCATCTCCGCAGTTGCTGGAAAAGATTGGTCGTCACCGGCCTGGTGATGAAGTTCCGATCCGGGTCATGCGTAATGGCCAGGAAAAGGAAGTGGTAGTCACCCTCAAAAACCGTGAGGGAACCACACAACCGGTAACCCGGAAAATGGTGAGTGATCTTGCCAGCATCCTGGGCGCCCGGTTTCAAACCCTTTCCCTTGAGGAAGCCTCTGAACACGGTATTGACGGAGGAGTAAAGGTGGAAGATCTGGGTAACGGAAAGCTTGCCCGGGAAACCGATATAAAGGAAGGTTTTATCATAACCAGGGTTAACCGGCAGGATGTCAGTTCAGTCGAACAATTGCAAAAAATCCTGGAAAACGAGGAAGGAGGTGTTTTGATCGAAGGGGTTTATCCGGGCAGCAGTAAGACGTATTATTATGCCTTTGGCATGTAGCAAAGAATCATATAGCAGTAGAGTTTTTTAGTAGAATCATTAGGTTCAGGGTTTCTGTTAAGGGTATGGCGCCAGTCATGCCCTTAATTATTTTCTGATTTCAGATTGCTGATTTCTGATTTTGGAAAGAGGATGGTCATTTGTCCTAATTTATGTATACTCGCGATACCATGCCTTAAAATCCATGTTTTCTTCCAGGTTTTCTACTTCGTTCCTTTCTCCATACATCACTTTAATGATGGTGCTGATTTCATTTAGTTTTATGTTGGATAAGGAGAAGTTGCACTCCGGTTGGCCTATGCATGTCATCGATGATACTTCTTTGGGTGCTGACGGGGTAAAACTGGGCGATCTTAATGGTGATGGTTATGAAGATATCGTCTGCGGCTGGGAACAAGGCCATGTTGCCAGGGTATATCTGAATCCTTATCCAGACAGGATGTGGACCTTCATCCAGGTACCTGCCCCGGATGTTGAAGATGCCCTGATGATGGATCTGGATGGCGACGGAGTGCAGGATCTGGTAACTTTTTCGGAAGGTGATTACCAACGCATTACCTTTCATTGGGCACCTGCCGATGGAAGGGTTCAGACTTCTGAAAGCTGGGTATCGACAGATGTACCCGCTTCGATCCATGTGACCCAATGGATGTTTGGTCAACCGATGGATGTGGATCATAGGAATGGCACGGATATCATTGTAGCGTCAAAGAATCAGGGAGCGCTGGTTGGTTGGCTGGAATCACCCGAAAATCCGCGAGATGTTGCTGCCTGGAAATTACATACCATCTCGGAGGCGGGCTGGGTAATGTCAGTGGAGGTGATCGACATGAACGATGATGGCCAACAGGATATTCTGATTTCTGATCGTAAGGGAGATGACAATGGCGTGAAATGGTTTCAACATCCGGGTCATGACTCACCGGATTTATACCAGCCATGGATCGGGCATACAATCGGCATGAAAGGCCGGCATCCGATGTTTCTCGGGATCCGGGATACACCGCAAACCGGATCACTGGAGATCTGGGTTCCGGACTCGGAGGGCTCCATCTTTCATTTTACCCGGATCGACCTTTCCGGCAAATTCTGGAAATCAGCGGTCATGCCCTTCCCCCAAAACGCGGGTCGCATTGGAAAATCCGCAGCGATCGGTGACATCAACGGTGACGGACGCTTTGATCTGGTCACAACCTATGAAGGAGCAGAATATCGTCTGGGTGTCATGTGGTCCACGTTTGATCCGAAGAATAATTCATGGATCCACCATGATGTGAGCGGTCTGGAGGGTAGAAAATTTGATTTCGCAGTATTACGAGATATGGACAGGGACGGTGATTTAGACATCCTGACTACCGAGGAAAACAACAATAGCAGGGAGACCAGGGGGTTGGGGTTGATCTGGTATGAAAATCCACTGCATCGGTGATCCTGTGAATAAAGTGGTCAGGGTATGAAATCGATTCCTGTTTAATTTCAAAATTGTTCCATTTTAATGGGATGAATGTGGTCTTTCGGATTGAAACCAGTGGAAAGATGGTACGAAGACGTAATCCGGATCAATGAGGGTCAATAATTCAAGAAGTATGCTCCGATTCGATAGAAAACAACTGAATCTGGTATTTGCTCTGGTGTTTATTTGTGGGCACGCCACATCAGCAAGACCGGGAGCAGAAGATGCCGCACTCAAACTACTGCTGTCACGGCTGGATCCTGATCGCGCATATTTCCGGGAAATGCTTGCTTCCGGTGACACGCTGGCAATGGGTGAAAGGTTGTTGTTTTATTTTAGATCCGGACGATCAGTCAGGCATCCGGTAGACCGTTCTGACAAGCCGGCCATGCTCCATCAGGCTGCATCGGAAAGCGATCGCCGGCAGGCCGATGATGCTCTCCGCCATGTTTTTGTGGGTCAGCCGGCGTATCCACCTCATTTTTGTGGGGAGGATATCGACTGGAGTTCGAATCCGGTGAGCGATCGGGAATGGATCTGGCAACTGCACCGGATGTATTTCTGGAATGCCATGGCGCGTACCTATTGGCACACCGGCGATGAGCAATATGCGGTTGAATGGTGCCGGCAGTTGCTGGACTGGACCCGGAAGAATCCCCATGATGATCAGCATCCATATGCCTGGCGTTCGATCGAAGCCGGCATTCGTGGATATTCCTGGACGGGTTTGTTTCAGTATTTTGTGGATTCGCCGGCATTTACGCCGGAAATTTTGGTCGCATTTCTGAACTCGTGCTTTGATCATGCTGATTTCCTGATGAATCAATACCGCACGGGTAGTAATTGGGGATTGATGGAAGCTGAAGGCCTTGCATTTATTGCCATCACTTTTCCGGAGTTTAAAGACGCCGCCCAATGGCGAAACGAAGCATTTCGCCGTCTAAACCATGAAATCAACATTCAGGTATATCCGGATGGGCATCAGCGGGAGTTGGCTATTGGCTATCACCTCGGATGTATTCAATGGTTCTGGCGAACCTTTGAGCTGGCAAAGATGAATGGGTACGACGACGCCTTCCCGGAGTCCTACCTGAAGACCATTGAAAAAATGTGTGAGATTCCGATGAAAATCGGACTTCCGGATGGGACCAATGTCCAATTCGGCGATGCCTGGGCAGGAACTCCCGGACAGCACAATGATAAGTTTATGGACTGGTCAGCCAGGTTTGGCCGTGATGACTTTCTGTATCTCGCTACCGGTGGGGAGCAGGGGAAAGAACCAGCAGCTACCGCCTACGCTCTGGAACACAGTGGTCTCTATTCCATGAGAAGTGGCTGGAATCGCGACGATATTTGTCTGGTGCTGAAGTGCGGGCCGGACGGAGGTGGTCACTGCCAGCCCGACAATGGTACTTTCGATCTGTATGCCGGAGGTATCAATCTCATGCCGGATGCCGGCAGTTACATTTACAGCGGAGATCCGGAAAACCGGGCCTGGTTCAGACAGACCCGGGTACATCAGACCCTGACGCTCAACGGACAGAATTCAAAGTACGTACCCCGGTTGTTGTTATGGCAGCCTGATACCGATCTGGATGTGCTGGTTGTTGAAAATGAAAGCTATCCAGGACTTACACATCGGCGAGCCGTGTTTTTTGTCGACAAGAAATTTTTTGTCATTGTCGATGAAGCCTTGGGGCCGGACACTGGCGAGGTCGATATACACTTCCAGCTGACACCCGGGAACGCTTTGTTTGACTACGAGAATCTGGCGGTAAAATCGGAGAATGAAGGTCCCTGGCAGGTATATGTCAGAACGGAACCAGCAAGAGGACTCCTTTTGGAAGAGGAAGATGGACAGGTTTCCTTTGAATATACCATCAAACACCCGAGACCGGCTTTCCGGTTTCGCCAGATTAAGAAAGCTGATGAGGTGGTCGTAAGATTCACTACTCTGGTTATTCCCTTCGAGGGTATGGTACCTGATTATGCACTGGACATTGGGGAAGACCAGCAGCCGGGCAATTCCACGCTGCGAATCGATATCCGTGGAAAGGATTACAAGCGGCGAATCGGCTATGATCTGGATAGGCAGCAGGTTTTCAATCAGTAGAGGGGTTTAACCCCATTTAAGGTACCAGATACATTTATCGGGATTTCCTTCAGGTACTAGCTGATATTCCGTATTTTACCTTTCACTTTCATCAATCTTACTTTCATGTTCCGTCTGATTATTCTCCTGCTCTTTCTGGCCTGCAAGTCTGCAACTCAGCCGGAAACCACTCACCATGAAATGTCCGCATCTTTTAACCGGGATTCACTGGCATCCGAGATTGAACAATGGATGTTGAAAGCCTGTGTTGAATCCTGGTATCCCCGGGCGATCGATTCCATGTATGGGGGTTATCTGAGTGATTTTAATTACAAGTGGGAACTTGATGGTCGCCAGAATAAAATGATCGTGACTCAGGCCAGGCATGTGTGGACAGCTTCCACCCTGGCTGAGTATTATCCGGATAATCCCCTGTATCTGGCGGTGGCCCGGCACGGTTTTGAATTCCTTCGTGATAAAATGTGGGATACCGGAAACGGAGGTTTCTACCAACTGGTCAGCCGGGAAGGACGACCGATCGGCGGCGACCCCCAATATGGCCAGATCAAGACTGCATACGGCAACGCCTTTGGAGTATACGGCCTGGCAGCCTATTACCGGGTTTCGAAGAATGAAGAGGCGCTCGACCTGGCAAAGAAGGCATTTGCATGGCTGGAACAACACAGTCATGATCCGGTGAAAGGAGGATATTTTCAGTTTCTGCTGGAGGACGGGAGTGCCCTCAGGGAAGGCCATACCAATCCTGCCAAAGATCAGAACAGCTCCATTCATTTACTGGAAGCCTTGACCGAACTATATATGGTTTGGCAGGATGACCTTTTGAAAGAGAGGGTACGTGAGATGCTGGTATTAATCCGGGATACGATTACAACCGATCAGGGATATCTCACCTTGTTTCTGGACAAAGACTGGAATCCGGCCACCAATCGTGATTCGGGTGAAGAAGCGATCCGGCAACATATTCACGAAGATCACGTATCGTTCGGCCACGATATCGAGACAGCCTATTTATTGATGGAAGCTTCCCATGTCATCGGTGACAGCGAAGATGCCCTGACCCGGAAAAAAGCAAAAATCATGGTGGATCATACGATTCATCAGGGTTGGGATGCCCAGAACGGAGGAATTTACGATGGAGGTTATTACTTCCCGGATAAACCCGGTATGACGATTGTCCTGCATGAGAAGGCCTGGTGGGCTCAGGTCGAAGCCATGAATACCCTGCTCATTATGAGTGATCTTTATCCCGGTGATCCTCTCCATTATGAAGATTACTTTCTGAAGATGTGGGAGTACACGAAAAACAACCTGATTGACAAGGAGTATCCCGGTATTTTCGTAAAAGGTCTTGATCAGAGTCCCGACGCCAGGATGGCCGCCAAAGGAGGAATCTGGAAAGGAAATTACCACAATGTGCGTTCCTTCCTTAATTGTATGAAGCGATTGAGAGGATCAGGCCATTAGAATTCAATAACCGAATGCCGTCGGCAGCCACATACTCAGTGCGGGTATATAGGTGGTCAGCATGAGTGCTACCAGCATGGCAATAAATAAGGGCAATAGTGGTTTAATCACTTTCTGAATGGTGGTTTGGGCCACTCCTACACCAATAAAGAGTACTGATCCGACGGGCGGTGTGCAGACTCCCATACAGAGATTCATCACCATGACAATACCAAAATGCACCGGATGAATACCCAGGTTGGTTACGACCGGTAAGAAGATCGGAGTAAAGATCAATACCGCCGGTGTCATATCCATGAACAAGCCGACAAAAAGCAATAGCAGGTTGATAATCAGAAGAATGACAAACTTGTTGTCACTGAAACCCAGGAGCAGATCGGTAATCTGTTGGGGAATGTTTTCATAACTCATGACCCACGACATACTAATGGAAGTAGCGATCAGCAGGGTAACTATGGCGGTAGTCCCGACGCTGCTCAGCAGGATGCCTGGAAGATCCGTGATCCGGACCTCCCGGTAAGCGAAGGCAAGGATCAGACAATACAGTACAGCTACAGCACTGGCTTCCGTTGCCGTAAAAATCCCGGCAACAATACCTCCGATCACCACGACCAACAGGAGCAGACTGGGGAAAGCCCGGACGAAGGAACGCCAGATTTCGCCGAGAGTTGCTCTTGGACTGGTAGGGAATCCCTTTCTTTTGGCCCAGACCATTGCCACGGTCATCAGCATTAATCCGGTCAGGATTCCGGGAATATAACCGGCCAGGAAAAGTGCTGCAATGGAAGCTCCTCCGCTGGCCAGCGAATAGACAATGAGGATATTGCTGGGTGGAATCACCAGACCGGTTGTGGAAGAGGTGATATTGACAGCGGCCGCAAATGGCCGGGAGTACCCTTCTTTTTCCATCCGGGATGTCATAAAGCTGCCGATGGCTGAGGCAGCGGCGGCGGCGCTTCCGGAAATGGCACCAAAGAGCATGGCGGCAACGATATTGACGTGGGCAAGACCTCCTGGCAGGGATCCGACGACCGATTTGGCAAAATCGATCAGACGCTGGGCGATGCCACCCCGGTTCATGATCTGACCTGCCAGCACGAAGAACGGAATGGCCAGCAGTGCAAAGCTGTCCAGTCCGGTGGCCATCCGCTGGGCAACCGTCGTTACTGCCGGAAGAGCAGGCATGGTCATAAAGATCGTGAGCAACCCCGAGAGGCCGATACTCCAGGCTATGGGCATTCCGATGCCAATCAGGATGATAAAACTCAGAACAAGTATCGATATTTCCATGCTAGAGATCGGTTTTTTGCGCTGGTTGACGTTGTGCTTTCAATTCATCGGATATGTCGCAGACTTTATGGTAAATGATGATGATTCCACTCAGGGGCATCACCGTATACACTGCCGCAAGGGGCCAATGCAGGGCAGCCGATTCCTGGCCGAGATACGAAGTCACGTAGACCAGTCTGATCCCACCTACTACCATAGCAGCAGTTACGAAAAAGATCACGAGCAGATTGATGACCACCATCAGTCGCTGTCTCCGGGAAACACTGAGCGAATCAGGAAAAAGATCGATGGATAAATGCAGGTGCTTGCCGCTGGCATAAGCTGCTCCCAGGATGCCGATCCAGATCAGGAGATAGCGGGCCAGTTCTTCCGACCAGGGAGCCTGTGAACCAACAATATACCGGGTGAAAACGCCCCAAAGGACATCCAGGGTCATCACAGACATCAGGAAGATTAAGGTCCATTCGAGGATTTTGTCCAGTTTCTTTCTCATTGTACAGCTTGGATTCGTTTGATCAAATCATAGATTTCCGGCTCATTCCGGTAGTTTTCAAAAATGTCTGACACCTTGTCGGCAAACGGTTGTTTGTCAGGATAGATGATTTCCACCCCTGCTTTTTTCACTTCTTCCAAAGCGTGTTGATCCGCTTCCTTCCACAATTTTCTTTGCTCCGGAACCGAATTGGCGACGGCCTCATTCAGCCAGCTCTTTTGTTCATCGGTGAGTTTGGACCATGCATTGGTGCCGATAAAAAGGACGTCCGGTACCGAGGTATGCTCATCGATCGTATAATACTTGCACACTTCATAATGATGCGAAGTGTAGAAGCTCGGTGCATTGTTTTCTGCCCCGTCGACGACTCCCTGTTGCAGGGCGGTGTAAAGTTCACCATAGGAGATCGGAGTCGGTGCGCCTCCCATTTCCTTGATCATCTGCATGGCAGTCTGACTGTTCATTACCCGGATTTTCATTCCCTGCAAATCCTCCGGCGACTGAATGGGTTTGGTCTTAGTGTAAAAACTACGGCTTCCGGCATCGTAAAAACAAAGACCCCTTAGCCAGTAATTTTCGCCATCGAGCAACAACTCCTTCCCAATCTCGCCGTTGAGGATTTTCCATTGGTGGTCTTCATCCCGGAAAATATAGGGTAGACTCAACACCTTCATGCTGGGCACAAAATTTTCGACCGCCGAGGCTGAGACTTTGGTAATGTCCAGGCTGCCGATCTGTAGCAATTCCAGTAGTTGCCTTTCTGTACCTAATTGCTCACTCGGATAAATATCCACTTTCATCTGACCGCCGGAAATCCTGGCAACTTCTTCCGCCATAAATACCAGGCCCTGATGAACCGGATGAGCGACATCCAGCCCGTGGGCCAGTTTTAAGGTCTTTACATGGGTTATGCCACTGCAGCCCAGCAGAAACAGTACGGTGAAAAGTAAAAATGCCTGTTGATTAAGATTGGCTCCCAATTTCATGACCGGATTTTCTTGATGAGGGCCAATGTGGCGATAACCATGTCCCGCAGCTTATCGAAATCTTTGTTGGCAATGATATCTTTCGATATCAGCTGGGATCCCATACCCACACAGGTTACACCAGCCTTAAACCATTTACCCAGACTTTCTTCGGTGGGAGCCACGCCTCCGGTCGGCATGATCGAAGTCCAGGGTTGCGGTCCCCGGATGGCTTCGACAAAGCCAGGTCCGTAGGTGCCCCCTGGGAATAATTTGACAATCTCACAACCGAGTTCCTCTGCCCGGCCAATTTCCGTAAGTGATCCACAGCCCGGTGACCAGAGGATTTTTCTCCGGTTACACACGATGGCAAGGTCTTCCCTCAGGGAGGGGCTAACGATAAAATTGGCACCTAACTGAATAAACAAACTTGCCGTTCCTGCATCTGGCACCGAACCCACTCCCAGGATCATGCCTGGCAGATTTTTGAGGGCATACCGATTGAGCTCGCCAAATACCTCGTGGGCAAAATCGCCCCGGTTGGTAAATTCCAGAACTTTTGCACCTCCGTCGTAGCAGGCTTTCACAATGTTTTTTCCAAGTTCGACATCTGCATGATAAAAGAGCGGAACCATCCCGGTATCTTTCATCGCCATCGCCACCTCGAGTCTTGAATACTTAGCCATTGGAATAAATTATAGATTATTAATTATTAATTATTGATTCAGGTCCTTTAGCCTGGAGCAATCAGCAATCCGAAATCAGCAATCCGAAATCAGCAATCTGAAATCTGAAATCTGAAATCCATTTACCGGCTGACCCTTCCGCTGGCATCTCCCTTCATCAGTGTTTGTACTTCACTTAGGGATGCCAGGTTGGCATCGCCGTAAATAGTATGTTTCAAAGCCGAAGCCGCCACGGCAAAGTTCAACGCCTGCTGGTTATCGTCGGGGAAGGTCAGTAAACCGTAGATCAGACCACCCATAAAACTGTCACCACCTCCGACCCGGTCTACGATGTGGGTTATCTGGTAGGTAGGTGATTCAAACAATTGAGTACCGTCATACAGGACTCCTGACCAGGTATTATGCGAAGCATTGATAGATCCGCGCAGCGTAATAATGACCTTCTTACATCTGACAAACCTTTGCATCAGTTGCCGGCATACGGATAGATAGGCTTTGGCATCGATGGTGTCGCCATGTCTGACATCCACCCCTTCCGGATGGATATTGAAATGCTTTTCAGCATCTTCCTCATTACCCAGAATGATATCGCAATAGGATACAAGCTCCGGCATGATTTCCTGGGAAGATTTGCCATATTGCCAGAGGTTTTTCCGGTAGTTGAGATCGGTGGAAATAGTCAGGCCCATCTCGCTGGCTACCTGCAATGCTTCAAGAGTCGCATCGGCCGAACCCTGTGAAATAGCCGGGGTGATGCCAGTCCAATGAAACCATCCGGCGTCTTTAAATACATCTTTCCAGTCGATCATGCCAGGTTTGATCTCGGCCATTGACGAATGTGCCCGGTCATAGATCACTTTGCTGCCGCGGGAGACAGCCCCCATTTCCAGAAAATAGATCCCTAAGCGGGTGCCACCCCGGATGATCTTTTCAACTCCCACATTTCGTTTTCGCATTTCCATGAGGGCGCATTCGCCAAGATCATTCTTAGGTAAACGGGTCACAAAATCGACCGGGATGCCATAGTTGGCCAGGGAAACCGCCACATTACTCTCCCCCCCGCCGTAGATTACTTCAAAGCTGTCAGCCTGAGAAAATCGTCTGAATCCGGGAGGAGTCAACCGTAACATAATCTCTCCAAACGTCACTACTTTTTTATGTGTGTTCATAGAAAAATGAAAAGTTTTTATGATTTAGTTGAAATCTGTTATTTAAGAGGCCCGGTGATTCACCGAGTCACCGGTGATATCAGTCTCTTCTAAAAGTTGAAATACGCTTTGGCATTAAAGTAGCAGATATCGCTGACGATCTTTCCGATCCAATCCATATCGTCGGGTAACTCACCTTTCTCGATATCGTTACCAAACAAATTGCAGAGAATTCTCCGGAAATATTCGTGCCTGGGAAAAGATAAGAAACTTCGGCTATCTGTCAGCATTCCAATGAAACAACTGAGTAAACCCATGTTGGACAAGGTGTTCATCTGGTCTTCCATCCCATGCTTCTGATCCAGATACCACCAACCGGAGCCAAACTGGACCTTCCCTCTGATGGAACCATCGTTGAAATTTCCGATCATGGTGGCCAGGACCGCGTTATCATTTGGATTCAGATTATATAGAATGGTCTTGCTGAGTTGGTTGGTTTCATCCAGTCTGTTCAGATAACTGCCGAGCGATGAGGCCTGTTGCCAGTCACCGATCGAATCAAATCCGGTATCCGGACCCAGTTTGTGCTCCATTCGGACATTAACATTGCGGAGGGCGCCAAGGTGAAACTGCTGCGTCCAGCCATACTCGTGGTACCTGATACCCAGCCAATAGAGTACAGCAGATTTATAGACTTCGGCATCTTGTGCAGTAATGTTCTTGCCGTGGAGAACCCGTTGCATCACATCGTCGGCCTGATCATTGGTAAATGGTACGGCTACAACCGTTTCTACCCCATGGTCGCTTAATTTACAACCACGCCGGCTAAAATATTGCATCCGATTTTCGAGCACTTCAAATAACCCGTCCAAATCCTGAATCCGCTGCCCGGCTGAAGTACCCAGTATTTCAAGATAACGGAGGTAGGTACCGCCTTTTTCGATGTTCAGGCACTTGTCTGGTCTGAAAGCCGGAAGAACGGTGATACCCGGATTGTCAGTTTGAATCTGATCGTGATACGACAGATTATCAGCCGGATCGTCGGTTGTACACACCACTTCCACTTTCATCTTTCGAAGCAAAGAGCAAACGCTGTATTCCTGTGCCTGCAACATTGACGTAGCCTGATCGTAAATGGAGCGGGCGGTCTGTACCGATAAAAGATCATTAATGCCGAAATAGCGTTTCAGCTCAAGATGGGTCCAGTGATACAGGGGGTTACGCATGGTATACGGTACGCAGGAAGCCCATTGTTCAAACTTTTCGTAGTCACTGCCATTTCCGGTGATGAATTGCTCATTGATACCCAGGGTACGCATGGCCCGCCATTTATAGTGATCACCATCCAGCCAGATTTTGGTCAGATTGGCAAACTGATGGTCTTCGGCAATCTGGTTGGGAGGCAGATGACAATGGTAATCAATGATGGGTAGGTCTTTGGCAAATTCGTGATACAGTTGTTGAGCTGCTTTGGTCTCCAGCAGGAAATCATCGTTCAGGAAAGGCTTCATAAGCGGTATTCAGGTTGTTTCGGGAACGGAATATTTGATGGTAAACTACAAAAAAGTTGATTAAACAATCGATTGTGTAATGAGAAAAACCCGGATCAGGAGATAATTAATTTTAGGTGGGCCAGATGGTGCTTTCCGTGCCAGGCGTAGAGTTTGCATACAGCACCCAGTGGGTAGTTTTTGCCATACTGTGGATGGATATAGTAACGGTCAAAGTCGCTGGTGGCCATCTGCCGCATAAGTATCACCCAACGCCGGTGTAATGCTTCCAGCAGATCGAGGGAGACCGAAACCGGGGTCAATCGGGTATCATTGAGTTCAGCCCAGAGGTTTTCCAGGTAGGGTTTAATAGTGGGACTGTCCTCAGTCAGCACCAGTTTAAAGCGGCAGTAAGCCTGCATATGACTGTCCGGTATATGATGCAACACCTGTCTTGCCGTCCAGCCACCAGGCCGGTAGGGGGTATTCAATTGTTCATCGCTCATCCCCTCAGCCACTTGACGAAAGGCCAGGGGAGCAGCGGCAATATCTTCGATCCAGCTCTCAATTTCTTCCCGGGTAAACTGATCGGTAAAGACGAATTTACCAATGGGATATTTTAATGTGTCCATCGGGTTAATTTTTATGGATTGATTTTTCGCGGATGCTTTTAAACTCGGAACCTTCCTTCCATTCCGGCCAGGTGGTCTCAGAGGCCAGCCGGCGGGCGACATTCAGATAAAGTTGGGCATCCTGGGCGATACCCCGCAGGTCCCATTCTTCCGGCACATACTCATCTGCCGGTTGATGATAGCGGTTGGTGATATAGTCGGCTTTCTTTTCGGTCACATAGTCCTTTCCCAGTTCAGCGTGTTCATAAGACCCCTCCGCATACAGCGCCGGAATGCCCACCTTGGCAAAATTGAAATGGTCTGAACGAAAGAAATATCCCTTTTCCGGTTCCTGATCCGGTAGGATTTCCCGGCCCTGTTTTCGTGCTTCTTCGGCAGCATAGTCATCCATTTCCGAATGACCCATACCGGTGATCGTGAGGTATTTCATTGGGCCAAAGCCGTTCATGCCATCGAGATTGAGATTGGCGACCGTGCGGTCTACCGGGTATACCGGGTTTTCGGCATAATACTGCGATCCCAGCAAACCCTGCTCTTCGGCCGTGACAAACAGAAAAACCACGGATCTTTCCGGTTGAGGCGAACGGCTCATCGCTTTGGCAAT
Source organism: uncultured Saprospiraceae bacterium (assembly GCA_964428345.1). Classification (GTDB taxonomy): domain Bacteria; phylum Bacteroidota; class Bacteroidia; order Chitinophagales; family Saprospiraceae; genus JABDMH01. The sequence goes on along the minus strand of CAYRYD010000006.1, from coordinate 83,786 downwards.
GGACAGTAAGGCGGCTATTCCACTCGCATTGTCCAACGCTCCGTTGTAGATGGAATCACCATTGACCGCTTTGCCGATTCCGAGGTGATCCCAATGGGCGCTGAAGATAATGTATTCTTCCGGCCGTGTCGACCCTTTGATGATCCCTATTACGTTTTGGGAATCGTCGTATTTGTAGGTATTGATGAGGGTATGTGACATTTGGTAACCCAGGGAAAATGGCTTGAAATCCCGGGTTCTGGCTTTCCGGATCTCAGCACCCAGATCAAATCCCGCCTTTTCAAAGAGGTTTTTTGTGGCTTCCAGCGAAATCCATCCCTGCAATCCCGCTTTATAGGGTGCGTCATCACCGGGTTTGAGATTGAGCTTGGCACCGGAAGCGGCACCTTCGACGACAAACCAGGGATAGCCTGCAGAAGCCGTCTCATGAACAATCAACACTGCGGCCGCTCCCCTTCTGGCGGCCTCTTCGTATTTGTAGGTCCACCTGCCGTAATAGGTCATGGTATTCCCTTTGAAGAATGACTCATCCTCTCCTCCAAATCCGGGGTCGTTGACCAGTACAATGATGGTTTTGCCCTGTACATCCATTCCGGAAAAATCATCCCATTGATATTCCGGGGCCGTAATACCAAAGCCACAAAACACCACCTCCGAATTTTGAATGGTCACCGTATCTTCAATTCTTTCGGTATAGCCCACGAAATCCTGCTTCAGTTTCAGGTCGATTTGCGTTTGATTGGCCTTGAAAACCATGGTCCCGGCGGGATGTCCGCTGATTTCTACCAGCGGTACCTTCTGAAGGTATGAGTCTCCATTGCCCGGAGCAACGCCCATGCTTTTCAGTTGATCTTCCAGATACCCCACGGTTTTCCGTTCACCTTCGGTAAAGGGTTTTCTTCCCTGATACTTATCGGAAGAAATTTCGGAAATATGGGTCTGAATCTCCTGGATCGTCACTTCTTCGGGATGCCGGGGACCACCATCGCTGCAGCCTGAGCTGATCAGCAACAGGACCATGAAATAGGATAAGGATAGTGGTATGGGAAGAGTCCTTCCCATTGAAAATGTGCGCATATGATTCACTTCAATCAGAAAAGCATGCAATTTAATGATTTCTCTGCCTATTCGGACATTCGATCCCTGGCTTGGCAAAAGATTGACGGATCGGTGAAGAAATGCTATCTCCGTAGGAATCCAGATCTGTTTGCTTCCCGAAAACTCCTGTTTAGTCTTGAAATTACCCTATTTTGATAGGCTTAACCGGAGACTTGCTATGAAAACTTTGATAGGACCGGGCTTATTGATTGCTATTTTGATCAGTTGTGTCAGGCAACCGGAATATGATCTGCAGATCACCAACGCGCTGATTTATGACGGGTCGGGAGGTACTCCTTACCATGGGTCGGTGCTGGTCAATGCCGATACGATTGTCGCCGTAGATCCTTCCCTGAAAACGAGGGCAGTGAAAGTAATAGACGCCGGTGGCCTGGCGGTCAGTCCGGGATTTATCAACATGCTGAGCTGGGCCACGGAAAGTCTGATCGAGGATGGCCGGGCAATGAGCGATATCAAACAGGGGGTCACACTCGAGGTCATGGGAGAGGGCACTTCCATGGGACCGTTGAATCCGGCCATGAAACAGGAAATGGAGGATGATCAGGATGATATCCGGTATCCGGTCGAATGGACGACTCTGGGTGAATATCTGAGTTTTTTGGAGCAAAAGGGTGTTTCGCCCAATGTGGCCTCGTTTGTCGGGGCAACCAGTGTCCGTATCCATGAACTGGGGTATGAGAACCGGGCCCCGGATGAGGCCGCTTTGGAGCGGATGAAAGCACTGGTCCGACAGGCAATGCTCGAGGGGGCACTGGGAGTCGGATCTTCCCTGATCTATGCTCCGGCCTTTTATGCAGGAACGGACGAGCTGATCGCACTCTGCCGGGAAGCTGCAAAATACGACGGCATGTATATCACCCACATGCGAAGTGAAGGCAACCGGTTGCTCGAAGCGGTGGATGAGGTGATATTGATTGCCCGTGAAGCCGGCATTGATGCCGAGATCTACCATCTCAAAGCCGCCGGGAAGAATAACTGGTCAAAGATGGACCAGGTCATTTCCCGTCTGGATAGTGCCCGGAAGGCAGGTATTACGATCGCTGCCAATATGTACAATTACGAGGCTGGTGCCACCGGACTGGATGCCTCGATGCCGCCCTGGGTGCAGGAAGGCGGTTATGAAGCCTGGGCAAAACGGCTCAGAGACCCGGCCATCCGGAAAAAAGTGATTGCTGAAATGCAGACCGATGCATACGACTGGGAGAATCTTTACATCGCAGCGGGTGATCCATCCCGGGTATTATTTGTTGATTTCCGAAATGATTCACTGAAAAAGTATACGGGAAAGACCCTGGCTGAAGTCAGTGCCGACCGGATGACCACTCCTGAGGAAACCATGATCGATCTGGTGATTGAAGACGGCAGCCGTGTTGGTACCGTCTATTTCATGATGTCTGAAGACAATCTGAGAAAGCAAATTGTATTGCCTTACATAACCTTTGGTTCCGATGCGGCTGCTTTGGCAAATGAAGGGATTTTTCTGGGCAAAAGCGCGCACCCCCGGGCCTATGGTAACGTGGCCAGACTGCTGGGTAAGTATGTCCGGGAAGAAAAGGTGATCACGCTGGAAGAAGCAGTCAGAAAACTTAGTCATTTGGCAGCCTTAAAACTAAAGATCGGAAAGCGTGGCCTCCTGGCCCCCGGATACTATGCCGATATCGTCATTTTTGATCCGGCGACCATCATCGATCACGCCACGTTTGAAAACCCACATCAATATGCCACCGGCGTTTTACACGTTTTTGTAAATGGAGTGCAGGTTTTGGAAAATGGGGAACATACCGGAGCTACTCCAGGAAGGTTTATCAAAGGACCCGGTTATCGTCAATAGAAAAATTTCTACCGGGATTTCAGCATTCTTTTATTGGTATGGCTCGGATTGAGTATGGTAGATGCCCAGAATCCGCTCCGCTGCTCGCCGGCCAGACCGGATGGCACCTTCAATGGTACTCCGGAAAGGCCGGTCTAACTCAGCTGCTGCCCAGTAAACCGGGCCCTCGGGCTGATCCATAATATGGCCATAGGTGGTCAGGGTTTTTGGTGGAAAGACATGGTAGGCGCCACTGCCGTTTGGCGGTGTTTTCCAGTCATAGATCGACGAAACCAGTACTTTGATGTCCCTTGGTAAACGGAGAATGGTGCTAACCTGCTGTATCAGGAGTTCCAATCGATCTGCATCGCTGAGATTTTCCAGTTTCCGGCACCGCTGACCAATGGTATAGGTAGTCAGGATTCCCTTCATCTCCTGCTGATAGCCGGCATCGACCAGATGGTGGAGAGCGTAATCGTCCGACAGAAAAGCCTGCCCACTCCAGTTCTGCCGTCGCCAGTAAGGCTGGTCAAAGACAATAGTGCTCTTGATAATCCGTCCGGTCTCAACCTTCCCCCAAAGGCTGGTCTTACTGATCCCGGGCGATGGCTCATACCGGATTGCAGATGCCTGTAATGGTGGGAGGGCCACAATCACCCTTCTGCATCGATATTCTTTATCGGGAGTGTGCACTTTCACAAGCGCCCGGTCCCGGACGATCGCCGTCACCGGTTGCCTTAACTGTACATCAATTTCCAGGGCTAGTTTCCGGGTAAGCTGATCCATGCCTCCTACGATCTGCCACTTCTCCTGCATCTGACAGGCATGCCAGTTGGTAATCGCCTCTAGTGCAGAAACCTGACTAATACCATTTAAGTAAAGGCATTCAAAAATCGTATTGAGCATCTGGAAGTAGCCTGAGGAATAAGCTGTTTGCCTGAGATACTGACCAAATCGCTGCTCATCAAGATCCGGTGCCGAATGGGCAAGCCATGGTCTCTCGGGATCATCAATGATTTTATAGTCAAGACGCTTTAGTAACCTGCGGACACTGAGTTTAGCGCTCAACCCTCTATCTGGAAAAAGTCCGTCGAAAAAATTCTGGTTGCCATTATGCGCATAAAGGTGTTGCCCGCTGGTATTTGACTGATCAATTTGCAGTCCCAGTGAGTTAATCAAATCAATGGATTGTGTATACCGGGGGGTGATCCATTGGGCTCCATGTTCGATGGTCACTCCCTGCAAACGGATAGAATATACTTTTCCACCCACCCGATCGTCTGCTTCCAACACCAGGGTTTTTTTACCGGCCAGGACCAGTTGATGGGCGGCAGAAAGACCGGCAAGACCAGCTCCCACGACAATGACATCATATAATCGTTGATCAGACAATGATTACTCTTTACGCTTAGTTGGATCCCGGTAAATCCGTTGATGAATGGATACTGCTACCGATTCTGCCGGTGTACCCAAACAGATGAACGGTCTGCCTTTAAGCCTCGTCTATCCGACTTCACTTACGTGCATTCCCGCTGAAAAATCAATTTTCACAACGACTCATGGTCAGGATTCAACCTGGATCTCTTAAAAATTTTTATCAGGTGTTTTGAATGTGTCTTTACCCGGATTTCATGCGTTTGGAGTGTGAATGATTCGCCATACCCGACCTTTCATCGAGTCGACGATATAGAGTGATCCGTCAGGACCTTCAGCCAGTCCACAGGGCCGGTACTTTGCTTCTCCAGGAGCCTTGATGGCTTCCTCGCCGGTGAAGCCATCGGCAAATACTTCATATTCACCAGTCACCTGACCATCTTTCATTGGAACGAACATCACATTATAACCTCCCTGATCCTGTCCGAGACGATTCCAGGAACCATGAAATGCAATGAAGGCCCCGTTCCGGTATTTTTCCGGGAACATGTCTCCCTGGTAAAAGAGCAGATCGTTAGGTCCCCAGTGAGCCGGAAAACCGACCAAGGGTAATTTGGCATTTGCACATCGTCCGGTGGCTTTCCCATCGCCTCCATATTCCGGATTAAGGAATTTTTGTTTCTGAAATGGATCATAGTAGCAATATGGCCAGCCGAAATCATCACCTTCACTGACCTGGAGAAACTCCTCGGCCGGAAGTTCGGCATTCTGCTGTTCGGTAAAAATTTCAGACCAGTATCGATGTAAATCATCCCTTCCGTGTGGCACTGCATAAAGCCGCCTGGATGCGGCATCCCAGTTGATGGCTACCGCATTGCGTATACCCGTGGCAAAACGCATTTCCGGGGTCTGTACCTGCATAGGAGTATTGGCGTTGAATTTCCAGATTCCGGCCCGGTTGATCAGCTCGGTACAGGGATCGGGTCCTTTTGAAGCGGGCGTTCGCAATGGTTCTTCGCAGGCATTGGAGAGTGATCCGACATTGACGTACATATTGCCAACACCATCAAAAGTGAAAGTTTTTTCGGAGTGCCCTCCCTGACCTCCCTCCAGGATGGCGATGGTATCGACCGGACCCCCTGGAATCAGCTCTTCGCCCAAAGCAGTCCGGTAGATCCGGCTCTTGGTGGCAAAGTAAAGGTGGTTGTTGTAGATCTCAATCCCGGTACCCGGATATGATCCAAAGGTGGCGATCACATCAGCCTTGCCATCACCGGTAGTATCCCGTAAGGCCACAATAGAGTGATCATCTGCAGTCCGGCTGCTCAGATGCACGTAGATATCACCATTTTCCCTGACGACCAGATGTCGTCCCCTACCCAGCGTATCGACCACCACCACGGCGTCAAATCCTTCCGGTAGCGACAGGCCGTCATCATCGGGAGCAGTGGCAAACATGGGTTTCATCTCCTGCGGTTCGGTTTTACAGCCAATAACGATTAGCAGTAACAGGAACAGAAAATGGCCGACGGTCTGACCATTCTGGGGAGAAGAGGTTGATTTCATAGGTGGTTAATTTTCACTATGCATTTTTTCATCCATCGGTTTACGGGGCAACTTATCATTTCTTTGGGCAGTATGCCATACAAAAGAGGCGATAATGGTGGCGGCCTGTTTCAGGTCATCCTCCACCAGATGGTCCCAAAAATCCATATTGCTGTGGTGGGTCCGGGTACCGTAGGCAATGGGATCCTGGATAAACTGAAAACCCGGAATACCCACCGCATCAAATGAAAGATGATCAGTGCCTCCGGTATTACCCAGGGTCAGGGTGGTAGCACCCAGATCCTGGAATGGCTCCAGGAAATCACGAAACACCGCCCACACGGCCTGATTACCCTGCAGGTGAACACCCCTGATTTTACCGGTGCCGTTATCCAGATTGTAATACGCCGAGATTTTTTCCTGAGCGGGATAGATTTCGAGTGCATTACCGTAGGGATCGGTTTTGGCAAAATGATCACGAACATAAGCCCGTGAGCCAAATAACCCCTGTTCTTCACCAGTCCAGAGGGCCAGCCTTAAGGTACGCCGGGGTTGGATCCCGCTTTCGCGGATGGTATTCAGTAAAATGCGGGCGACTTCCATCATCACTGCCGATCCGGCCCCATTGTCCGTCGCCCCGGATGCTGAGTGCCACGAATCAAAATGGGCACCAAACATGACCACTTCATCGGCCAGATCAGTACCGGGTATCTCTGCCAGGATATTGTGTTCCATTCCATCCCGGTTGGAATAGCTGCTTTTCAGGTCCATTGACAGAGAAACCGGAATATTTTTCATCAGGAGCCGGAAAATGCGGTTGTAGTGCTCAATACTCATGGTAAGCTGGGGGACTACCGGTATATCCTCATCCCTGGCGCTGCCAGTGGCGGTACTGGCCCCGGCCACAAAGACCGTCCCGAAATCACCCTTATAGCTCCGGTCGATGACGGCAGCAGGCGCTTCTTCCTGCAGGAAAGTCCAAAGAGTGTCGCTGAATCTCGCCCCGCTCCCCCGGTAATTCCTTCCCCTCCTCGGAGTGGGGTCATTGAGATTGGCTAATCGTAACAGTTCGTCTGCTTCGATCCTCTTAGCAGGAGCATCAAACCACTCCTTGAGCTGGCGAATGGTATCCAACAGGACGAATTTACCTTTGAGTTTACCGGCATAACCGGCCAGTTCGCGCCCGGAAGCGGCATTGAGATAGATGACTTCACCGGAGATTTCGCCGGCCGTGCCCGGACTCCAGGCTTTGGGCAGGGCGAGTACCGGAAAATAGACCGGAGCCGTGCAATGCAGTTCGAAGTGATCAAGTTGCCAGCCACGTCCGAATGGTCCCCATTCTTCCAGATGCACATTGCTCATCTGCCAGGATTCGAGGGTCTTTACCGCCCATTCGGTGGCGCGGTCGAGCATAGGAGATCCGGTTAGCCGGGGTCCGTACACATCGGTAATCCAGCTCGCGATTTCCATGACCTGGCTCTGTTCCAGACCATGTTTGCGAATGAGCTGATTGATATCGCTGTTAATATTTTCCTGGGCTGTCAGACCCATCGGCAGAAGGATGACCATAGACAGCCAGTACCTGAAGATGCGCATGTTTTCTAATTCCTGATTATGCAAATAAAGGTAAGACGAATATTTGTAAAGAATAAAAGGTAAACTATAATATGCGGTCCGAAGCTGATTTTCGGCACTGTTTCCCTCTTAGGATCACTAGCGCGTACTGATTATGGAGTCAGATTGTTTTATTATGGCCCATTATATCGGGACCAGTTGAATTTTTCTGCGTAAAATTCTGCAATTTTGCTCATGGTTTTAACCGTTTTATTATCGCTCATCACCAATATCAAAACAATGGATCTCAAAGCAATTGGTCGCATAGTCAGTTGGGGTGTTTTTTTTCTGGCCGGCTATCTGGTGGGAACCGGAAGCCTGATCCGGGAGGAGCTTCCGGCTGAACCGCCGGCTCCCGAAGTCAAAGAAGATACCGCACCGGTTGCGCAGACAACCGTTTATAGCCGGAAGGAAGTCACACCACGTGAGCTTACCCGCGAGGAAACGGCCACGATCAATCTTTTTGAGGCGGTGGCCCCATCGGTTGCTTTCATCAATACCTCCACTTACCGGCAGGACTACTGGACCCGGGATATCACCGAAATTCCCCAGGGCAGCGGCTCGGGTTTTGTGTGGGATAAGGAAGGTCATGTGGTCACGAATTTTCATGTTATCCAGGATGCTGAAAAGGCCACTGTCACCCTGTCGGATCAATCTACCTGGGAGGCCGATCTGGTCGGTTATGCTCAGGAAAAAGACCTGGCGATTCTCCGGATCAAGGCACCCCGCGAGAAGCTGACACCCATTCCCATCGGAACCTCCGAAGATCTTCTGGTGGGCCAATCGGTTTATGCCATTGGCAATCCATTTGGTCTCGATCAGACCCTGACGACCGGCATCATCAGCGCCCTTGGCCGGGAAATCAATACCCGTTCCGGTGTACCCATCCGCGATGTGATCCAGACAGATGCCGCCATTAATCCGGGTAATTCAGGGGGTCCCCTGCTGGATTCCCAGGGTAAATTGATTGGAGTCAACACTGCGATCTACAGTCCCTCCGGGGCCTATGCCGGGATTGGGTTTTCGATCCCGGTCGATCAGGTAAACTGGGTGGTGTCCGATCTGATCACCTATGGACGGGTAAAACGGCCGACGCTGGGCGTTGACCTGTTTGCACAGAGTATTGTGAGCCGGGCTGGTCTGAAGGGGGCCGTGGTCAGTAATGTGCAGTCCGGCAGTGCAGCTGCCAAAGCCGGTATCCAACCCACCAGCCGTAATAACCGGGGTGAGATTGTGCTGGGCGATATTATTGTCGGCGTCAATAATGAAAAAATCAACACCAATGCAGACCTGTTGCTGAGTCTCGAGAAATACAAGACGGGAGATGAGGTCAATCTCACCATCCTGCGCGGCGACAGGACGATGACCGTCAAGGTCGTGCTGGATCCATCTCGGTGATGAGATCCGGTGGTTTGTCGTTACGATCCAAGGGGTCATGACCCCTTGGAGGCCTATCAATTGGCTCTGCGATCCCTTCGCCTTGCTGCGGGCTTGCAGATCCGACTAATGTCTGGTGAATTCCATCCGGAAGTCGCCTCTTCGGGAAGTATAGACCAGATGCCCTCCGATAAAATCATACCGGTTTCCTTTTTGATCTATAAAAGTATTGCCATCCCTCCGGTAAAAATGAGTCCATCCTCCCCGGTGCGCCCGGACCTTTAATCCCTGCTTATGTGTTCTGATCTCGATCATCTGTCCGGTGGTACCGTTGATCCAGCGGCCACTCAGATGGTGTGCAGTTATCAAACCCTTTCCCGCCTGACCGTCGAGATAGTGGTTTCGCTCGATATAAGTATCTCTTTTGTCCTGGTACTCATAAAAATTTGAATTGCCGTTTCCGGATGGGCCACTGTGCTGACGTTGAAAACGAAGGTATTTCCGGCCACTCCGGTCTTCCCATTCTAAAGTGTTATCGTCAATCAGATAATAGGTGTTACCATCCCGGTCACGAAACTGGCCGTCCCTGTACTCATCGTAGTGATACCACCGGTTCTGGTCGCTGCGTTTCACCCGGATTCCGTTGTCTGTTGATTCGATGGTCAGCAAAATGCGGTGTCCGGGATTTTCCCAGATACCCTCGATGCGGTGATCAGCACGGGCGGAAAAGGCAAAAACAACGAGACACATCATCAGGACAGGGATAGCATGCCACTTTTTCATAGATACCTGTATTTTGTGAGTAAATGGGAGATTGACGTTTGCTTCATCAATCTTGTATACAAAAGACTGTTTTGCCGGTGTTAATTACTATTACCGGAAGGTTAATGGCTGGTTAAATGCCGAGTGGCCGTCCGCAGTGGGCAATGGCTGCTGGCTAATTTCATCAACAATGACCTACGGCGCATTCCGTCCTTGTCAGGCAGGAATAAAAATTTTGTAAAAAAGTACCGGTTCCAGGCAGCAATTCGATGGTGAGTGATGTTTTAGTGACGTAGAATTAAGAAATTCTTAACATCGGACTTCGGTCAACCTCAACTAAAGGGTAATTTCTCTAAAGATACCGTTTTCTGCTGCGAATGACCGGAAGGGGTCGACGAATGGCAGAAAAATTATGACTTGAAGTCAATCTGTATAAGATTTTTTTAATTTTGCCCTGATTTATTCTTAACAAAATCTTAAAAGTATGAAAAAGCTCTATTTACCACTCTTTCTTCTATTGTCTGTAGTGGGCTTTGCTTCTGCTCAAAGGACGGTGACCGGTACGGTGACCAATGCCGATGGGGAGCCGTTGATAGGAGCCAGTGTACTCGTACAGGGTACGACCGTTGGTACGGTGGCCGACTTTGACGGAGCTTACTCCCTTAATGTCCCGGAGGGAGGCAACGTTCTGGTTTTCAGCTTTACCGGTTATTCCGAGAAACAGGTTACCCTAGGGGTCTCCAACGTCATCGATGTCGTGTTGGAGGAGGGGGTTGACCTGGGTGAAGTCGTTGTGACGGGACTTGGAATCAAACGGGAGAAAAAGGCACTGGGATATGGTGTATCGACCATCGGTGCCGCTGAGATCGAAGCCAGACCCCAGGCAGATATCGCCCGCCTGCTGCGAGGAAAAGCTACCGGTGTGGACATTACCCAAACTTCTGGTATTGCCGGTTCCGGTACCAATGTGATCATCCGCGGTTATTCCTCGATTTCCGGCAGCAATCAACCGCTCTTTGTGATCGATGGGGTTCCTTTTAACACGGAAACCAACTCTGACCGGGATAATTTTGCCCAGGGAAGCGCCACCGCTTCCAGCCGGTTTCTCGATCTGGACCCCAACAACATCGCCGAGATCTCCATCCTCAAAGGATTAAGTGCAACTGTACTTTATGGAGAAGCCGGCCGGAACGGGGTGATTCTGGTGACCACCAAGAACGGAAGTATAGGTGCCGAAAGCAACAAGAAATTTGAGGTGAGTGTAACCCAAACCGTCGCCCGGACGGAGGTTTCCAATATTCCGGATTATCAGAATACCTTTGGAAACGGATTCTCAGGGGATTATGGATTGTTTTTTTCCAATTGGGGTCCGGCTTTTGATACCAGAGGTAGCAATGGAATTGCTGAAGACGGAACGGTTCCACATCCTTGGGCAAATCACCCTCATTTTTCGGAGTATGTTGGTCAGCGATTTCCTTATAAAGCGTATGAGAGTGTAGAAAATTTCTTTGAGCCGGGTTTGACGGCCAACACCTCGATAGCCATTCAGAATAACCTGGGTAACGGATCGGCCATCAGTGCCACCTACAGCTACCTGAATGATGAAGGATTTACACCCGACCTGGATGAGCAACGGGGAGGAGGTTCCTCCAACTTTGTCAAGAAGCACAATCTGGGTCTGGGCGCCACTACCAAACTGGCCAACGGGTTGAATATCCGGGCTACCTTCAATTATATCGACTCCGACCGGAGAAATCCACCGGCCGCCACCGGATATGGCAGTGGTGTGGACGTTGGAAATGCTGCATCGCTCTTCTCGGACGTACTGTATACCCCACGGTCTGTCGATTTGTTGAATTTACCCTACCAGAGTCCGATCGATGGTTCTCATGTGTACTACCGGTCAGGCGGAGATATAACCAATCCACTCTGGACATTGAATAATGCCAGTGAAAATGAAAATGTCCGCCGCTTCTTTAGCACGCTGGAAGCCAATTACCAGTTGGCTCCCTGGTTGAATGTCCTGTACCGATTTGGCGCCGACCAGTACACCCAGAAACAACAATTTCTGATCAACAAAGGAGGCCGTCAGATACCGGATGGTATTATGGTCACCTCTGAGCGACTGAATCGTATCGCCGATCATGTATTGAATTTTATGTGGAATTTCAACCTCAGTGATGACTGGGAGATTGATGGTATCATCGGTACCAACCTCCGCCGGGAGGTCCGTAACTATGCCGGCGTGTCCAGCACCCAGCAGTTCGTTTTCGACCTCTTTAATCATGGTAACTTTATCAATCACCGGGGCTTCAGTTTTGACCGGGAGGAAAACAACATCGGTGTGTATGCCACCGCTACATTGGGTTTCCGGGATTTTGCCTACCTGAACTTTCAGGCCCGTAACGACTGGACGTCGACCCTGGAAGATGGTAACAACTCGATTCTTTATCCTTCTGTGAGCCTCTCCCTGTTGCCGACGGAGATGTTTGCCGGTCTGCAAAACAACACGGTGCTTAACTATTTGAAGATCCGGGCGGGATATGGCACATCCGCCGGTTATCCGGATCCTTATCAAACCCGCAATACGCTTGAAACGGGTACCAACGTTTTTGTAACCCGGGGTGGTACGGTGCTCAATTCCAATTCGGTCAGCAACCGTCTGGGTAATCCGAATCTGAAGGCGGAGTTGCTGGAAGAACTTGAACTGGGCATCGAGGCCCGTCTTTTACAAAATCGTATCGGAATTGACTTTTCCGTGTACGACAAAGGCTCCACGGATCTGATCATCGACCTGGATCTCGATCCGGCTACCGGTTATACCAACACCACGGTGAATGCGGCCAAGATCTCCAACCATGGCTTTGAACTGGGACTCAACATAACCCCGGTGCAGGGTGACCTTACCTGGGATTTTACCTTGAATTACACTAAGAACGTGGGTACCGTCGACGAAATCTTTGAAGGCGTAGACCAGGTGGTTATTGCCGGCTTTACCAACCTTGGTAATTTTGCAGTACCGGGAGAACCCTATGGAGTGATCAAAGGAAGCGCTTTTGCCCGGGGCCCCAATGGTGGCATCCTGGTCAATAATGTGGGTTCCTATGTAGTTGACCCTGAACTTCAGACCATTGGTAACCCAAACCCAAATTTTACCTTAAACTGGATCAATGATATATCCTACAAAGGCCTGTCACTGGGATGGCAGTGGGATTATACGGATGGAGGAGATATTTATTCGGTGACTACCGCAACTATGTTTGCCCGGGGTAACACCGTCGATTCCGATGTGGATCGCTTCTTACCTTTGATCCTTCCGGGAGAACTGGCGGATGGCACTACCAACAACATCCAGACCTACATAGGCGACGCTTTCTTCGACGGATACTTCGGTGCTGATGAGGGATCGGTGTTTGATGGAACGACCATTCGTCTGCGTCAGGTATCGCTGGCTTATGTGCTCCCGGAGAGGCTGTTGGCCAAGACACCATTTGGACGGATCGGTATCACGCTATCTGGGGAAAACCTGTGGTATGATGCAGTTAACTTCCCGGATGGTATCAATTTCGATCCGGAGGTTTTGAGTCTGGGAGTGGGTAACGGCCGGGGATTTGACCGGTTTACCGGACCGACCGCCAAGAAATATGGTGTCACAATCAATGCAACCTTCTAAAGGATTTAGCAGGAATTGATTGGATTGTCTCACTTATTTAATCATTCAAGAAATATCAGTTATGAAATATCTAAATAAATTGGTGATTGTTGTGGCGATCCTGGGTATGTCATCATGTGACATTACCGAGTTGGATCTCCTGGATAACCCCAATTCTCCTTCCCCTGATCAGGCCAGTGTAAATGACCTGTTCACTTCCGTTCAGGGTGCATTCAATGGCGTCTTTAGCGGAATGAATGGTTTTACTCGCGGAGTGACCAGGATGATGGCCATGACGCCATTCAGCGTCTATGACTATCAGAATGCGACTCAGCCTCAAAATTACGATGGCATCTGGGTCAATGCCTATGCCAACCTGTTTCCGGATGTCGATGCCTTGGTAGCCCTCGCTCAGGACCGGGGATTGGATATCCATGCGGGAGCTGCCAAAATATTCAAGGCCTATGTTTTAGTGGCTCTGGTTGACTTTTTTGGCGATGTACCCTATTCCGAAGCTTTGCAGGGAACAGACGCCATCAGTCCGGTCAGAGACGGTGGGGCCAGTATATACAATGCAGCCGAAAGCCTTTTGGATGAAGCCATTGCTCAACTAACCGGGAGTACCGCTCCCAGACCTAACGGAGATGTCTTTTACGGAGGAGATCCGGCTAAATGGATCAAGGCTGCCAACACGATCAAGTTGAAAATGGCACTCAATACACGCGATGCAGGGAAGATCAATGCTCTTATCTCTGGTGGTAACCTGATCGATGAAGCATCCGAAGATTTTCAGGCCAATTATGGTCAGACCCGGACCAATCCGAATTCCCGTCATCCTGACTACAATGATGCTTATGAAACGACTGATGGTCAGTATCTGGGCAATTATTTCATGTGGTTACTGGTTGGTGATAAGACCGATAGTGAGGGTAACGCCATACGTGACCCCAGAGTACGCTTCTACTTCTATCGTCAGGTTAACGATGCAACTATTCTGGATAAAAACGAATATAGTTGTCATTTTACTGATCTTCCGGATCAGGCACTTAAACCGGCGCACTATAATGATGTAGATCCCAATCTGCCCTACTGTGTTTTACCGGATGGTTACCTGGGTCGTGATCACATCAACGGAGAAGGTATTCCGCCAGATGGTGAGTTGAGAACAGTGGTTGGATTGTATCCGGCCGGAGGTCAGTTTGATGACAATACCTACTCGTCCACCCAGCAAAGTGGTACGACCGGAGGTTTGGGACAAGGAATTGATCCGGTTTTGCTAACGTCTTTTACCTATTTTATGCGGGCAGAGGCAGGATTGACATTGGGTACGACTGATGATCCCCGGGAAATGCTGGAGAAAGGAATTCGCGAATCCATTGCTAAGGTCATTAGTTTCAAGAGTCTGGTTCCGGGTACTATGTCACGGCAGATTGTTGGTCTTGATAATGTCGCAAGAAGTGTTGAACAGATTTTTGTACCCGCTGCAGCAGCTATCGATGAGTATGTAAACTATGTACTTGGGGCTTATGACGCCGCAGATGCCGATGGAAAACTGGATATCGTTATGAAGGAATATATGATCGCTCTGTGGGGTAACGGTCTGGAGTCGTATAACAGTTACCGAAGAACCGGTAAGCCAAATAATATGGCTCCTACTCTTGAGCCCAATCCCGGTCCGTTTATTCGCTCAGCATTTTATCCCTCTAATCATGTGAATCTGAACGCTAATGCAGCACAGAAGGAACTTACCCAGAAAGTATTCTGGGATCCAGGTCTTGAATTGAGATAGGCTTTATTAGATTTAAAAAATTAGAAAAGAAACAGTTATGACTAATCCATTAAAATTAATAATCCTTTCTTTTTCTCTGCTGTTTGTATTCTCCTGTGCAGATGAAGAGTTAGGACCCGTAGTGACTTTTGATACTGCTGGTAAAGGTGCGTATGTCAGGTTGGTTGAGGTTACGAGTCCGGTTGACTATGATTTAGCAAAGTTCAATACGACGTCTTACGACTATCGAGTGGAATTTGTTGATGTAGAAAAAGGGAACAAAATTGAACAGTATGAAGTTAAAGTAGGATATCAGGATAATACCCCGGATAATGGAAATGTTTCCAAATCCCAGGTTGTCATCAAATCCTTCACCAAATCAGACTTCACCGTCAATGAGAATGGTAATCCCGGGGTCACCGTCTCCTTCAAACTGTCCGAAGTGGCCTCTCTGCTTGGAATTTCCGAATCGGAGATGTCCGGAGCAGATTTTGTTACCTTTGCAGCCTCAGTGACTACTGATGATGGCGATACCTTTTCGGCTGCTAATTCATCAGCGGCCGTTAATGGTGCAGCTTTTAAGTCCCATTTTGCCTGGACTGTCAAATTGAATTGTCCATTGGAAGATTCGCAGTTCTCTGGAACTTATGTACTAAGCTACGTTCAGGGAGGAGATTCACCGGTAGGAGGTGTCAAAGTCTTTGGTGAGGAAGGACAGGAATTCAATGTGGAGGTTGTTTCAAAAACCAAACGAAGAATTACTGTGACCTATATTCCTGATCTGGGTATCGGAAATACGGCGGTGCCGCTGAATTTTGAATTCGTTTGTACCATTGTGGTTCCCGACAATAATCAGGGTTCGGGACTGCGATGTGGCAGCGGAATTTTATTTGGGCAGCCGCGAGGTCCGGAACTTGCCACTTTCGATCTGAATGATGACAGTTCATTTGATCTTGCCCTGATAGAAGACGTGACCAACGATTGTGGAGCAGGGTCAAATTTTGTGATTATGAGATTTACCAAGAAGTAAAAAACTGCCGGATCGCTGGCAAAAAGCTGTGCAGAGCCTGGTTCTGCACAGCTTTTTTGTATACACTCAAATTTTGGTTCAATTTGTGACCAGAAATTTGCCTGCCTTCGGGGTCTGACTCAAGGATGCGCCTAGTATGATCTCCCGGATCATCCTTAATGATTTGCATGGCCGAGCTATGGAGATTAGTTTATTCCAGATTCTATCGCGAACAGAGTGGTTCCAAATCACCTGATTCGATCACTCTTGTATAAGGTATGAGCAAAAGTATAAGTCATCAGTTGTGGCCCCGGGGCAGATTCATTGTTCAGACGGCGACCCTCGAATTTGGCATACTTCATGCATAACTCTTGTTCGTTATATGATGACTAGCTTTTCCTGAATGCCATTACGAACCTTTCTCAATTACCTGAAGTTTGAAAAACGTTATTCTGCGCACACCATTGCCGCCTATGAGTCCGACCTGAACCAGGCTTATGCCTATCTGGTCAGAATATACGGGCTGGACGACTGGAAGGAAGTGACGCATCAGCATCTTCGTTCCTGGGTGGTGTGGTTGATTACGGAAAAGCAGGAGGCGCGATCGATTAACCGTAAAATGTCGTCTCTGAGAGCTTTTTATAAGTTTTTGCAGCGGGATGGTACGGTCAGTGGAAATCCCACTACCCGGCTTCGGGCGTTAAAACTGCCGAAGAGACTACCCAATCATATTCAGGAAAATCAGGCCCGGCAAATGCTCTCTGTTGGGGAGGATTTGAAAGAATATCCGGCTGTCCGCAATCACTTCCTGCTCATGACCCTCTATCTGACCGGCATGCGGCGAAGTGAACTGATCAATCTGCAGGAACAGGATGTTGACATCACCAGACAACAGATAAAAGTCCTGGGAAAAGGGAATAAAGTACGGCTGATACCGCTTACCTCCGGCTTTCTGGAAACATTGGGCGATTACCTGAAAATTAAACGGGCAACATTCCCCGGAGAAGCTTATCTTTTCCTGACCGATAAAGGAACAAAACTGTATCCCAAACTAGTTTATAATATTGTAAGCAGACATCTTTCCATGGTCTCTACCGTTTCCCAGAAAGGACCCCATACACTAAGACATTCATTCGCCACACATCTGTCGGACCACGGTGCCGATCTCAATGCCATCAAGGACCTTTTGGGTCATGCCAATCTCAGTGCTACCCAGATTTATACCCACAATAGCATCGAAAAGCTGAAATCGGCCTATCGGAAAGCCCACCCCAAGGCTCTGTAATACGGTGAAGCAACGTTTGCTTTTTTTCTTAACTTTTAAAAAAACGCAAAGTATGACGACAAGAATTGAATCGATCCATTTTAACGCTGATCAAAAATTGATTGACTTTATTCAGAAGAAACTAGACAAGCTGGATCAATATCACGACAGGATCATTGATGCACATGTCATACTCAAATTGGAAAATACCGGTCAGGTGAAAGACAAGATCGTCGAGGTCAAACTGGATGTACCGGGTGATCTGATTATTGCCACCGAGTCAAACAAGACTTTCGAGGCGGCCGTAGATCAGGTAAGCGATGTACTAAAGAGACTGCTGATCAGACATAAGGAACGGGTTCGTTCTTATTAAAAGCTATGAACCAATATTGGGAAGAGGTCCTCCGGGGCCTCTTTTGTTTTTAGGGATGCCTGGATTGAGATGGTATTGAGATTTCGGAACTCACTTGCTACCGATATCGTTAGAACGATCAAACCCAATGATGGTTGCCGGTTTGCGGTGGGATACAGAGACCTTTCCTGACAAAAAACTATTCCTCGAATCTTAAATATTCGATTTCTCTATTAGGGAAAAAGTAATATCTTTGCAATCGCTTTGAGAAAAAGTTCTTTGAGGCGTAGTTACCTTATCTGATCCAAGATGCGATAAAGATAACAAAATATAGGTTGATAATTCAGTATTTCAATATTTTATACATATGAAATATTTTTAATTTGAATTCCGGATCAACCAGACTATTGAAATACGGAGCAAACATACAAACTGCATAAAAATCTCAGGCACATCAGTCTTTGAGTTAAAAACCAGTGTCCAAATCCGAAAGATGAATGCTTGCCGGCTGGTTTTCAACTAATTTAACTGACAATGACTTTAGAGGTCCAGCTAATGTAACTCATCCCACTCTTGAGCTATTATTAGCCAATGTAGCTCAGTTGGTAGAGCAGCTGATTTGTAATCAGCTGGTCGGGGGTTCGAGTCCCTCCATTGGCTCAAAGGGCGGACAATCAGTCTCCTTGATGAAGTTAGGTCCATTAGTTCAAGATCGGGATCGTGGGCTCTGGACCAGAAGGGAATCGAAGGCTGCGTATCATCAGGAAAGTCATTTGGGATGAAAATGATATCAGGGGGCGCGCCGGAGTGGGAGAGCCGGGGCAGACTGTAAATCTGTTGTCTACGACTGAATAGGTTCGAATCCTATCGCCCCCACCAGAGTATGAAGTGCAGACGGCATTGTGAAACATACAAAAGTGCATGTGCGGGCGTAGCTCAGTTGGTAGAGCATCAGCCTTCCAAGCTGAGGGTCGTGGGTTCGAGTCTCATCGCCCGCTCATCTTTTGATCAGTTTGAATGATGGGTCACCTCTTCGGGTGTTTTCCCAGGCTCGAAAGAGATGATTGCAAGCCAATGTAGCTCAGGGGTAGAGCACTTCCATGGTAAGGAAGGGGTCGGGGGTTCAATTCCCTTCATTGGCTCCATTTTTCAAATAGTTGCATTTATTTTATTGTTAATTACTAAATTATTTTTTAAGAAAACGTAAAAATCTATCCGATGGCAAAGACAACTTTTGAAAGGACTAAACCACACCTGAACGTTGGCACAATTGGACACGTAGACCACGGAAAGACGACCTTAACTGCTGCCATCACCTATGTGTTGTCACAGGAGGGTCTTGCCCAAAAAATGGACTATGATTCAATCGATGCTGCTCCCGAAGAAAAAGAAAGAGGTATCACCATTAATACGGCCCACGTTGAGTACGAGACTAAGAAAAGACACTATGCTCACGTTGATTGTCCTGGTCACGCTGACTATGTAAAGAATATGGTGACTGGTGCCGCTCAGATGGATGGTGCGATTTTAGTTGTGGCTGCAACGGATGGACCCATGCCACAGACCCGTGAGCACATCCTGCTGGCCCGTCAGGTAGGGGTGCCCAAGATCGTGGTATTTATGAATAAGGTTGACCTGGTCGACGATCAGGAAATGCTGGAACTGGTCGAAATGGAAGTGCGTGAACTTCTTGATCAATATGAGTTTGATGGTGATAATGCCAGTGTCATCCAGGGTTCGGCCCTGAAAGCCCTGGAAGGTGATCCCGCTGCCCAGGCTCAAATTAAAGCCTTGATGGATGCGGTTGATGCCGAGATTCCGGAGCCGGTGCGATTGGTTGATCAGCCTTTCCTGATGCCAATCGAAGACGTCTTTTCGATTACCGGCCGGGGTACAGTGGCCACCGGACGAATTGAAAGGGGAGTTATCGAAACCGGCAACAGCGTCGAGATCATCGGTATGATGAAAGAAGGCGAAAAACCGTTGACTTCGGTAGTAACCGGGGTGGAAATGTTTCGTAAGATCCTGAGCCGGGGAGAAGCGGGTGATAATGCCGGACTGCTGTTGAGGGGTATCGATAAGGATGATATCAAACGCGGTATGGTTATCTGTGCTCCCGGTTCTGTAAAACCACATAAAAAATTCAAGTGTGAAGTGTACGTTCTGAGTAAAGATGAAGGTGGTCGACACACACCATTCTTTAATGGTTACCGGCCGCAGTTTTACTTCAGAACGACCGACGTTACCGGAGATGTGAAACTTCCGGAAGGAGTGGAAATGGTAATGCCAGGTGACAACGTATCCCTGGAAGTTACCCTGCTCAACACCATTGCCATGGAAAAAGGTCTTCGTTTCGCTATCCGCGAAGGAGGTCGTACAGTGGGTGCTGGTCAGGTAACCGAGATTCTTGAGTAACAAGTTATTTGAAATAGATAATTCAGACAAGAAATTAAGTACCTCTGAACCGGGTACTTAATTTCCTTGTTTTCAAAAGACCGGTCACCTATACTGGTAGTGATATGGCCGGAATTACGGGCATAGCTCAACTGGTAGAGCGACGGTCTCCAAAACCGTAGGCTGGGGGTTCGATTCCTCCTGCCCGTGCAAGTTGAATTGATCTGAACGGAGAGACAGATCAGCCTTAAAGTACAAAATTATGGAGCGATTGATCCTGAGTATTAAAGAAAGCTACAATGAGCTGATCAACAAGGTGACCTGGCCTACCTGGTCCAACCTTCAGCAAAGCACTATTTTGGTATTGGTCGCCTCATTGATCTTTGCCCTGCTGGTTTTTCTGATCGATACGGTATCCAGGCAGGTCGTTGACTTCTTTTACGGGTTATAAACTTTTTCATGTCAGAGCAAACTACAATGAGCGAAGAACGAAAGTGGTACTCTCTGCGAGTCATCAGCGGTAAAGAACGCAAACTCAAGGAAAGAATTGAGCTGGAAGTGAAGCGCTCTGGCTGGAGTGATGTGATAAGCCAGGTCATTGTACCGACCGAAAAAGTTTACAAGATCAGAAATGGTAAAAAGGTCATCCAGGAACGGAATATCCTGCCGGGTTACATCCTGATCGAAAGTATTCCCAGCAAATTTACCCCGGAAATGATTCAGGCCATTTCGGGCATGACCAATGTGATCAATTTCCTGGGGGGCAATAATCCCATACCGATGAAACAGTCGGAAGCAAACCGGATGCTTGGTAAAGCCGACGAATCGGATGAAGCAGAAGAAATTATGATCGAACCCTTCCTGGAAGGTGAAACGGTCAAGATCATCGATGGACCCTTTAACAACTTTGTCGGTGATATCAAGGAAGTCAATGAAGAGAAAAAGAAACTGAAAGTAATTGTCAAAATATTTGGCCGCGGAACCGAAGTAGAATTGAATTTCATGCAGGTCGAAAAACAAACATAAGAGCGAAACATTCTGAAAAATGGCAAAAGTAGTTGAAGCACTGATTAAGTTACAGGTGAAAGGTGGACAAGCCAACCCGGCACCTCCTGTCGGACCTGCCCTTGGTTCCAAAGGGGTAAATATCATGGAGTTTTGTAAGCGTTTTAACGCAAGAACCCAGGATATGCAGGGGAAGATTACACCCGTTGTCATCACGGTTTACAAGGATAAAAGTTTTGATTTTATCATTAAGACTGTTCCGGCTGCAGTTCAGATTATGGAAGCTGCCAAGGTCAAGAAAGGATCGCCGGAGTCAAACCGGAACAAGATAGGAAAGATCAGCTGGGATCAGGTGAAGACCATTGCTGAAGACAAGATGAGTGATCTGAATGCTTTTAAGCTGGATTCCGCCATGCGGATGGTCGCAGGTACCGCCCGCAGTATGGGGGTCACCATTACCGGAACACCACCACCGGCCGCAGCATCAGAGGAAGAAGAATAACCTTATTTGATTTATTTTATTGGAAGGGAGTCAGCAGTTGCTGACGTTAAAACCTCGACAAACTATGGCAAAAGTTAGTAAAAAAAGAAAAGCAGCCAACGTGCTGGTTGATCGCAACAACCTGTATTCATTACCAGAGGCGATGGCCAAGGTCAAAGAAGCCAATACCGCCAAATTTGATGCCTCGGTTGATATTCACATTCGCATGGGAGTCGATCCAAGAAAAGCCGATCAGGCCCTGAGAGGAACGGTTTCCTTACCACACGGTACCGGAAAGACCAAAAGAGTACTGGTACTCTGTACACCGGACAAGGAAGACGAAGCCAGAGAAGCCGGTGCCGATTTTGTGGGTCTCGACGATATGGTGAGCAGGATTCAGGAAGGCTGGACCGATTTTGATGTGGTCATCGCCAGTCCTAACGTAATGGCCACGGTCGGTAAGATTGGCCGGATTTTGGGCCCGCGGGGATTGATGCCTAACCCGAAAACCGGTACGGTGACTCCGAATGTCGGAGCGGCGGTGACCGATGTCAAGGGCGGTAAGATTTCATTCCGCGTCGATAAGTTTGGTATTGTTCATTCTTCGGTAGGCCGGGTTTCTTTTAGTGCCGATAAGCTTGCCGATAATGCCAGGGAATTGATCGATACCCTGGTCAGAATGAAACCTTCAACTGCGAAAGGGACCTACCTGAAAACCATTACGGTTGCCAGTACTATGAGCCCCGGTGTGAAGGTAAACCCCAAATTTTAATTAATTGATTGACCGATTGACAGCATCTAAATTTTAAGATAAGATGACAAGAACTGAAAAGCAGCAGGCGATAAAAGTCCTTAAGCGAAAATTCAAAAAGAATAGTTTTTTCTATCTGACGGATTCTTCCAGTCTCACTGTGGCGGAAGTTAACGATCTCCGGGCAAAATGCTTTGAGCAGGGAGTGGAGTTGAAAGTGGTCAAGAATACCCTGGCCATAAAGGCGATGCAGGCATTGGCAAAAGACCGGGGTTACGAGAGACTGTACGATGCATTGAAAGGACCGACGGCCATCATGTTTTCTGAAAATGCCAGCACACCGGCCCGGATCATCAAGGAATTCAGGAAGGATCACGAAAAGCCGGTGTTGAAAGCCGCCTATATCGATTCGGACGTGTTTTATGGCGACGATCAGGTGGAAACGCTGACCAGCCTGAAAACCAGGGAAGAGTTACTGGGTGAAATCATCGGTCTGCTCGAATCACCAATCCAAAGTGTGCTTTCGGCCATCGATGGTGGTTCAACGATTGCTTCTTTACTGACTGCTATCGAAGACAGAGGCGATTCTTAATTGTGGCTTCCAAGTAAAATGACGCATATATTTTATTGAAACTAAAAATTTAAAAAAACAATTGACATGGCAGATTTAAGTGCTATCGCAGAACAATTAGTAAATCTTACCGTTAAGGAAGTGAACGAATTGAAGGGCATACTCAAAGATCAATATGGTATCGAGCCTGCCGCTGCCGCCGTAGCAGTAGCTGCGGGTCCAGCCGCTGGTGGCGACGCCGGTGCAGGAGCAGCTGCAGAACAAACCGAGTTTACGGTTATGCTGACTTCTTCCGGAGCAGAGAAACTCAAAGTCGTAAAAGAAGTTAAAAACTTATTGGGACTTGGTTTGAAAGAGGCCAAAGATCTGGTAGATGCAGCCCCTTCAGTCGTGAAAGAAGGAGCGTCTAAAGAAGAAGCTGAAAGTTTAAAAAGCGCTCTGGAAGCTGCCGGAGCCAGTGTAGAACTTAAGTAATTATACCTAAGTAGCGCTGGCCATCGTAAGTAACTTCCTGGCATACAAAAGTTATAAAGGCTTAGTCTGATGGATACATCAGGCTAAGCCTCTCGTCGTATTTATATGTAAGGGGAATGCCTCTTAAGGTTTGATCACTTTAAAATCTATACAAGAATGGCAACGCAAGTTGTAGCTACCCATCAACAAAACGGCCGAATCAATTTCGGTAAAATTAACCTGGCCTCTGCATATCCTGATTTACTCGAAATTCAGATCAAATCATTTCAGGAATTCTTTCAACTGGAAACAACACCCGATAACCGGGCCAACGAAGGTCTGTACCGGGTGTTTCAGGAGAATTTTCCGATTTCGGATGCCCGGAATATCTTTGTTCTGGAGTTCCTGGATTACTTCATCGACCCACCGCGCTATACCATCGAAGAGTGTATGCAGCGGGGGCTGACCTACAGCGTTCCGTTGAAGGCCAAGCTCAGGCTATCTTGTAACGATGAAGAACATGTCGATTTTCAAACCATCGTACAGGATGTGTTTCTCGGTAATATCCCTTACATGACACCCAAAGGTACCTTTGTCATCAATGGTGCCGAACGGGTCATTGTTTCCCAGTTGCACCGTTCACCCGGTGTATTTTTTAGTCAGAGCTTTCACCCGAACGGTACCAAGATCTACTCTGCCCGGGTTATCCCTTTCAAAGGAGCCTGGATGGAGTTTGCGACCGATATCAACGCGGTGATGTATGCCTACATTGATCGTAAGAAGAAATTCCCGGTGACGACTCTGTTACGGGCCATTGGGTACGATTCGGACAAGCAGATACTCGATCTCTTTGGCCTGGCTGAAGAAATAAAGGCCAATAAAAAATCACTGACTGCCGCCGTAGGCCGAAAACTGGCCGCCCGGGTTCTGCGAAAATGGGTAGAAGATTTTGTGGATGAAGATACCGGAGAAGTCGTTTCCATCGAGCGGAATGAGATTATCCTTGAACGCGATATTGTCCTGGAAGAGGAGCACATCGATCAGATCCTGGATGCCGAGGTAGACACCATCATCCTCCAAAGGGCGGATATCGAAGCAGACTATTCCATTATCTATAATACCCTGCAGAAGGACGTTTCGAGCTCCGAACTGGAGGCTGTTCAGCAGATCTACCGTCAGCTGAGAGGTACCGATCCGCCCGACGAGGAGACAGCCCGGGGTATCATCGACAAATTGTTCTTTTCCGATAAACGATACAATCTTGGCGAAGTCGGACGGTATAAAATCAACCGAAAACTGGGTATTACCATTGATCCCGAAACTCTGATCCTCACCAAGGAGGATATTATCGAGATCGTGCGTTACCTGGTCAGTCTGACCAACCAAATGGCCGAATTGGATGATATTGACCATCTGAGTAACCGGCGGGTACGAACCGTTGGTGAACAACTCTATGCACAGTTTGGAGTAGGTCTGGCCCGGATGGCAAGGACGATCCGCGAACGAATGAACGTCAGGGACAATGAGGTGTTTACCCCAATCGACCTGATCAATGCCCGGACACTGTCTTCGGTAATCAATAGTTTTTTTGGTACCAGCCAGCTTTCCCAATTCCTCGATCAGACCAACCCCCTCTCAGAGATCACCCATAAACGCCGGATCTCCGCTTTGGGACCGGGAGGACTTTCCCGGGAAAGGGCCGGTTTCGAGGTTCGCGACGTGCACTATTCCCATTATGGTCGTCTCTGTACCATTGAGACTCCGGAAGGACCAAATATTGGATTGATTTCCACCCTTTGTGTTCATGCAAAGGTCAACAAGATGGGTTTTCTCGAAACGCCTTACCGTAAGGTTGAGGACGGCAGAATTGATATGGCCAGCGAAGCCGAGTATTTGTCAGCTGAAGGAGAAGACTATCGACGGATTGCCCAGGCAAACTCCAAGATCGATGATGAAGGTTCCTTCCTCTCTGACCGGATTAAGTGCCGTGAACATGGTGACTTCCCCGTTCTGACACCTGTTGAAGTAGAATACATGGACGTAGCTCCCAATCAGATCGTGGGTGTTTCGGCATCGCTGATTCCGTTCCTGGAAAACGACGACGCCAACAGGGCGCTGATGGGTTCCAACATGCAACGGCAGGCAGTACCTTTATTACGACCCAGTGCTCCCGTCGTGGGTACCGGACTGGAAGGTATCGTAGCTCAGGATTCAAGAATGCTGATCAATGCCGAAGGCGAAGGAGTCGTTGAGTATGTCGATGCCGACAGCATCACCATCAAATACGACCGTACAGAAGAAGACCAGCTGGTCTCTTTTGAAGATAACCTGGTGACCTACCATCTGACAAAATTCATGCGTACCAACCAGGGAACCTGTATCAATCTGAAGCCCATCGTTAAGAAAGGCCAGCGGGTTACCAAAGGCATGATTCTTTGTGATGGGTACGCCACGGAAAGGGGAGAGCTCGCATTGGGTCAGAACCTGAAAGTTGCGTTCATGCCCTGGAAAGGATACAACTTTGAGGATGCCATCGTGCTTTCGGAGCGGGTAGTTCGGGAAGACATCTTTACCTCCATCCATATTGAGCATTTTGAACTCGATGTCCGGGATACCAAACTGGGTGAAGAAGAGCTCACCAACGATATTCCCAACGTCAGTGAAGATGCAACCAAAGATCTGGATGAAAACGGAATTATCCGGATCGGAGCCTGGGTTGAGGAAGGCGACATCCTGATCGGAAAGATTACTCCAAAAGGTGAGTCGGATCCAACTCCTGAAGAAAAACTGCTTCGGGCGATCTTCGGGGACAAGGCTGGCGATGTGAAAGATGCTTCACTGAAAGCACCCCCTTCTACCAAAGGGGTCATCATTGATAAGCAACTGTTTGCACGGGCCAAGAAAGACAAAACCAAAAAAGCCCAGGAGAAAAACGTGCTGACCCGACTGGACGATCAGCATGCCATTATCCTGAATGAGTTGAAGACCTTGTTGGTGGATAAACTCAATGCCCTCGTCGACAGCATGCCGACCGAAGGTGTCAGGAGTGTCTACAACGAAGTGCTGGTCAAGAAAGGTACCAAGCTGAACAAGAGTGTACTCAAGAACATTGATTATGGTGTGGTTGACTACACCAACTGGACGAAAGATGAGAAGACCAATGGCTTGATTGCCCGACTGTTGCACAACTACAACATTAAGGTCAATGAGGAAATCGGCCGGTATAAGCGGGAGAAGTTTAATGTGTCGATCGGAGACGAATTACCAGCCGGTGTTTTAAAACTTGCCAAGGTATACATGGCCAAGAAGCGCAAACTGAAAGTGGGTGATAAACTGGCGGGACGCCATGGTAACAAGGGTATCGTTTCGAGAATAGTACGGGTAGAAGATATGCCTTTCCTCGAAGATGGAACCCCGGTTGATATTGTCCTCAATCCGCTGGGTGTGCCTTCAAGGATGAACCTGGGTCAGATCTTCGAAACCGTACTGGGATGGGCCGGTGAAAAATTGAATGCTAAATTTTCCAGTCCGATTTTTGACGGTGCATCGCTTGATGAGATAGAAGAATACATCAGAAAGGCCAACCTGCCAAGTCTGGGACAAACCTATTTGTTTGATGGCGGTACGGGCGACCGTTTTCACCAGCAGGCTACCGTAGGAGTGATCTATATGCTCAAGTTGTCGCACATGGTCGATGATAAGATGCATGCGAGATCGATCGGACCTTACTCGCTGATTACCCAGCAGCCATTGGGTGGAAAAGCGCAATTTGGTGGTCAGCGATTTGGTGAGATGGAAGTCTGGGCTCTGGAAGCATTTGGAGCTTCTACCATCCTGCAGGAACTGCTCACCATCAAATCCGACGACATCATCGGCCGGGCTAAAACCTATGAGGCCATCGTTAAGGGTGACAACCTGCCGGAGCCCAACATACCCGAATCGTTCAACGTACTGATTCATGAGTTGCGGGGTCTGGCACTCGATGTAAAATTTGATTAAGTAAACGCGCTCTATTAAAAGTCAAGAATATGTCTCTTAAGAAATCAATTAATAAACAAAAAGCAGACTTTGACAGCATCACCATCAGTCTGTGTTCGCCGGATGAAATCCTGGAACGCTCCTATGGTGAAGTCCTGAAACCGGAGACGATCAACTACCGTTCCTACAAACCGGAGAGAGACGGTTTGTTTTGCGAGCGGATTTTCGGTCCGGTCAAGGACTATGAATGCTATTGCGGTAAATACAAGAGGATCCGGTATAAAGGCATTGTATGCGACCGTTGCGGAGTGGAGGTAACAGAAAAGAAGGTGAGAAGGGAGCGCATGGGCCACATCAAACTGGTGGTACCGGTGGTTCATATCTGGTTTTTTAAATCGCTACCCAACAAGATCGGGTACCTGCTCGGTCTCTCCTCCAAGAAGCTGGAGTCAATCATTTATTATGAAAGATACGTGGTGGTCCAACCGGGTGTAAAGGAAGCCGAAGGGATCAGCACTCTCGACCTTTTGACCGAGGAGGAGTATTTCGAAATTCATGATTCACTTCCCCGGGAAAACCATCTTCTGGAAAACGACGATCCCAACAAATTCATCGCATTGATGGGAGCTGAGGCCATTCGTGAGCTGCTCAGCCGTCTGGATCTGGATGATCTTTCGTATTCGCTGAGGATGCAGGCTGCTACCGAGACCTCACAACAGCGAAAGTCCGAAGCCCTGAAACGACTGAGGGTCGTGGAGGCTTTCCGGGACGGGGTCAGAAGGATTGAAAATAACCCGGAGTGGTCGGTCATTCAGTACCTTCCGGTGGTCCCGCCCGAACTCCGGCCTTTGGTTCCACTGGATGGCGGACGTTTTGCCAGTTCCGATCTCAATGACCTTTACCGGCGGGTAATCATCCGCAATAACCGGTTAAAGCGTTTGCTGGAGATCAAAGCTCCCGAGGTGATTCTTCGCAATGAAAAGCGGATGCTGCAGGAAGCAGTTGATTCGCTGTTTGACAATTCAAGAAAATCCAACGCCGTCAAGGCTGAAGGTGGTCGTCCCCTGAAATCCCTGAGTGATATCCTGAAAGGTAAGCAGGGACGTTTCCGTCAAAACCTCTTAGGTAAAAGGGTCGACTACAGTGGTCGTTCAGTCATCGTGGTGGGTCCTACCCTTAAATTGCACGAGTGCGGTTTACCAAAAGGCATGGCAGCCGAGCTGTTTAAACCATTTATCATCCGTAAACTGATCGAACGGGGTATCGTCAAAACCGTGAAGTCAGCCAAGAAACTGGTGGATAAGAAAGATCCGGTGATCTGGGAGATCCTGGAAAATATTCTGAAAGGACATCCGGTTATGCTAAACCGGGCGCCTACCCTGCACCGCTTGTCAATCCAGGCTTTTCAGCCAAAGTTGGTGGAGGGTAAAGCCATTCAGTTGCACCCACTTGTGTGCGGTGCCTTTAACGCAGACTTCGACGGTGACCAGATGGCGGTGCACCTTCCCCTTAGTCAGGCGGCTATTCTGGAAGCCCAGATATTGATGTTGTCTTCGCATAACATCCTGAATCCTCAGGACGGCTCGCCGATCACCCTGCCATCGCAGGATATGGTTCTGGGATTGTACTATCTCAGCAAAGAACGATCCATTACCAACGGAAGCCCGAATGGCATCCGGACCTTCTACTCGCCGGAAGAAGTTTTGATCGCTTATAACGAAGGTGAGATCGATCTGCACGCACCCATTAAGGTAAGGGTACCGATTGAAAAGGAAAAAGGCAAAATTGAAAAGGAGATCATCCGCACAACGGTAGGCCGGGTTATTTTTAACCATGCCATACCTAAAGGAGTACCCTTTATCAACGAGTTGCTCACCAAGCGCAACCTGAAGACCATTATCAGCGATATCATTATTCGCACCAACATGGAAGTCACCGCGGAATTTCTTGATCACATCAAGGATCTGGGCTTCTACTGGGCTTTCAAGGGAGGTTTGTCTTTCAACCTGGGTGATCTGATCACCCCTACCGTGAAGGCGGAAATTCTTGAAGAAGCCCAAACAGAGGTGGATGAGGTCTGGGAGAACTACAATATGGGTCTGATCACCAACAATGAAAGGTACAATCAGATCATCGATAAGTGGACCTATGCAGACAACACCATCACCGACAACCTGCTGAAAGAACTCGGCGAGCATAAGGACGGATTTAATTCGGTTTATATGATGTTGCATTCCGGTGCCCGGGGTTCGAAACAGCAGATCAAGCAGCTTTGCGGATTGCGGGGACTGATGGCTAAACCCAGGAAATCTGGCGATACCGGAGCCGCTATCATTGAAAACCCGATCTTGTCCAACTTCCTTGATGGTCTGTCAGTATTGGAGTATTTCATCTCCACACACGGTGCCCGGAAAGGTCTTGCTGACACTGCTTTAAAGACGGCTGATGCCGGTTATCTGACCCGAAGGCTGGTCGACGTTGCCCAGGATGTGGTCATCATGGAAGAAGATTGCGGAACTCTGCGAGGCAATGAGACCTATGCACTGAAGGATAATGAGAAAGTGATCCAGCCACTTGCCCGGCGTATTGAAGGTCGCTTTACTCTGTACGACATCCTTCATCCGGTGACCGATGAATTGATCGTGCCGGCTGATGGCTATATCGATGAAAAAACCGCTGATTATATTGAAGATGTTGGGATTGAAATGGTCAACATCCGTTCAGCCCTGACCTGTGAAACCAAACGCGGTATTTGCCGAAAATGCTATGGTAAGAACCTGGCTACCGGCCGGATTGCCGAGAGAGGAGATGCGGTTGGTATCATTGCCGCACAGTCTATCGGTGAACCAGGTACCCAGTTGACGTTGCGTACCTTCCACGTGGGTGGTATTGCTTCCGTTACGAAAGCGGAATCGGAACTCTCCTCCAAGTTTGATGCAGTCGTCGAATTTGATGGCATCAAGACCACCAGGCTGGTGGAGAATGGCAGCACAAGGGAAGTTGTTCTCTCGAGAACCGGTGAGATCAGACTGATCGACGGGAAAAATGGCAAACTCTATACATCCATGCACATTCCGTACGGTGCCCGGATCTTTGTCAGGGACAAACAGGAAGTCAAGAGGGGAGATACGTTATGTGAATGGGATCCGTTCAATGCTGTGATCATTTCCGAATTCTCAGGCGTCACAGAGTTTGAAGCCATCGAAGAAGGGGAGACCTACCGGATAGAGCGGGATGATCAGACCGGATATGCTGAAAAGGTCGTGGTCGAATCCAAGAAAAAACGGAAAATCCCGGTCATCAAGATCCTTGACAAGGATGGTGAGGAATTGCGAACATACAACCTCCCGGTGGGAGCTTATATCTCGATCGACGATGGAGATGAGATTACCTCTGGAGAGATTATTGCGAAAATACCGCGTAATCTGGGTAAAATTTCGGACATCACCGGTGGTTTGCCGAGGGTAACCGAGCTTTTTGAAGCCCGTAATCCTTCAAATCCGGCCGTGGTTGCCGAAATAGACGGAGTGGTTTCTTTTGGTAAAATCAAACGCGGAAACCGTGAAGTAATCATTACCGCCAAAGATGATCAGGTACGCAAATACCTGATTGGGCTGTCAAAACACATCCTCGTTCAGGAGGGTGACTTTGTCAGGGCGGGGACTCAGCTTTCCGATGGTTCGATCGCGCCAAGCGACATCCTGGACATTAAAGGACCTTTTGCCGTACAAACCTACCTGGTCAATGGTGTGCAGGAGGTATACCGGGCCCAGGGTATCACCATCAATGACAAACATATCGAGGTGATAGTGCGACAGATGATGAGAAGGGTCGTGATCAATGATCCGGGAGATACCAGTTTCCTCGAAGGAGAAGCAGTTGAGAAATACGATTTTCTGGAGCAAAATGACTGGATTTTTGACAAGAAGTTCGTCACTGATCCCGGTGATTCCAATAAACTCAAGGCAGGTCAGCTGGTTACGCTGAGACAGTTGCGTGAGGAGAACAGTTATCTGAAACGCAACGATCTGAAAGCAGTGGAGTGCCGCGATGCCATTCCGGCAACTTCCAGTCCGGAACTTCAGGGTATTACGAAGTCTTCACTGGGTACTCATAGCTGGATTTCCGCCGCTTCCTTCCAGGAGACGACCAAGGTGCTAAGTACTGCTGCCATTGCGGCCAGAGAAGATGGACTCATTGGATTGAAGGAAAATGTGATCGTCGGCAAGAAAATTCCAGCCGGTACCGGTTTGAGAAAATTCAGATCGCTGGTGGTCACTGGTGATCCATTAACTACCCAGGAAGGATAGGATGGTTTAATTCGATTCTTTTAAGAGAATTTAGCAATAAAAGCTGTGGATTTCTGTTCACAGCTTTTTTTTACTCGATGATCTGAGAATTCCGGATCTGGAGATTCTCCGGTATGGTAAGTGGCTATTTGATTGTTGGGTAGACCTCCATCATCCGCGCAAAGTACTTACCCATGATGTCAAATTCGAGATTGACCGGATCTCCTTTCCGGAGCAGATGGAAAGTCGTGTGATCCCAGGTGTAGGGAATGATCGCTACCGAAAATTGATTGACGGTTGGCTCAATCAGGGTCAGGCTTATACCGTTGATGGCAACTGAACCCTTATTGACCAGCAAATGAGCGCTTCCGGGATTAAAGGAAATGGTGACGAGCCGGCCACCATCCTGATAACGGATATCCAGACAGGTACCTGTTTCGTCAACATGACCTTGCACCAGATGGCCATCCAACCTCCCACCAAAAACCATGGCACGTTCCAGGTTCACCTGCTGCCCGGTTTTCCAACGTTGCAGCGTAGTCCGGCTTAATGTCTCTTGTACGGCGATTACCCGGTGAGTATCGCCCTTGACCTCCACTACCGTGAGACACACACCATCATGCGAAACACTTTGATCGCTCTTAAGGCCGGAAGAAATGGGCGATTGAATTGTGATGATCAAATTACCCTGATCATTCTCCAGATGAAGGATGGTGCCAAGTGCTTCAATAATGCCGGTAAACATGTTGTTGGATTCAATTTAACGTGCCGTGGCACAAAGGTAATGGTCACGGCTCGTTAAATGGTGTAAATCATTAACGGAGTAACTCAATGAATCCGCGTAATACGTTCGAACTCGTAGTTACACCATCGGAACTGGATTCAAACACTTCACAGATATAGGTGTAAACTCCTTCGGAAAGTTCATTGCCTGCCAGATTGGATCCATCCCATTCGATGTCCGGATTTGTGGTTTCAAACACGAGTTGCCCCCAGCGGTTAAAGATTTTCATCTCGACGCGATCAATAAACTGGTATGGAAAGGCGATGAAAAGATCATTGGCTCCATCTCCGTTTGGAGTAAATACATTGGGCAGCTGATAAAAAGGACAGTTTGTGACACACACAACGTTGCTGGTATCACTCTCATTGCCAAGAGAATCCAGCGAGGTGATGCCATAACAACCCGGAAGGCCAGATTCAGACCGGTGATCATAGGTCGTCGTATTTCCGGCGATTTCATCCAGTAAAATAAAGCTGGTATCGGTTCTTGGTTTGTAGTAGATGCGGTACCCGGCGATGTCAGAGCGATCCTGACAGGTATTGTTGAAATTCCAGTTAAGGCGGTTGATGAAGGTACCTCCGCTGGAAAGATTCGGGTCATTGCAGGAGTTTTGCACACTGAGAACCGGAATACATGGGGGTACTACATCTTCCGGTACTTCACAGATGATCTGGGAAAGATTGAAAAGCGGGCTCGGTAGTTCATCAATACCATAGGTTCCTTCCGTCTCGATGTAATAGCAATATTCTTCCCCATTTTGCAAACCGGTATCGGTATACAAGGTTTCGGTGGTCATGTCAATCAACTGGAACTCCATTTGGAGACTATGCCGGCGGAATATCCGGTAGGCATAGTTTTGCCAGGGTACATTGACCTGCCAGGAAAGGTTTACCCCCTGGTCACTGGGTGAACTCTCCAGCCGGACTGTAGAAGCAATATCCGATTTGCTGAAAAGAAAATTACCATTGGCATAAAAGAAAACCTGGTAAGCGTAGACCTGATCAGTGGTGTTCAGGCCTGTATTGTCAATAAACAGCGTATCAGTTAGGCCGGTAAAAGTTGGACTCGTGAACTGGGCTCCGGCTACCGGTTGCAAAGTGGCAGGGTTAAAGCCCTCTCCCCGGTGCAACTCCAGGCGATAGGGCCCTCCAAAGGCCGTAGTGTCAAAATCTTCGGGATCGGGTTTGGTCCAGTTGCATTCGACGACACCATTGACCGGGTCGGTGGCTAGCACGGAAACTTTTGTGATGTAGGGCCGGTCGAGGATCAACCCGGCACAATCTTCATTGGATGGCAGACTTTCAACCAGGTTGTAGCGGTAACCGGCAATAGAGAGCTGTCCAAAAGTGGCAGTGACCCGGTAACAATAGTTAAGACCTGGTGTAACATCATTGTCGATGTAAAAATAGCGCTCATTTTCATTGTCTTTTACCCCATAGGCGATGGGTATATATCCTTTACCTTCCAGCCCGGGATTGCAGGTGTCAATGGGAAAGCGGTTGCTATTGGCTCTTCTCCATACTGTAAATCCGATGAAGTAATCATTTTCCGTCATGTCGCAACGGTAAGGCATATCCCAGCTGATGTAATTACTGATTCCACTTTGTTCTGCCACCAGATTTTCAGGAGGCGGACCTATGACCTTGACCAATACGGTCTTTAAGGTAGCCAGGCCGGAGGTATCACGGGTATCGTCTACTGCTTTGAATACGACCGAGTAGGCATGTTGGGATATATGTTCACATTGCGTCTGCCAGGTGAAAATCCCGGTGACCGGTTGATCCCGGTATGACCCATCGAGTGAGAATGTGGCCGGACTGATGGGGGTACTAAAGGGCCCCCCAAGAGCGGTTAGCGCGATTTGCTGCGAAGGGCCATCCGGATCGGTCGCCGTGACCGGAAAACTGACGGTTTCACCGGCGACCACACAGATCTCATCGATGGTTTCAATGACAGGAGGCCGGTTATCGCAGTTTTCGACCAGAATTTGCATGTCCCTGATAATGGAGTTTAGCAAGACTCCCTTACGGTATTCATGTATCTTAAAAGCAATATTGTATTCTCCGGCTCTTTGTGGAGCATCCCAGATAATGTCGCCGGTTCTTTCATCCAGGGTCAGGCGGTTTTGGGATCCCGGAGAGATCATATCGGGATAGCTGTAATTAGGCACTTCTTTTCCGACATCTTCAAAGGGAACGATCAGTTCGTAAGACAGGCTGTCTCCGTCCGGATCGTAGGCATTGGCGTTATGAATAAATCGCTGACCCACACAGGCGTAATCAATCGGAGGTTGAAGAAGGATCGCTGAACTGTTGGATCCCTGAAACTGACTGCTCAGAAAGGTAAAAGTCGTTGAGATATGAAAAGGTATCCGGATTGAATTGGGGGGGTCAATGTTCAGGATGCTTGCAATCCGGTTCGGGTCTGTAAAATACATCGTGTACGTTCCACGGCCCGGGTAGGTGTGGGTGGTGACGTAAAAATTACGCTTGATATCATTAGGCAACTGATCGCCTTCACCGTTAATCCGGCCGATTTTCGAAAACGAACCATCACCCCAGTAGATGTCCAGGGTATCCCGGTCAGCCTGGAAACTGCTGGTTTTGGTGTAGGTCGTAATGGTCACCCGGATGGTCAGTTCTCCGATCTGTTCATAGGTGATTTCTCCAGCCCGGTTGTGGGTGGCATAAGCGGAAGTAAATGCCAGAAAAGACGCCAGCAATAAGCATGTTCTCCAGACTGTATGTTTACTATACCGCATGTGCAACTTTTATTTAGATAAACGCATCGATGGCTCTTTCGTTTGTAATTCTGAAAGACATTCTGCCAACGCCTCCTGCCAGGGCCGGATCGGTTGCTTAAATGTTTCCCTGAATTTACTAAGATTTAATTTACTGTACCTTGGTCTTGCCGCCCGGGTGGGATATTGCCTGCCTGGAATCGGATTGATACGGCAGGGCAGGTGGTCGAATCGTACGATAAAATCAGCAATTTCCGCCCAGTTGGTCATGCCTTCATTACTGTAATTGTAGATGCCGGCCACTTGTTGCCAGGCGTTCAGTGATCTCATGTGGTCTACGATCTTCATAATCGCCAAAGCCAGGTCCCGGGCATAAGTAGGAACACCAACCTGATCACAAACTACGTTCAGATGCTCCCGTTGGCTTGCCAGATGACGGATCGTTTTTGGGAAATTCCGGCCAAAAGTAGAATATAACCAGGAAACCCGGAAGATCAGCGGGAAAGAGTGATGGGCCATTAAATACTGCTCTCCTTTAAGTTTGGATTTGGCATAAACACTCTTGGGCCGCACCGGGTCGGTTTCCAGCAATGGTCGTCTGAGTTGGTTATGGTAAACATAGTCACTGGAAAAATGGATAACCGGAATTCCGAGATCCTGGGCAACGATCCCCAGATTCCGTACCGCCTCAGCGTTGACCTGGTATGCCTGTGCTGCTTCTTCTTCAGCCTGATCAACAGCGGTATACGCTGCACAATTGATCAGCAAGCCCGGACTGAGATCTCTGATCCTTTGGCCGATATCCGGATCACAGATATTACCGGTTTCCCTCGTCCAGAAAACTAAATCATCCCTGCCGGTCTCCTGACCGATTCGGGCAAACTCTTGTCCCAATTGCCCGGACGCCCCGGTAATCAGCATTGTACCGGTCATCCTTCGGGCCATTGTAGATGGTTGCCAAAAAGGGGTAAGTTCCGGTCCCGGTCTGAAACCAGTACGCTCCCCAGGTCGAACTGCCAGTCAATATTGAGCCGGGGGTCATCAAAGCGGATTCCGCCTTCATGCGCTTTTGAGTAAATATTGCTGCATTTGTAGGAAAAAATGACCTCGTCCGAAAGACAGATATAGCCATGGGCAAATCCCTGGGGAATGAAAAATTGACGCTTGTTTCCATCACTCAGAACCTCGGAGTGGTACGCTCCGAAAGTGGGAGACCCGGGACGAATATCGACGGCTACATCGAGGATAGAACCTTTTACGATGCGCACCAGTTTGTCCTGTCCGTAAGGAGGTAGCTGATAGTGCAACCCACGCAAGACACCATATCCTGACAGGGACTCATTATCCTGCACAAACTGGCAACCGATGCCGGCTTCCTGGTATCGCTCAATCTGATAACTTTCAAAAAAATATCCTCGATCATCATGCCAGACGTCCGGTTCAATAATTATCAGGCCTTCAATGGGGGTCTTGATAATATTCATGTTTATTTTTCTCTGAAATGTATGGAAATGGGCACCCCACAGAAGTCAAAGTTTTTCCTTAACTGATTTTCCAGATAGTTGCGATAACTTCCTTTCACAAAATCCGGGTAATTGCAGAAAAAAGCAAACGACGGAGTGCGGGTTGGTAATTGACTGACGTATTTAATTTTAATGAACTTGCCCCGGTGGGCTGGCGGGTGAAAATTTTCAATCGCCTTCAACATAACCTCGTTGAGCTCTGCGGTACGGATCCTGGTCTTCCTCTTTTCATAAACTTCCAGCGCCAGTTCCATCACTTTGAAGATCCGTTGCTTTTGCAGGGCTGAAATGAAGACTATCGGGACGTCGTTAAAAGGTGCCAACCGGTTGCGGATGTCCTGCTCCATATCTCTCGCGGTATTGGTTTCTTTTTCTTCGACCAGGTCCCACTTATTGACCGCTACGACAATCCCTTTCTTCCGTTTCACCGCCAGTTGATAAATCTGGAGGTCCTGGGCTTCTATCCCGGTGGTGGCATCAATCAGGATGATGCAGACATCCGACTCCTCTACCGCCCGGATAGCCCTCAGCGTCGAATAAAATTCAAGGTCTTCGTGTACTTTCGTTTTCTTGCGAAGTCCGGCTGTATCAATCAAATAGAAAGTACGATTGAATTTAGTGTATTTAGTGTGGATACTGTCCCGGGTCGTACCGGCTATTTCGGTCACGATGTTTCGCTCTTCGCCCAACAGGGCATTGGTCAGGGACGATTTGCCCACATTGGGTTGACCAATGATCGCGATTTTAGGAATATCGGTTTCCAGCTCCTCTTCTTCTTTGTTCAGATGTTCGATCAGGGCATCCAACAGTTCTCCCGTGCCGCTGCCGGTAATCGATGACAGGAAGAACGTGTCTTCAAATCCGAGGCTCCAAAACTCATTGGCTTCGAGCTGCCGGGTGTAATTGTCCACTTTATTGACAGCGAGCAGCACGGGTTTTTCGCTTTTCCGTAACATCTCAGCGATCTGTTCGTCCAGATCGGTAATTCCGGTGGTCACATCGACCATGAAGATGATGGCCGATGCTTCATCGATGGCAATCCTGACCTGACGGCGGATGGCACTTTCAAAGATGTCATCCGATCCGTGAACGAAACCACCAGTATCAACCACCGTAAAGCTCAGGCCATTCCATTCACTGGTGCCGTAGAGACGGTCCCTGGTCACTCCCGATATGTTATCTATGATCGCATCCTGCTGACCGATCAGACGGTTGTACAGGGTGGATTTCCCCACATTGGGTCTTCCCACTATCGCCACAATATTGCTCATAAGCTTCTTTCTGAAGGTTACCTCAGGTCGGGGTTCCGGTTGTCGCCTTCCTAGTGATGGTAACCCAGTTTTTCCAGAAGACGGTCGTTGTTTCGCCAGCCTTCCCTGACTTTTACCTGAAGCTGCAAAAATACTTTCTTTTCCAGAAAGCTTTCCATCTTCTGCCGGGAGTCAATGCCGAGTTGTTTAATGGCAGCTCCGCCTTTGCCGATGATAATCGATTGTTGTGTCTTTCGATCCACAAAAATTATGGCTTCAA
Source organism: uncultured Saprospiraceae bacterium (assembly GCA_964428345.1). Taxonomy (GTDB): domain Bacteria; phylum Bacteroidota; class Bacteroidia; order Chitinophagales; family Saprospiraceae; genus JABDMH01. The sequence continues at coordinate 45,641 of CAYRYD010000006.1, read as the reverse complement.
TCCGGATAATATCCGCTTCTTCCTTAAAGGATTCGATCACTACTTCGCAGGAATAGGGGATTTCTTCCCGGTATAACAGGAAGATATTTTCACGGATAATCTCGCTGACAAAAAATCGCTGCGGCCGGTCACTAAGTTGATCGGGTGGAAAATAGGCGGGACCTTCCGGAAGAAATTCCAGGATCTGGTTAAACAATGCCTGGGTGTTTTCCTGCTTCAATGCAGAGATGACGTGTATCAATGCTTTGGGTAACAGACCCGAATAATGTCTTTTAAGGTCTTCAAGCTCCGGTTCCGAAAGGAGATCCATTTTATTGATAACCACGATGACCGGGCACGAAAGCTCGTTGAGCTTCTGGATTAGAATATGATCAGAAGTATACTCGTCGGTCTGGTCCACCACAAACAACATGACATCAGCATCTTCAAAAGTGGTGAAGACATAGCGGTTCATCCGCTCATGCATCTTGTAGGATGGATCATGAACATATCCTGGTGTGTCGGAAAACACCAACTGATAGTTTTCGCCGCTGACAATGCCCAAAATACGATGACGGGTAGTCTGTGGTTTGCAAGTGATGATAGACATCCGTTCGCCCACCAACGCATTCATAAGCGTTGACTTTCCGACATTCGGCCGGCCGATGATGTTGACAAACCCAGACTTAAACATATGTAAAGTTAGTAAAGACGCCGGCTTTTGTGGGGTGACCATGCTTCGATTTCGAGGATCAGACCCTTGGGACTGTAGGCTCTCCAGTTGGGTATCTGAAGCTGTTTGTTCATTTTCACATAGGCGTCAATACCGGTTTTACGCATTTCGGTATAGACATGATCCAGTAAGTTGACCATACAAATATAACCACCTTCTTCAGCCACATCTTCAAACCATTCTTCATAATAGCAGTCATCCGAACCGTGAAAGTTTAAAACATGGTCCATAATGAGGGTGTACCGGTTGATCCCTTCCCTGGTGAGCCGGTCGATAATGTTTTGTTTCAGGTATAAGATATCGTTTGACAGGCAATCATTCCACTCCCCAATCAACTCAATAATTGCGGTCTGATCATCATAATCCACGAAAATGATCTTGGCATACAGCGTAGCTGATCCAAACTCGTCCCATTGCGGGTGAATATAGTAGTTGTAGATCCGGTTGCTAAATTTAAACTCGTCATAGATTCTTCCGAAATGGGGTGACCGGGAATCTTCAGACGAGATGTAACTGTCTCTCCAGAGATAATGTGGCTCTATATCATGCATATCGTTTCGTTTCCGGCTTTATTCTCTCCAGCATAATAAAGGATAAATCAAATTTTAGAAAAAAAGATTCACAAAGATCAGTAAAGTCTGGCTGCTACTCAATCTCATCGGATGTTATTTTTTTCCGATACTTGTTTTTGATCCTTTTTGATGACTGGAAACCGGAAACCTCCACACAAAACAACAGGGTAAAATCGGATATTGTCTGCGGTATGAAAAAAATGGTAATCACCGGTCCGGAGTGCAGCGGTAAGACTACCCTGGCACGGAGACTGGCATTGGATATGCAGGGCGTCTATGTACCCGAAGTCGCCAGGCCATTGCTGATGCTCACCAGTGGCTTGTATCAGGCGGGAGATTTGCCGGTCATCGCCGCTTTTCAACAAGCCCTCGAACAGGCAGCCGAAGGTTGCGACCGGTCATGGATCATCTGTGATACCTCGATGCTTGTATTAAAAATTTGGTCAGCTCACCGTTTTGGCAAGGTTGATCCCTTTATCGATGATCACTTTCATCATTCGTCAGCACAGTGTTGGTTGCTGTGCCGGCCTCTGGCCGAATGGCATCCCGACCAGCTACGTGATAATCAGCACGAACGGTATTTGCTCTTTGATCTGTACCATGAAGCACTGCTGGAAGCCGGAAAAAGATTTATGGTCGTTCCGGATCTTCCGCTCGATGAACGGGTGAATTGGATCATCTCTAAACTCCAAATTCAAAATTTTCAATAACTTTGCCCTGTTATTACTCGAATTGGGGTGCCTCGATACCAGGTATCGTAAAGAAAGGCTGAGATCATACCCATTGCTGGAGACCTGACACCATAGTCAGGTTTTAAGCAGGAACCTGCCCAGGTAATGCTGGGAAGGGACAAATGAACCCATTAGAGTCATTTTTTTACCAGCCGGTTTTCCGGCAATAACGTAAAAACGGATGATTCGCTTATTGTGTTTTTTACCATGCATCTGGTATTTGGGGCTTTCTGCCCAGACCTTCCAGGGAAAGGTTATTGATGAAAAAGGAAATGCCATCCCCGGTGCGCACGCGTTGATGGAAGACCGGGTGACAGTAACCGGTCTCGACGGAGTCTTTATCCTGGAAACCGGCTCCCTCTCCTCCGGTAGACTGGAAATCAGGGCGCTGGGGTATCAGACGTTGATTGATTCGGTCCTTTTACCGGCAGAAAGTGAGAAGGTCTATACCCTTTATGAGCAAAGTTATGATCTGGAAGTCGTGAAAATGACCGGATCATGGATTAAACCGGGACAGCCTTTTACCTATGCGCAATTGAACAAGGAACAAATTAAAGTCATGAATTTTGGGCGTGATGTACCCTACCTGCTGCAGAATCTGCCTTCGACGGTGGTTACTTCGGATGCAGGCACCGGTATCGGGTACACCGGCATTCGGATCCGGGGTTCCGATCCTACCCGTATTAATGTTACCCTGGATGGTGTTCCCGTCAATGATGCCGAATCGCATGGGGTCTTTTGGGTGGATCTGCCGGATCTGGCCAGCAATGCCGGGGCTGTTCAGGTACAGAGGGGTGTCGGCACCTCCACCAACGGTGCCGGTGCGTTTGGAGCCACTGTCAATATTAAGACCACCGGACTGGAAGACCAGGCCTATGGTGTTGCTGAATTGTCGGGAGGTTCGTTTAGTACCCTGCGGGCTAATGCCAGATTCGGGACCGGGCTGGTGAGTGACCGGTTTTCCTTGCAGGGCAGTCTTTCGCGGATCACTTCCGACGGGTATATCGACCGGGCCTCTTCCGATCTGAATTCGGTATATCTGAGTGGTACTTATCTGCTCGACAACCAGTCCCTGAAGGTGAATTTTTTAAGGGGCAAGGAAACGACCTATCAAGCGTGGAATGGAGTACCGGCCCAGTATATTCATGACCGGGAGCTTCGCACTTACAATACTGCCGGTATGAAAAGTGACGGAACCTATCACGACAACGAAGTTGATGACTATGGGCAGACCCATCTTCATGCCATTTACCACCGACAATGGAATGACCTTCACCTGCAAACCACCCTTCACTACACCCATGGTGAGGGGTATTATGAACAGTTCCGGGTCGATGAATCCCTGGGTGATTATGGGCTGGGAGACCTGGTTTCCTCCGATGACCTCATCCGGCGCCGTTGGCTTGATAATGATTTTTACGGGGTGATCTTCAGTCTAAACAAACCTGCCGGCGCTGCCCGATCGGGCTGGACGATCGGAGGAGGTGCCAATGAATACCGGGGCGATCATTTTGGAGAAGTGGTCTGGCTGGCTCATCAGGGCGAGATCGCTCCCAAAGAGTACTACCGGAATGATGCCCTGAAACACGACATCAACCTGTACGGTCAGTATCAATATACCATTGGTAATGACGTCAACCTCTTTGCCGATTTGCAATGGAGGGGGGTCTTCTATCAGTTTGAAGGTTTCTCCTCCGATCTGATGGTTTCTAAAGAAAATGTGACCCATCATTTTTTGAATCCAAAGCTGGGAATTGAAAGGACGGCCGGCATGCTCACCACCTATTATTCCGTGGGAGTTGCCCACCGCGAACCTAACCGGGATGATTATATTCAGTCCACTCCGGTCAGCCGGCCACGTCCCGAACGTTTGATCGATCATGAATTAGGTGGGCGCTATGCCGGTGACCGGTTGTCGATGGCTCTGAATTTCTTTTGGATGGACTACAAGGATCAGTTGGTGCTTACAGGGGCTATCAACGATGTCGGTGAATACAACCGGGTGAATGTTGCCGAAAGTTTCCGCCTGGGAAGCGAATACAGCATCGTATGGCAGCCGGTCTCATCACTCAACCTGGGAGGATCACTGACGTGGAACCGCAGCCGCATCCGGAAACTGACCGAAGCCATCGATGACTGGGACACCGGAGTACAGCTACTAAAAGAGCACCGCAACGTACCCATTTCTTTTTCTCCGGAATGGTTGGCTTCCGGCTTTATGGAGCTGACGATGTTCCATACCAAACGATCGGAATTTCAATCGAGGCTCGATCATAGGTATGTGGGTAGTCAATATCTCGATAATACCGGTGATGATCAAACTTCGCTTCAGCCTTACCATCAGACCGATCTGCAACTGACCTGGCACTGGTATCCCAGGAAGCTGGACAAGATCACCCTGAAGTGCCAGATCATCAATCTGTTTGACCGGGCCATCATCAGCAATGGGTGGGTGTACCGGTACATTTCGCAGGGATATGATGCCACCCCCTACGATCCCCATGCAAGCCGGCTGGGCGACGGAATTTATACGTTAAGTGGGTTTTACCCGCAGGCCGGTATCCACGCGTTGTTTGGACTTTCCGTTACCTTTTAAGGGGATTTCCGTACACTAGAAATTGTACGTTATCCCTCCCCGGATCACAAAGGGGAGGTCGAGGGTATTTTCTTCTTCCAATACATTGTACAGGATGTAAATTTCAGAAGCAAATTTACCGCCGGAATTGTATCCGGCACCGATGTAGAAATTGTTTTGAAGTGAACTGCCAATAGAAGGGATACCTGCCTGGTCGTATACCGGTCTACGTTCATTGACAATCTCATACTCCACATGGGCAAAAATCGGCTGGAATACTTTTGCCCGGGCAAATAACGCACCCGACAACTCCAGTGGATTGAATTTATAAATCCGCCCGTCAAATCCACGGGTCTTGATGTACTGATAAGCCAGGCCGAGGCGCGGACCCACCGAGATGGCCTCGGTAATCTTGTAGCCAGCCATGGGGTAAAGGGCAAAAAGAAAGGTGCTTTGGTCTCCAAAAGACTGAAAACCCAGACCCAGTCCACCACCATACCAGAGACGGCTGGCGAGTTCGGTATTTTTTTTGCTGCTTCTGCTTCTTGATTGGGCAGACAGGTCCTGAGTTAATAACAAGATGCCGGAAGCGATCAGGATGGAAGAGAGGATTATATGTTTTCGTACGGTCATTTTCAGTTGAATGTTAATATCTTGTTTAAAGATAGCTACATAACAGGAACCGATTGTCAGCGTTAATGCATCTTTAACAACAATTTTAGACTGAGAAGGATCATTATAATGACGAGCACCCCTAACTTCAATCCTAAAGCATTGTGATAAAGGCCCGTAAAGTTGCTTTTCCGATCGGAGTAATGCTGCTCTGTCTGAACATGATCAGTGCGCAGTGTGGTCTTGACCATACCCTGCCGATTACGGATCTGGGCACCCGTTATGGTTATATCCGGGTTAATCAGGCCCTCAATGATGATCTTTCAGCACCCGGACAGGGTATCTGTCAAGTCAATATCCGTTTCAGGCATGCAACGGTGGGCGATATCAATCTTTTCCTCAGTTCTCCCGGGGGGCAGATTTACCGGCTGATCGAAGCAGGTGGTTCAAGGTCAACCGATGGTACCCTCTGGGACATCCGGCTGATACCTTGCAGCGACATGCCGGTACCCGATCAGGGGAATTTTATCAAGCCCCGGTGGGACAGCGATCAGGACTGGGGGGAAAACCAAACGTATAGTGGGTCTTATCATGCCGAAACCTGTTTGGAGGACATCAATACCGGTCCGGTCAATGGTATCTGGACCCTGACCGTCAGTGATGTGAATGGAACCGGAGCTGGATCTATCGAGTCGTTTTCCCTGCAGTTCTGTGATCCGTCGGGCATTGTCTGCTCCGAATGTATCCGGGCCGGTGGAACTATAGCCCGTGACACCATTTTGGTTTGTGGCGGCGACCCCTCTCTGGGAGCCATCCGCATCTTTCCCACCTATACCGGTATCGAACCTGATCCGGCGGATTATGCTTATCAGTTTGTAGTGGTAAAAAGCGGAAGAATCATTGACATTTCCCGGCTGCCGGATTTACAGAATGCCGCAGCCGGAGATTATTTCATTTTTGGAATTTCGGTGGCCAATGAAGATCTGCCTCATCTGTTGACCTTCGTCGGTCAATCTTATGGATCACTGACCAGCGCGTTGGCTGCCAACCGCCTCGGATTTTGTGCGACCTTCAGTAACGGCAATAAAGTATACCGGATCCTTTCCGACCCCGACCCCCGCACCGTGGTCAATAGGTATATATGCCCGGAAGCTCCCCTGTTTTTTGATGGAGACACCATCCGGACAGCAGGAGTGTACACCGCCAATCTGATTTCCTCGACCGGTTGTGACAGCATCGTCGAGTTGCATGTGGCTGATTTTGTCGTCCGTAATGGCATTACTGATCCGGGCGTAATATCTTGCAGCAATAAACCGCTTAACCTGAGCTGGCAAAACAATCAGTTTGCCACCAATCCCTCCTTTCACTGGTATACCCGAAACGGCAGTATTTTGTCGGGAGAGCGAACGGCCAGTGCCCGTATCGATTTGCCGGGACAATATCATCTGGCGCTGAGCCTCGGTGGCTGTTCCGATACTTTGAGTATCGACATTCGTTCCGACGGTAGCTTGCCCACCCTGTTGATCGACGATATCATCATGACCTGTTCCGCCAATATCGGTCTGCTCCGGCCGGTCTCGGACGCATCCGGTTTCAGTTGGAGTGGCCCCTTTGGTTACACCTCGACCAATCAGCATATTGATGTCACCGAGCCGGGTGAATATATGATCACAGCGGTCGGGTCAAATTGCGCAGTGCGTAAACGGGTGCAGGTAGGGGCAGATTTTAAACGCCCTGAAAATGTGACCGCCAGCGGAGGTGCTATCCGTTGTACCAACGATAGCGTTCAATTGGTCGCCAACAGCACTTCTCCCGGAGTAGACTACCGGTGGACAGGGCCAGGTGGTTTCCGCTCGGATGAGTCTGATCCCTGGGTAACCCAACCGGGAATTTATACGGTGCAGATCGGTGCAGGAGGTTGTACGGAAGTCCGCCAGGTAGAGGTGCACAATCTTTTCAGCAGCCCTTCCATATCAATCACCGGAGCAACCCTCGATTGCCGGGCCTCCTCCAAGCGGATCACTACCTCGGTTAGTGACAGCCGGGCTACCTTCCAATGGACAGGACCCGGTGGTTATACCTCCTCCGAACTCTCTCCGCTCGTGAACATGCCGGGCCGGTATGACTTGATCGTCAGTGATGTAAACCAATGCCTCTACACTGCTTCGGCTACCGTGAACATTGATACTATACGACCAACGGTTTCAGCTACTGACATTACGCTCAACTGTACCCAGGACAGTTTTACCCTCAATGCCACCCATTCCAGTTTGCATATGGCCAATTTCCGTTGGACCGGACCCAACAATTTCAACTCTACTCAGGAAGACGCCATTGCCCGGCAGACTGGCATTTATACCATCACGGTATCCGATCCGGTCAATGGTTGCAGTGCCCGGACATCCCTGGAAGTCTTTCCCCATCCGGATCAGCCGGTACTCACCACCAGGAGCGGTTTTTTAAACTGCGAACAGAAAGAAGATATCCTGGTGGTTTTTGATGATTGTGCCGGAGGTTGTAATTATGAATGGTCCGGACCAGGTGGTTTTACCAGTGCCAATGACAGCGTGTTGATCAATCGCGGAGGAGAATATCAGGTCAGGGTTACCGATATCAGCAATGGATGTTATAGTTGGGCGGGCTTTCTTGTACCAAAAGATACGGTACCTTTGCCCCGGACGGTTCGGGTCGTACCGATTGGCTGCACCACGGAGGGATCGATCACTCTGGATAACACCAACCAGATCAGGCAGTATGAATGGCTGGATACCCTGACTCAATCAATATTCAGAACTCCCCAGATACGGACCAATATTCCTGCGGTATACGAGCTGCGTAGCACCGATATCCGGGGCTGCGTGCAAACCGGACTTTATCCGGTTGGTATTTATGATGAAGTCCCACAGATCACGATCCTTGAAGATTCACTCGACTGTGCCCGGGATTCGGTGGTACTGGGAGCTTCCATCCGGAATTATACTGCCAGCCAGGTGCAGGGCTATGAGTGGCTATTACCTGGTGGAGTTGTCTCCACTCAAATGAATCCCAGGGTAGGTATGCAGGGTCCGGTTACTTTGAAGGTCCTCCTGCGGAATGGTTGTGAAGGATCAGCTCAGGGTAAGGTAGATACCGATTATACCACACCTATACTGACGGCTATGGGAGGAGGTTTTGCCTGCAGGGATACCGGCATCATTCTCCAACTGGCAGCCGACCGCCCTCCTCTCAGTACCTATTGGGCAGGACCCAATGCCTTCCAGTCGTATAATGCCCAGCCACTGGCCCGCACACCCGGAGTCTATACCCTGGAGATTTTGGGTGCTAACGGATGCCTGGCTACCGATACCGCCCTGGTGTATTATACCGATCCACTTCCCACCCTGACGGCAGTGGGTGATACCATCAATTGCATTGATACCGCCGGCAATCTGATGTTCAGTACCAATGCATTGCCGGGTTATAGTTTTCGCTGGCTCGATCCGGGAGGACGGATCAATATGAACAGCAGTATTGTGACAACGCTGGCTGGCATTTATCAGATCGAACTGACCGATACCAGCGGTTGCCGGGCAATTGCCAGGACCGAAATTGAAATAGACACGATTTCCTTCGGACATACCATTACTTCCGGCATCATCAGCTGTAACGAACCCACGACGGAACTGATGCTGGATACGATTTACGCTTTTCTCCGGTATAGCTGGTCTTTTGATTCATTATACTATTCGGATCATCCTCAGCCGGTAGCGGATACTGCCGGACTCTTTACCTTAACCACGACCAATGTCAATGGATGTCAGAGGCATATACCGCACCAGGTGGAAGCAGATACGGTATCACCAGGATTTACTTTACCGTCAGATACCCTGAACTGTGAAAATGACCGGATTACGCTGCGAGCAGTCCCAGCCAACGGCACCTGGATCTATGAATGGTCGGGCCCGGGTTCGTATACGTCAGACCGGATCAATGCCTTGATTACCAGTCCGGGACGCTATACCCTTACTGCAACGGCCACCAATGGGTGTGCCAGGACGGTTAGTACCAGCATCGAAGCTAGTTTCGAAGCACCACAGATCCTGATCGACAGTACATTTATTCCATGCAACAATGATACGGCACACCTGGATTTTGTAACCACTGTCCAGCTAAAGGAAACGAACTGGTTCGGACCCAATGGTTACTATCAGTCGACAGCCGCAGCGGTCACCACTGAAGCCGGCTGGTATTATCTGCTGGTGAAGGGTCTGAATGGTTGTGAGGCCCTTGACTCTCAGTTTGTGAGTGCTGTCCCCTTGCTAGAGCCACTGGATATCAGTATGCAGAAAATTGACTGTCTCCATCCCGTTGGGTTTGTAAGTATTGATCAGATAAGACCCGGTTACCGGTACCATATCGTTGACCAGAATAACGATACGCTGGCTTTACCGATCGTGCAAACTATGCAGGCACAGACCTATGACATTACCGCCGAACATCTGGCCAGTGGTTGTCTGCTCACAGAAGTGGTAACGGTACCGGCCGATACCGTATCTCCCCAATTGACAATTGTGCAGATGGATTCCATCATCTGTGAACACCGGGAGATCAGATTGGGGTCAACAGTGGATACAGCAGTTACCTATGCATGGAGTACGGCAGATGGTCATTTAATTGGTCCGGTCACCAATCATGAAGCCAGGCTGGACGCACCGGGTACCTATCAGCTGGTCGTCACCAGTTTGTCCAATCATTGCATGTCGGTACAGTCACTGTTGGTAGAAGAGAAATTCAGCAATCTTTCAGGTTTGTTTGCGAACGGAGTACCGGCCAGTTGTGATGGTGAAAATGATGCCGTCATCATTGTGGACAGTCTGAGAGGTGGTTCCGGACCTTTTACATTCTCACTCAATGACCAGTATTATACCAGTCAGAGCATCTTTCAGTTTCTGCCGCCGGAAACCTACCGGATTAATGCAAAAGATATCAATGGTTGCCGGTATGATACGATCATTACAGTCGGTCGTTATCCGACGTTCGACCTCTCATTGGGTGATCCGGAAATCATCATTGATCTGGGTGACAGTCTCAGGCTCACGGCTGCCACTTCGCTCCCGCCTGCCGATATCGGGCAAGTGACCTGGTGGCTGCCAGACAGTGTCACCTGCAACGATTGTCTCACCCAGACCATCCGGCCACTGGAGAATGGTTACTATTATGTCGATGTCAGTTCTGTTTACGGTTGTCTGCTCCGTGATACGGTCTTCGTAAGGGTAGCTGACCCGGGAGGGTTGTTCGTACCGAATGCCTTCACTCCCGACGGAGATGGGTTGAATGACTTCATCGAAGTTTTTACCGGAGATAATATTGAGCAAATCACGGCCTTTGAGATTTTTGATCGTTGGGGCAACAATGTATTCAGCGCTTTCGACTTTTCACCGGGTGATATGAATGCCCGCTGGAATGGCACTTATAAAGGAGAGGAACTGAATCCCGGTGTTTTTGTCTATTTGTTGCAGGTACGCGATATCCGGGGCACGATAAAAAATAAAGCCGGAGATATCACATTGTTACGTTGAAGACAATAGTTGAAAGATGGCAATTACTGCATTCTCAGCCGGGCGAGAGCCAGGACCATTGCCAATTGTTCTTCACGCGTAAGATTGGAATTGTCGATTACTACGGCATCATGGGTCTGGATGAGCGGACTCTCGGTGCGGGTGGAGTCCAGATAGTCACGTTGCCTGAGGTTCTCCTCAATTTCCCGGCGGGTCATCGACAGAGCTTTCTCCTGTACTTCCTTCAGTCTTCGCTCTACCCTCACGGCAAGGCTGGCGGTTAGAAAAATCTTGAGCTCTGCATTTGGAAAGACCACGGACCCAATATCCCGGCCATCCATCACAATGCCCCGGTCCTTACCGACTTCCTGCTGAATTTTAACCATCGCCTTGCGTACCATCCCGATGGCCGAAACCTGGCTCACCCGGGCATTGACTTCGAGTGACCTTAGTTGGTTGGTCAGGTACTCCTGCCCCAGATAGAGACCGGACTCACCATCAGGATTAATTGCCAGATGAAGGGGCATCGAGGTTAAAGCCTGATCGACCGACAACTGGTCTTCCAGTTGGACATTGTTTTGGATAAAGTAATAGGTTGTCGCCCGGTACATTGCTCCGGAATCCACATAAAGATAGTTAAGGGCCTGAGCCAGATCTTTTGCCAGCGTACTTTTGCCACAGGCAGAGTGTCCGTCGATGGCAATGATTATCCCGTTGGGCATGGTTCAGAGATTGTCACAGTATGAAAATAGAAAAAGGTTACCACCTGACCGGCGATAACCTTTAATGGTCTATGCTTTAAATCATACCGACCGGATGATCAGTATTCGTCTTCGTTAAAGAGAAAGTCGTCTTTCCGGGGATAATCAGGCCAGATGTCTTCAATACTTTCGTAAATCTCCTCCTCATCTTCCATTTCCTGAAGATTCTCAATGACTTCCAACGGAGCACCAGAGCGGATGGCGTAGTCGATGAGTTCATCCCTGGTGGCAGGCCAGGGAGCATCTTCGAGGTGGTGGGCTAATTCAAGTGTCCAGTACATTGTTAATTATCGTGCGTTTGAATGAAAAAAATCCTACCTGAAAACGGTTATTTGAGCGCAAAAGTATTAAATAGATTTATTTGATCAAACATCTTTTTTCAGGCTCGGTTCGTATTGTAGACGAACGTTGATGACTAAAAGTTCCCGATTTGCCAGAAAAGATATTAACCCTTATATATATCTAATAATCAACATTATATGCATGTCCAATATTAAATATATTATTTACATGAACCTGGTCAGAGGATCAGCATGGCATCACCATAACTGAAGAAACGATACTTCTCCTTGATAGCAACCTGGTAGGCCTCCATCACCAGTTCATATCCGCCAAAAGCACAGACCATAATCAGCAGGCTGGACTTGGGTAAATGAAAGTTGGTGATCATCGAATTGGCAATGTGAAAATCATGGGGAGGATAGATAAAAAGATTGGTCCAGCCTTCTGCTTCTTTAAGATAGGATTCGGCGGAAACGCCCGATTCAATCGTGCGCATTGTGGTCGTTCCGACCGCACAAATGCGTCCCTGCCTCTTTTTGGCACGGTTGACGACCTCGACCGCTTTATGGTCGATTTTGAAATACTCGGCGTCCATTTTGTGTTTGGAAAGGTCCTCGACTTCTATATTCCGAAACGTGCCCAGGCCCACATGCAAGGTGACTTCGGCAAAATCAACACCTTTGATTTCCAATCTTTTAAGTAGTTCCTTGCTGAAGTGCAACCCGGCCGTAGGAGCAGCCACCGCGCCGGTTTGGGAAGCATACACTGTTTGGTACCGTTCCCGGTCGATCGGTTCACTGTCTCGTTCGATATATTTGGGCAAGGGAGTATTTCCCAAATCATTCAGTACCTGAGAAAATTCTTCATCCGGGCCATCGTAGAAAAAGCGGATGGTCCGTCCTCGGGAGGTCGTATTGTCCACCACTTCCGCTACCAGGATATCCTCGTCGTTTTCGTCCTTAAAATACAGCTTGTTTCCCACCCTGATCTTTCTGGCAGGGTCGACCAGTACATCCCAGAGCCTGGCGTCTTTATTCAGCTCACGTAAGAGAAAAACCTCAATCTTTGCACCGGTTTTCTCCTTTCGTCCATACAACCGGGCAGGAAAAACCTTGGTGTTATTATAAATGATGACGTCGCCGTCGTTAAAATAGTCCATGATATCCCGGAAAATGCGATGTTCGATTTCTCCAGTCTTCCGGTTAACCACCAATAATCTCGATTCGTCTCGGTTTTCAGTCGGGTAGTTGGCAATCAGGTTTTTGGGCAGGTTAAAGCTAAACTGTGATAATTTTGACTTCATTAAAGTACCTTTTTTAAAAAGCACCACAAAAATAGAAAAACTTATTGCTTACCCGGTGATGATTCATTGGGATTCAACGGGGTCTGGAAGAGGGAAACCGATGGTTCATCGAATACCCGCTATTCAGTGGTCGGTAATCCGTATTTTTGAGGTTCCGGGTCCTTCAGGGTGGAATTATGCGTATTCTTCTTAAAATATTATACGAGAGTTTTGATCAGGCCTTTCATCAGCTGCGTGCCAACAAATTACGTAGTTTCCTCTCATTGCTGGGAATCACGATCGGCATCTTCTGCATCATCGCTGTGATGTCGGCCGTCGATTCGCTGGAAGATAATATTAAGGGCAGTTTCGAACAACTGGGTAACGACGTTATCTACATCAGCAAATTACCATGGGCGGAAGATCCCGGTCAATCATACTGGAAGTATTTCCAGCGACCGGTACCCAGCTACGAGGATTATCAGGTGATCAAAACCCGGGTAAGGTCGGCATCGGATGTTTCGCTGCTGGTGCGGATCGGCCGGAAGACCGTCAAGTATCGCTCAAGCAGTGTCGAAGGGGCTTTTGTCATGGCTGCTACCTACGAATACGCCGATATTTTCAATCTGAAACTTGCCAGCGGCCGTTATTACTCTCCCCATGAATATGAGCATGGAAGCGACCGGGTAATCCTGGGCCATACCATTGCCGAAGAGCTTTTTGGCTCCATCGATCCCATAGGGAAAAATGTCAAACTGATGGGCAGAAATCTCCAGGTGATCGGGGTTTTTGAGAAGTCAGGCAGGGCTCTCATCAATCCAATGGATTACGATGAAGCCATCTTTCTGTCTTATACATTGGCCAAGAAAATGAGCGATGTCCGGATGCGAAACAACCCCTGGGGAACCCAACTCAATGTCAAGGCCAGTGAGAGCGTAGGTATCGATGACTTACGGGATGAGGTTACCGGTGTGCTGAGGGCTCACCGGCGTTTACAACCCAGGGAATCGGACGATTTTTCAATCAACGAGATTTCCATCATCACCAGTTTTCTGGACTCTATTTTCAGTGTACTGAACATTGCCGGGTGGCTTATCGGTGTCTTTGCCATCCTCGTCGGCATGTTTAGTGTGGCCAATATCATGTTTGTCAGCGTTAAGGAACGGGTTTCGATCATCGGTATCAAGAAAGCCCTGGGTGCCAAACGCTACTTTATCCTGCTCGAGTTTCTGATTGAAGCGATTGTATTATGTATCCTTGGCGGTCTGGTGGGTCTTTTCCTGGTGTTCCTCTGCATGAAGATCCTCACCCAGGTGATCGACTTCGATCTGTATCTCTCCTTTAATAATATTGTTTTCGGATTGACTCTCAGCATCATCATCGGCATTCTCGCCGGACTGATCCCGGCAAACCAGGCATCAAAGCTGGATCCGGTAGAGGCCATGCGTAAATAGGAATGCTTGTCGCATTCTGTGAGCAATGGAGAGGAAAAAGCAATTTTCCTCGCTACCCTGAAATGTAGTGGTTCTCCCGGTTACTTGACGTGGTTTACCACCGCTGCAAATGCTTCCGGATGATTCAGTGCCAGATCGGCAAGAGCCTTACGGTTCAGCCCGACGTTCTTTTCCGATAAGAGATGGATAAATCTGGAATAGGACAGGCCATGTTCGCGGACACCTGCATTGATCCGGGCAATCCATAATTGGCGGAAAGATCGCTTTTTCTTACGGCGATCACGGAATGCATGGGTCCAGCCCTTCTCTACCGCATTTTTTGCAACGGTATACACTTTGGAGCGGGCACCAAAATAACCACGGGCCTGACTGAGGATTTTTTTTCTTCGTCTTCTGGATGCGACAGCGTTAACTGATCGAGACATGTTAATTGTTGTTTATAGAGTACAGGGATTCTACGAAAAACGTTTTTGAATACTTAGGGCCTGTAGCTCTTGTTAATAAATAATGCCGTCGGGCAAAATCAGATGCACAACAGCCTTTTGATTCGTGAATGATCGGCATCACTCACCAGGGCAGAAGATACCAGCCGGGTCTTGGCTTTTTTACTCTTATTCCGCATCATGTGCGATGTATAAGCCTGAAACCGTTTTATCTTTCCTGAACCAGTGACCTTGAATCGTTTCTTGGCACTGGAATGTGTCTTCATCTTAGGCATAACAATCCAATTTTAGACTCCCTTTACAGAGGGTGTGCAAAGGTAAAAAAAGCCTGGAAAATTCCAAGATTTTCTTTAGCAGAAGTCGTTGATATTCCCTATTTCCTTTTCTTTGGAGAGATGATCACGGACATCCTTCTTCCCTCAAGTTTGGGAAGCTCCTCGGCACTGCCATACTCTTCGAGTTCTTTGAGAAAACGCAACAAAAGCAGTTCTCCGCGATCCTTGAAGACAATGGCCCGGCCACGAAACTGGACAAATGCCCGCACTTTAGCTCCTTCTTCGAGAAATTTCTTGGCATGTTTCAGCTTAAAGTCAAAGTCGTGATCATCGGTATTGGGGCCAAACCGGATCTCTTTGATCACCGTTTTGACCGTTTTGGCTTTAATCTCCTTATCCTTCTTCTTTTTATCGTAGATAAATTTCCGGTAGTCAATGATCTTGCAGACCGGTGGATCAGCAGTGGGGGAGATCTCAACCAGATCCAGACCCATTTCCCGTGCCCAGTCCAGAGCTACCCGGGTGCGGTAGACACCTGTCTCTATGTTTTGACCGATTGTATCACTCAGTTCTTTAAAGTTGTCTCCGACTAATCTGATTTCCGGAACATGGATGGCTCCGTTGATGCGGTAGGAAAAATTATCAGTTTTGGAGGAAGTTGATTTTTGTCTTTTATTCAAATGCTTATACTTTAGTTAAAAATGGATTACAAGGTTAAAATTATACAAATTCTGATCCACTTTGAGCAAATTGTTGGCTCTGGTGTGGATAAAAAGCCGGTCCCGAATCTACCTACCGCCTATTTGATATCCGTTTCTACTTTTTTGGCAATGATCTCCAGTCCTTCCTTGTCCTCTCTCAACACTGCCTCCAGGATCGATCCTTCCGGTGGTGTTTCGTTGAGAATGTATTCTGCCAGAGGATCTTCGATGTATTTCTGAATAGCACGGTGCAATGGTCTTGCTCCAAATTGCGGATCAAATCCCCGCTCTGCAACAAAGTCTCTGGCCTCATCCGACAACATCAACTTATACCCCATTCCTTCCAGTCGTTTGTACAGAGCCTGCAGGGTGATCTGAATGATCTGAAGTATATGTTCTTTGTCAAGACTGTTGAAGATTACGACATCATCGATCCGGTTTAAGAATTCCGGTGAAAAAGTTCGCTTCAACGCACTCTGAATGACACTCTTTGAATGCTGTTCGGCTGCTTCCTGCCGTGATTTGGTCTGAAAGCCCACTCCCTGACCAAAGTCTTTCAGCTGACGTACTCCAATATTGGACGTCATAATGATCAACGCATTCTTAAAATCGACTTTTCGTCCGAGACCATCTGTCAGCTGGCCATCATCGAGTACCTGCAGCAGAATATTGTATACATCCGGATGTGCCTTCTCGATCTCATCAAGAAGGATGACGGAATAGGGTTTACGCCGGACCTTCTCGGTCAGCTGTCCGCCTTCTTCATAACCCACATATCCGGGAGGTGCGCCGATCAACCGGCTCACACTGAATTTCTCCATGTATTCACTCATGTCGAGACGGACAAGGGAATCTTCCGAATCAAACATGTACCTGGCGAGTGCTTTGGCGAGCTCGGTCTTGCCGACACCGGTCGGCCCCAGGAAGATGAATGAACCTATGGGCCGGGTCGGATCTTTCAAACCCACCCGGTTACGCTGGATGGCCTTGGTAACCTTCTCGATTGCCTCATCCTGACCGATGATGGCAGCCTTGAGGTCATCCGTCATATGCACCAGTTTCTTGCTTTCGCTTTGAGCTACCCGCTGCACCGGTATGCCGGTCATCATGGCAACTACTTCAGCAATGTCATCTTCATTGACTGGAAAACGCTTGGTCTTCGAATCTTCTTCCCAGTTGATTTTGGATTCTTCCAGTTGTCTGACCAAGCGGGACTCCTGATCGCGCAGGTCGGCTGCTTTCTCGTACTGCTGATTCTTGACCGCCTGATTCTTGCTTTCCTTCAGCTCTTCAATCTTCTTTTCCAGTTCTTCAATGTGTTTGGGTACATGAATATTTTTCAGGTGTACCCGGGCTCCTACCTCATCCAGCACATCAATGGCTTTGTCCGGTAAAAAACGATCAGTCACATAGCGGTCACTTAATTTTACACAGGCTTTGATCGCTTCCTCACTATAGTCGACATTGTGAAATTCCTCATACTTCGGAGCAATGTTCTTCAGGATGTGGATCGTTTCCTCGGCTGATGGCGGATCCACCATGACTTTTTGAAATCTCCGGTCAAGGGCACCATCTTTCTCAATATACTGACGGTATTCATCCAACGTCGAGGCACCGATGCACTGCAGTTCACCCCGGGCCAGAGCGGGTTTGAAAATATTGGAGGCATCCAGTGAACCGGTAGCACCTCCGGCACCGACAATGGTGTGTATCTCATCGATGAAGAGAATCACATCCCTGGATTTCTCCAGTTCATTCATAATGGCCTTCATGCGCTCTTCAAACTGGCCACGGTATTTAGTGCCAGCCACCAGCGCAGCCAGATCCAGCATGACGATCCGCTTTCCAAACAGGGTGCGTGATACTTTACGCTGGTTGATCCGGATGGCCAGACCTTCTACGATGGCGGTCTTACCGACTCCGGGTTCCCCGATGAGGATCGGATTGTTTTTCTTTCTCCGGCTAAGGATCTGAGAGACCCGTTCAATCTCATTTTCCCTGCCGATGATCGGATCGAGTTTGCTTTCCTCGGCCAGTTTGGTAATATCCCGGCCAAAATTATCGAGTACCGGTGTTCGCGATTTGGCACCACCTTTACGTTGGTAACGGCTGGCTCCGGGCTCGTCTTCCAGCGGCATATCCGGATCGGACGCTGATTGGGAATAGATATCCTGATCGATCTCATCTTTTTCTTCGATCAGATAATAGAGCTCATTTTTGTAAGTATCATAGTCAACATCAAACTGGCTGAGGATCCTCGACGCCCGGTTTTCCTTATGCTTGAGGATAGAAAGCATCAAATGCTCCGGATTTACTTCGTCATTCTTTAAGACTTTAGCCTCCAGCAAAGACACTTTCAGTACCTTGGCGGCGTGCTTGTCCAGGCGTTCTTCAATGAGTTTGCGGTCTGCCTCCTGATCAGGTGCGAAGTCCTCTGCCTTACTGCGTTTGCTGTCTACTGCTTTTTCAGTGTATTCCTTGATTTCCGAGATGTCCACATCCAATGACTCAAGCACCTTGTTGGCCAGGTAGTCTTTTCCCTGGAGGATACCCAAAAGCAAATGTTCAGTACCGACAAAATCATTACCCAGCCTCAATGCTTCATTTCGGCTGGCTCTGATGATATCTTTGATTTCCGGTGAGAACCTGTTATTCATATGTGCTAAAACTTTGTAAAACAATAATACTATTAATTACACGAAGTAACAATACGTTTGGCTTTCAATTAACTCCGTTGAAAATCATGCCATACTGCATATTCCGGTAATTTTGTCTGAATCAGGCAATTGTCTTCGTTTAATATACCTCGATATCCATATAAATATGCGATTATACCTGATTAGTTCACACTTTAATACTTTGATAACATTAACGTTTTGCAGTAGGACTTGGTTGTTTACTACGGTTTTTTTAGGATAACCCGGGCAAAAGCCCGCTGGTAAAGGAGGACAGCAATTCCACCAACCTGGCCTTTCTCCGTTCAAATACGACAATTTTCGGTGGTTTTTTTCTATTCTTTGTACCTTCGGTGCCGCGAAAAGGATATGTAATGAAGTATTCAATAGATAAACAGGATCGGTATGCCATAATGACATTGGATGTTGAAAACCTCAATTCCGTTGTGGCACCCGATCTGAAATCAGAGTTTGTAATTTTTCGAAATGAAGGCATTCCCAATTTTATCCTAAACCTTTCAAGGGTAAAATATGTCGATTCATCCGGCCTCAGCGCTATTCTTACCGGCAACCGGCTCTGGAAGGGTATGGGCACTTTTATTGTAACTGGCGTTGAACATGCCGCAGTGAGGAAACTGATCGAAATCTCCCGGCTGGATACCATACTGCAGGTGATCCCTACCGTCAGTGAGGCCATCGATTACCTTTATATGGAGCATTTGGAGAAGGAATTGGAAGAAGAATAAGGCTATGGCCTGGAGCCTTTATATATTAGGCACCAATGCAGCGGTACCCAGCTTAGACCGAAATCCATCTGCTCAGGCTCTTGATACCGAACATGAAGTTTTTCTAGTCGATTGCGGAGAAGCAACCCAAACCAGGCTCGCTGAATTCCGGGTCCGCCGCTCCCGTATTCAACATATCTTTATCAGTCACCTGCATGGCGATCATATCTTCGGTCTACCCGGTCTTATTACATCATTCAATCTCTTCGGAAGGGAAGATCCGCTCTTTATCTATGGTCCACGTGGCCTTAAACACTACCTCGATGTCGTTAATGAGACAACCGGTATTCATCTCAATTATCACCTTCAGATTAAAGAACATGACGACCAGATCAGCCGTAAAATACTGGAAACCGGACAGATGCAGGTATATACCATCCCACTCGATCACCGCACACCAACTACCGGATACCTCTTCCGCGAGAAAGTCTTCAAGCGAAAAATCGATACGGAGGCCATCGAACGCCTGAAGGTTCCGTACGAACATCTGCGATCGATCCAAAATGGTAAGGACTGGAAAAGTCCCGATGGTCAATGGGTCAGAAATGAAGAAATGACCCAGCCGGGAAGAGAACCGATTTCCTACGCCTACTGCTCCGACACCCGGTACCATCCGAAAATAGTCCCTCTGATCCGGAACACCAATGTGCTTTACCACGAGGCAACCTTTGGTAGTGAATTGTCGGAAGAAGCTCATAGACGTGGACACAGCACTGCACGGGAGGCGGCCCTGATTGCCAAAGCAGCTGGTGTCGACCAGTTGATTATCGGGCATTTCAGCAATCGCTATAGCGATACGTCCATACTTCTCAAGGAAGCACGGGAACATTTTGCCAACACCGTCATCGCCCGCGATGGAATGGTTGTCCCGATCGATTCGGAAGAAAAACCTCGTATGTAAAAATTTAAATATGTCTTTGGTGCCTCTTCCCTAACGGTTCAATGGCAGTAATTTACAAATAACTTTTTGTTTACATATGGCGTCATAATCCCAATATGGCGTGGTCTTTGGTTCTTCAATGGTTGAGATTTAATTGATAACCAAGACTTTAGACCATGAGTAGGATTTTGACACTCCTATTTATTATTGGTTTCTGTATTCCTGTCTTAGCCCAACCCGTCGAGCGGTGCGGTTTCGATCACAGGATGGATCGGGCTGTCCGGGAAAAACCAGATTTCCTGCAGTTGCTCCACGAACAGGAACTATTAATTCAATCCATGTACAACAATCACAGCCGCAGTCTCGATAGCGACACCATCACGATTCCGGTGGTTGTGCATGTCATGCATACCGGACAGTCCGTGGGTACCGCTGTTAACCTGTCCGATGCTCAGATCAAGACTGCTTTAGACCAGCTTAATAAGGCTTTTGCAGGCACGGGTGGTTATGCAACTCCAGTCACCGGCATCCGGTTTGCACTGGCAAGGCGAACTCCCGGGTGCGAACCAACCGACGGCATCATTCGGGTCAATACCCAGGGTGTCTGTGTCAATAACGAGTGCTATGAAGACAAAGGCATCACTGCCGGTAATGAACGGGCCGTCAAATCCCTGAGTCGCTGGCCGGCCAACCAGTATCTGAATATCTGGGTAGTGCGTGAAATTGGCGATAACGGAGCCAAATCAGGTATCCAGGGTTATGCCCAGTTTCCCGGTGGAGATCCTGAAATGGACGGAGTGGTCATCCTTTACAATGCTTTTGGATACCAGGATAATGCCGACGGTCCCTTTAACCTGAAAAACAACACCCGACTGGGGACCATCCTTATTCATGAAATCGGTCATATTTTAGGGCTCTACCACAGCTTTGAAGGAGATGATTTCAACCGGGATGGTCTTGGCGACCGGTGTCCTTCATTTACAGGTTGCGGACCCTTCAATGGTGATTGCGTGGCAGATACCCCTCCGCACCGGAGATCTGGCAACAATTGCCTGGTGGCTGGAACTAACGTCTGTGATGGTGGATATTCCAACGAGTTGTTCGTCCACAATTTTATGGATTATTCCAGTCAGGAATGTCAGTATGAATTCACCCAGGGTCAGGTCGATCGCATGCTGGCTACTCTTCATGGTTTACGCCCAGGCTGGATTCACTCACCCGGGGCAATTCCGGTAGATAGATCAGCACCAGTTGCTTCCGGTTGTATTCCTCAGACAAAATATCCTGACAACAATTTCGGTCTTGGTATCCTGGAGTTTCAGTTGGGTGATTTTTCGGTAATTTCGGGTAACGCAAAGGAAGATGGAGGTTATGTGGATAATTGGTGCTCGGTTATTAGCGTCGAACCGGGAAAAACCTACGATCTTAGTTTGAACACAGGTACTCAGAATATCCAGAATGTAAGGGTATTTATCGACTACAACGGTGATGGCGACTTCTCAGACCAGGGAGAAGCCATTCTCACGTCCGATAAATCGACAAGCCATCAGGTGAAAGTTACCATCCCCGCCTCGGCAAAAAAGGGAATACCCCTCCGGGTCAGGGGTATTGCGGCCTATTCGGGATTCAAGATCCCCGATGCCTGTTTCGAACCTTACTATGGTCAGGTAGAGGACTATACGATGATGATCGGAACCCCGCTTTTGGTTGATAAGCAATCGGGGGAGACCGGAGATCCTGCCACAACTGCCTCCTTCTCCATTGAAGGAGACCCGGCTTATACCATTTATCCAAATCCGGTCGACGAGGTAATGCACCTGGCAAATCACCAATCGAGAAAAGTGTTTAAACTGGAGCTCCTGGATTTGCAGGGGAGACTGATTTCCCGATTTAACCCGGGGCAAGAGCAGCCGGAGATTCTGGCCATGAATATTAAGGATCTGCAAAGCGGCATGTATTACTTGCGGATCAGCGATGATCAGGAGGTAACGGTCAAACGTCTACAGCGACTCTAAATACTCAGTACAAGAGCCTCTCAGGTCAGGCAGAGGACCTTATCACTTTGACGGCTTTGGTAAGAAATCAACGGATCCAGCATTGACTGATCTGTTCTTCATTGGTTTGGTTGTTCCGGCATCCAGTATGAATTTATCAAATATTGTCAATGATTATCAATATTCACATGGAAGAGGTTTGAATTAAATCCATCAATTCCTTGCACTGCAGTTAGAGCAATAATAATTGTGGATTTAATTACTATTACTCCGTGATGTACAAATCAACCTCGCCCCCAATCGCATGGATAGTCTGGTTAAATTCAATAGTATGCTGCATAATTCAACAGCCTCTTAACGGTATTGTTTCTGTTAGTGAGTGAGATTATTGGTTGTGGCATCACTCAAATGGTTCAAAGCAGTCATAGTTTCTCTGCCTGTATATTCTGCCAGCTTTAAATTCGAATATTTGAACAAAATAGGCCTTTAATTCGCCACCTGCACTGATACTGCCCAGGGGGATGGCGGGCGTTCGGGTCCAGCCAGCTTCCATGATCACCGTTTCACCGGTTAAATACAGCTTTCTGATCTCGTAATTTTCTTTGGTAAGTAATTTCTGGCCCTTCGCAGCGGCTGCTTTGAGGTCTGATATGCTTCTAATGACTTTCCTTTGGTGGTCAGGTTCGGAAATTCGCTCTGTTCTGCGTCCAGGTGATAAAATCGGCCCAGCACATCCGGTGAATCTCTGTGTTGCAGAGCTCCGATAAACTCCCTCACCAATTGTTCATTCTCCTCCGGGGTTGTTTTCATAGGGCTCATGTCAGCAAAAATTGCAGGGCTTTAATTAATACAATTCACAATTTGTGTGACAAAGAAAAGAATTCAGGAATGATTTTTTTTATCAAATTCATCTTCTGTTTGCTGTCAGACCATAATTAAAAAACCCCTAACGTAACAGTATGAAGAAATTTTTGACCACTTTTCTTTTATTGACATTGGTCGTCTCTTCCCGGGCTCAGTCGAATGAAGCAGCCGACAGCATGTATCGCATCCAGGATAGTGTTTTGATCCCGACCCGCAGCGGAGTGAATATCTCGGCGATCATCGTCGAGAATAAAGCCAATAACCGGCCTCTGCCTGCAGTGTTGTTCTACACCACCTACGATCAGGGAGAAAGTGATGCCCTTATCGCCCAACGGGCAGCAGCACATGATTATGCAGGTGTGGTAGCCTATGCCCGTGGTATCCGTACTGATCTGAGTTATTACGCCCCGTATGAGCATGAACAGGCGGATATTTACGACATCATCGAATGGATCAGCAAACAATCATGGTGCGACGGAAGAGTGGGCATGTATGGAGGAAGTTATACCGGATTTTCACAGTGGGCAACAACTAAGAACCTCCATCCCGCCCTGAAAACCATCGTGCCTCAGGTTGCAGTAATGCCCGGTTTTGATTTTCCCATGCAAAACAATGTACCAGTGGGTTTTGAACTAAACTGGTCTCATAACAATATCTATGGCAGAGAACCCATTCCCGTCGATTTGTTGTGGGAATGGTATGAAAAAGGTTATGCCTATGCCAGACTGGACAGTGCCGTGGGCTATCCCAATCCGCATTTCCAGCAATGGCTGTCCCATCCTGCCTATGACGAATACTGGCGATCACTGGCACCCACTGCAGCTGAATACAGCAGGATAAACATTCCTGTATTGACCACGACCGGATATTTTGACGGGCCACAGATCTCGGCAGTCCGGTATTTTCAGATGCATCACCAGTACAATCCCAATGCCGAACATTACCTGGTGATAGGTCCCTACGATCACTGGGGCGGACAAGGCAATCCGGCGGCTAACCTTCGGGGTTATGAAATTGACACCGTTGCCCTGGTCAGTATGAGGGATCTGGCTTTTGACTGGCTGGACTGGATACTTAGGGGAAAGGATAAACCGACCCTCCTCAAAGATAAAATCAACTTTCAGGTGATGGGCACCAACAGCTGGTGGCATAAACCCAGCATTGAAGCCATGAGCAACCAAAAATTGCGGTTGTACCTGGACAATAACATGCTGTCGGATGAAAAACCGGAAACCATCACATTTGAAACGATGAAAGTGGACTTCACGGACCGGACCAATATGAATAATTACTTTCATCCCATGCTGATTATTGACTCGCTCGATGCCAGTAACGGGCTCGTATATTCGTCCGGGAAATTTCCGGAGGCATTCATATTCAATGGAGCATTTACCGGACGATTATCGGTATCCACCAATAAAAAGGATATGGATATTTCAATTTCTTTTTACGAGCAAACCGAAGATGGTCGGTATTTCATGCTTTCCCGCTATTTGGGCAGAGCCAGTTATGCAGAAGACAACAGCCGGAGACGCCTCCTCACGCCAGATCAGAAAGAATTCATTCCCCTTCAAGCATCACACCTGATCTGTAAGAAAATCAATAAAGACAGTCGACTGGTATTGGTTTTAAATGTCAACAAACATCCGTTTGAAATCATCAATTATGGTTCCGGGAAAGAACCTGCGTATGAGACTATCCGGGATGCCGGAGAACCACTGGAAATTAAATGGTTTAATGACAGCTATATTGAAATCCCGGTCTGGAAGGATTAGATCCTGGTAACCCCCAAACCATGTACCATATTTTGATCCATAATCAGATCACTATCCCTGTCGGAAAAATCGAGTTCTGCTCACTGGGGACCGGACAACCGGTTCTCTTTATGCATGGCGGTCATTCCAATTGTCACGATACCCTGGCCCATAAAGGACTCGATCTCAGGAAATTCCGGTTGATCACCCCATCCCGTCCGGGCTACGGACAAACATCCCTCCATAATCACAAAACCCCAATGGAAGCAGCCGGATTAATGAAAAACCTGCTGGACGAACTCCATCTCGACCAGGTGATCGTCTATGGAATATCTGCCGGAGGTCTCACGGCTCTGGAACTGGTGCCCGGTTTCCGGAAAGGGTCAGTAAACTCATCCTGGTTTCAGCGGTCACCAGAAAATGGCTGGATAAGGAGGACAGGACTTATAAAACAGCACACCGCATGTTTCATCCGGCATGGCAAAAGATCATCTGGGCGATTGTCCGGTTTTTCGCCTTGGTCGCTCCAAACCAGATTGCCCACGGGTTTATCCGGCAGTTTTCCAATAAGCCCGATCCGGTCATCACCGGGGATGATGTGAGAGAACTCATTAACGCTTTAAGGAAATACGATTCGGGGGAAGGTTTTGTCAATGATCTGGATCAAACGATCGATGTTAAGACCCTGGAGAAAATCAGGTGTCCTACCCTGATCGTACACAGTGAATACGATCAAAGCGTTCCGCTCAGCCATGCACTACATGCCCATAAACGCATTAAACACTCAACGCTTATAACACTCAAGAATGATTGGGGTCATTTGTTGTGGATCGGGAGGGACGCTCCTGAAGTCCTGCAAATCATCACACACTTTATGGAAAGCGACATAGTCAACCAGTAGATTATGCATTCAAATAACCGGAGAATGCATGAGTGTCTGGAAGTGAATGACCATCCTCATGGAGTAACCCTCTCCAGATCATTTCCCGGCTGTTTTTCCCTCTATAGTTTTGCCTAGTTCTGTTTCGGCTGGATTATGCACGATGTAGAAATGAAAGTTTAATGAAAATTATCATGATTTTCATGGTTTCACTCACCGTGGTCAATTTTATACTGACCCGGTTTGCGCTGTTGCCCCTTCGTCAACCGACGACCCTTGTTTTCTGGACCATCAAGGTCTTCGTTTCGGCACTTTCGCCGCTGCTTTTCCTGATCGCATTGTTGACCGTCATCTTGGGGTGGACCACAAATTCAATGATCGCCGTCGTTTTGGGTAGTCTGAGTGGCTTGTTTTATCTGCTGCATATTTTTGAAATTACCCGAGCACCCTTTCCTCCTACCGGATTTGAAAATGTATTGGGTGAAGGATGGGAAAATTGGATTCCCCCACAAACAAAAGATCGTTTTCTACGTCGGCGTTATGCAGTGCTTCTGCCTCCTGCTCCCGAACCGGTTCTGCAACAGGATGTTTCGTTTTATACCATTCCGGGTACCAATCGTCAGCTTTTTGCCGACATTTGGCAACCTCCGGATAGCATCAGCCGATCCGGGCTGGCTTTCGTCTACCTGCATGGCAGTGCCTGGACTGTATTGGACAAAGATTTCGGCACCCGTCCACTCTTCAGACACCTGACATCACAGGGTCACCTGATTATGGATGTGGCTTACCGGCTCTTTCCGGAGACCGGATTTACCGGAATGGTGCATGATGCCCTGCATGCGGTTGCCTGGCTAAAATCCCATGCTGCCACTTACCTCCTGCAACCCGGTCTAATCGTTATTGGTGGTGGTTCAGCCGGAGCGCATATTGCCCTGTTAGCCGCTTATGCGCAAAAAAGCAGGTCATTCACTCCCGATGATCTCAACACGGCAGATCTCAGCGTTCGGGCAGTAGTCTCCCTATACGGCCAGGCGGATCTGGCAGCGACGTTCTATCACACGGCGCAGCACCTTTCTACCCGTTCAGCGATTGCCCAAAAGCAAAAAGACCAGTCCGGTGGTATGCCATCCTGGATACAAAAGTCGATGGGTACGAAATTTCATCGCCTGGGCTTTGACAAGGACGTCCAGCCGGGTATGTTGGAACCTATGCTCAGCGGTACCCCCGAGACCAATCCGGAAGCCTACCGCCACTTTTCACCGCTTAGTTACGTCCACCCGGGTTCTCCGCCCACCTTACTGGTTCAGGGAAATCATGATATCCTGGCTCCGTTGAAAGCACTGCAACAATTGCAGAGCCGCTTGTCGAAAGCCGGTGTACCTGTGGTCATGCATACCCTCACCCAGACCGACCATGCCTTTGATCTTATTTTTCCCCGAATCTCGCCGTCCGCCCATAACGCTATTTATGATGTCGAACGATTTCTGGCAGTCATGGTGGAATGGGATTCCGGAGAAAAGATGTGAGCAATGACGGAGATTGATCGCGCTTAGTCCCAATAGCACCTCATTTTGTAACCTGAAATAAGTAATTTACCGGAGAAAAATGAGGGATGATCTGCTGAAATCAAAGTAGGGAGGCAACGATCATAAGATTTTTTTTAAAAATTTGATGATGTTGCCGCTTCTTTAAACAGTCAAAATTCCTGTTACCTGATTTTTGAGGGCCAGTTCAGGAAACTGGCGGCACACCCGAACACCAGGAAAAATCAAATCGGATGATGAAAAAGATTTTTTTATTCTTGACAGCAATATTGCTGCTTCAATGCAAAACCACTCAGCGCATTACGGATATCACCCGGCAGCATAATGTGATCAGGGCGATCAAAGTAGCGGAGGTCTGGTCCGGTCATCCGGTGGGATTTGATATTCTCACGACAACTACGGACCAATATGTCGCCTATTACGATACCGCCCGCCAGATGTGTATCGCCCGGAGAAGGCTGGACAGCGAACAGTGGCAAAAAACCCTCCTGCCGACCAGGGTGGGCTGGGATTCGCACAACAGCGTGGTCATGGCGCTGGATAAAGCCGGCTTTTTGCATGTGAGCGGCAATATGCATGGGGTGCCGCTGATCTACTTCCGGTCGAAAACACCGCATTCGATTGACCAGTTTGAACAACTGACGATGGTGGGCAGCGAAGAAAACCGGGTCACTTATCCGGTGTTTTTCAGAAATCACGACGATGAATTATTCTTTCAATACCGGGATGGGGGAAGCGGTGACGGCATCACCTACATCAACCGCTATGATACCGGGACCCGGCAGTGGATCCGGGTGCTAAACCAGGGATTGTTTGACGGCGAGGGAGAAACCAATGCCTATCCCACCAACCCGGTTAAAGGTCCGGACGGATATTTCCATTACATGTGGGTATGGAGGCTGAATCCTATCGCCAATACCAACCACAATCTTTCCTATGTACGAACGCGTGACTTTATTCATTTTGAAAATATCGAAGGGGTGTCCATCCCGATCCCCATCCAATACCGCGAACGCCGGGTCATTGCCGACCCGGTGGGGCCCTGGAATGGACTGATGAACAGTTCGAAGATCCTCGCATTCGATGGTAAGAACCGGGTGATCATGGGCTATCACAAATTTGATAAGGAGGGAAGAAGCCAGCTTTTTATTTGCCGTTATCAGAATGGTGAATGGATCAACCGGCAGGTATCCGACTGGCCGGATTATACCTGGGACATCAATAAACGGGGTTCACTCGGCCGGGCGATTAATTTGAGCGAGATCAAAGCCGATGGAAAGGGATATATTTATTTTTCTTACAGCCACGAAAAACACGGGTCTGGTTTACTGAAAATAGATGAAGAGCTACTGACTCTGGTGGAAAATGCGCCAGGTAAAAAATTCATGCATGTTGAAAACCTGCCGGATGCAGCGTTGCAAGGAATGCAAATCAACCGCAGACTGGATAATACCGGCCAATATTTATTGCAGTGGCAGACCCTTCCCGCTAATTTCGACCGACCGAGAGATCCTCCATATCCGCAGCCGGTTCAGCTGATGCTTTATGAATTGGATCAACATTAAACCAGAAAATAACTCTGCAACGAAACGATATGAGTCATCCATTTCTGATTCGGAATCCAGATCATCATGAATAATCCGGGAGAGACTGGCTGCTGCATATTTCACATGCAGCCAACCCCGACAACGAATCCCGCTAAACGGATCCTCCTGCCTGCCAAAGCGTTCTGTCCCCATCTTGTGGTAAGGATGGTTCGAACATTTTTGAGGAGATCCGGATCCGGACCGGATCGGGGAACGGAGAAAACTCCAACCACGTTATAGAAAAAACTGTCCAGAAGGAGCTTTGATATTTCTCACCGAAATCTATGATTTATCATACTATGCCTTTATCCTGGGCTATTTCGGCATATTTCTCTACTTCATCTCGCTGGACCAGGTCACTCCGGTTCCGCATGAGATCAGTCTCCTGAGTATCGGGTTTCTTTGCTCGAAAGGAGCATTCCACCCGGTTTGGGCTGGGTTGGTATCCCTGGCCGCTTTTGTCAGCATCGACCTTATTTACTTCTTTCTCATCCGGTTGGGCAATCAATGGGCGGAAAAGATCCGGCAAAGGATGGATCATTCCTTTCTGCAGAAAACAACTCTTCGGCTGCAGCGTAATTTTCCCATTGCCATGCTGTTCCTGTGTTTTATACCCCGGATGCGATTCTGGAGTCCGATTCTGTCCAGTGTACTGCAAGTACCGCTGTCCCGGTTCCTGAAATACGATCTGATGAGTCTCGTGTTGTTTACGTCGCTTTACATCGCCCTGGGATTTTTTTTCCATCGCAGTCTCAATACCGTGCTGACCGAAATGGAAACACTTCAAAACATCCTCTTTGGTTTGATGATGGTCATGATGACTTTCCTGGTCATCCGTTGGCTGAGCAAGTGGAAGCACGCGCAATAAACTTAGCAACCCGGTACCATGATTTGATGGTTTCTTCGCGGGATTCATTAAATTCATGTGCGGTGAGACCAGTGACAGATCAGATAAGTCACCCGTAAAAATACCATCAGGGCAATGCAGCATCTCATAGAACAAATCCGGGAGGAGCTTATCGCCAGCGCCGATGAGAAGATCCGGGCCGGCAGTCAGCGTTTTTTTAAAGAACCGGTAAAATCGCATGGTGTAAAGACAACAACGGTCAGTAAGATCAGTAAAGCCTGGTTCAAAAAGATTGATTCCCTGCCAAAACCGGAAATCTATGCACTCTGCGAAAAACTGTGGCAGTCGGGATATCTGGAAGAATCATTTATCGCCTGCAACTGGTCTTATTTTCTGCATAAGCAATACACACCGGAAGACTTCAAGATATTTGAAAAATGGTTGAGTACCTACGTCAATAATTGGGCATCCTGTGATACCCTCTGCAATCATACGCTGGGTACATTCATCGAAATGTACCCTGAGTACATAAAAAAATTAGTCGGCTTTACCAGGTCAGATAATAGATGGATGCGCCGTGCCGCTGCAGTGACTTTGATCATACCGGCCAGAAAGGGGAAATTTCTTGGAGAAATCGTGGATATTGCCGACCGGCTTCTTTTGGATCAGGATGATTTGGTCCAGAAAGGCTATGGCTGGATGCTTAAAGCGGCCAGCGAAGCATATCAACAGGAGATATTTGACTATGTCATGCAAAACAAAGCGGTCATGCCCCGTACTGCTCTCCGGTATGCGATTGAAAAAATGCCCGCAACATTGAGAAGCCGGGCTATGGAAAGATGAAAGGTCGCCTTTCTGCATGATGTTTTGGAAGACACCAACACCTTGAATGGTGAAATCGAAATTCAATTCGACAAAAGAATATCCGAAGCGGTTTCTGCCCTTTCAAAAAACAATTCCCTCCCGAAAGAACTAAAGGTCTTGGACAGTTTAAATCGAATTAAACATCTTGAGAAGGAGGTTTGGTCGGTTAAAATCGCTGACAGAATGACAAATCTTCAGGCTCCACCTGATCATTGGACCCTGGAAAAAAGGAAGTCAAGTTAATCCTGCGAGCATTAGAAGGATGCAATAAATACCTGGAAGACAGACTTTCCGGGAAATCAATGAGTATAAGAATTACTGTCATTGAAAGTAAAGTACATCGGCAGACAGTGTTTTGATGCCGGGAGGCGTTCCAAAAAGATTAACCGACAGGTAGAATAAATCCTCGGCGGATGTAGATGAATCGTACCATGTATAAAGCTGGTATGACCATATTTTTAATGTCGATTGTCAGAAACCAAACTGATATCACGTGTTACCATACTGGAGGGTAGATCCCGCCCGATTTGTGAAATGTACGAAAGGGCACGGACAGAATTGCAGGCAAATACCACTTACGGCAACGGTTTGAAGGGTTTCCCTATGGGTTGTCGTTCAATGGGCCACTGCCAAAGATCTTGACTTAGTTTTCGGTATCCTGATACTGGCGTGGGCTCCCGGAGGCTCATACGAAGTTTCAGTGAAGGTTTAAAAACCGTGAGGCGGTGTTGACCAGATCGGTGATTCTGGCTAGCCAAAGAAACAAACAATATTGAATCGTGTCAATGTTGGTGTCACTATCGTAGTTGGAGATTGATTGAAGGATCCGACTACCAGGACGCAGGTAGCCATACGTGTAGGCTGCCATGCTTAACCGACCCTAAACGAGATCCTGCAGTTGACATTCTTGAGCATTCGGCCTGAGATGGCCAGATAAACAAGGGAGCTTTTTAATACCTTCAGCCGGCAGGAAAGTGTAAATTTGGGCAGACAAACAGAAGAGATAAGAAGGAATGAATTTAACGATTGAAAATATACTGTTAGTTGGCTCTCTGTTGCTATTTGTAAGCATTGTTGTAGGTAAGACATCTTACAAATTTGGCGTTCCCACCTTAATACTTTTTCTGGCGATCGGCATGCTGGCAGGGTCGGACGGAATCGGGGGTATTCGTTTTGACGACCCAAAAATTGCCCAATTCATTGGAATTGTGTCACTCAATTTCATTTTGTTTTCAGGAGGTCTTGACACGAACTGGACATCTGTAAAGCCTATTCTCAGGGAAGGACTTGTATTATCGACTTTGGGTGTTTTGCTTACTGCGGTTACCCTTGGTATCTTTGTCTGGCTTATTACCGATTTTAGCATATACGAAAGTATGTTGTTGGGATCTATTGTTTCATCAACTGACGCGGCAGCAGTTTTCTCCATTTTACGCTCAAGAAGTCTTGCCTTAAAGACAAATCTGCGACCAACTCTGGAGTTGGAAAGTGGAAGTAACGACCCCATGGCATATGTGCTAACCATTGCTTTTTTAACTTTGGTAATCAACCAGGACCAAAGTATTTTGTCAATCATACCACTGTTCTTCCAGCAAATGATTTTGGGTGGTATTGCGGGTTTTGCTTTTGGCAGACTTAGCAAGATCATCATTAACAATATCAAGCTCGATTTTGAAGGACTTTACCCTGTTTTGGTTATCGCCCTGATGTTTATCACATTTTCAGCAACAGACTTTGTTGGTGGAAACGGGTTTCTTGCTATTTATATTTGTGCCGTTTACTTAGGTAATCAGGAACTGATACACAAGAAGACAATTCTCAGGATGTATGATGGTTTGGCCTGGTTGATGCAAATTGTTCTGTTTCTTACTTTGGGTTTACTTGTTTTCCCTTCTCAGATTATTCCCTATATTGGTTTAGGATTACTAATTTCAATGTTTCTGATTGTTGTTGCCCGGCCAGTGAGTGTTTTTCTCAGCTTGATGTTTTTTAAAATGAAACTCAGGAGAAGATTTTATATTTCCTGGGTTGGTCTGCGTGGGGCTGTTCCGATTGTATTTGCCACCTATCCGCTGTTGGCAGGGATCGATAAAGCAAATATGATTTTCAATATCGTGTTTTTTATTTCGGTTACATCGGTGCTTGTTCAGGGTACAACGCTTTCAATTTTTGCCAAATGGCTTAATGTTGCCCTGCCCGAAACGGCAAAGAAGATTACAGAAGTTGACCGTCTGATATTAGACCTTCCAAAATCATCTTTACGTGAATTTGAAATAGTACCTGATTCCTCTGTTGTTGGTAAACGGATAATAGATTTAAATTTCCCGTCAGCAGCTTTCATTATCATGATAAAGAGAAACGGATCTTATATCCGTCCGGGTGGATCAACTCAATTGGAAGCAAACGATATTTTAATGGTTATTGCTGATAGTCAGAAAGATTTTGCAAAAGTGAGTGATTGTCTGTACAAATCCAGGGAGGTAGTAGAATCTTAAGCGATGAAGAAACGGCTTATCGTACTTATTGACTTTTCCGAGTTTTCAGGCAATCTGATACGATATGCCGGCGATTGGGGTGAAAAGACGAATGCAGAATTGCTTTTGATTCATCAGACTGTCGTTATGGCACCTGCTCTTGCCGACAATGAAAGCAGGAGGATGATTGCCCGGCAGGCAAACGATGAAGCCCTGGAGCAACTTAAAGCACTTGCACAGACGCTGATTCCATCAACTGTGAAAACATCGTTTGCAGTCTCTGACCAGCAATTACATCTTACATTGACCAAATTGTTGGCAGAGTCTTTTCATAATCTGGTTCTTGTTGGGATGAAGGGGACAGGGTTGCTCAAGAAAATCTTCCTTGGCAGTGTAGTTACTCAGGTTATTGATAATGCAAAGGGTATTGTTGCTGCGATACCTAAGGAAATTTCTGCTTTTTCACACGCCAGAATATTTGTGGCAGTGACAGATAAACACCCTTTGAACATTCTGGAGTTGAATAATTTATTAAATTTTATTGATAAAGAGAATACACACATTACCTTTTTCTACCTGGCAAAACCCTTCGAAAGAACCAAGGATATGGAAAAGCAACTTAGGGATTTGTCGGTGTTGTTTGGCAGCAGATATTATACAAGCCACACCATTTACGAAGGCGCCAATCCATTTGAAGACATTAAAAAAGTGATCAATAATCAGGTTGAGGAGATTCTGGTTGTGCAAAAAGGTTCTCGTCTCCTGACCGATCAGCTTTTCAGAAAATTCCTGGTTAATGAGTTAGTATATGAAGGACAAACCCCTTTGATTGTTTTACCCTGAAAACCCCGTCAGAGACATGATAGAATGACGAACCAGTCGCATGATTGTTGCTGTGGTATAATTTGCACCCGTCATTCAGTGATTACTTTCACGTCCCTGAACATGAACGGGTTGTCGCTAAGTCGCAGTGACTTACCGCTGGCGGTGGTCACATTCCTGAGAATGACTTCCCTGGTTATGACATAGGGAAATTGCTCGACGTATGAATGGTCCGTCATCTTTGGATTGAAATTGCCAAAAATGGCGGATCCCTGGTAGTCTTGCGGATGATTGGAATCGTCAATACGAAGATTTTCGATGGTAATCCGTTCCGGCATATAGCAAATGTAGCCAAAATCATGCTGCCCGGAATTGGACCCGCCAATGAGGCTGGCACTGACCGGTCTGCCACCTGAGGGCACGAAGACACAGTTGCGGATGATGAATTCTCCCTGCCATGTACTACCGTAGTCGGATCGCAGATTGACCAGGCTCCTCCCGTAGATGGTGGAATTCTCCACGGTGAAGACACCGCTGCCAATGGCGTTTATTCCCTGGTGACCCAGGGTCGAATTGCGGATGGTGGCATTGGCAACCCCCATGTGGGCATCGAAACGTGAAAAGGTGCAACTGTCGTAAACCAGATTCTTGCAATAGTTTGATCCAAGGATTCCCCAGTAATTGTTGTCGTTGATGTTATTTGTCTGGCTGCAGTTTATAAACGAAACATTGAGAGCCCGGTTGGCGACGATACCGTAGCTGCCCATAGACACCGGAACCCCCGCCGATCCAATGGTCCGGTATATTTTACGGCCGGTCAGGATGGTATTCCGGACTGTCACGTAGGAGCAGTCGCCGATGTTGAGAAAACCATTATAGGGTGCACCATGGTCTCCTTCGCCGGTGACACGGTGTTCCAGTCCGTCCACAAGCACGTTGGAACGTCTGATCGCAATGCCACGGCTGTAATAGGTGTACTTCGATTCTGCCTTGTTGGCAATCGTGGTGAAACGCCCTCCGGAGATCGTTAACGTCGTTTCGTCAATGGGAAGAGCGGTAATTTCCGTAATCTGGTCGAAGTCCCAGATGATTGGAGAATCCATATCCACCTTACCGTTCTGGTCAACGATAAAGATATCCGTCTGTGGAGATCCATTGTTTTGGTTCGGTCCAAACCGGATATACCGTCTTATGCCGGCATCGGTCACCGTGACAATGCAGGTCCCGGGCAGGGAGACGTCAACTTTCTCCTGGTTCCTTTTAAGGGAAGAAACCCCCTCCACCTTGAATGGCTGCAATTGGGAACTAACCTGAAAAACATATGTGTTACGGTTTTGGACTTCGGTGTCGTCAATGATAAAGGCTGCCGTGCCGAAATCGGTGTCAGTCCGGATAATCGCCGTGCGATGCTTTCCTCCGATATAATAGGAGGCGCCTTCGTCCGCTTTCACCGAAAGG
Source organism: uncultured Saprospiraceae bacterium (assembly GCA_964428345.1). Taxonomy (GTDB): domain Bacteria; phylum Bacteroidota; class Bacteroidia; order Chitinophagales; family Saprospiraceae; genus JABDMH01. The sequence goes on along the minus strand of CAYRYD010000006.1, from coordinate 10,277 downwards.
CCCTGCTGATTGGCGAACGCATGGGTAGCAGCAATGGCGTCTATATCATCGGTTTTACCATCGCCCTTCGCACCGAAGTCACTGTAACGGACGAACCCCCTGGCTTTGAATTGACGGGCATCTTTTTTGGATACATTGATCAGTATTTCCCCTTTTTCATTCGTTTGCACCTGGGTTTTATTCTTTTTGGTGGTAATCACAACATTATCAAGCGGGCTTTGAGACTGTACCTGGGCCATGCTCAATATACTGGACAATAAGGCGAAAAATATCAACGGATATTTCATCACGATGCTTTTTCTCATAATATTCAATTATCTGTATTGAGACGTACGACCAAAGATCATTATAATGGAGTTATTTTCATACATAAACGCAGAGAAAATTCAATTGATGAATTGATCAGAATCGAATCGTGTTTTTTGTCAGGTATTATTGCATCTGGCATCTGAAAAGGCGGGGTGCTATCTGAGTCTTTGAACAGGCAAAGCGGTAACGAGCACGTGATCCTTTCCATGATACAGAGCACATGTCATAGTCTCCGTATCGGTTCAATAGCGAATCTGTATCAGTCAAGATTCATCTATTTCATCCACACAATGAGTATTGAGTTCACAATATACACAATATTCCTTTGCGAAAATTTCCAGGTTCTGTTCTGATTTAAGGCTTAAGGACCACTCCGAAACACGTTGCTTGAAAAGAAAAACGGCTGATCACCAGCCATAGTGGTTCTGTGATTGAAGTGCCAAAATCGGTTTAATCCAAAGCAATGGTTTCGGTCATCAACCAGTTGATAGCCCGGATCATTTCTTATAATGGCGGGCTAGAGATTGTTATCTTGGATTGTCAAATGAAGGCTGGATTACAAATGGACCTTTGTAAGTAGCGAGTGTTATACTTGACTACTAAATGGAGGAATCTGATATGGCTTCTCATAATAAAAGAACAAAGATTACGGCATCCGTTATAGGAGTACTTCTAGGCATGGCCGGTATTATTAATCATGGAGTGTTTGAGATTCTGCAGGGCAAGAGATCGACAAACGGTTTCTTTATTGATGCTATTGGAGAAGCCAACAGATACTGGATTCATGGAACAGAAGCGGCCTTTACGATTATCCCCAATTATCTGTTGACGGGTATTTCTGTTATTCTTGTTGGTTTAGCAGTTGTCTTTTGGTCTTTAAACTATGCATGTAAAACATGGGGCAACTGTTCTTTTATTACTTTTAATATTATTGACGCTTGTCGGTGGTGGAATAGGACATATCATTCTTTTTGTGCCGACCTGGGCTTTTACAACTCAAGTAAACAAATCATTGGTTTAGTGGAAAAAGGCACTATCTTTTAAGTGGAGAAAAAGATTATCAGTGCTATGGATCTATATCTTGATTTTAACATCGGTTTCATGGTTAATTTTAATGGAATTAGGAATTTTCGGATATTTTCCAGGTGTTAGAAATCCTGATACTATTCTAAATATTGTTTTTGCATTTTTGTTTTCCTCTGCACTTCTTGCATGTATGACCTTTATCTGTGCATTTGCAGGGGACATTGAAGAAAAGGTAACTTTTATGCCATCAAGGCATTGATAATCGATATATTGACTACTGGCAAACAATAGATTAATCACAAGGAAATATCGAAGAAATAGCGGAAAAGAAGTTGACTTCCCGTCAAACAATAGAGAACTTTGATACAAAACTTTTTTTCGGAAGATTTAAATCGTTAGGTAGGATGCATCGATTCGTAAATTGGACTGAGACTTATGTACGGCTTTTGAAAGCTGATCAGGAGCATGGTCTGGAACCCAAGGAACTGGTGACTCTTGCCCTGGCCGCTTACCTAACCGGCAGGGACGCTGAAAGTTTTCATATTCTGGAACGGGCCCATCAGGGTTATTTGGCCGAGAGGAAAACGGAGCTGGCTGTTCGCTGTGCCTTTTGGCTTGGACTGATGTTTATGAATGCTGGGGAAAGTGCAAGGAGCAGTGGATGGATGGCCAGAGGGGAAAGACTCCTTAATGATGAGCAAATCACGAACTGTGCAGAGAAAGGATTGTTCCTTCTTCCTGCTGCATTAGGGGCACTCTCAGGGGGTCATGCTGCCAGAGCACAGAAACTTTTTGAACAGATTGCAACCATTGGAACGCAATTTGGCGATGCAGATCTGATCGCACTTGGACGGTTGGGGCACGGACAGGCAATGATCCAGCAAGGGGATGTGGCCAAAGGAGTAAACCTCCTGGATGAAACGATGATAACCGTTGAAACCGAGGAAGTCTTTCCTGTGGTAAACGGGATTGTCTATTGCGCTGTCATCGAGACCTGTCGCAAGGTTTGGGACCTGAACCGTTGTAAGGAATGGACGCATGCCCTGAGCCGCTGGTGTGATTCCCAACCAGATCTGGTACCGTTTCGTGGCCAGTGTCTGGTGCACCGGGCCGAGATCATCCAATTTCATGGTGAATGGGACAAAGCCCTTGAGGAGACCAGGGAGGCATGTAAGCTGTTGACACGACCCCCGGGTAAACCGGCAGCCGGAGAAGCATATTACCGTAAAGCCGAACTGCACCGCTTACTGGGCGATTTTGAGCAGGCGGAAGACTGCTACCGTGAAGCTGCTAAATGGGGTAGAAAACCACAACCTGGCCTGGCATTACTGCGACTGACACAGGGCCAGGATGATGCAGCCGAAACTTCTATTAGAAATACCTTACAGGAGACAAAAGATACCAAAAAACGGGCAGAACTTCTCCCTGCAGTAGTGAGTATCATGATGGCTGTGGAGAAAATCGAAGAAGTAGCTGAGGCCACCAAAGAGTTGTGTGGCATTGCGAACGAATTTGATGTTCCCTATCTCCATGCCACGTCTTCTTACTGCCAGGGGGCCTTTTTCCTGGCAGAAGGCGATGTTCAACTAGCCCTCGGGCATTTACACAATGCATCGACATTTTGGAATTCTTTACATATGCCTTATGAATCCGCACGTACCAGAGAACTGAAAGGGCTCGTTTACCGGGAATTAAATGATAAAGACAATTCAGAACTGGAATTGGCCGCTGCCAAATGGGTTTTTGAACAACTCAGGGCGAGACCGGATCTGGAACGGGTCAATCGATTATTGGGCAAGAAAAGAGACGAAGAAACATACGGCGGCCTGACACTCCGCGAACTCCAGGTATTACGTGGGGTGGCATCCGGAAAAACCAATAAATCGATTGCCACTGAATTGTATATCAGTGAGCGGACAGTGGACCGTCATGTGGGTAATATTTTTAATAAGCTCGGTGTGTCATCACGTGTTGCCGCGACCACTTTCGCTCTGAGAAACAAAATACTTAATAACGAACTTTGATGAAAGTCAGCCAAGATCCAACCACCCTGACAATCTTTATTTCCTGAGATTCTTTTTTGACTTCTCAAGGATCATTCAGGCATTTTGTTCATATATGGGTAGAATTACCCATTTTTGTCTTCCCTTAGAATTGGGTAAATACACCGATACGGTCTGGCTGTTATCGCTGTAGTTTTGTATTGTACTTTTTTCAAGAAAAATAAAAATAAATCGATATGATTACTACAGAAGAGTATAACAAAGAACGTCAGAGGATAGCCGTTGAAGAAATCTGGAACAAAAGCAACTTTGATAAGCTAAAGGAACTGGTATCGGATGATTTTGTCATCCACTTCCCGCGTCCGGGTGAAGAGATACAGGGTCCGGATAATGTAAAGCAATTTTACATGGATTTTCGTAAGGCTTTCCCTGATCTTCATTTCACAATAATAGATTTGATTGCCGAGGGAAATAAAGTGGTAACCCATTGGTCTGCCACCGGGACACATAAAGGTGAATTCAGGGGTATTCCTGCAACGGGCAAAAGTGTCACCATTAAAGCCATGGACATTGATAAATTAGCTGACGGAAAATTCGTTGAATGCTGGACAAATGTTGATGAGCTGGGTCTGATGCAACAGCTTGGTGCAATCCATTAGATATAACTAAAATGTGTGGTTTGAAACTGCCCGACCACGAACAATAGTCAATGGAGGTATGAGGGAGAGACAATTCGTACAATAATAGTCAACCTCAACGCCTGAAAATTCAAAATTAATGCGATGAAAAATCTGTTCAATATTGTATTTATCGTTATCATGAGCTTAAGCGCTTATTGTCAGGATGACTCTAAAGGTCAGCAAAGACCTCCCATTATCGATATGCATATGCACACAGGACTACCTCATGAGGTGCCTGCAGGAGCACCGGCAATCTGCCGTCCCGAACCGTGTCATGGAGAAGGCCGGGCAACGGCAAATCCCGGTGAAAATCTCAAGCGGACGTTGGAAGTTATGGACCGTTACAACATTGTCCTGGGTTTTCTTAGTGGTGTCGATCTGTCCACGGTACGGGAATGGACAAGTGCAGCGCCGGAACGTTTCATTGCATCGTCTTTCATTCTTGAAGCGGGTAGCCCCGATCCTCAGATACTCCGGGAGGAGTATGAGGCCGGACGTCTTGGTGGCATCGGTGAAATCGGGACACAGCTCAATGGAGTGCCTCCGAACGATCCGACGCTGGAACCTTATTTTAACCTGGCTGAAGAACTCGATCTCCCGGTGCTCATCCACACATTAGGAATCGGGCCTTATATGCCGCGCTTTCGCTCTGCTGCAGGCAGTCCCTTGCTGCTGGAGGACGTCCTGATAAAACATCCGAAACTTCGGCTTTTTGTCGAGAATGCCGGGTATCCTTACCGGGATGAAATGATTGCAATGATGTACCAGTATCCACAGCTTTACGCAGATGTATCTACGATTACATGGGTGATTCCCCGCACGGCTTTCTATGACTATTTGCACGCGTTTGTCCGTGCTGGTCTTGGAAAGCGTCTGATGTTTGGTTCTGACCAAATGGTATGGCCGGAAAAGATTGGTGAAGCGGTTGTCGCTATTGAACAGGCCCCTTTTTTAACGGAAGAACAGAAACGGGATATCTTTTACTTCAATGCCTCGCGCTTCCTTCGTCTCAAAGATGCCGAAGATAATCCGGTGAACTATCAAACGAATCATGAGGATTGAGTTATTCCGTTTTGTCCACTTGAACTTGGTGGAGCCATGCCCATCAACCAGCGGTTTACGAAATAGGAAGAGTCACGTGATGGGAGACTTTTTATGTACCGTATGGGGCGACCAATGAGAGCGGCTTTACAGCTCTTCCGGGCGGCGCCCGTACTAAATATGGTTTGTTCTTCAATCTTGGAAGCTATGTCACGTGGTGGAGTAGTACGGAGTCGAGTAGTAGTGACGCCTACTATCGTTCCATTAACTATGTCAATTTACCAGTGTACCGGAACTTCGATGATAAGAGGGTGGGGTTATCGGTTCGTTGCGTGAGGGATTGAGATCGTTTTCCGACGATGAGTTGGAGTTAATGTCCTGGATCTTTTTTTTTGTGAATACCTCTCTTGTTGTACTCCGCCTTGGATTACGGCTATTTTTTCCTAATTTAGTTCAAGCACATGCCACAGATCATGGTCTATTTCTCCAGGATTGTGGCTGGTGCCATTTTGATTGTTTACTCCGCAATCCCCATGTTCACCACCGGATATGACCGAAACCATTGAATTGAATGGTATAACGGACGGTCGATCAATTTGAAAACTAGCAGAATGGAAATAATCTTCGTGATTCGGGGCACAAAGAAATTATCGGTGACACTGAGCGATAGCAGATCGATGATGGACAAATCTTTGGTCGTCCTGAAATTAAAAAGATAGATCCATGAAACCAAAAGATGTAATTGAGCAGTTTGTAACCTTATTTAATAGAGCAGATTCAAGGGGCCTGGGTGAATTGTATGCCGAAAATGCGATTAACCATCAGGTTGCCAATAAACCTGTTGAAGGAAAAGAGAATATCAGAAGAATGTTTGAGGAGGAATTTTCCAAGGTAAATATGACCTGTATTGTGGAGAATATATTTGAAGATGGACAATGGGCTATTTTGGAATGGAAAGATCCGCTGGGATTGAGAGGATGCGGATTCTTTCATGTGGTTGATGGGAAGATTCAGCTCCAAAGAGGATATTGGGATAAACTGTCATTCCTACGGTTACATAATTTACCGATACCAACTGAATAGCGTCCCGGGAGGCTGATTGCGGTGGAACGTATTAAGGTTAGTATTGCTTTAGGAGATTCACCTTAAGATTAGACTCCTGGAAGAGTCTAAGAACACGAAAGGTCATGTCGAAGCTGCTATGGAGGAAACCCGGGTAGACCCATTTATTGAAACCGGGGGAATAAGCAAGGGGCAATCCAGGGCAGGTCCGTTTCCAGTGGAGCACTTGAACATTTGCAGCAATTGTCTTATATTTATCAGACTGTGCCGGGTGTGCGTGCAGGAAGCAGACTCACGGATTAGCCGCCCTTATTAAGCATATCATCTGTAAAATGAAAATTGTAAGTCACTTCTTCATTTTTTTATGCATTAGTATGAGTGGTTATTCGCAAACACCAAAAAAAGCAGAGACAGTGACTCTGAAGGGGTCAACCATTTATTATGAGGTGTACGGCCTGGGAGATCCGTTGTTTCTTCTACACGGCTATACGCATTCATCTAAAGAATGGCTTCCTTTTGTGTTTGATTATACAGATGATTATGAAGTTTACCTGATTGACTTGAGAGGTCACGGAAAGTCAAGTCAATTTTCGGAAAAACTTTCCATCGTAAAAGTGGCCGAGGATGTAGATAAGTTGATCAGGTATTTAAACCTTGATAGCATCAATGCGGTTGGGTATAGCTTTGGTGGTGATGTCTTGTTTCAGCTGGCGCTTTTAAACCCCGGCCTTATAAAAAGGATGGTAGTTATTGGTGCTTGCGGTATCGCAGATATGAGGCTTTTTCCGGAGTGGGTTGAATACCTGTCTTATAAGAATATTTCAAGCTTACCCTGGATGCAGGAGGAACAGACCAGCGAAGCACAGATTAAATCGATCCTGGAGCAGGTTCCTAACTATGTTGTTTCAGTCAGTGTGGCGGAATTCAAAAGCATTCATGCCAATACACTGCTCATCGTTGGAGACCAGGAGGATAGCATACTTTGGGATGACCTCCTGAAAGCTAAAAACAATCTTCCCAATTCTTATCTGTGGGTATTGCCGAAGACATCGCACGGAGCACATAAAGAAAACAAGGATGATTTTGTCAGGGTTTCAAGAGAATTTCTGGCCGGTCAATGGCAGAAATAGGATAGGACACCCCTCTATGGTGACCATTACCTGGGTGATTAAGAATCGATGCATTAAAAAGATAATTGTTCCAAATTCCATAATAGATTATGAAAATCGGCGCTTCGGTTGATATATTGTCAAGACCCAGCGAAGTTTTTCTTTGGATTACTAATCCGGATAAAGCAATGCGTTGGCAGAAGGGTGTAAAGAGCGGAGAGATTATCAGGGAGACATCAGGGAAAATTGGTACCACTTTTAAGGAGGAATTGGAGGAAAATGGAAAAACGCTTGTGATGTATGGAGAAATTATTGATTATATCCAGGATCAATTGATATCATTTAGATTGGAAAGTAAGATACATCGGGTGTATGTAAATTATCTGGTTACATGGGATGAGCATAAGTCGACAGTGGGCGTAGATTCAATGATTAAATGGAAGTTTCCTATGAACATATTGAGTCTCATTATTGGTAAAAAGATCAGGGAAAAGATTCAGAGGCAGACAAGATCTGAACTTTTGGAATTGAAGAAACTTTGTGAATCGGAAGGGAATGAAATATGGAGGGAATAACCTATCCACAACGTGCTTACAACCTATGATTGTTTCAGTGATTTGAACCCCCTTTTAACTGTAGGTGTACTTGCCTGAGATGAAGTAGTCACGGATGCATTACAAGGATATTCCTGGCGGAAAACGCTGCTCCATGCATCGACCTTGACGGCGTCATTTTGCGGCAAAATCAATGCTCTATGCATCGATCATATTGTGATGCTGACAAGAAAAGACTTAGTCCATCGTTTCTATCCATATCCTACTCCCAGATTGTCCATAATTTGGCGTATGTTTCCTTCCCCAATGGGGCAGATGCAATCTTTTGCCTGAATCATTCGATTTTTTAGAATATTTGTAAGCACGATAAGAATACTTAAAGTGGAAAGATGTAAAGAACTGGCCGATAGATTACGGGAAGTTTACTCAACGGGCATTGGATCGCCAATAACAATTTCAAAGAACAAATAGAAGCAGTCTCCTGGGAGCAGGCCACCCTCAAAGTTGGAAAATCTCAATACAATTGCTGCTTTAACCTGCCATATTAATTATTATCTGACAGGAATCCTGAATGTTTTGAATGGGGAGATCTTGAAATACGGGACAAATACACAAATAAAGTTATGACATGCCACCGGTGAGATCCAGATTGGATTGGGAAGATTTAATCAACGAATTTCTGGCTAAAGCAGAAGAATTTGCCAGACGCATTGAGAAGATGTCAGATGTCAATCTGGAAAAACCATTTGTCGATGTTAGATATGGAACTTATTTACGCAATATTGAAGGCGTAATTGAACACAGCTACTACCACCTGGGTCAAATATCTCTGATTCGGAAGATTATAGTTGAAGATAAGAAGGAGGAGGAGGAGGAGGATATATTTCGGTGATACCGGAGCAAATTATCGGATTGACAATCTTACAGGAGGAAACAACAGAATGGCATTTGACCGTTGGTGCTGATGAGAGTGATAAACATGATTAATGATGTTTTTTTATTTTAGGTTTTGCAATTACACAAAAAATAATTTTTAGATGGCTTACGACATAAAACTGGCCGACCGGGTACGGGAGTATTTAAGCAGGCTTCCTGAAATGAAAGTGGAAGAAAGGAAGATGTTTGGTGGTTTGGCGTTTATGATCAATGGGAAAATGTGTGTTAAAGTAAGTAGGGAAAGGCTGATGTGTCGTTTTGATCCATTATTGACGGATGAGATAGCCGGGAAAGTCGGGTTCTTACCAATGATTATGGGTGGTAAGGAGTATAAGGGTTATTGTTATGTTGAACCGGAAGGCTTTAGAGAAAGGAAGAGCTTTGAGTATTGGATGAACCTTTGCTTGAGCTTTAATGATAGGGCAAAGGCTTCAAAGAGATAACTGGCGTGTAGGGAACTGACCAGTATTAGTATGTTTGACGAGCAGAATGCAACGATTTTGAAGTGAAAATTTGTCGTTGGGTTGATCATTTTGAGTTGTGAAGTTGGGCAATACAAAGTAGTTTGACTGTCAGATTAAATCGTGACTTCTTCAAATGAATGGACACTATGAGTGGCTTTATCAAACTTCATCCGGTTTTATCCTATTACCTTTTAGTGTTTACCATTTCCTGGGGAGGAATACTGATATTGATTGGCGGACCTGATCACATCCCGGGTACCGTAGAGCAGGCAGCCAAATTATTTGCGCCTGCCCTCCTGACTATATGTTTGCCGGACCCTTCATTTCGGGTATCTGATGAATTTTCTGCTCGATGGTAAGAAAGGTTTAATTAAACTGGTGTCACAGTTTCTGCATTGGCGCACTGAAGGACGCTGGTACACGATTGCATTTTTGACGGGCCCGGTTCTGGTTGCAGCAGTACTCCTTGGGCTCTCCCTTCTCAATCGGGAGTTTCTTCCGGGAATCATCACGGTGAAGGACAAGGTAGATTTAATGATTTTCGGACTGACCTGGGGACTAATTGGTGGAGGTTTATTGGAGGAAACCGGATGGACTGGGTTTGCGATACCTCAGTTGCGAAAGCAACATAGCATTTTGTCCACCGGGCTCATCGTAGGAATTCTATGGGGTGTTTGGCATTTTATGATCGCCTTCTGGGCAAGCAATTATCTGGCTGGTAGTGAATCATGGGCAATGTTTGTAGCAGGGTTCCTTGCTTTCTATCTTTTGGCGCTTCCCGCCTTCCGGGTACTTCTGGTAATGGTGTATGACCGGACAGGGAGCCTTCCAGTCATCATGGTCATGCACGCATTCCTTTCCGCCAGCACGATCATATTGCAACCGGCATCGTCTGGGGAGGTCGCCTTTATATGGAATCTGGTGCTTGGGATAATGCTATGTATTATTATCGCCGTACTCTACAGAAGGTACCAAGGGTTTGATCAGGAAAGTCAGCAGAGTATGACCTGATGACGTTTAGTATATAGCGCCAGTAGGTTGTATAAAACGGACCAAACTGTGCCACTCATTTCAGTCCAAACTGTGCCAGTGA